>NZ_CAPS01000062.1 GCF_000333955.1 Rhodococcus sp. AW25M09
AAGGCAGCGATCAGTGCGCCGTGTCCGAGGTCGTCGAGATACCGGCCCTTCCCGCTCAGCAACCGCGTGTCCTCGGACCGCGACAGCGGCTGGCCGAAGAGTGGAGCGGTGTTGGTCGGGGTGTGCGGTGGGACCGTGCGGGTAGTGCTCATGCCCGGCCCAGCCGTCCGCCGACGGGATTGGTGGCTCCGCGAACTTTCCGATCGAGTGCAGCTCGGCTCGATTCGTCGTCGGGCCCCAGAGGGAATTCGCCCGCTCTCTCACGCTTGATCTCGGCAGCCCGCAGCACCGACGCCTTGATGTTCTGATATCCGGTACACCGGCAGATGTTGCCGGCAATGGCCTCGGTGGCTTCTTCCTGCGTCGGAGATTCGTTCTCCTCGAGGAACGCGGCGATGGTGGTGACGAATCCTGGTGTGCAGAAGCCGCATTGCAGACCGTGGCAGTCCTTGAATGCCTGCTGCACGGGGTGCAGCGTGCCGTCCGGCTCCACCAAACCCTCCACCGTGGTGACACTCTGGCCCTCGAGGCTGGCGGCCAGCATCAAGCAGGCCCGGACGGGTTTACCGTCGAGCAGAACGGTGCAGGCGCCGCACACGCCGTGCTCGCATCCCACATGGGTGCCGGTCTGGCGAAGGTTGTGGCGGATGGCATCGGATGCGATCGTTCGGGCGGGAACGACGATTGTCTGCTTCGTGGCATTGAGCGTGAACGTCACCTGTACGTGTTGTTCGCCGGTCTCGGTCATCAGATCGTCGAGCTGTTGTTCGATATCTGTTGTCGTCATTACTGGTTCACTCCGGAATCGACGTGCAGGCCTGATCGGTGAGTGGTCAACGAGGATGCGCCGTCGAGTGCGGCGGCCATCACCACCCTTGCCGTCAGTGCTGCGACGAGTTGAGATCTGTAGGCAGCTGTGGCGTGAATATCCGGCTCGGTCTCGATGCGATGCCGAGCGGCCTCGGACAGAGCGTTCCATTTCGGATCCCGGGCGTCGGAGATCGATGCACCGTCGATCACATCGGTGTAGTCGACGACCTCGCCGAATTCGCCGGCCGAGACATAGGTGACGTGGGCGCTGCGCACCGCGTCGTCGTCCACGGAGACACGGGCGGTAACCCCGACGAGCGCGTAATCGCCATGCCGGCGCGCGATTTCGTCGATAGCGGTTCCGACACCTGTTCGAGCTGCGGGAACCGTCGCCGAGATGGCAATCTCATCGGTCTCGAGCGACGACTCCAGCGGACCGAGAAACAGGTCTTTCGCAGCGATCTCGCGTCGCCCCCGCACCGACTGGACCGTGACCGAACCGTCGAGCAACCGGATCACGGCGGGCATCTCGGCCGAGGGGTCGGCGTGGACGATGGATCCGACCGTGGTCCCACGATTCCTGATGGTCGCGTGGGCCACCAACTGCAGTGCTCGTCCGAGCAGCGGCTGGGTCTGAGCGGCCCCGCGGTTCGAAGCCACGGAAGCATGCGTCGCGAGCGCTGCGAAGGTGACACCCGAGTGCGCCGAGGCAGTGATCTCGTCGAGCCCGTCGATGCCGGTGATGTCGATCAGGTTGCCGGGGGCTGCCAAACGCATCGACAGCATCGGAATCAGCGACTGTCCGCCGGCCAGGACCTTGCCGTCGACGCCCGCGAGGATCTCGCACGCCTCCTCGATCGACCGAGGTCGATGGTATTTAAGTGGCGAAGGTTTCATATCCCGATCCTGCCTGCCCGTGTCGATAAGTGTTTCGTCAAGAGGTGACAAACGTCACGCCTCAGTGTGGCAATCGCTCGTTACCGCAACGGCTCGAGGGGGCCCATCTCGCTCTTGCTCCTGCGAGCGGCCGATCGACCGGTGGGTGAGTGGTTGCTCGGTGCCTTCATGTGCGCCGGGGCGATGCGTGCACACAGGTGGTAGAGCCCGATGACGACGATGGTGCCCAAGGAGATACCGCTCAACGAGAACGAGTCGCTGAAGACGAGCGAGGTGTCTCCGATGGCGATGATGAGGCCTGCAGCGACGGGCATCATGTTGAGCGGGTTGCCGAAGTCGACACCGTTCTCGTACCAGATCTTTGCGCCCAGAAGGCCGATCATTCCGTAGAGCACGACGGTGATGCCGCCGAGTACCCCACCGGGTGTGGCCGAGATCAGTGCGCCGAACTTCGGGGAGAATCCGAGGATCATCGCAATGATTCCGGCGGCCGTGTACGCGGCCGTCGAATACACCTTGGTTGCGGCCATGACGCCGATGTTCTCGGCGTAGGTCGTCGTGGGCGAGCCACCGACCGAGCTGGCCATGACGGTAGCCAAACCGTCGGCTGCCAGTGCGCGTCCCATCATGGGGTCGAGGTCGTCTCCGGTCATCTCCGCTACGGCCTTGACGTGCCCGGCGTTCTCGGCGATGAGTGCAATGACGCCGGGCAGTACGAGAACGATGAACGCAAGACTGAACGAGGGTGCATGGATACCCACGATGCCGTTGGCCTCGTCACTGAACGGCGGCAGACCGAACCACTGCGAAGATTCGACACCCGACCAATTGACCCTGAAATGCTCGGTGACCATGCCGGCCGTGGCGTCGTATGACGTGATGGGGCCCGATACGAGATCGAGGATCCACGAGAGCAGGTACCCGAACACCAGAGACAACAGGATCGCGACGCGTCCCAGGAATCCGCGTAGTGCCACGCTCATGACGATCAGGACGAACATCACTGCGAGAGCGACCCACTGATCCTGAGGCCAGTAGGTGCTGGCGACGACAGGTGCCAGGTTGAAGCCGATCAACATCACCACCGCGCCGGTGACGACCGGGGGTAGTACTTTCATCACGACGCCGCCGCCCATGATGTGGATGGCGAGGCCGGCCAGGGCCAGTACCAGTCCGGATACCAGGATGGCACCGGTGACTTCGGCAGATGTGCCACCCTGTGCCCGGATTGCGGCGACCCCGCCGACGAAGACTGCGGAGGTCCCGAGGTAACTGGGAATCCGGCCCCTGACCATCAGCAGGAAGAAGATGGTGCAGAAGCCCGACATCAGAATGGCCAGTTGAGGATTGAGTCCCATGATGATGGGGAAGACGAACGTGGCCCCGAACATCGATACGACATGTTGGCCGCCGAGGCTGATGGTGCGGCCCCAGTTGAGGCGTTCGTTGGGTGCGACCACCTCGCCTGGTGCGACGTTCTTTCCGTCTCCGTGAATTTTCCAGATCGGCATTTCGAGCCTTCCTTCAACGTACCGAACCGAGAGGTTCGTCGGCGTGTAAAGTGTTGTGTTGCAACGCTACTGCGGTATTGTGTGGCGGATATGGGCGCAATCTGCCAAGCGCTCTATGGCTCAGTCGTCACATCTGGTGGTCGGTGGCGCGCATCGCCATGATTTTGAGTGCGAGGGAAAGATCGAGCCGTAGATCTGCGTGATCGGTGAATGGCCCCAGGATCTTTTCGAGTTTCGTGATGCGGTATCTGAGAGTGTTGTAGTGGAAATGCAGTGCGCGAGCAGTTTCCGCGATATTGATGTTCGTGGCCAACAACATGTCCAGGGTCTTGCGCATGTCCTGGGCTTCGGCACTGTGGCCCGCGAGATCGTGCAAGGTTTCCCGCGCGAACAATTCGAGTTCGTCCTCGTTGTCCACCAGGCTCAACAAGCGAAACACACCGAGTTCGTCGAAGGCGGTGACGGTCCAGTCACCGCCGATCCGGCGGCCGACTTTCACCGCTGTGCGGGCCTGGGCGTACGTTGCCGGGATGTCGTCCACTGCAGTGCAGGGCCGTGAGATACCGACGGTGAAGGGCTGTCGCCCGCCGCCGCCGTCGCCGTGAACTCGCTCGACGATCTCGTGTACGTCGGACACCGTGGTGGGTCCACTACCCATGATGATGACGGTTTCGGTGCCGAGTGCAGCAATCGCAGCGGACGAATCTCGTTGCGCCAAGGCGCTCGAGAACGCTGCCATCTGCCGATCGACCAGTGGCCTGCGGGTGGGCGACGGGTCGTCGTGGCGAGGTATCGGTTCGATCGCGACGACGACGACGGGCCTGCCGATGTCCCAACCGAACCGGCGGGCATGAGCGACCGCGTGGGCATGCTCGCCGCCTCGCCCCAGAAGGAGATCGCGGAGGAAGTTGGAGCGGTGCTTGTCCTCGACCGCCGACAGAGCGAGATCACGGGCTACTGCCACTGCGAACACCCCGGCTGCGGTATCGGCGGCATACAGATCCGGTTCCGTCAGTTGCCGGCGAGAGGAGAACAGGACCACGCGCCCGTGATCTGTTCCGTTCGCTGAAATTGCACATACTGCAATCGAATTTCCCTGGTGCGAGTGCAGTCCCAGGCCGCCGTCGATGGAATCCGTCCGGAGCCGCCCGGTGGAATCGAGGGCGATGCTGCCGCGAAGGGCCTGCAATTCTTCGGCACTGCCGGCGGTGGCAATCTCTCGGCCATCCACCGTGGTGATCGACACGGCCACATCGCATTCGAGTGATGTCGCGGTTGCCAGATCCTCCATCCCGCCACCGGCCAGAGCCACGTCGGTCAGGGTCCGACGCAAGCGGTCCGACCGAAACATGGCGCGCACGTGCATCTTCGCGCGCTCACGTATGCCCCGGGTGAGTCGATGGTCGGGGTCGAGTTCCTCGGTCACCTCGAGCAGCGGCAGCCCCAGTTCGTCTGCGCTGCGCCGAATGGACGGCGACAGAGCACTCTCGGCGTCGACATGCACGAGAAGTCCGGCGACGCCGATCGACTGCAATCGGGACACGAAGGCCACCGTCGGCTCGGACATGTGCTCGAGTGTCTCGCTCGTCGTGGACACGAGGTCACCCGGTCGCAGATAGAACGCCATGCCGCCGGGATCCTCGATTTGGTTCACCCGCGATACCGATCGAGTGAGACCGGCACGACCTGCGACAATCCTCGCGTGCGCCAGTAGATCCGAGCCGAGAAGATCGGCGACGGTCTCTGGTGCTTCACTCGTGGTCGTCGGCTGATCCTCGCACAATGTCAACACCGGACAGCCGACCGTGTGCTCGATCGAGTCTCGTTCTCGGACGGCGTATCTCGGTGAATCGGTCCGGTGAGGTCCCGCAGCTCGAGCCCGGTGGTTCGCCGTGAGACCTTCAAGATTTCGGCGACGATCGACACCGCGGTTTCCGCCGGCGTACTCGCGCCGATGTCCAGTCCGATAGGGGAGTGCAACCGTTCCAGCTCGGTCGGGCTCACCCCGCTCTCGCGGAGGAGTTCGATGCGGCGGCGGTGAGTGGACCTGCTCCCCAACGCGCCCACGTATGCAGCACGGCTGCGCAGCGCTCGTTCGAGGAGGGGAATGTCGAACTTCTCGTCGTGCGTGAGCACCGCGATGACTGTTCGCTCGTCGACCGGCGCAGATTCGAGAAACGTGTGCGGCCACGCGACCACGACGTCGACGGCCTCGGGGAAGCGGGCCGGGGTAGCGAATACGGCGCGCGCGTCGACGACGGTGACGGCGTAGCCGGCGAACGAGCCCAGGTGGCAGAGGGCTGAGGCGAAGTCGATGGCACCGAAGACGTACATCCGCGGCGGCGGACCGAAGACCTCCGCCATGATCGACCGCTCACTGTCATCGGACGTGTGAATGTCGAGACCCGATTCGCCGCGTTGCAGTTGCGCGCGCACGGACGGCCCCAGCGGAGATCCATCGGACTGCGTGTCGGCGAGCGAGCCTGAGTCGACGGTGAAGTCCGATCCGAGAACTGCGTACCGCGTCGGTGCCCCGGCGCTCAGTTCGGTGAGAACGGCAACCGGTTCACCCGCCGTGATGAGACGCGACACCTTCGCCAGAGACTCGCAGGCACCGCCGTCGATGAGACGAACGAACACCTCGATGGTGCCGCCGCAGGTGAGGCCGACCCCGATGGCGTCGTCGTCCGCCACACGGTAGGTCTCGCTCCTGGCGCAGCCGTCGGCGAGAACCTCGTTGGCAAGTTCGTACAAGGCGCCCTCGATGCAACCGCCGGAGACGCTGCCGATCACTTGTCCGGACGCGGACACTGCCATGGCCGCCCCTGCGGGGCGGGGCGAGGACTGCCAGGTTCGCACCACGGTGGCCAGTGCGAACGGCTCACGCTCGAGCAGCCATGGGGCGAGATCGCCGAGGATGTCGCGCATTCCGCCGCCTTCCTACTGGATGAGTGATGCCCATCACGTTAGTTGGCGGCGCTGCTTCGGGTCGAAACATAACTCGACCAAATCCGACGCCGGTCATTGTAAGAAGTCGCCGTCGCGGTCCCCGTGGGCTAGCTCAGAGCGGCGGCGATGGCGAGCGCATGGTGTTCGTGCCACGGCCGGGCGATGATCTGGATACCGATCGGCAGGCCGCTCTCGGAGGTCGCAACAGGAACCACCACCGACGGCAGACCCAGGATGCTGATCGCTCGACTGCTGGCCAGTGCCTGCGACCACGACAGGGTGGTGCCGCCGACATCGAAGCTCGTCTCTCCGAGCGGTGGAGCAAGAATCGAGGCAACCGGGAGGATCAGCACGTCCCCTATCTCGGCCAGCAACCGGTGCTGCAGTTCGGCGCGTTTCGCCCACAGCGCCTCGACCTCCGTCGCCGACGTCGGTCGGACCGCGGCGAGGATCGTCCGAATGTTCTCACTGAACTCGGCGGGCCCGTACTGCTCGATGTCGGTCTGGGTTTCGCAGGCACGTAACTGCGTGAACAGGTCGTTGGCGGAGCGCAGTGCAGTGCCGTCGTACGGTGCGAGCGTCCTGACGAACGAGGCCGTACGCAGCGCGGCCGCTTCGGTGGCGGCGCGGATCTCGGCGTCGACCGGAATGGTTCCTTCTCCTGCTGCCCAACGTATGTCGAGTTTGCCGATAGGCACCGCTGCGGGGTCGATCCACCTGTACCGAGGTGAGGACAGGACGCGCAGTGCCAGGGTGAGGTCCTCCAGGGTGCGGGCCATCGGTCCGATGGTCTGAACCGCGCCGTGCATGGTCGCCGTGTTGGTCAGGACCCGGTGATCATGCATCACACCGGGATATTGGCCGTCCGGATCGACCCTTCCCGGTGTCGGTCGGATCGAATACAGACCCGTGCAGTGCGCGGGCCAGCGCACCGAGCCGCCGAAATCGGTGCCCAATCCCAGGACGCTCATGCCCGACGCGATCGCCGCGGACTCGCCGCCGCTGCTGCCTCCGGGCGACAACTTCGTCCCCGCGGGAGACAGCGGATTGACGGTGTAACCGAACATGTCGTTGTATGTGAGACCGCTGGAACCGAACTCGGGAGTGTTCGTCTTCCCGATGAGGACCGCATCCTCGGCGCGCATCCGAGCAACAGCGGGTGCGTCGATACGAGGAACGTTGTCCGCGAGGGCAAACGAGCCCGCCGTGGTACGAACACCGGCGGTGGCGATCAAATCCTTGACCGTGAACGGCACTCCGGCAAGCGCTCCGACCGGCTCGCCGCGGGCCACGCGAGCGTCGATCTCGTGGGCTTCGCGTCTCGCCGATTCGGCTGCCAGCGTGACGATCGCGTTCAGATCGGCGTTGGTGCGGGCGATGTGGTCGAGGTGTTGTTCGATCACCTCGCGGGCCGAGAGGCTACCGGATCTCACCGCTGCGGCGAGCATGCGAGCATCGGAGCCGATCGAATGTCCCTCGAGCACTTGCTATCTCCTTGTCGTACGTCACAGGCCCTTCATCTCCGCAACGCGCAGTGCGAGCGCCACATCCAGGCGCAGAATGGGATCGGTGGTGAAGGGACCGACGATGGACTCCAGCTTGCCGATTCGGTAGCGGAGGGTGTTGTAGTGAAAATGCAGCACGCGCGCTGTTTCGGCGACGTTGCAGTTGGTATCCAACAGCGCTTGCAGCGTCTGGCGAAGATCGAGAGCATCGGCGTCGTCGCCCGCGAGTGATCCCAACACTTCGCTTGCGAACGCCTGCAACTCCGCGGCATCGGTCACCAGGGACAGCAGGCGGTGCACACCCAGGCTGTCGAAATGTGCCACCGACCCGTTACCGCTCATGCGCCGCCCGACCATGACGGCCTTGCGCGCTTGGTCGTAGGCGCGCGGAATGTCGGCGACGGAGTCGATGACTCGGCTGACCCCTGCGCCGAACGAGTTACGGCCACCACCCTTGTCGCCGGCAACGGACGCGATCAGATCGTCGACCACCTCGTGCTCGGTGCCCGGTTCGGCCGGCATGAGGGTGACGACCTCGTTGCTGAATCCGACGACGGGTGCCCGTCGATCGCGGCGGCGCACGACCTGTTGCCAGGCTGCGGTGAGCCGCTCCTGGGGTAGCCGTCCGGATACCGCAGGCTTCACCGAATTGCTCACGGCCGCTTCGGCAATCTCGTCCAATCGAGCGACTATGACGACCATGCGCCGGTTCACGTCCCAGTCGAGTTGCGCGCAGTACTCGATGATCTGTTCGGGGGACTCGGTAGCGCCGTTGAGAACGTCGCGCAGAAAATCGCCACGGAACTTGGATTCCACCGCCGAGACTGCGAGCTTCTTGATGACCGCCAACGCGACCACTGTTGCCGCGCGCTCGAGAGATTGCATGGTGACCGGTCCGAGGCGTTGTGCCTCGGCCACCGCAACGATGAGACCGTGGTCGGTGCCGCCCGCGATGATCGGTGCGACCGCGATGCGGTGCGTGTCGTCACCCGGTACCGGCTGCAGACCTTCGTGGAGGCGCTCGGTGAGCAGTCTGCCGGAAGGATCGAACAGAGGCATCTCCTCGAGCGCAGCAAGATCGGCATCGGCACCGGCCGTGGCCTGCACCCTGCCGTCGGGAGTGCAGATGAGCACCGATGCCTCGAAGAGCGTGGCGACCTCGTCGGCAATCTGTGGCAGGTCTCCGCCCTCGAGCACGATCGAGGTGAGCGCCCGGTGCATCCGATCGGCGATGTCGAGTGCCCACGCCTGTCGATCGACGAGGTGGGTGAAGACCTCGGCAATGACCTCGTCGAAACCGACGTCGCGGCGAATGAGGAAGAGGGGGAGGTCGAGTCGGTCGGCCGCCTCGATCATCGCGGCCGGTACGTCCCCGAAGTACCGCCCCTCCTTGACTCCGAGAGCAGCCGCGCCGCGCTCGGCCAAACCTTCGACGAGCTCCACCAGGGCACCGGCACCGAACGGTCGGCCCGAATCGGCATGTCGCAGTGGGAAACCCGTTGTCAGCAGCAGTTCGTTCTGTTTGACCCAGGGCAGGATGTCGGGCACTTCGATGACGTTGACTCGTCGTACGATCTTTTCGAGGCCGCGCTCGCCTGCGACCAGGCTGGATCCAGCGAGAGAGGGCAGTGCGAGCAGTTCCGACACGGTCAGCGCATAGCTGGCGGACGCCGGAAGATCTCGCGTCAGTGGACGAGGTGGTCCGACCATGTCATCCATTGTTCAACCGTACGTTGCCAGTCGTGTCACGAAGGTAGCGGATCAGCGGACCTGTAGAGCAGGCGGAACGACGCGCTCCACCCATTGCGAGGCCTGCTCGTAGGCGTACGCGAGCTGCAATACGGATCGGTCGGCACCATGGCGGCCGATGATCTGTACCCCCATCGGCAGACCGCGATCGTCGAAACCGACCGGTACGGCCGCGATCGGAACACCGCTCATCGTCCACGGCACCACCGTCTCCATCCACCGGTGGTAGGTGTCCATCGAACGCCCGTCGATGGACTGCGGCCAGTGCTGTTCCTTGTCGAACGGGAACACCTGGGCACTGGGCGCGAGAACGAAGTCGTAGGTGTCGAACAGGGTCGTCAGTGCAGCGTTCCACTCGTTGCGCTTCTGTGCCGCCTTGGTGATGTCGAGGGCGCTCAGGGAGACGGCATTCTCCATCTCCCAGACCATTTCGGGCTTCATCAGGGCCCGCGTCGCAGGGTCGGCATAGAGGTCGGCCATCCCGAGCTGCGCCCACCAACGCCACGTCAGGAACGACTCCCAGATGTGGGCCGGGTCGTAGTTCGGCAGCACTGCGTCGACCTCGCACCCGAGATCGGCAAAGATGGGGAACGAGGATTCGCACAGGTCGAGCACGCCGGGTTCGGTGGCCAGATAACCGTTCCAGTCACCGACCCAGGCGATCCGGGCTCCCCGAAAGCTGCGTTCGAGAGTGCGTGTGAAGATCTCCGGGTCCTCGTCGATCCCGAGCGGCGCGTTGGCATCCGGGCCGGCCATCGTCGAGAGCAGGTGAGCGACGTCGGTGACCGATCGTCCCATCGGGCCGGCCACTGCGCCTTGGGCGATGAAACCAGGCTCGGGGATCCGTCCCCAGGACGGCCGGAAACCGACGACGTTGTTGAAGGCCGCCGGGTTACGCAGCGAACCCATGTAGTCGGTGCCGTCGGCCACGGGCAGCATGCGCAGCGCGAGTGCCGCCGCCGCACCTCCGCTGCTGCCGCCGGCGGTGAGTGAGTGATCGTAGGGGGAGACGGTGGTGCCGTACACCGGGTTGTAGGTCTGGGATCCGTAGCCGAATTCCGGTGTGTTGGTCTTGCCGATGATGATGGCTCCGGCGGCCCTGATCCGGGCGACGAAAAGGTCGTCCGCCTCGGCGATCCGATCCGCGAAGATCGCCGATCCCGAGGTGAACGGCAAGCCCTTCACAGCCGAAAGATCCTTCACCGCATGGGGAAAACCGTGCATCCAGCCGAGGTACTGCCCCTGCGCCAGCTGGTTGTCACGCTCGTGCGCCTCAGCGATCAACTCGTCACGGTCACGAAGGGCCACGATGGCGTTGACGGTGGGATTGTGGATCTCGATGTGGTCCAGATACGCCGTCATGGTCTCGACGCAGGACACCTCGCGACGCTTGATCTTGCCGCTGAGTTCGAGTGCGTCGCACATCAGAAGTTCGGCAGCGGGTCCGACGGTGGTGGCCATGAGAGTTCCTTCGTTCGAGATCCACAGTTTTTTCGAGTGCGCAGTCGTTCGAACACACGGTGGTGAGGGGCCGAATGCCGCGCGGCTCCGAATCGAATCGGTTCCGCGCGGCGTTCGGTGGGTTCGAGCTCTGCGCTATCCGAGGTCGACGATCGCAGCGACGGGTCCGCCGCCCTCGGGTCCCTGGTGTGCGGCCGAGACCGACACGAACACTGCCGGGTCGCCGGTCACCGCTGCGGTGACTCCGCCGACGCAGGCCTTGATCTGGCGGTGCCAGTGCACATCGGAGTCGTCGAGCATTGCATTGCGACGTCCGCGGACCGTACCGTCCTGGCTCGCTTCGCATTTGAGGAATACGTTGACCAATTTGCCGTCGAGATCAGCGGTGCGCGGGCGCTCGGGGAGTTCGAGGCCGGCGTCCTTGATGGCATCCCAGATGCCGTCCTGATCGAGCGCATCCTTCATGACGCTGTGGCCGATGCGGTATCGACCGCCGATGCCGCGAGTGTTGCCGACGACGACGATCTGGGCACGGTCCAGCTCCACGCCCGAGGAGCAGGATGCAACAGAGGAATACAGCTCGCGACTGTGCATGACGTCTGCGTCGGTCGGCATGTCGATCTCGCCGAGGGCCACTGCGATACCGAGTGCGGTTCCGCCGTTGGAGAGGTCCATCGACTCGTGCGTCTGCTCGGTCCAGACGGTCTTGCCGCGGCTCTTGGCGTCGCGAATGGTGTGAATCGTCAGCAGCGGGGTCTTGGTCTGCACGTAGTGCACGTCGTCCGGATCGGTGATTCCCGCGTTGGCCATGGCATCTTTGACTGCCGCAGCAACTTTGGTGATCATGGCGGTGCGGCCGATGTCCTCGGGCATCAGCTGCTCGCTCATGGCAACGCCGACGGTCAGTCGTGGCTCTTCGGTCTGTACAGCCTTGTCTGCCGGCACGGTGGCGAAGATCGTCGCATGCGGGCTGATGACGCCGTCGGTTCCGCCGGACCACACGATCGGTACCTCGCCGACGTCGTGGGCGCTTCGAGTTCCTTTTGCGGACAACACTTCACGGAACGCGCGGTCGGCGATGATGCGGGTGTAATCGTTGACCCCACCGTTGCCCTCGGTCTTGCCGATGACCGCGATGACCCGGTCTGCGTCGAGCACCCCGTCGTCGATGAGCTTCGCCAGCTCGCTGGCATCGGACACGTTGTGAAGCGGGACCTTGCGGACCTCGATTGCGTCGGGCACTGAAATCTCCTTCATCGGGGACTGATTGGTACTGCGAAGTAGGTGGCGTTCGCACAGCGATGTGCTTGCCTGTCGAACGCTATCGATCCTGGTGCTAGTGGTGCACTGGCAAGCTTTGCCCAATCAACCCAGTTTTTTGGTTATCGGACATCCCCAGGTAGCGGTATCGCTGCAGGCGTCCGGCCAGCAAATCGGCAGGATCGGCCGCGAGGAGCTTGGCCAACTCGTGCTCGAGCACGGTACCGAGGCGCGAGAGAAACTCCGTGGGTTCGTCGGAGGCATCCGGGCGCTCGGCCACGATGCGATCGATGACACCATTGCGCAGCAGGTCGATGCTGCGCACGCCCTGTTCCTCGGCCATCTCCGCTGCATGGTCGATGGTGTGAAACTTGATCGCCGACGCACCCTCCGGCGGTAGGGGCGAGAGCCAGCCGTGCTGGGCGCACAGCACTCGGTCGGCAGGCAGCAGGGCGAGAGCGCCGCCGCCCGCCCCCTGGCCCAGCAGCAGACAGATCGTCGGCGCTTTCAGCGTCGTGAGTTCGACCAAACAGCGGGCGATCTCACCGGCGAGCCCACCTTCCTCGGCCTCTTTGCTCAACGCGGCACCCGCGGTGTCGATGACAGTGACGAGGGGCAGTTGTAGTTCCTCGGCCAACCGCATTCCGCGTCGCGCTTCCCGTAATCCGGCAGGGCCCAGCGGTTGACCGGCGAAGGTGCGATCCTGGCCGAGCAATACACATGCCGAGGCACCGAACTTTGCCAGTGCGAGAAACAATCCCGGCTCGATCTCACCGGCCCCGGTCCCTTGCAGCGGCGTCACACTGTTCGCCGCCGACCGCACGAGCATGCGCACTCCCGGTCGTTCCGACCTCCTGGACCGTTGGATGGATTCCCAGGCCGGCACGTCCTCGAGGTGTTCGAGCGGGATGTTCGGAACGGGTGGCGGCGGTTCGTGGGGCGCGCACAGCACGGCGAGGGCCGAGATCGCCACCTCGCGTAACTTCTCCGGTGGGAGTACCGCGTCGACAAGGCCTCTGGCGGCCAGGTTTTCGCTGGTTTGCACGCCCTCGGGAAACTTCGCTCCGTAGAGCGCCTCGTACACACGTGGGCCGAGAAACCCGAGGAGTGCACCCGGTTCGGCTGCGGTCACGTGTCCGAGCGAGCCCCACGAGGCCAGCGCCCCGCCGGTAGTGGGGTGGCGAAGATAGACGGCGTAGGCGAGGCCCGCCGACTTGTGCGCTGCAATTGCGGCCGAGATCTTCACCATCTGCAGAAACGCGACAGTGCCCTCTTGCATACGAGTGCCGCCCGAAGTGGGGGAGGCCAGTAACGGCAGCTTTTCGGACGTGGCCTTCTCGACGGCCTGCACCAGCCTCTCCGCGGCTGCCGTGCCGATCGAACCTGCGAGAAAGCCGAACTCGCACAGCACAATTGCAACCCGACGTCCGGCGAGGGTGGCTTCGCCGGTCAACACGGATTCGTCGACGCCGCTCGACTCACGGGCTGCCTCGAGCTCGTCGAGATAGCTCTGCTGCGCAGGCCCGTGCACACCGATGGGGGGTAGCGGTTCGGTGTCCCACCGGACGAAGCTGCCACTGTCGACGACCATCTCGACGAGTTCGAGCGCGCCGAGCCGGGCAGGCGCGCCGGTGCGGGTCATCGCGCTGTCTCCAACCACGCGCGGATCGAGTCCCCGTGTTGGTCGAGGGTGGGCGGGGCTGCATGCGTTGTGCGCATACCGGCACCCTCGCAGTCGTCGTCCATGCGCAGGGGAGGGCCGGGGAGAGTGATCGTGCCCAGAGCCGAATGGTCTACGTCGATCATGAGTCCTTGCGATCGGGTCTGTTCCCAGGTGTACACCTCGGCGAGATCACGGACACGACCGGCGGGAATGCCGATGTCGGCCAGCAACCCGAGCAATTTGTCGGTAGGCCAATCCGCGAAGGCGGCTTCGACAGCAGCGATCACCGCATCCCGGTCGGCGACGCGTTGCGGATTGGTCGCCCACTCCGCGCGGTCCAAACCGAACCGAGGTGCGAAGCGTTGCCACAACCCCTCACTGCCGACGGCAATTTGTACGAGTCCCTCGGACGAGTGGAACAGCCCGTACGGGCAGATGGACGGGTGGTGGCCACCGGTGGGGCGGGGTACCTCTCCGGCCACCGTGTAGCGGGTTCCTTGGAACGCATGTACTCCGACGATGGACGCCAACAGGCTGGTGCGCACCACGCGGCCGCGCCCCGTGCTGTGGCGTTCGTGCAGTGCCGCGACCACGCCGTAAGCACCGTTCATACCGGCAAGCAGATCGCCGATGGGAACGCCGACCCGAGTGGGCTCGTCCCGGGAAGGACCGGTCAGCGACATCAATCCCGCCTCGCCCTGGGCGATTTGATCGTAGCCGGGTCGAGTCCCTTCGGGGCCGTCGTGACCGAACCCGGTGATCGACAAAATGACCAAACGGGGATTGAGTCGATGCAGTGCTTCCATGCTGTATCCGAGGCGGTCGAGAACGCCCGGCCGGAAATTCTCGACGAGCACGTCCGCCCGCTCGATCAGTGCGGTGAGCGTGGCGCGGCCATCGACGGCTTTGAGGTCGAGTGCGATCGATTCCTTGTTGCGATTGCAGGAGAGGAAGTACGTCGAGTGTCGATCCC
>NZ_CAPS01000061.1 GCF_000333955.1 Rhodococcus sp. AW25M09
TTGAAGAACACTCCGGCCATCTTCTTGGCGACACCGGTGATCATGCGCTGCCCGACGCCGCCGACCATTCCGCCGACCACAGCATCGGCGTCGTAGCTGAGCAGGGTGCCGCCGCTCTCGGTCTGCTCGAGCTTGATGGTCACATCGGCGCGCACGGTGCCAGGCGCACCCGCCCCGGAGGCCGTCATGACGAACGATTCGGGTCGATTCTGTTGCGAGAGCAGTACTTCACCGTCGTACGTGCCCTTGATCGCGGCGACCCCAGCTGTGATGGAGAGCTTGTAGTGGTCATCGCTCAACTGCTCGAGTGACTGCACGCCGGGAATGGTTGCCGCCAACACGCGGCCGTCCTGCATGCTGTCGTACACCTCGGCGGGCGGTGCGGTCAGCGTTGCGGTGCCTGCAATTCTCATGAAATCTCCTGGGATGTCTGGGCGAGCGCGTGGTTGAGCCGCAGCTCGTAGAGGTCGGACGGTGAAATGGGCATGGAGGTGATCGGAAAGCCTTCGGCGTCCTCGACAGCGGCTGCGATGACTGCGCTGGTGGGAATGACGCCTGCCTCGCCGGCACCCTTCATTCCCAACGGATTGAGTCCGGACGGCGTGACGGTGTGATCCATCTCGATGGTCTCGGGAACCTCGGTCACGAACGGCATCAGGAAGTCCATGAACGAGGCATTGAGCAGTTGCCCGTGCTCGTCGTAGACGATCTTCTCGTAGAGGGCACCGCCGATTCCTTGCGCGACACCGCCGTGGATCTGCCCCTCGACGATTCGGGGATTGATTACGTTGCCGCAGTCGTGGACGACGGCGTAGCGCTCGACGTGGATTTCCGCCGTCACCGGGTCGGTCTCGACGATCGCGGCGTGAATGCCCGACGCGAACGTCGACCGTGGGGGCGAGTAGTACCCCGTCGCCTCGAGTCCGGGCTGTTCACCCTCCGGCACCGGTGGGATGGACATATCGGTGCCCATCTTCGCGAATCCGGTCGCCTGCCGAGACTCCTTGTCGAACGCGTACCGCAGCGGATTGGACAGCACTGCAACCACTCCGAGGGAGATCGAGGTTCCCTCGGCTCCGGGTTCGGTGCCGATCTTGCTCACGAAGCCACCGCGCAATTCCAACTCGGCGACGTCCAGGTCCAGAGCGCGGCCGGCGATGATCTTCGCCTTCTCGGCCACCATCTGGGCCGCGACGTGAAACGCGGAACCGGACATGACCGCGCCGCGAGAGGCGAATGTGCCGACGGCATAACCGAATCGACGCGTATCACCGGTGGTGATCTCGATGTCGGCGATCGATACGCCCAGGTCATCGGCGACGATCTGCGCGAACGTCGTCTGATGACCCTGCCCCTGGGTGGTCAGGCCCGTCGCACCCTTGATCTTTCCCGAGTTCTCGATGAGAACGTGAGCTCCCTCGTACGGACCCGGGCCGGTGCCTTCCACATACGCGCCGACGCCGATGCCTACGGTGCGGCCCTCGGCGGCGGCCTGCTTCTTGTAGGCCGGGAAGCCGTCCCAGTCGATCAATGCCTTGAGCTTGTCGATACCGGCTTGATAGTCACCGGTGTCGTAGATCAACGGCCGGCCGTCTTGGAACATCAGGCCGAAGTCGTAGGGCATCTCCTCGGGCCTGATGAGGTTCTTCTCGCGAACTTCGAGTCGGTCCTTGCCGAGATACTGGGCGATGGCGTCCATCGAACGTTCCATCGCGAACACGCCCTGCGGACGGCCGGCCCCGCGATAGGGAATGACGATGACGGTGTTGGTGTACAGCGAATAGCCGTTGCAGCGGAACGAGACCGGCTTGTACGGTCCGAGCACCTGCGTCGCGGTGTTGATCAGCACGATGATGCCGTAGGGCAGGTAGGCCCCGTTGTCGTGCCAGACGGTGAAGTCGAACGCCAGCAGCCGGCCTTCGTCGTCGAACCCCAGGGTGACCTCCTGGACCTGCGCACGTTCGTGGGCGCTCGAGATGAAGTGCTCACGCCGGTCTTCGACCCATTTGACCTCGTTGGAGATGCCGGCTCGGCCCAGCTGCCGCGCTGCCCACGTCACCATGACTTCCTCGGGCCAGGGGTGCATGATCTTGACGCCGAAACCGCCACCGACGTCCGGTGCGATGCAGTGAATCTTGTTCATTGCCATGCCGAGCCGCGCGGCGACGGCAGCACGAACCGAGGTGGAGGTCTGAGTCGACGACCAGAAGGTCAGCGTTTCCTCGTCGCTGTCCCACCGCGCATAGACGCCCTTGCCCTCCAATGGCATGGCCGCCGATCGCTCCACATCGAGATTCAGCGTGATCCGGTGCGGCGCCGTGGCCAATTCGCGGTCGATGTCGCCGAAGCTGTGCTGTAGATGCGCAGCCACGTTGTCGGGTACATCGTCGTGCACGTGCCGAGCCGCGGCGCGTGCGGTGTCGATTCCTACGACCGGATCCAGGATGTCGTAACTGACGTCGATGGCGGCGCAGGCATCCTCGGCCACGTAGCGACTCTGCGCGATGACCATGACGATGGCCTCACCGACGTGGTTGACCTCGTCCTTTGCAAGCGGATATCCGTTGCGCGGGGCGATGATTGCCGGGTGCGGGATCAACAGCGGCAAGCCCTCTGCCATCTCGGCGGAGTCGGCTTCGAGATCATCGTAGGTGTAGACCGCATGCACTCCCTGCATGGCGAGAGCAGCGTCGATGTCGATTCCGGTGATGCGGGCGTGTGCGTGCGGTGAGCGAACGAAGGCAGCGATC
>NZ_CAPS01000060.1 GCF_000333955.1 Rhodococcus sp. AW25M09
CGAACGGCCGGCCGCTCTCTGTCGAGCTACGTAGGCGCGGGTGCGCGGTTCGGTGGACATCCGCACCAGAGCGATGCGGTAGAGGGCGTTGTTCGCTCCGCGATCACCACCTCGCGATAGCCGGTGGCGGATCGTCTTGCCCGATGATGCAGGCACCGGTGCGACGCCACAGAGCGCGGCCAATGCTGCCTCTGTCGTGAGCCGGTCAGGGTGCGAGCCTGCTGTGATCAACAACTGAGCGGCGGTGTCCGGGCCGATCCCGTGGGCCGCTCGTAGTCCGGGGTTGGTGGCGGTGACCACTGCGTCGAGGCGTGCGGTCAGACCGGCGATCTGAGTGTCGAGGAAGTGCACTCGTTGTGCGATCGCGGACAGTGCGATCAGTACGCCTTCGTCGTGGGATTCGCTCGATGATGTCGGGGTCTTCGCAAGTGCTGTGAGCATCGAAACAAGCTTGAGCACTGCATATTTCGTACGTATTGGCTCTGGTGCGGTGATGAGCATCGAGTGGATCTGGTTGATCGCGGCCGTGCGCGCCTTGACGGCGGAGTGCCGTGCGTTGTGCAGCGCGCGGAGAGGTTCGATCTGTTCGTTTTTCGGCACCGAGTTCGCTCGACCCGACTGCGCTGCGCGTGCCGCGAGGTAGGCGTCGATGGGGTCGGATTTGCCGACTCGGCGCCGTTCGGCACGGTCGGGTCGAGTCACTTCTACGACGGTATGCCCGCCTTGGCGGGCGGCTCGGGTGAACCCGGCACCGTAGGAGCTGGTGCCTTCGACACCGATGCGGTCGAGGCGACCGTGCTCGGCGATGAAGGCCAATGCAGCTCGGTAGCCGGCGGGGGTGGTGGGGAATTCGCGGTCGTCGAGATCTCGCCCTTGTTTGTCGATGACTGCGACGTGGATCGTGTCGGCGTGAGTGTCGACGCCGGCGATGATCTGGTCGCGTCGGGCTCTGCGTGTCATGCTGGTAACCGCCTTCCGAGTCGGATGGTCGACCTCGGCCGGGTGGGCAGACAGGACAGTGATGAGGCGCTTGCCAAGCTCTTATTAGGTCATGTCCGCCCGGCCGGAGCCGTATTCACATGCCCCGAAGGCTGGACGAAACAAGTGATGGACAGCCGCACCGCGGCGTCAGTCGGACCCTGAGTCACAGCCTTCGGAGCACGGGTTCCATCATCACTGTCGGTCCCATATGGAACTGTGGGGTCTGTTAGCCATCAGAACGAACAGGGGAGTGCCGGTGACTGTTGCCGACAATGCTGTCGACAGGCCACTCGTCGACGTGGTGATCGACGCCATCGATGCGGATGCCGAGCTGTCCGACGAGGTCAAGTACTTCGTTCTCGCTGCCCTGGAAGGGCCGACGTCACTGCAGGAGCTTCTCGACGGCATCTCGACCCCGCACGTTCCGGAGCCGTCGGGTAGTCAGCTCGTCGAAGAGCCGGTCGGTGCATTTTTGACCTCGATCGGTGTGGCGGGATTCCGCGGCATCGGGCCCAGAGCAGCGCTGCAGCTACACCCCGCGCCCGGCATCACGATCGTCAGTGGCCGCAACGGATCGGGAAAGTCGAGCTTTGCCGAGGCCCTCGAATTCGCGATTACCGGTTCGAGTTACCGCTGGGAGAACAAGGCCAAGCTGTGGGCCGACACCTGGCGCAATCTACATCAGGGAGACCCGTGTGAGGTGCGGGTGGGGCTCACGATCGAAGGGTCCGAACCGACGGTAGTCGGTGTCGACTGGACCTCCGATGCCGCGCTGAAGGGATGCTCCACCTGGACTCAGGTGGGAAAGCAGAAGCGCAGCACCGGTACCGATGCGCTTGGGTGGAAGTCCGCCGTCGAATTACATCGCCCGATCCTGTCCTACGACGAAATCGGCGGACTGTTCGACGCGACGCCGTCCACCCTGCACGACGCCCTGGCCAAACTCCTCGGACTCGACGAGATCACCGATGCCGAGAAGCGACTGGCAGCGGTACTCAAGGAGGTCAAGGGACCCCGGCAACGAGCAGCGGAGAGCCTGCGCCAGCTCAAGACCTCGTTGTCGGATGCGTCGGACGATCGCGTGAACAATGCTGCAGACCTGGTCAAGAAGCGAGTTGCGGATCTCGATGCGGTGTTGGCGCTCGCCACCGGTGCCGACGCATCGGCATCGCGCGCGCTCATCGGTTTGAAGAGGCTCGCAGCGTTGAGCGCCCCGACGCAGCAGCGTGTCGACGAGGTGGTGGCAGAGCTCCGGGCAGCTGCGGCCGATACCGCGGATTCTGCTGATGAGGCACTGTCGGTGGTGGAGCAGCGTAACGATCTGCTCGATGCGGCCCTGCGCCTGCACAGTGAGACGGGCACTATCGAGTGCCCGGTCTGCGCGACGGGGACGCTCGACGATGCGTGGGCCGGGCACTCGCGGGCGCAGCTTGCCGAGCAGAGCCAGAAACTGGCTGCCTACAAGCACAGCCGCCGCCGACTCGACCAAGCGCAACGCGCCGCAGTCGAACTGGGGAACGAAATCGCCGACGCCACCGCGGTGGAGGGCGTCGACCTGCCTTCCCTGTCCGATTATCAAAAGTCGGTCGCCGTGGCGCGCGAGCAACCTCCGAATCCCTCCGGTATGGCGGATCACTTGGCTACGACGATCCCCGCGGTTATCGAGTTTGCTGAGGCCCTGCGCACCGAGGCCAAGGAAGCGGCGGCTCAGCGTGAGGACACGTGGGCACCGATTGCTGGACGTCTGGCCGCGTGGGCCACCCTCGAGTCCGCGGCGCGAGAGGCGGATGAGGCTGTCAAGAACGTCGACGCGGCCAAGAAGTGGAGTGCCTCGCATGCCAAGCAATTGCGGGATCAGCGGCTCGCTCCGATTGCCGAGCAGGCACGCGACATTTGGGCGGAGTTGCGGCAGGAAAGCAATGTCGACATCGGTGCTATCAACTTGGTGGGCCACAACACCAGCAGGCGAGTGGTGATGACCGGCTCGGTGGACGGTGTCGAGTCCGAGGCACTGTCGGTGATGAGCCAGGGCGAGCTGCATGCGTTGGCGTTGGCGCTGTTCATTCCGAGGGCGACGACACCGAACAGTCCGTTCCGCTTCATCGTGCTCGACGATCCGATCCAGGCAATGGATCCCGCGAAAATCGACGGCTTCATCAAGGTGCTCTCGACGCTGGCAAAGACCCGGCAGGTCGTCGTGTTCTCGCACGACGATCGATTGGCCACTGCGATCAGGCAACTCGCAGTGGATGCGCGGATGGTCGAGGTGACGCGTGAGACGGGTTCGAGTATCAGCGTTGCTCAAACGCTCAACCAAGCCAAGAGGTACGTCGAGGATGTGAGGGCACTGGTGCAGGACGAGAAGGTGCCCGACGAGGTCAAGCGCCGTGCGATACCTGGACTGTTCCGGCTTGCCCTCGAATCTGCGGCACAGCAGCTCTTTTACGCAAAGCAATACAAGGAGGGCGGCGGTCGAGTAGAAACCGAAGAGCGGTGGTCGTCCGCGAAGACGACCAAGAAGCGGCTCGCGCTGGCCGTCTACAACGACATCGACAAGGACTTGTCGCAGTGGCTGAAGTTCCGGGAAGGGCGCGGCGGAACCGTGCACATCGCCAATGCGGGCTCTCACGGTAGCTCCGATGTGCCGATCACGTGGGGCGTAGTGAACGACTTGGAGAGAACAGTCGACGGGATCCTCGCCGAATGACCACGACGACATCAGCCGTTGTGTCGCTGCGCAACGCGGAACGGCTGTTGGACGGAACCGTCGGTGCTGCAGGCAGCTCGGCTCGCCTCGCGGCGTTCTTGGCGCGGCAGGCGTTGGAGGAGTTGGTGATGGAACGCTGCATGGCGCTGAATGCGCCCGCTCCGGGAGCGAGTATGCGTTCGCGTCTGACCATCCTGCGGTCATTGGACACCACTGAACGCGCCGACGCTGCGGCGGTGGCGTGGAACAGACTGAGCAATGCATGCCACCACCATGCGTATGAACTTGCGCCGACGGTGGCGGAAGTGCGGCACCTGTGCGGAGTGGTTGCCGTGTTGTTGGAGAGCGAATGACGACCGAACCGATGGGTGCCGGCGTGGCGGCATTCATCGACCCCACCGCCGAGATGCTGCGAGAGCAGTGGCTCTCTGTCCTCGCGCGCAAGGTTGTTCCGCAGGGCGTACGGCAAGTGCATTTCGTTCCTTGCGAGGTGGTCCTGTGCCATTGCGCATCGTTGTTGATCGATCACAGCAGGTATGGGAGCTCAACCGCGCACAAAGCCAAGTTTCCGGTTCAGCATTTGGCGCGAGTTTTCAAGAGGCCCCCGTCTTCGATCCTGGCCAAGATGGCGAATCTCGACGGCACACGCAGCAACGGCGGCAAACACGAGCTGGAAGTCGCCGCGCGGTTGGGCGACGTGGAGCTGCTGCAGGGGGTTTACCTGCGAATCCTCGACGTGGCGCGCAGTCTTGGAATCGATCGCGAGGAATTGCCTGATTTCTTGGGCCTGGAGGACGGTGAACGCTTCGAGCTCGAGGGACAGCATGAGCTGAATTCGAGCGACGTCGAATCCTCCCTCGTCGATGCCCTCGAGACGTGGTCGCGCAAGCGTGCCGACATCCCCATCCTGACGACCGCGAAGATGCTGACGTCAGCGGTGCGCGTCGGACAGCATCGGTTCGCCCAGTCGGTGTTGCGAAATCATCAGCACCGGTGCGTGTTCTGCGGAATGAGCGCGGTGATCGGCGGTAAGCGGCGACCACGCATGATGGCGGCAAGCCACATCAAGCCCTGGCGGGACAGCAACAACAAAGAGCGTCTGGATCAGCGAAATGGTCTGACGGCGTGCCCTACTCACGATGTCGCGTTCGATACGGGACTCATCACGGTCAACGACGATCTCACTGTCAGCTACGCACCCAGTGTCGAAGAGGATGTGGCAACTACCGCCCCGTTGAGGCACGCACTGGGAAGGCCCCCGCTGGGCGAACAAATCCTTCTCGGGCCGGAGTCGGTCGCTCCAGAGGTGTCGTATCTAAGATGGCATCGCACAAGAGTTTTCGTATCGATATAGGCCCGAAAAAATCTTTCAAGTGAGCATGACGGCGCAGTTCGGCAGCGGCAATTCTGGACAGCTCTTCGGTCGTGTTGCCCCACTTGCGTCCCTATACCCATCTAACCGGACACGCGGTCAGTCACGCCGGGCTCGTTGCCGGCGTGACTGTCGACGTTGCGGCGGCATTGATCAGCCGTTGATGGTCGGAGAACCTCGGCAACCCGCCAAACTCAGCTTGGCTTGCTTTCGAGTGCCCTGGTCTCCTCCAGCAGCAGTCGATCTGTCTCGGATTCGGCTGCAACTAAAGTCTTGGGACCCAGTCCCTTTTCCAGCATAAAAGCCAGCAGCCGGTTCACCGTGTATTGCCCGCTTCGCAGGGTCTCCAAGGCAGAAGATCTAGGGTCGCTATAGACCGAAAGTCTGTTGATCCGCGCAGATAGGTGCGTCTCAAGGTCGGTGACCTGATACCACAACGCCTCGTCATAGGGCAGAGCGAGCATTTTGTGGGCGTGCTCGACTGCTACGCGGAGAACGAGGGTGTTGGAATCATGAACGGGTTGGCCCTGCCCGCCGCTCGCTGTCGCAGCGGTTGTCGCAACAGCGGCACCCGTTCCGGCCAGTCCACCGAGCATGGCGAGTCCGCCAACCATTCCTCCGGGACCCAACGCCGCAAGTCCACCCGTAAGCGCGGCTGCCCCGAAGACGCCCGCGGGTGCAGCAACCAATAGGCCGACCGGCCCGGCAGCAACGATTGCGACACCCGCTGCAGCTGTCAACACGCGTCCCCAAGGGACGCCCCCTTTGCGACTGATATAGGACTGGACTTCCTCAATCGCTGCTCCGATTCTCGTTCCCGTGGATCGCTGAAACCCGAGCTCTACTGTGATGTCTGCCAAAGCATCTTTCGGTGCCCGGTCGACATCTATTTCGTACGGTTCGACCAAGTTCGTCATCGACAGGACCACGAGCTCCCTGACGGCCTCGTGTAGCTCCCAGCGGTGAGGGAGCCGGGGTAGTGAACCTTGGGCCAGCTCGAAGAGCTCAGGCGCCAAGGCTGTATTCGACGCTGTTGCGGCCAACTCGACTTGGGCCACGAGCTCGTCTTGCTGCGCGCTCAGGGCGTCGGCGTACCGCGCGGCGGCGTCCTTGTTCTTGACATGCCGCTGCACTGCATGTCCGAAGTGCAACGATAAAAGAACTGATGCTTCGGCGTCGGCCAAGCGCACCGCGATGCCCGACTCGCGCAGTGCGACAGCTTTGGTCGGGTACAGGACATCGGCGATCAATCCGGAGACGACTGGGTCGCCCAGGTAAACGCCGGCTCCATGCTTCCCGCCGATGTCTATGGTGAAATCTTGGGCACCAGGGAAAGTCGATGCGAGTCCGCGGCCACCGGTGACCAGGTCGCGGTTGTCGAAGAAGTTGGTCCAGTCGTCGACGCGCTCATATGGGAACTTCTTGAGCAGTCGATCGCTATTTTCGTGGAGTGGCCGTGAACTCGCCGGGCTTCCTATCGTCACGAAGCGACGCACGTGCAGGTTCTCGTGCAGGTTGTCGAGCAGATCGATGGCGATCACACTGCCCAGACTGTGGCCGACCAAAATTATGTCTCCAGACGAAGGGAGGAAGTCTAGGATGTGCTGGAGAATGGCACCGCGGGTGCCTTCGTTCTGCATGTAGCGCTTGACCTGCGGTAGGTCGTACCAAGGAACTGAGTTGATCGCTGCTTCCTGCAGAACTGACAAGGGAGCTTCTGGCAGCCGGTCGAAGCCGAAAGATCGCACGCCGGATTGGAGGCCGAGTTTGCGCTGCACCTTGCCCTGACGGCGCTCGAAACCTCGGCGCCCGCTGGAGTCATGCTTCGGTTTATAAGTGATCGGTGGAACCTTTGCCGAGACTGCACCGCTGGTCTTCAGTTTGGACTGATAGCGCGGAGCAATGACGCTTTCCGGGTCGACCGGCGGGTGCCCGGCCTGTGTGAGCCCTCGGTTGAGGCCCTCCAGCCAGCCCATCTTGGGATCTCCGTCGCCGATTCCATGTAAGAACACGATCCTCATCTACGATGCCTTTCTTGGAGCATTACCGGCGGTCAAGCCGGTCGGTTTGTTGGTCACTGTGCACTATGGGTACGACAACCAGATGAACGGGATGTCCTATAGGTCCTCGGTGTTCATTCGGCCGAATGAATGGCGGCGCAACTGATCGTGGGTGACGGGCTTAGCAAATCCCAGGTTTCATCAATGACGGCTCTATTCGCGGCGCTAATCTGCCGCGCACCAATGTAAGTGGTGTCGGGTGCCTAAAAGCAGGACGGCGCGCAGAGGTCTATAGGGGCCGTCATCGTGAGGCTCCGTTGGTGGGTGGTGGGGAGAGGTCGATGCGCATCTCGGCCAACACTTCCGGCTTGGCTTCGAGGCCCCGCTTGCGCAGCAGCGCTAGCATGTCCTCCTGACGCGGCTGCCCGAACGTCAACCGATACAACGCCAGGTCGCTCTTCAGGCGTTCCAGCCGGGCGACGTCGACGCTGAGCGGGTAAGGCGACAGATGTCGCTCGATCTTCGCCGGGCCCGGATACACCCAGTACGGCGCGAAATCTCCAAGAGCAGCCTGTTCGTCTTTGCCCAGCTCGTAGGCCGCGCGCCACGGGTTACTCGTCGCAAGCATGGCGGCACCGTGGCGGTGGGCTAGGTTACGCCGGACGGCATGTCCACCGAAGCGGTCGATGCGTCCCTCGCGCTGTTCGAAGTCGACAGGATTTGCGGGGGTATTCCAGTGAGTGATTGCCGAGCACCACCAATGAAAATCGATCCCTTCCTGCCCGACGCTGGTGCTTGCCAGCACGAAGGGCCAGAACGGGCTGTTGAACGACCGGCGTACGTCGGGCTGGCGGACAATCTCGTCGGTGTTGCCTCCTCCGTAGCGCAGCGCGAAGCGACTCGTCATTCGAATCGGATCGTCGGGGTGGTCCGGGTCGAATACCCGGTAGGTCGACGGTGTCAATGTCAGTGCAGTCGTGACGTTTTCCGCAATCCCCATCAATGAATCGTCGTCGAGCTCGGCTTGAGTCTCGCTGGCTATGTGGTGGAGGTATTCATCCATGACCGCTTGCAGATTTCCTGCCGCGCAGTAGCGAAGCACTTTCTGCCAGTACGCGCCGCTTTCATGCAACTGCTCGAGCAGCACGATGGTGTCGGGTCGGTTGAACAAGGATCGAAAGCCGACCGCGACGGTGGCCGCGGCACTCCAGAGACCGGCTTCGGTCACTGTTGGGTGGTCGGCCGCAAGCCGGTGCAGCGCACGCCAAGCGATGTTGCCCGGACTGTGGGCAGCGAGGGTGGCTACGGTCGGCGCGACGGACGCCATCGTGACGTCGGAACCCTCGCGTGCCAGTTCGAGGGCCTCGTCGACGTGTGTAGCCAGGCCTCGCTGTCCAGTCGCGTCATCGGTGTCGGCGGATGAATGTCTGCCGAGCGCTTCGATAATTCGGTTCCGACCACTTGGTCCGCCGTCCAGAAATGCCTGCGGCAGTGAGTTTTCGAAGGCAATCGCCGCGCGCGCCGCCTCCGCCACCGCGGACACACCGTACTTGGTCGTTCCCGAACGTAACTCCCGCGTCAGGCCTGCCTCCAGGGCCGCTCTACCAACCGGTGCGCGGTTGAGCTGAGCTGCAGCAAGCGGGTCGGCGCGCCTCGCGAGTCCCGGCATCGGCCAGAACAACGCCAGAGTGGTCATCGACTCCGCCCGACCACCCGCAACGCTGTAGTTGAGAAGACTGCGCTGGCTGCGGCGTCCGGAGTGCTCTCCCTCTTCGCGCGTGGACTCCATAGATGCTGCCCGAGAGGCACGTTGGCTCAGCAGGCTCGCGATCGCCGTTGGCGTCGCCGACCACGAAGAGAACACCAGGCGCTTCGTAATCCCTTGCGCCCACGGCTCGGCGTACGGGCCGCTCGGCTCCAGGTACGGCAGCGATGGCGGCATCCACAGCAGTTGCCACCAACCGTCATCGACTGTTTGCCGGGCGAGAGCGCGAAGCTTGCCGTTGCCCAGGTCGACCTCGCCGGTGCCCGATGCCGCGATGGGGTCGAGCCGGGACAGTGCACGGACAGCGGGGCGGATGGACTCAGCATCGCCACCCTTGAGTCGCGTCTTGAGCTGCTCGGAGAGCTTGTACCCGTCGCAGAAATTGGCGAAGTAGGGCGTAGATTTCCAATATTCCAGGCTGACATCGCCTTTGACTAGGCTTGAAAGATGTTGTAGTGCCACATAATCGAGCAGATCGGTAGCCGATAGATCATCCACGACTTCGATGTGTTCTGACAGCATTCCGCCGGCGACACCGAAGGGCCGTTCGCTGCGGCTCATCACCTGCAGCAGCGTCGCTCTCAGTCGGGCCGCGAGCTCGACGACGGAACGCCCCTGGGTCGCCGCTGTGCGGTAGTCGGCGAGATCGAGTCTGACATCTTTGGCGATGTCGGCGTCCAGAAAGATGATGGTGCGGAGGAAGTCTCGGTGGTGATCGTCGCCGGATTCCTCGGCATAAGTGAACGGCTTGTACGGCGTCGCGGAGAGCAGGAGTACTCGCGTGTCGGGGTAGGAGAACAGTTGATCAGCAAGCTCTCCCTTAGGGCTGCTCGCGTCGAGTAGGTCGGGAAATCGCTGAAATTCATCGAGGATGACGAGATCGGGACTCAAAACGCTGAGTCCGGCGCGGGCAAGCTCGCCGCGCATGTCGCTGATGAGTTGCCGTACCTCGTCGGCCATGTCGAGGGGGACGTCGCGCTTGCGGCCGATGCGCTCGAGCTGGTCAGTGAATCTGGCGATGAGGCCCTTGCGTTTACACGCAGCGAGGAATCTCTTGGAGATCTTGGGATCAGATGGACCTTCGAGTGAGGACTCGAACCACTCGGTGTGACTCTCGAATTTTTCTCGTGACCCGATTTGGCCTCGCAGCAGAACCAACGCGGCATGGCGGTTCCACCCCGTGAGGTCGATTACGTTGCCCAGCAACAGGAACACCAGCGCCCGCTCCTCTACCTGGCCGGACTGGTGGCCGGTGTGGAAAGAGGTACCCGGGGTGAACGAGACCAAGTTGACTTTCACACCTCCGGCGTCGAGGTCGGGTTGCAGCTCCCTGGTGTATTTGGCGAGGAGGCTCAGCCGGCTGGGTATGCCCTTGTGCCGGCCGCCGGTGACATCGAGACGTGAGAGGTTCTGCGCAGCGAGGTCGCTGTTGGAGCGCACGTAGACCACGTTTATCTGCTTGCGCCCCGGCTCGTCTTGCAGTTTCTCGATGGTCCGGGCGATGACGCCGCGGGCAACGAGGCTTTTGCCCAGACCTGTTTCGTCGGAGACGAGGAACCTCCTACGCGAACCAGATCGGTCGAATTGTGTCATCACGTGCTCGACGGTGCGCTGCTGAAACCCCTTGAGCCCTGAAATGACCGGGCCAGCATCGAAAGTGATCATGGGGTGGCCTCCGGGGTGAGTTTCATTCGGCTGGCGGTGACGACATCCCAGAACGAGGCGAAGCCATCCGGCAGATTGGCGGCGCCGTTCTCTGTGGCCAGCATTCGTCGGACGAGGCGGTCGAGATCGTCGATCGACTCAGGCGAGCGAGCGAGGGCGCGGATCACGATCTCGAACACTTGAGGCGCCGGCGCGAGTCCGCCGCCGGACCCGGCGGTCGCGTCACCGAGACCCATCATCGCCAAGGGGTGCGCCTGTCCGAGCCCGAGCAACAGCGCCAGGAAACGCAGGAATTTCTCCGGGGTGTCGATCTGCGAGGCGAGGACCTCGTCGAGCCTGCACTCCGGGTCGCCCCGAAGCTCGGCCCGCACCACGCACGCTGCCTCGCGTCCGGCGTCGTCGGTGAGGCGCAACCGCAGGAACGGGCTGACCTCGATCAGCGGGACGCACTCGACAGTGCCGTGGTTGGTGCGGCCGTCCTCGACGGCGCAGGCCACACCGGGGTGCGCCAGCGGCTCTACTTGCGCGGTCATATCCGCGGGCACCGTAGCGCCGTCACGCGTCTCGAAGCGAAGCGAGTATGCGCCCTCGTACCGGCCGACCGAGACCACCCACCTGCGCGATGCCAGCACGCGCAGCGCATTCTCGAGCTGCCACTGGGCCTCGGCATCGGGATCCGGAAGGGCACCGCCCACGGCGTCATACTGCTCGAGCATCCCAAGGAACGGCGAGCCTGGATCGAGCATGGTCCCAACCCCGAAGTTCTTTTTACCCGCGGTGAGCTGGACGAGAATCTCGACGTTGCGGTTCAGCGCGGCATCGGTCGCGTTGGCCGAGCCGAGAAACAGATGAGCTTGTTGGCCGCGCTCTACGACAACGAGTTTGGCGTGCAGATCGTTGAGCAGCGCAGCAGGCTTGTCGTCCTCGGTGGCGTCCCCGTCGTCCAGTCCGGCAACGGTGCTCACCACATAAGTGGCGTCCAGGCTGTGCACGGTCTCCGGTGCCAGTGAATCGAGCGACGATGCGCGCGAGACCACGGTCGCGCTCTTCGTTCCGGCCGTCAGCTGACCAAGGCCGGCGTCGTTGAGGAATGGCGAGACCACCAGGTGGCGGTAGCCGGTGAAATCCGGGGCGGCTCGCTCGTTGGCGACACCGAAAACATGGAACGCAAGCTCGGTCACGCCCTCAGGCCGCTCCCATTCCAGGTAGCGGACGTCCTCGGCCAGCTGGTCGATGCGGGCCAGTCGGTCGGCGGGCACCGGTTGTCGGGTTCGACTTGGCAAAGACCTGATGAGGGCACTCAACGGCCGGTTGGCGGCGGTTGCCCGCGTTCCACGCGAGGCGTCAAGGGTGAGCGAGACATCCCAGGCATGGTCCTCGGTGAGGTTTCGGCTGAGCACGACCAAGCGGTACGCATCCGCCTCTTCATCAGCCGTGAATCGGATGAGCCACAGTTTGGGGTGAAAGAGGCCGCGAGGAGGGGCCGGCACCTCGTGAAGCATCGGCTCCAGAAACGCCGTCAGAGCGGTGTATTTCGATGGAGCGCGGAGGTAGCCCTCCTGGGCAAAGACGTCCACGCGATCTGCGCAGGAGCGGACCGCCTCGAGAACACTCACTGGGTCGGTTGTGCTGCGGACCGCGAAGCTCGCGAAAGCCAGTGGAGGCACGAGCGCTGCGGTCAGGTCGAGGGTGAACGTGGTGCCCACCGCCGCATTCAGGCGATAGCCCGCAGGCGGGCGCAGCTGGTCGATCAGTGTCCTGCGGCTGTCAGGCGCCAGCATCGGCAATTCCCTCTCTGATATCGGTAACGATGCGCCGGACCTGAGGCCAGCGGTAGACCAGCATCGACGTGCCCGAGGCCCCGGACCAGGTGCGCAGCAACCGATCGTTGACCAAGCGAGACTGGGCGCCCTTCTGGCGGCGCTCTCGCATCTCCACCAGCGAGCGGATGTCCTTGTCGTCGGCGGCCGTGGCTCCCCGGCCGGCAAGGACAGCGTCGATCCACCCGTCCACGAAAGCGCGAGTGTGCAGCCCGATACGTGGGTTGGTGGTGCGCACCAGATCCCACATCTCTTGGCGGTCCCACGCGCGGAGCGGTTCACCGTCGGCCTGGATGCTCTCGACCCAGTCGCTCAGACGTTCCCGATAGCACTGAACGGGCTGCGATTGGGTGGTGAGGCCAGCAGCTTCGTAGCGCTCGGCGATGAGCAGGTTGTACAGAAGGGCAGAGCCCTGCATCACGAGGCTGAAGTGTCGACTGTGCTGCAGAAGCGAGGCGGGCGGCCCGTCGGCGGAGAGGCACGAAGGGTCGACCCAAGGTGGGGTGTCACCGTCGTCCAGCGGGGTGTCGTCGACGAGCAGGTGGGCGAGCATCGTGCCCGCGGCGGACTCCAGGATGCGCTCCCGTAGCCACACAGCTTCCTCGGGCAACAGGTCCATGCCGCCTTCGACGCCGGCGGGGAATCCTTCCGGCGCGGCGGGAAGCGTTGGGTGCCAGTCTTGTGTTCTGCGAGCGGCAAGTTCGTCGTCCGCTCCCACGGCTGGCCCGAGTGCGCCGAGCATCCCCGGTTGGACATCGCGGGTGAGAATGCCAAAGCGGCCTAGCGCTGCCCAGTAAATTGCGGACGGCAACGTCTTGACGCTGGGGCCGGCGACGCGCCCTATAAGGCCCTGGCCCGCACCTATACCCGCGTCCTTGAGTGCGCCGATGAGCTTTCGTTCCTGGTTGTCGGTCCAGGTCGTGAGTTTCGTGCCGCTGCGAGTCTTGGCACCCTGTGTGAAAAGCCATGGGATGAAAAGAAAGTAACGCGCCCGGGTGTGAATGGTCGAGGTGCCGGGAAAGAGTCCGTCGGCAAACGCGTCGCGGATCTGGCCGATGCCGAGCTCGTCGCGGCTCTCTGATTGGGTGTACAACGCGATGAGCTCACGAACGCGGCGCTGCTCATCGGCTGATGTGTCGAGCCAGGACAGTGTTGACGGCATGGTCGGTTCCCCAAAGGTTGCTTTCCCAAAGATACGAACCCTTAGAGTAGAGGCCGTGCGGCTGTTCAGAGATCAATTCGTATCCACACGCTCTGAAACTGCCTTGACCTCGTCCGTCCTCGAGTTCAAGCGGGTATTTGCTCCGAAGGGGAAGAAAGTCCTTGTAGCGCAACGAAGTACGCTGGTATCGAGATTCGGCACGAAGGGCCGGGAACCCGGTGCAGGTCGCCCTCGCCGACGGTCTCCCCTGGAGGCCTCCGACCGTCTATTGCGGGACACGGCCAGTGAAACTGACCGATCACTGGATCGTGTACTACCGTCGGCGCTGCACCTCGGCACCCGCCGAGGTGCAGGTTCTGGTCATGCATTGAGCCCGGACGCACAGGTCGAGTCTGCGAACACCGCTGGCCGGAACTTGCCCTACTCGGAGGGACGTGGCTCGAATGGCGCTAGATGACTCCCGGCCCATCGTCGAACGTCTACGACAGCACCTGGCTGATGCCAGGGCACTCGACGCGCTGTCGGACTCATTCTCCATCTTTGTTTTTGACGCGCTCCGAAAGGAGTTGAAAGACGTCCCGACAAGGTTGCTTCTTCGCAACGGGTCACTGGACGAGTTCCCGCTGAATGGGCTGGACGAGGAACACGTCCTCCGCGCCCGACTGGAGCAACAACGTATTGCCCGTGAGTTCTTGATTTGGGCTGAGGAAAAGCTTCAGGTCCGATCCCTCAAACGTCGTAGCCGGGACTCCTGGACCGTGGTGGACGGGCCTGAACCGTATGCGGTTCTTGGTGCAGGTTTCGAAGCGGAGAGTCTCGGTCTCGTTGCGTCTTCCTCTCTCCTCTTCCCCCGCGAGATCCACGACGCCGGCCAAACTTCAGAGCTGGCTCTGAACTTCGAACGGGTTTGGAACGACCCTGCCGCCTCTAGGCACTCGCAAGAAGACTTTCTGGAGGCCGCTCGTGTGCTTGCGCGCGACAATGCGCCAGAGTCTGTTTACCTGCGGATCCTGACGTCATTGTTCTCGGACTTCGTCGATGAAGCAGGAAAGATCGCTCAGGATCGAGGCCGAACAGGCTTCTTCGAAACAGCGGTGTGGTCGAAGCTGTACAAGTTCCAGCGTGATGGGGTTCTGGGCGCGATCGACAAGCTGGACCGCCACAACGGTTGCATCATTGCTGACAGCGTCGGTCTCGGTAAGACGTTCGAAGCGCTCGCAGTCATCAAGTACTACGAACTGCGCAACGACCGGGTCCTCGTCCTTGCACCAAAGAGGCTCCGGGAAAACTGGACGCTGTACCGAGCCAACGATGCTCGAAATCCGCTCGTTGCGGACCGGTTGAACTACGACGTCCTGAACCACACAGACCTCAGCCGTGAGACAGGCACCTCAGGGGATATCGACCTGGCGCACGTCAACTGGGGCAACTACGACCTCGTTGTGATCGACGAGTCCCACAACTTCCGAAACAACCCCCAGGTGAAGGACCGCACCACTAGGTACGAGCGCCTCATGAGCGCAGTGTTCGTGGCGGGTGTGAAGACCAAGGTCCTGATGTTGAGCGCGACTCCCGTCAATACGCGTCTGGCCGACCTGAAGAACCAGGTGCTCTTCGCAACGGAGGGCGACGATAGCGCCCTGGCGAACAGTGGGATCAGGAGCATCGAGAGCACCCTCCGCAAGGCTCAAGGGAGGTTCACCATGTGGCAGAACCAGCCCGACGGTCAGCGCACGACCGATGGGCTGCTCGGCGCGCTTGGCATGGACTACATCCGCCTTCTCGACCTCATCACGATTGCGCGATCGCGAAAACATATCGAGAAGTACTACGGGACCGCGGACGTGGGCCGTTTCCCGGAACGGGTGCCACCAGTCAACCTCTCTCCACCGATCGACTCGACAGGTCAGTTGATGCCGTTGGCTGACCTCAACGCGGCCATCCTGATGCTCAATCTCGCCGCCTACAAACCCACGTCGTACGTCCTCGAGAAGGCGAAAAAGAAGTACGCTGACCTGTACGACCAGAGCTTGCGCACGGGTGGGTCTCGGGTCTGGCGTCAGACCGACCGCGAGGACAACATCGTTCATCTGATGCGGATAGGACTTCTCAAGCGACTGGAGTCGTCCGTCCACTCATTGTCGCTGACGGTCGCCAAGATCCTTGGGAAGGTCGAAGCGGCTATCGACCGCATCGATGTCTTCGCGGCTCGTGGCGACGCAGGTCTTTCGATCAACAGCTTCGACGAACTGTCCGAGATCGATATGGAAGACCAGGAGCTGGAAGACGTCGTCGGCGGGAAGGTTCGGGTGTTTCTCGCCGACGTCGACCGGGTCAGATGGCGGCAAGATTTGGTGGAAGATCGAGACACATTGCGCGAAGTCCTCGCCGAGGTCTCGGCTGTGGATGTGAGCCGCGACGCGAAGCTCGCCGAGCTCAAGGGACTTTTGCTCGAGAAGGCCAAGAACCCCACGAACGGCGACAACCGCAAGTCGCTGATTTTTACGGCCTACTCCGACACCGCTGAATACTTGTACGCCAATGTCGCCGAGTGGGCTGTTGCTGATCTGGGGCTGCACGTAGCCCTCATTACGGGCGATTCCACAAGGACTACAGCGCCATTGGCGCGACACGGCATGCACGAGGTGCTGGCGGCCTTCGCTCCTCGTGCGAAGAATGGAGATCCCGACGGACCCCAGATCGAAGTAGTAATCGCGACTGACACCATCTCGGAGGGGCAGAACCTTCAAGATTGCGACACAGTCGTTAACTACGACATCCATTGGAACCCGGTTCGAATCGTGCAGCGGTTCGGACGTGTCGATCGACTGGGAACGACGAATGCCACTGTTCATCTGGTGAATTTTTGGCCGAACATCGACCTTGAGTCGTACATCAACCTGGAGAAGCGAGTCTCGAGCCGCATGTCGCTGCTCGACGTGTCCGCGACTGGGGAGGAGAACGTGCTGGACTCCGGTGACGCTGGGGCGATGAACGATCTCGATTACCGACGCCGGCAGCTCGAGCAAATGCGCGTTGCCGCGCCCACGATGGAAGACCTCGCGGGCGGGTTGAGCATCACCGACCTCACTCTCTCCGACTTCCGCATGGACGCTGCCGCAAGGCCTGCAACGGAGTTGGCGGAGATCGAGCACTGGCCGCTTGCCCTATTCGCAGTCAGCAGGTTCGACAGCGCCCTGGCCGACGACGGACTCGCGCCCGGTACGATTTTCCTGCTCAGGGCCCGAGAGGAATCTTCTGGAGTGCCAGCGGACTACCCGCTCGCGCCCAACTTGCTCGCCTACGTCACCGATGACGGGGTAATTGCGCACGCCATCGAACAGCCGAAGCTTGCACTTGATGTCTTGCGCCACCACGCGCTCGCCCAGACCGAGCCGGATGCTGACGCGCTTGCCGACTTCAACACGGCGACTCGGGAAGGTCGAGACTTGAGTCATTATCGCGAGCTGCTCGACGTTGCCGTGCGAGCGGTCAACGGCAAGGCCAAGGAAAGTGCCGTTGCGTCCCTATTCTCCGCCGGCGCATCGTCATACGGCGATGAGGCACAGGCAAGTGGATTGGCCGCGGTCGATCTCGTAGCGTGGATAGTACTCGTGCCATGAACGCCAGCGACGTCACTGCTTTCGCACCGCAGATCGTCCTGGGCCTCTCGTCGGCGGTGCACCAGCCCGGACGGATCCCCAAGAAGACATTGGTGGAACAGGCTGCGTCGCAGATGGTTGATGCCTCACTGATTACCCGAGCAGTCGCCCGTGCGACAGTCGAAGCGGTTCTACGCGTTGACAACCTGAAAATTCCCGCGTACGTCGACGAACAGAGACGCATCGACGACATTGCCGTGATTCATGTGGAGCTCTCAGAGTCAGCCTTATCGGCAGACCTGACAAGGCTAGTAGAACTGCTCCACCGCAGCATGCCCCGCCCATTGATCCTGTTCATTAGCTCGCCTCGTGACGGCGAATCGATCTCCCTCGCACTGACTCACCCCAACTTGGGCGATTTCGATCGCGCCACATCGGTCGTCGACCAGAGCGTCGTCGTTCGGCTCAAGAGCATCGCTCCGGGCGCGCTTAGGATCGACAATCTGAATCGGACCGACCTGTGGGCCCTCTACCGCGACCTAGTTCGCGTTGTCGCCGCCGAGGGCCGCCCCGCGTCTGCGGCACTCAGCGCGAACGAGGCGCTCCATCTGCGTGGGCGGCTGACCGCCTTGAACGCGGAGTTGGCGGTTGTAGTCCGCGATGCCAAAAAAGAGAGGAGCCACGCCGGTCGTATCCGGTTGAATAACGAGGCAAAGGTGTTGAGGCAAAATATAGAAGATGCTGAGGGCGCCCTCTACAGTCCGACTTCGGCCCAAACACCAATGCTCTGACAACAAACCGCTAGAAAGCAGACCCCTTGACTGACGACTTTACCCCGTTTGACGAGCTAACCGGCCCGGGCGAGACAGCTAGTAACGTAGCCGAACTGGCGAGGTTGTTTCCTGACGCCGTGGTCGACGGGGCGGTCGACTTTGACGTGCTGCGAGACCTGCTAGGCGAAGAGGCGGAGTCGAACGGCACCGAGGGCTTCGGATTGCGCTGGCCGGGCATGGCCGCAGCCCGTCGGTTGTCTACGCTTCCGGCGACCATGACCCTGCTTCCCAAACCCGACGAGTCGGTCGATTGGGAGAACACACGGAACATCGTGATCGAGGGGGACAACCTCGAAGTGCTGCGGCTCCTACGGCGCGCTTACACGAACTCGGTCGACGTTATATACATCGACCCGCCGTACAACACGGGCAACGACTTCGTTTACGACGACAAGCGTTTCGCTACTCATTCGGACCACGAAACTGAGGCGGGGCTGCGCGATGATGAGGGCGTACTTCAGGCTGGCGCGGGGTCCGATCGTGCTGCTGAGCGCAAAATTGGAGCGTCGCGACACTCTAAGTGGCTCTCAATGGTCTATCCGCGCCTACTCGTCGCCCACCACCTGCTCAAGGAATCCGGTGTCATCATCGTTGCCATCGACGACACCGAACACGCCCGGCTAAAGCTGCTGCTCGACCGCGTCTTCGGAGCAGAGAACTTTATCTCGAACGTTGTGTGGCAGGGTGGTAGAAAGAACGACTCAAGGTACGTCTCAAACGGGGCGGACTACATGCTTATCTATGCAAAGAGCGAGGGTGCGCTCGCGGCGGCCGGCATACGGTGGCGGGAACCGAAGGTTGGCCTGCCTGAGGCGAAAAAGAAGGCGGCGGATATTTGGGCGGCTCACCAGAGTTCCCCGGTCGCTGCGGCTGAAGCATGGCGTTCGTGGCTGAAGGAGCAAAAAGCTTCAGGAAAAATCACCGACTCGGTAGCCCGGTTTGACCAGTTACACACGTTGTCTGGACGCCCGATCAACACCTACGGGAACATCACCTGGCCTGGCGCAGGAGGCCCGGTTTTCGATGTCATGCATCCGAAGACCGGAAAGCCTGTGAAAAAGCCGACCACAGGTTGGCGCTTTAACGAAGTGGAAATGGCCCGACGCATCGAAGCTGGGTTGATCTGGTTCGGCACCGACGAGACCACCATTCCTCGCGGCATTTCGTATCTTGATGAAATGGAAAATCAAGTCGCTATATCGGTTTTTGAGCAGGACCGTAAGGCAGCGAGCACCGCGATGCGGAAACTTTTCGACGACGAGATTCCATTCGAGAATCCCAAGGACCATCGTGTGCTTGCGCGTTGGATCGGCTTAGTTGCTGCTGGTCGCAAAGATGTGACGGTCTTAGACTTCTTCGCGGGCTCTGGGTCGACAGGCCACGCGGTTATGGACCTCAATAAGGCCGATGACGGACAGCGCCGATACATCTTGGTCCAGCTGGATGAGCAGATTGGCAGAAACGGCTTCAAAACGATAGCTGACGTCACCCGTGAGCGGCTACGCCGTACCGGACAGCAAATCAGCGGGCAACGTGGTTTGGATACGACGTGGCTCGACACAGGGTTTCGTGCCTACCGCCTTGCCACGAGCAACGTGAAGCCGTGGGACGGCAGCGGCGAGCTGAACTTGCTGGCAGCGGTCGACAACCTCAAGGCGGGACGCACGAGCGACGACTTACTCGTGGAGATGATGCTACGGCTCGGGATTGACCTAGTCACTCCTGTGTCAATTCAAGTAGTGGCGGGAAGTAGCTTGTATAGTTTGGCCGGGACACTGTACGCCTTCTTCGGGACGGATATTACGCTCAAAGCGGCAGATGAGATTGCCAAAGCGATTGTTGCGTGGAGGGATGAGGTTTCCGTCGACTCCGACGTCACCGTTGTAGTACGCGACACCGGATTCAAAGACTCGTCGTCCAAGCTGAACCTAGCCGCTGCGCTCCAGCAGGCTGGCATCAAGACACTTCGGAGCATCTGACATGAAGTTCACCTTCGAGGCTGATCTGGACTACCAACGCGACGCGATCGACGCAGTAACGGGACTGTTCAAGGGGCAGGAGGCGCTCGCCTCGTATTTCACGGTTAATGCTCACGCTGCATTAAATGAGGGATTGTTCGAGGCATCGGGGGAGTCTCTTGGCATCTCCACCGAGGGCTATGGCAACCGCCTTCGTGTAGCTCCTGAAACCATTCTGGACAATTTGCGGTCGGCTCAGAATAGTATTGGGCTAGTTCCTGAGCCCACGTTGGACTCGATGAACTTCACTGTCGAAATGGAGACAGGAACGGGAAAAACATATGTTTATCTTCGCTCGATCTACGAACTGAACTCGCTGTACGGGTTTACGAAGTTCGTCGTTGTCGTACCTTCTGTAGCGATCAACGAGGGCGTTGCGGCATCAGTAAACATGCTCCGGGAGCACTTCGGTACCCTGTATGGGAACCCGCCGCTGCAGTTCTTCAAGTATTCCGGCAACAATGTATCGCGGCTAAGGTCGTTCGCGACGTCGGCCGGAATCGAAATTATGATCATCACGGTCGCCGCGATGAATAAGGCAACCTCTAAGATCAATAATCCTTCCGAGGACCTTGATTTTGAGGTGCCAATGGATCTCATACGCGCAACAAAACCTATTGTCATTGTGGATGAGCCGCAGAGCGTATACGGCGACGACGGTAATCCGCGTAAGAAGAAGGGTGCTGGCCGGCTTGCGGTGGAACGCATGAGTCCAGTTGCAACGATTCGGTACTCTGCCACGCACCCAAAGTTCGACAAAGGCAACTTGGTCTATCGGCTTGACGCAATTAGTGCCTACGAGAAACAGTTGGTTAAGCAGATCGAGGTCGACGACCTCGTTACTGAGGGTACTGGCGCAACGCCTTACGTACGCCTGCTCAGCACGAAACGAACTCGTAATAAGTTCAGCGCACGCTTGGAGCTCGACGCCGAGACCGCGACGGGCATTAAGCGGAAGGTTTTCACCGTCGGCATTGATGACAATCTGGGTGACTATGCGCGTCGCGATTTGTATCGCGATTTGATCGTCAGCAGTATCAGCGTAATACCTCGGGCGGAGCATGTCCGTTTCACCAACTACAGCGAGGTGAAAATCGGGGAAGCAATCGGTGCCGAGATCGGTTTTGGTGAACGCGCTCGACAGATGATCGCGCAGACCATCCGACAGCATCTGCGCAAAGAAGACGAGTTTGCGTTGCACGGCCGGAAGATCAAGGTCCTCAGTCTCTTCTTTGTGGATACGGTAGCGAAGTATCGCGTCTACGACGAGAACGGGGGAGCTCAGCCAGGCGAGTATGCGCAAGTCTTCGAGGAGGAATACGCCAAGATCGCCTCAGAATCAGAGTTCAACAAACTCCTCGGCGGCAGACCTGCTGAGTCCGTCGCCGCCGAAGCCCACCAAGGATACTTCTCGGTCGACCGAGGCCGCGGAGACGTGGATCGCCTCGTCGACACCAAAGAAACGACAGACAAGGGGCGACAGCAGGCGGGCCTTGCCTACGGCCAAATCATGAGAGATAAGGTCGGCTTGACAACACCGGGCAGCCCGATTCGCTTCATCTTCAGTCATTCCGCCCTTCAGGAGGGGTGGGATAACCCCAACGTCTTTCAGATTTGTGTGCTTAGAAATATGGGTTCTGAGCGCTGGCGCCGGCAGAGTATAGGGCGGGGTCTGCGGTTGTGTGTCGACGGGGACGGCAACCGTGTTCGCGGATTTGATGTCAACCGCCTTACAGTCATAGCCAATGAGTCTTATGAAGAATTTGCGGAACAGCTACAGCGCGAACTTGCTGAGGACCTTGGTATCGAGTTCGGCGTCGTGACGGTCGACGGGTTCGCGCGGATCACTTACAAGCCAGTCGGCGCTTCTGAGACCCAGCCTATTGGGAACGAGACTGGCCTTGAGATGTTCGCCGCCCTGGTAAAGGCGGGATATATCGACTCGCGTGGAAAGGTGCAAGACAGTCTCCGCAAAGCCGTTCAACAACATGCCGAGGAATTGCGCCGGCTGGTCGAGGCGACCATCGCGGACGAATGCGGTCAGGTCGAGATTCGACGGCTAATCAACAGAATCGCCAAACCCATTGACGTCAAGAAGGCGGGTTCCCGCATTTCTGTGCCAGTGGTGCAGGAGCGGTTAAAAAGTCCCGAATTCCAGGCTCTGTGGGAGCGAATCCGACACCGCACGGAGTTCCGGATGGTGGTCGACGAGACTGCACTGCGTGATGAGCTTGTGAAGGCTACACGTGAGATGCCACCGGTGCCAAAGCGAAAGGGGGAGTGGCTCACATACGTTGTCGATCGCATCGACCAGAGCGGGCTAAGCGCAGAGGCCAGCCATGCTCGGCCTGCCGATGTCCATTACGAGGACAGTCAGAATCTGCCCGACATACTCTCTTTGCTTGCTGATCGCACGCAGCTCACGCGGGAAACGATCGCCCACGTGCTGACCGATTCGGGAACCCTTCACCAGTTGAAGCTAAACCCGCAGGCATACATAGATGGGGTGACAGCCGCGCTGAACACAACCAAAGCTCGGTTCCTAATCAACGGCCTCAAATACGACATGGTCGACACGAGCCGCCCAGAATCAGAGCGGAGGTACCCGTTGTCATTGCTTGAAGAAGCCGACCTCTCCGGCTACACGGGGAGCAGTGGGAATATTGTTGTAGACGTTGATAATATTCCAATCTCATTCGATGCGAAGTCCCCATATCGATACCTAGTAGTTGACTCAGGCGTGGAGAGGGAATTTGCTTTACGGCTTCAGCAACGCGACGACATCAAAGCCTTCGTCAAACTGCCAAAAGCATTCCTCATTCCTACTCCGCTTGGTGACTACAACCCGGACTGGGCGGTGATGGCGGAGCGCCCTGACGGTAGCCAGTACATCGTCTTTGAAACAAAGAGTAAAACGGACCTTGCGCTTCTCAGGCCACTTGAGCGCGGCAAAATTCTTGCTGCCCGATGTCATTTCGATCGAGTCCGCGAAGATGTCGGCTTTACTGACCTCAAGTACGCCGTCGTCGACACAATGGACGCGGCTGACGCTATTTTCGATCACACCGCTGACGAAACCTATTGGGCGGTCAATAGCTTGTCGGGAACGTCTTGAAACCAAATTTTCAAGAACTGGATGCCATCGAGATGAAGATGGCAAAAACGCGCGTCGCTTGGGTTACCCGTATTGGGAACAGTAGCGTCGTCGCTGGGGACGGAAGCGAATGGTTTTGAGTTATGCACACGGCTACACGGTAATAGCAATCAAAGTGAGATCGGGTGAAAGGCTGAGCTAGCTATGGAACGTTGTGTCCAGTCATCGGGCATCTGCCATTGCGGCTTTCCTCGGTGTTCGACGCGGCGTCCAAGGGTAAGTCTTGTTCACAACGGCGCAGATCACGATCATCGTCTCCAAGGTCAGCCCCCGTGAGTCATCCAGTGCGTCACAACAAGCGGTGCCGTCAGCGTCGCAAAGGCCAAAATTCCAGGTTCGGATCTTGTCTTTGTGAAGCGCTCGATAAATCCGCTGGCACACACAGGACAGTCCGAGCTTGGGATGGTGGCATGAGAAAACTGGTGCCGTCAATCCGGCATTTTTCGTCCCTGGTGGACACGGTCGGCCAGCGCGCGGAGGTGACCGACAGCTCCACTGACCGGTTCGGACCCTGCGCGAGTGACGGCCGCCGACTCCCTGAAGGTGATGGTGCACACCACCTTGCGAGCCGAGAACGCGAAGAAGAGGGCAGTTCTCTTTAATTGTTCCTGGCGTGTGCTCGATAGTTGACGTCGAGCGAAAAACGTCGGCGCGCGTAGGCCAGGCGGTAGGAACTAGCAGGCACCCGTTTTGCTGCGGTCTGCTGCGGCAAGCTCCTCGGCCAGTAGCTCAGCGAAGGTGAACGTACCCGTGGGTTGGTCGTCCTGGCCTAGTAGATAGAGCCGCTTCACCGCAATGAGGATTGCCTCGGCGATGATGTCCCGGGAACGGGGGTCACCTAATACGCCGACGTCGCCCCTATTGGTGAGGTAACCGAGGTCAATCTGAACAGTTGGCATATTGGTGAGCCGCAACATGTCCCATGTACGTCCATGGCTGCGGCAATCCAGAAGCAATGTGCGCGCCACGATTTCCCGCTGGATGTAACCGGTAAGTACCTGGCCAATCAGCGAAGTCGATCCGTGCGAGTTGCCGAAGTGGAAGCTCGCGATGCCGTTGGCCGCCGGACTTGCGCTCGACGCACACCGCAGCGAGATCATCAAGTCCGCATTGAAAGCATTCGACGTCTCGGCCCGTTCTGACACGCTGGGGTTTGTGCCCCGCGCCCTTGAGAGAAAAGTTTCCATTCCGGTGGCTGCCATGCGGCCCTCCAGGCGGCTCGCTACATCCCACAGGATTTCGGCCTCTGAGATTCGACCAAAGATGCCGTCGACGATCATTCCTGTGTCGCGGCCACCGAGATCCGGATCGATCACTATGCGCTTCCCCGTCAATTGGGGGCCGGATTGGCGTACCAGCTCTTCTTCGCTGATCGCGTGGGGTGAACCTCCGGTGACGTGTGTACCGAGTAGGTCGAGGGAACGCAGGGTGGCGGGGCCACAGATGCCGTCTGAAGACAAACCGATCTCTTGCTGGAACGAGGACAAGCCCTCATGGGTCCTGGGTCCGAAGTAGCCATCGACGCGCTCGCTGTAGAAGCCGAGATCCTGCAGGCGGGTCTGCAACGTGGCGACATCGTCACCGTATAAGGGTGCCGAGAGTTGGTAGATCAGCGTGCGAGCGCCGAGCCGGTACGACGCTTCCTTCAAGGAACGGTATGTTGCTGGCCCGACGATTCCGTCGACCAACAAGCCACGGTGCTGTTGAAATGCTTGAACGGCACTGCCAAGCGCTGCGTCGTACTCCGAGGTCGGGGCGTTCCAATTCAGCGGGTCGTGAATCGCCTCAGACTTGACAGCGTCATCGAACAGAAACCCGAGACCGATCAGACTGCTCCGAATCTCCGCGACGGCGGGACCGGATTCGCCGTGACTGAGTCGGTACATACATTGGGACCTCTCGCCGAAAGAACGACCCGGTGCCCAGGTCCGATCCTGTCGGTTCGGCTAGTGAGCACAGATGCCGATGTGTCGACCCTGCGTCGACGCATCAGACCATTGTCGCAGAATGTGGCCAAAGAGACGCAATTCATAGGGCTAAGGGCTGGTCAACAGCCCGTCGGTGGTTCGGCACAGGACGGCTTCAAGCTGCTTCAGCAACATTCTTTAGCATCACTATCTTCCTGGTGCTTTCGCTGGTCTCTTCGCTAGTGCCGCAAGGCAGGTGGTGATGACTAAGAACCCCCCGCGTGTCTGCGTTGGCCAAGCGTCGGACGTGGAGTATGACAGTCGGACATGATGTGAGGGTGGGAAACGATTTGTATGGCCGCCTCGTGGACGCCGTTACCCGAGCGAAAGGGGGCCGCCCACTTCGGCTCGTCACGTTGATCGTGCCTAGTCGAGGTGCCATCCGAGACGTTCTGCAGTACCTCGCCCGGCACGGCGGGGTCGCCAACACTCGAGTCCTGACACTCGATCTGGCTGTCGACACGCTGGTTGCCCCTGCACTGGCACCCCGCGTCCCACTGCCGTTCCCGTATCTCGCCGCGTCAGTGCAGAAGGTGCTCGCCGACGAGCCCGGAGTGTTCGTCGATGTTGCAGATCAGCCCATCACCGCCGAAGCTCTGGCCGCTGCCTCACGCACGCTCGGTGCGGTAGCTGACCCATCACCCGCCGACGCGACTCCTCTCGTGCGAGACATGCTCCGTGTCCACACTGCCGCGACCGCCGCGTACACCGATACGCACTACCTTCCGCACGAGGCATACGCCGCTGCAACATCGCGTATCCATGAGTTGGGTGAGGTGGTGGTGTTTCTCCCGACAGCTGCGGACGCCGGAGCATCGCAGTTTCTCGATGCCCTTACGAACCGTGGTCAGCTGGTCGAGAGCGATGTTGAACCGCTCGGCACCATAGTGCTTCATGCATCGGACGCCGACGACGAGGTTCGGTCGATCACTAGGCTTGTACGCCAGCATCTCGCTGCCGGAGTTCCCGGACACCGGATCGGTCTGTTCCACGCGAACGCCGATCCTTACCTACGTCTGATCCACGAGCACTTCGACAGCGCGGGAATCGAATTTGCCGGCGAACAGTGCCACACCATGAGAAATCGGCCGGTCGCACGATCATTGCGCCGACTGCTTAGTATCGACACCGACGTCATGTCCCGACGCGAATTGCTGTCGATACTGTCCGAACGCGTCGTGACCTTGTACTACGGAACTCCTATCGCAGCTCTTCCACTCCGGCGCGTCGAGCGTCTGACTCGCGCAAGGATCAAGATTGTCGGCGGCTCCGACTGGGAAAGACTCACGGAGCTGGACCCCGGGGACCGTGACGCCGACGTCGCCACAGCAGTGCATTCATTGGTGACCAGTCTCCGCGATGATCTAAACGCGGTCGCACACGCCGCGACGTGGTCTGAGGCATCGCGATGCGTGATCGACGTTCTAGGGCGGTACTTCAACAGCCGGTCGAAACAGCCAGATAATTCCGCCACCAAGGACATACGCGACTTGATGACGATCTGCCAGGAGCTCGGCGAGCTGGACGGCGTGGCACCGCCGCCCACCCTGCCGGGAATCGTCAATGCGATCTCCGTGCGAATCGATGCGGTACCGGAGACAGTCGGAACCACGACATCCGCCGTCACAGTCGGCCCACTGGCCGCCGGCGCAGCAAGAGACTTCGATGTCTGCATCGTCGTCGGTGCAGCCGAGGGCATTCTTCCCGCCACACGGAGCGAGGATCCGCTGCTGCCGAGCGCACTCGTCGGCCGCGCTCTCGCCGACGAGATCCAGAACCAGAAGTCGCAATTCCTCGCCACGCTGGCGTCGGGACAGAAGTACCGCATCGTGTCCTTCCCCCGCGGGAGTATGCGCGGGGGAGCGGAGAAGGTGCCGTCGCGCTGGCTCATGCCCACGCTCGATGCCCTGTCCGGAAACAAGATCGGCGTCGTCGACTGGCAGAAGCAGACCGCCGACGTCGAGTCCATCGTCACGGTCGAGTCGTTCGACGTCTCGACGCAGACCGTCGATCCTCGTATCGGCGTCAGTGCCGCCTCGGAGACCGAATGGCGTTTGCGCGCACTGGCAGAGCACGCAGCGGATGACCGCCGGGGTGCCCTGGACGACTCGATCGTCGATGCGGGGATGGAACTTCGCAGCGACAGACTGCACGGCCGGTTCACCCGCTTCAACGGCAACGTCTCCCACATCGAGAACGCCGTGACGTTCTTCGATAAACCGGTCTCGGCGAGCAGGCTCGAAGACTGGGTCGACAGCCCGTACCGATTCTTCGTAAAGACAGTCCTCGGTGTCGACACACTCGACGATCCTGACGACGCCGCGCAGCTCGATCCGCTGACCCGCGGCAACCTGATCCACCTGTCCCTCGAGCGCTACGTGCAAGGAACGATCGACGGCATCGACGCCACGCTCGAGCACCTCGTCGAAGTCTCCGAAGAGGTCCTCGCCGACGCCCGCGTCGACGCTCCCGGATGGTTGCCGCAGCTGTGGGAGAAAGACAGCAGCATCATCCGGCACGAACTCGTCGAGTGGTTCGCACTCGATCGAGCCGATCGTGACGACGGTTGGACACCACTGCACGTCGAACGAAACTTCGGCGTCGAACCCGATGGCCTGGTTCTCGATGTAGTCGGCGAGAAAATCGCGTTCGCCGGGAAGATCGACCGGATCGATCGTCACTCCGATGGGCGTATTCGGGTCACCGACTACAAGTCCGGCCAGGCGACGTCGTACGGAAAGCTCTCCGAGTCCGAGCCAACCGACAGCGGCACCAAGTTTCAGCTCCCCGTATATGGACTGTTGGCGCTGCCGATGGGCAACGACGTCACGACACGGTATTGGTTCGTCAACCACAAGGCGAATTACAAGACGATCGGCTATCCGCTCACCGATGCCGCGGTCGAAGTGCTGAAGGCGGATATCTTTCGGGTGCACAGGATGATTCGAGCCGGGTATTTTCCGCCGCGTCCACCGGACAGTAATTGGGCCAACCCGCTGATCGACCTCATCGGGAAAGCCGGACTGGAACGAGCGTGGTCGAGCCTACGAGACGTGCCTGAGCTCGCCGACTACCGCGCGAAGTACGGAGACTGACATGGCAGACGAAGACACCCTTTTGGTCGACCGCGTCGATCGAGCACGCATCGCAACCGACACCTCTGCAACGCTGTTCGTCGAGGCCGGCGCAGGAAGCGGCAAGACGCACTCACTCGTCGAGCGAATCTGTCACCTCATACTCGTCGATGGGGTCGAACTCGACCGCATCGCGGCCATCACGTTCACCGAGAAGGCTGCGGCCGAACTCCGCGAACGAGTCCGCACACATCTCGCGTCTTTCTCGGGCGATGCTGCCGAGAAGGCGATGGAGCAGATCGATACAGCCGCGATCGGGACACTGCACTCGTTTGCCGCACGCATCGTCAGCGAACATCCGCTGGAGGCAGGGGTACCGCCGCGTGTGGCCGTCGTGGATGCGATGGGTTCGCAGCTCTCGTTCGAGCGCCGCTGGCGGAGAATGCGGGCTGCGCTCTTCGCCGATGAACACGCCGCGCCCAGCGGCCTCACGGACGCACTGCGCATCATCCTGGGTGCGGGAGCGTCGCTGGATCAGGTACGAACTCTCGCCGACGCGCTCGATCGAAGCTGGGACCGATTGATCCTCGACGACGTTGCGCCAACGATGGCCGTCGCGGATATTGATGCTCTTCTGCGTGCCGCCGATGAGGTTGTCGATTCTGCTAGGGACTGCACGGATCCGTCCGACGAACTTCTCATGCGGTTGTCCTCGATCGCCGAGTGGCGAGTCGCGATGGCCGACGCCCGATCTTCCACGGCCTGGATCGCAGTCGCGGCGGAATGTCCGACGAAAGGCCGCGGCGGCAGGGGGCCGAACTGGGTCGGCGGCGCTGCAATGGTCAAGGACATCAAGAGCTCGATCGACGAGTTGAACGCTGCTGCCGTTGCAGAGCGGACGCGGTACGTTGCGTCTGCGTTGACGATCGTCGTGCACCATCTTTCCCGGGTGATTGTCGACGAGGCCGCCGAGCGTCGTCGACGGGGCGAGCTCGAGTTCCACGATCTGCTCGTCTACGCCCGAAACGTGCTGCGTCATGACGACGTTCGTCGGATCGTTCACAGCTCCTATCAGCGGATCATGCTGGACGAATTCCAGGACACCGACCCTCTGCAATTGGAGATTGCGCGGTTGATCGTCGACGGTCCCGACGAGCCGGGCCGACTGTTCACGGTGGGAGATCCGAAGCAGTCGATCTACAGGTTCCGTCGCGCGGATATCGCGTCGTACATGGCGGCGCGTGATGCCACGGATACCGCCGACGTGGTTCGACTCACCACGAACTTCCGATCCACTAAACCTGTTTTGAGTTGGGTCAATTCGGTGTTCGGATCCCTGATCGTCCCCAACGCCTATGTCCAGCCCGACTACACGCCGCTCGATCCAGCACCAGGCCGACCGGAATGGTACGTCGGCACAGGGTGGGGCCCGGCTCCCTTCGTCTTCGAAGACTCCGGCGAGGCAGTCGAAGACGAGCACCTGCTGACGGCGTCAGAAGTGCTGCGCGCCCGGGAATCACGGGACGTCGCGCGCATCATCGCGACCGCGCTCGACCAGGGGTGGCAGAAGGAGGCCGGTGGGTTTCGGCGAATACACCCATCGGCCAGTGAACCTCAGCGATATCTGCATCCTCATCCCGTCGCGCGCAGTACTGCCGTTTCTCGAGAGATCACTCGATGACGCCGGTATCGAGTTCCGTTCCGAAGCATCATCGTTGGTCTATTCGACGCAGGAGGTCCATGATCTGCTCGTCACTTGTCGCGCCCTCGCTGATACGGCGAACGAAGCCGCGGTCGTTGTTGCATTGCGGACGCCGCTGTTCGGTTGCGGGGACGATGATTTGCTTCGGTGGAAGGCAGCGGGAGGACGGTGGGACTTCTTCTCTGACGCACCAGTGGGTCTGGAAGAATCGCCCGTCGCGGCGGGGCGTGCGTATCTGAAATCGGTCTGGTTCGAGCTGGGGTTGTTAAGCCCCGGTGCGCTGCTGAGTCGTTTGGCTGCCGACCGTCGGGTGTTCGAGGTGTCGATGGATTCACCACGGCATCGGGACGTGTGGCGTCGACTGCGGTTCGTCATCGATCAGGCTCACGCCTGGTACGGCGAGGACGGCGGCGATCTGAGGGACTACCTCGCGTGGGCACAAACCCAGCAGGACGAGAACGCGCGTGTCACCGAAGCGGTGTTGCCTGAGGTCGGGGTCAATGCTGTGCGGATCATGACCATGCATGCCGCCAAGGGACTGCAGTTTCCGATGGTCATCGTCGCGGGAATGAGTGGTGGATTCCGGACGACGTCCGATCCGGTGGTGTGGGGCGATGACGGGTCGATGCATCTGAACGTCTGCGCCGCAGTGCAATCCGTCGACTACACGAGCGTGTCCACGACTGAGAAGGCGCACACCGAGGCCGAACGCGTTCGTCTCCTGTACGTGGCGTGTACGCGGGCGGAGAGTTTCCTTGCTGTGTCGGGCTATATCGGAGCGAAGGGAAGTTGGGGCAAGACTCTCGCTGCAGGAACCGCGGGTGTTCCCAACGCGGTTCCCGATCTGATCGAGCCAATGCGGGTCGAGGACAGAGGCCAGTCGAGTTCGGTTGCGTCGCAGAGCTGGGACGAATGGCAGGCCGAGACTGCGCAGGTGGCTGAGATCTCTGCGTTGCCGTCGACGGTGTCGGCGACGCAGATTGCGCATCCGTTTCTGCCGATACACGAAGCAGTGTTGTCGGAGTATTGGTTGGCGGGTCTTGTCTTTCCTGCGAGCTCGATCGAGGTGGTTGCGCCGCTGGTCGGGTCTGTCGAGAGCGGCACGACGCTGGGTATCGCCTTGCATGCGTTGTTGGAGACGGTGCCGCTCGATTCGGCCCTGGATTCTGAGTTCGACGAGAAGGCCCGGAATGCGGGCACTTTGGCTGGTTTGGTCGATCTCGATCGGTTCGCTCTGTTGGCGAAGTCTGTGTTCAGCTCTGAGCCTGTGCAGCGAGCTGCCGCGCGCGAGCATTGGCAGGAAATGCAGCTCGCGGGCATGTCGCCAAACGAGACCATTGTGGTCGAGGGGATCGCGGACCTGGTGTATCGCGAAGACGACGGGTCGCTGGTCATTGTTGACTACAAGACGGATGTCGGGGTGACAGCGACGACTCTGGAGGCCTACTGGACCCAGTTGTCGGTGTATGCGGACCTGCTTGCAAGGGCGACTGGGGAGCAGGTGAGTCGGGTTGTGTTGGTGTTTGCGCGACCAGTTTCTGCTGGCGTTTTGGAGAGACGTAGATTTTAACTCCTTCGCGTCCCAGTGTGCTCCTGTGGCGCAAGGTCAGCACGGCCACGTTCGCCGATGATTCTTCTAAATCTTTGTGCTGCGTGCATGTCAGTGCCGTATGGCAGCCTGCGCACCATGAACAACGACGACGCCTTGCGGAGAGACTTACCCCCCCTCGTTAAGGTGCGTGTAGCGCTAAATCAAGATGTGCTGGACGGTACGCATGTCGTCGTCCACGGCGTACTCGCGGAAGTGGCAGTCAGGGCAACAGAAGAGGGCGGTGACTGGGCCGCAGGTCGTGTTGTCGATGGGCAGGACTCGATCGAGTTCATCACCTTTCCGCGAGCGTTCGCGCGTATCGACCGTTCGTGCTTTCAAATCGACCGCCCAGTCGCGGTAACTGCGTGGGTGTCGATCTCCGCTGAGCGAACAACGCTCGTAATCAACAGTATTGTGCACACCGACTACATCGGGATCGGGCATGATCGACCGCTATGAACGCCACACTTCCTCCACCATTGACGGTATCCACCGACGATGACGCGGTCGATCTCCTCCGGCTGTATTACGGTCGCCCGTATCTCGATTCCGGTTGTTACGCGGGCGCGTACTTCGACAGCTGGGCACCACGGGACCGCGCAGCGAATACCAATCGATTTACCGCCGACGATCTAGTGGCAATCACGTTTTTGTCTGTGAACATCAAAGCCCGTGCTGCACGTGAACTTCTCGTGACTCGAGCTGCGCGTTTCACTGAACTGTTGGAAGCTGTGGGCCCTGATCGCGACCTCGTAAACGAGGGCGAGGCGCTGACAGCCGACACGCCAATCTGGGTGCTAGAGCAAGAGCTGAGGAGCATCCACGACATCGGCCGCACCAAGGCCACGAAATTGATGGCCCGCAAGCGCCCGCGCCTCGTACCGATCTATGACGTCGTCATTGGCCGCGTTCTGAACACCAAGATGCTTCATCGCGAGCCAATTAGGGAGCTTCTCCGTACCGACAGCGGGGCGTTGCACACGAGACTTGAGGTCATCAGATCCAAAGCAGGCCTGCCCGAGGAGATCAGCGCGCTGCGAGTCCTTGACGTCATCAGCTGGATGCACGGCAAGTCGAATTGAGGTGGCCCCTCAGCCAGGCAGCCCTTGAGTCCCACGGATTGACGTCCAAGCGCTGACCGTCGACGATGAATGCGTCGATGAGCGAGCCGGGCCCGCCCGGCGCTTCCCATGCATCCTTCGCCCAGCCGTCGTCTGCGCTGGTCGCGACACCGCTCTGATCAGCCCAGATGCAACCGAAGGTGAAGGCACTCCCTAGTGATAGTGCCCTCGGCATCCGCACTTTCCACGCCCAAACCCTCCAAACGGACGCGACGGTCGATGACAACGACAAACCGGTGGCCCTCGTTATCGATGTCGTTATGCCACTGCGGGACCCGAGGTACGGCGACAGCTCTGACGAGAGCTCGCGAGAAAATCTCGCTGCGGCAGAGGATTGCACGGATCGAATCCACTTGTCGGCCAACGAGGGCCTTCCCTTGCGATTGGTAGAACCGTCCAGAAATCGGTCACGGTGGACTACAAGAACCTGATGTCGCAGGTTGTCGAGACCTTCGGCGGGCAACGTGCGTCACTGGAGGTCAAGACTCGTATGGCTGAGGTCTTCGAGTCGCTGATTGGAGACGGTCTCATCGCACGCGATTCGCTTGGGGATCCGAGGACCAGTTCATTTTGCACTGAACGCGATCTGTACAAGGGTATGCAATTGTCACTACAATCTGAAGGCCATGGGAGTAGACCTGGCTAAAGACGACGAAGATGACGCTGAAGATTTTGAGGTGGAGTTTACGCCTAAACTGGTGCGGAGTTTGTTGCGTGACATTAAGTTGCACTACCCAGGGTTCGTCGGTACATTCAGCCTGGTTGCGGGGCACTACAGTGCGCTCGACACCAATCTTCCTGAGGCGTACATCCGAAACCCGCGGACCGGTCAATGGTGGACCTTGGAGGAAGTGCAGGACGCTAGCGTTGAAGTGACAGATCACGAAATCCGCTCCGCCAAAAGAAGTCTTTCGCCGAAGGCTGGAGGAGGCGTAACCCTGAGTAAGGATATATTCAATGTTCTCACTGCCCAAACTGGGGCAGGAATATTTGAGTACAATCCTGTGCTCGGTAATTGGTTCTTTGTTCCTGATGACACCCGATACGGTGAGTCGGGGGTTCGTGCACGCTAAGGCGAATGCACTGACGCGCGGACATGCCAGGCTGTGTTGGCGCAGAAATGGCCGGATGGCGTGTGTGCGGGTGGAGTTTCTCAGGGCGGCAAGAACATGTTGAGACTTTACCTGCTTTGTATGTTCCTACTGGAGTCAATCTTTCGTGACGCTGAGGTGGTGACCTGAGCTGCGCGAGATTGTGTATTTCAGCAATCGTGCACGGCGGCGCGACCGATGCCGGCCGGCGGCCGCTTGGGTCCACGGACCGAGGCGAGGGTCTTTCGGGCCGTTTGCGCAGGTGGCATGTCATCAGCCGGGCGCGTGAAGCGCCGCCAACAAATGCGATGTCGCAGTTTGTCGAACTATTTGATGGCCAGCGGGTTTGCGCGGAATCTGAAGTTCTGATGAGCTCGGTGGCGGACTTGCTCATCGAAGACGGCCGTCTTCACCGAGATCAATCGCGGGATCTCGTAGCTGCGGTTGCTGAATAGTATTGACGGTCTGTCGGCTCTGAACGCGGAGGCGGTATTGGCCGGGTGGAGGGGCTGCTCGTCCTAAGATTGGTCAACAAGAACCCCAGCTGAAGAAGAGGAGCACATTCATTGGCGAGTTACGAGCTGCGTCAGCAGGAGTCTGAGAAACAAATGGCCCGCGAGATGCGGGAGCTTGGGTACAAGTACGTTCGCTCCTCAGACGATCGAAGCGATTACGGGACGATCATTCGTTCGAGAACAGCGATAGCTCAAGTCAAGAGTGACCAAGCGGCAGTTGAACGGGCGGCACTGACAAATCTGTTTCTTGCCCGCGGGATGGAGAAATCGATCGACCTCGTCTATTTTTCGCGTGGTGGCTACACCGCAGAGGCTTTCTCATACGCTGAGCACACTGATGTCGCGCTTTTCACGTTCGATTCCCAGTGGGAAAGCAAACCGGTGAACACTGCGGCGGTCATGATCTACGATCGCTACGCCAGACGACTGGCCAAGAAGCAGGCGGATGTCCGCCTGGTCAGCAAAGCGAGGCCGAGCCCGCCCCCTCCAACTGGAGGCGGACGGCTGAACGGACGCATTGTTGGAATTCTCGGACTACTGATAGTAGTGAACGTGATCGGGGCTGCCGCATTCCCTATTCCAGCGGGATTTTGGATAATCTTCTGGATCGTTGCGCTCGCGTACCTGCGAACGACGATCGAATCTGACGACTGACGGACGATGGCTCGTCTGTCAGGTAAGCGAGACTTCCGTTTCTGCTGCCGCTGCTTCGACTGCAGCAGCGACGATTTGCAGAAAGGTGGTTGATTCCGAGTTTTGTCCTTCCCCGTGCACAGTGACGTTCTTAGCGAAAATGTCGTGGGAGATGTGGGCGGCCCGCAAAACTGTAGATCCGGTACCGCTGTAGTTGTAGCTGATCTGCCAGTCTGAGCGTGGTAGCTCGGAAAGTCGCTTCTGGATCGGATCAACCAACCGTTGAGCAATCTTGTTCGCAAAGTGGTCTATCGCCACGGCTTGGTCTTCTGCGGTCTCCGGCGGCCGCCCGTTCCATCGAGGTCTTTCCAATGCCTTGTAGATCTCTTCTTTCAAGGATTCACGAAGCTCAGCGTTGGGCCGCAGCGTCTCGTATTGATCTGCGCTGCCTTCGGCAAATCTTTTGGAAAGAGCCTTTATCTTTTGCCACGACTGCTTCTGGACTTCCTCAACTTCGGCGGTACCCAGAATTCCACCCCAGCGGTAGTGAAACTGGCGGATTCCTGTCTCGATAGCTTCGATGAGTGAAGCCCTCTCGTATGCCGGAGTTGTCAGACCTGATTCCGGTGCAGTTGCACTTCTTTCGATCATTTCGAGTAGTTTTTTGAACTGCGAAATCGACCATTTACCATTGCGATTGCCAGGTTTCAGCTGCTGGTCGATACCCGCAAGGAACACGCGATTATCGGCAAGTCTCTCGCGGACCGACTGCTCCGGCCGCTGACCGAAGTCGTTGCGAATCGCGCTGATCACATTGTCCACGCTCGCGAGGATGTGATGCGCCCGGTCGCTCGCACTTGTGAGATTGTCTCCCTGCACACCCTCGAAATGGGTGAAGCAGAAGATCAGCTTCTCGATGTTGCCGGACGTCAGGATAGATCGGATGGCGGCGGTAGGTGCCGCCTGCATCGGCTGTTGGGCGTTGTCCACCAATACTACTGCGTCCACCTGGTTGATCGTGTGTGCAACCGTGGTCGGGAGCGCGGCTGAGGACTTGGCGGTGTGACCGAGTCCTTCACCGTCGATGAGTACCACCTTGGGAAGCTCACCGTCCGTCCAATCCGGTAGGAATGGCCCGGATACGCGGATGCCGTCGACAAGTGGCGTCAGCAGATGACCGAACAATGGCGCGTAGTTGGATGTGAATCGATTGACCGTTTTCAGGAAGGTCGCGCGATCGTCGGACTCGAAATGCCACGTCTCGGGCCAGCCCGTGTGGTCGCGCGACAGGGTCCCGATGTGCTGGACACGGAATCTCTTGTCCATGTCGTCCAAGAGGCTGTCCACTATGCCGTGGAACATTTCTTGCTGACGCAGCCACGAGTCGAGTTTCTCGTCGGCTTCACCGTCATCGCTAGTTGAAGCGTGACTCGAGACCAGGAACTTCAGGCCCTCGATTGCTGCATCGATTTGGCTCGAACTGAAGTCGAGGTCGATGCCTTCGAGTGGAGTTGGTTCGGCGTCGAACACGGGGTTGGCTCCAGGCGAAGAGTCGGACTCCTCGAATTCGTCGAACTCATCGAACTCACTGGGTTCTACGGCTACAGGAACCGCCGCCTTGACGTTCTGCTTTCGGCCGAGGACGTAGCTGAAGCGAAAGCGCTGGTTTTCGTGGTCCAGGAGCGCAGACCGAATCGCATCGGGTGCAGCACCGCTTCGGATCAATAAAGCTGCCCTGACGCCATTTTCGAGGAGGTGGTCGGTCACCTCGTCCGAGGAGAAGAAGGTGACGACTGCCTTGTACGTCCCCTCGGCGACAATGATCTCGGTGTCAGCCACGGTCGTTTTTGCGGTCGACGTCGATGGGAACCGGTCGCGATCCGGATCCGTACCCAGTATCTGACGAATGACGGTCGTCTTGCCGGCCCCCGTGGTTCCGATCATGAGAACGCGGCGGTAGTCGTCTTCGATGGTGGGCAAGGGGAGATGGTCGTCGCGAAGTGTCACCGACGCATCAAGGCGTCGAGGTTCGGCGCTGTCGTAGAACGCCGAGATCACGGTAGGGCTGAATGCCTTTTCTGCTTCGAGGCGAGCTGACGAGTCCCACCATCGCTGTTTTTGCAGCAATGAGTTGAGCTGACTGACAAAGACTTCAGCAGCATCCGCATCCGATGTTCCGATCGACCGACGAATACGACGGCCGGCGAGGCCGGTGGACGGATCCTCTCGTGCCGGGTGCCGGAACGTGACCGTGAACGGCTCATGAGTGCTGTTTTGCGTTGCTGTCGCCGTGTAGATGATTGTTCTGCCTTCGCCCGAGAATTTCGTGTTCGGGCATTACTATCTCGTGACGCTGCCGCCGCGTCAATTGAGCCGCCTCAGCTGCTCTTCCACCGGAGTCGCCCATCGGAGCCAATTCCGCAGACCATTGCAGTGCCCTTGTTGGTAACTCCTGGCAGGCCGGGAACATCGCAGAATGAGCCCGGGTGCACCACGCCGCCCACGGACTCAGGCACCTCTACCGGCGGTGGCGTGTAGACGGGGGCCGGCGGGGTGTAGGCCGGTTCGGGGGTGTATTCGGTCGTCGGTGGCACGTAGACAGGGGGTTCCGTGGTGACAACAGGCGGAGTGGTTGCGACGGCTGTCGTGGTGGTGGCTGTCGTTGTGGGTGTCGTAGTTGCCGCTCTAGACGTTGTGTTCACTTGGGGGAGCGGTGGGACGGTGACCTGCACTGCGTCGCCGGTGCCACCGGCTTCGTCGCTCGAGCATCCGCCCACCAGAACAACGATCGGTAGCACCGCCGTGAAAGCTATTCCTGCATAACGTCGTACAGCACTACGTCGGCTCGATGCTGCTCGGTAGTTCACGGTGTTCTCATAACGGTTGCAGGCGTGTGGCCGCGTTCGCTGCGCCACACTAAGGGTAGTTCGCTTTGCTTGCGGTGTTGCAGGCTTCGGCGAATCGAAACGTTTCCGGCGGGCTGGGCGATGAACAACCACACGCTGCCAATTCGACAGGATGATGATGCTGCCATCGCTCGGGCCCACGCTGAAGGAGAAGGACGCCACCAAATGGATGGCGTCGCTGCGCGAGTACCTTGCTCCAGGCGAATCAGTGAGGGCGCTGTCTCGGTTCAACACGATGCGGCCTCTGACCGACGCGATTGCGGTGACCGATCGACGAGTGATCGCATTTTTCAGCGCGAGCGTCAACAAGAAGGGTCCACTCGTCGAGATCGCGTCATCCGAAATCGGCAGTGCGGACTCGAACACCAAGTTTGGTGGACGCACGCTCACCGTGCACGCCCCAGGTAAAGACCCGCGCCATGTGGGCACTATGCGTCCGGATGACGTGAGCTTCGTGGTCGGCCAAGTGAATGCGATCGCGGCGGCCACGGAGCCGGAGGTGCCCACGGTCGACGTGTACGACCCGTTCTCGAAGCCATGGGAAGCGCCAAGCGCGCCCGATGAAGGGCCCCGGCCGCAGTTTGCAGCACCAACTCCACCAAACCATTCGCCTCAGCAGGCCTTCGATGAACCGGTCGCGACGGAACCGTCGTATGGCGCACTCGACGCGGAAATCGGGAGGAAGAAGCGGCTCGTACCGCTCTGGAAGTCGATCCCTGTGTACGTGATCTCCGGTCTTTTTGCGCTACTTGTGGTCGTCGCGGTGATAGATCCCGACGCTGGGGCGTCTATCGCTCTTGGCATGCTTTTCGTGGCCTTCATCCCGGTGCTCGTTTTGACTCGTGCGCGCCACAATGCAACGAAGCGACGAGCCGCTTCATCGGGCTCGGAGCCCGTCTTCGGGCCTTTCGAGCGGAACTGGCTACCGGTGGGGATACCTGTGGCGATTCTGCTGTTCATCGTGTCGGTAGCGCTCAGTTGATAATCATTCAAACGCACGACGTAAGAGCGTTCGTCACGAATCGGGCCATTTGGTCTGCTAAAAGTAAAGGGTTGTAGTTTTCGGATCGCAGGACCCCGGATGGATCGGTCTCGGATGGATGAAGGAGTCGAATCATGAGTGTGACCCTGGCCAAGGGCGGAAACGTCTCGCTGAGTAAGCAGGCCCCGCAGCTGACCGCCGTGACAATCGGTCTGGGGTGGGATGTCCGATCGACCAGCGGCGGTGACTACGACCTCGACGCGAGCGCAATTGCTCTGGGCAGCAACAAAAAAGTGCTGAACGAGCTGTTCTTCGTGTTCTACAACAACCTGCGTTCACCCGACGGCGCGATCGAGCACACTGGCGACAACCGCACCGGTGAGGGCGAAGGCGACGACGAGTCCATCGACATCGAGCTGTCAGCGCTCTCGCCCGAGATCGAGTCGATCGTCTTTCCGGTCTCGATCCACGCCGCCGACGAACTGAATCAGAACTTCGGACAGGTCGTCAATGCGTTCATTCGCGTGGTCGACAAGTCCGACAATCGAGAACTGGCACGCTTCGACCTCAGCGAGGACGCGTCTACCGAGACCGCGATGGTCTTCGGCGAGCTTTATCGTCACAACACCGAGTGGAAGTTCCGCGCTATCGGCCAGGGCTATGCGTCCGGTCTCGCCGGCATCGCGCGGGATTTCGGAATCAACGTCTGACATCGACGTACTCGAATACCGTTGAGCCGTAACATGTCGAGTGCAGACGCGTATACCCCAAGGGATGATGTGTACTGCGTCGTCGTCAGCCGCACGCACACGTCACTCTGAGGGGATTTCGCACTTGTCATCATCACCGGATCCGTTCGGCTACGGCAACGACAGGGGATCCGGATCGACCCCGCCGCCCCCTCAGTCGGCTGGTACGCCGCCCGTATCGAACCTCTCGGTGGCGGGCCCACCCACGATCTATCTGATTGTCTCCGGTGCGCTGGCGTTGATCGGGTTGATCATCGGCGCGGCGCTAGGTGGTTCTGGCCCCCTCGCTGTGGTCGGATGGGTGTTGGCGGGGCCAATTGCCATCGGCGTCCTCTCGGCGTTCACGCTGCTCGATACCAATCGCCGAGCGCGGCCGATTTATGCGGAACCGACGTGGGTCAAACCCGCGTACTGGGCCGTCATCATCATCGCGGCTGTCGGGATCATCATCTGCGCGCTGCGCATCGCTGACTGGATTGGTCGACTGTGAACAAAGTGAAAGCCGGCGCACTCTTCTCGGCGACCCTGGTGGTCGCATGCGCCGCGATCTCGGTTGTTCTCGCCCCACCCGCCGCAGCAGCACCGGGAGGTGCCGCAGTCTCGGACTTCGGTGCCTGCCTCGCGGCACAACGCAGCGGAGATCTGCTGCTGATGATCGACGAGTCGTCGAGCCTGCAAGCCTCCGATCCGGATGGTGCCCGCATAACGTCGGCGAACTACTTGTTGGATCAGCTCACCAAGTACAAGGAATCCTCCGGAATCGACCTGGACGTCGCAGTTGCCGGTTTCGCTGACACCTACTCGGTGAAATCGGATTGGTCGGCTCTCGACTCGGGTTCGTTGCCGTCGATCAAGAATGCGGTCGAAGGATTTCGTGACCGCAACAACGGCATCGACACCGACTACTGGTTGGCGCTCGACGGTGCTAGGCAGACCCTTGCCGACCACACCCAACCCGTCGATGGCGTCGATCCATGCCAGGCCGTCGCCTGGTTCTCGGACGGCAAAATCGACTTCACTCCGCGCGCAGACACCAACAAGCCGTACGCGCCCGACCTGCCGCTCGATACAGCGGACGATGTGACGCGAGTAGTCGGCGCGGCAACCGAATCGATCTGCCGCCCAGGTGGCGTCGCCGATCAACTGCGGTCGTCCGGCATCGTGCTCTTCGGTATCGGCCTTGCCGCAGGCACCGCGCAGCCGGCCGACTTCGATGTGATGCGATCCATCGCCACCGGAGAACCGGCAGGCGGCACAGCCTGCGGCAACATCGCCAGCCCGAGCCCTGGCGACTTCTATCTCGCGGGCAACATCGATGACCTGCTGTTCGCGTTCGATGCATTCTCCACTCCAGGGCAAGCACCCCTGACCCGCGAAACAGGCGTCTGCGTACTGACGGTCTGTGAAGAAGGCAAGCACCGCTTCGTTCTGGATAACTCGATAGACACCGTGTCCGTCCTAGGATCGGCTGACGTCTCCGGGTTGGTACCCACGCTCGTGGCTCCCGACGGCACAGAAGTGCCGCTGCCGTCATCTGATTCGGACCTGACCGTCGACGCTGCCGGAGTGAGCGTCACCTATCGGTGGCAGTCGCAGCGCACTCTCTCGTTCGACATGAACAATCCAGACTCGCCCCGGTGGCAGGGCGTGTGGGCGTTGGTGTTCGTCGACCCCACTGGTGAAGCCGCAGGCGCTCGCACACGCTCGAACATCCACATCTCGGGAAATCTCTTCCCCGAGTGGAAAGGGCAGCGGACCACGGCAATTCACAGCGGTGAGTCCGACGTGCCTATCGATCTGGGGATAGTCGACGCCTCGCGCACCGAAGTAGACCCAGAGTCTCTGCTTGGAACCGCAACGCTGGCAGCCACACTTATCGAGAGCGACGGCACGCAAACCATCGTCGGCTCGGATATCCCGAAGGAACAGATCAGCGAGCCGCTGCGCCTCGATCTCTCCGACGTGGCACCCGGCCAGGCGTCGGTTCGGCTCACCCTGAACGTGACGACCGCCGACGCAACTACGCTCGACGGCACCGTCGAGCCTGGAACTGCCCTTGCTCCGCAGTCAGTGGACGTGCCGCTCACCATTGCACCGCCGATCGGCTTCCCCGCCCTGCCTCGGACCATCGATTTCGGAACGGTCGAGGGTGCCGGGCAATTCAGCGTCGACCTGCCGATCTCCGGCCCCGGTTGCGTATGGCTCCCTGCCGACGCTGGAACTTCCATCGTTGCATCTCCCGATGGCGTGGGTAGCCTCGGACTGTCGACGTCGGGAGCTACATCAGTCGACTCTTGTCAGGCGCTCGATGATGGACAGGAAGGAACGCTCCCTATCGCTTTGCAGGTGGAGAACGCAGCGAACGGTCCCGTCAACGGCACGGTTGCACTGATGGTGGCACCCAATGGCGAAGCCGATCGTGCCCTGCCTATCGATGTGGAGTTCACCGCCGACCTCGAGAAGCCGCTCGACACCGGCAATGCACTCCTGGCGCTCATCGTGGCGCTGTTGCTGGGGCCTGGCATTCCGCTGCTGTTGCTGTACGGCGCAAAGTGGTTCACGGCCAAAATTCCCGCCCGCACCCTCAAAGGGCAGCAGTTCCCGGTCACGATCTCGGGAAATAGTGTGCTGCGCAACGGCTCCCCATTCGCACTCAACGATCGCGATCTCATCGAGGTCGTCCGCGGACTCGACTCTCCGGCCCGATCCCTCGACGTGGCAGGCGTGCAGCTGCGCACCCATGTCGGATGGTCGCCGGTCGGAGCAGGATTCGTCACCGCAGTCGCCCCGGGCCGAGTCGGAGCGTCGTCGACGCTGCCCGCCACCCACGGCAAGAATCACGAGGCGCGACTGCCACTCGCCGTGCACAACAGGTGGTTCGTTCTGCACGACCTGCAGGGACCGGCAGACAGTGCGGTCGTGGCGTTGCTCATCGGTGACGACGCGGGCCCGACAGTCCGCAAGTCGGTCGTCGACGATATGACCAATCGCCTGCCGAATGTGCTGGCGACACTGCGGACGTCGACCGAGACCGGTTCCGGTCCGTCGAGCCCCAGCTCCCCGCCATCGCGGCCCGCACCGTCCGGGTTCGATCCGTTCGGCGGTGGGGGCAACACGCCGCCGCCTGCTGCCGGAAACTACGACCCGTTCGGTGGAGGCAGCACCCCGCCGCCTGCCCCGCGCAACAACGACCCGTTCGGTGGGCCGCCGAGAGGTCAGGGCCCAGGACCCAGCCAGGGGCCGGGACCGAGTCAGCCGCCGGGGCAGTCCGGCCCGTCGAAACCGTTCGATCCGTTCGGAGACGGACGATGACGGCACCGGCACGACTCACCATTTCTCGACAAACAGCAACAGGAGAGGTTGACGAATGAGGCGCTTTCTCGTCGTCGGATGCGGCGGTTCCGGTGGAGCCACGCTGGCATACATGATGGACCAGCTTCGCTCCGACCTCGCCTCACACGGCATCGACGCCATTCCGGCGGGATGGCAGTTCATTCACCTCGACGTTCCGACGGCGCCGTCGCCGGGCCCCGACGGTATAGGGCACGTCCGCGAACAGGGCGGAACCTACGTCGGCACCGGACCGCAGAGCGATAGCTACTCGGTGTTGGACAACGCGATGAGCCAGCAGTTCATCGGCAAGCAGCGCCTGGACACCATCGCTACCTGGGCACCACGTGACCCGTCGGCCGTGCACACTCCGCTCAGTACCGGTGCCGGTCAGTTCCGCGCTTTGGGTCGCATGATCACGCTGAGCCGCGCCGGCTCGGTCCGTGAGCGACTCGAAACTGCCTGGGGCAAGCTCAATCTGGTCGATACCGATTCCGAGATGCGTAGCCTCGACATCCCCGGTGCCGGAAAATACGACCCGGGTGAGCGGCCAGTCGTACTGGTCGTGTCCTCGATGGCCGGCGGTGCGGGCGCGTCGATGGCACTGGACATCTGTCGATTACTGACGCTGATCACCGGTGTCGATCCGCGCCTGATGGGCGTGTTCATGGTTGCGCCCGACATCTTCGACGGTCTCGATGCGTCGGCCACCACCGGCGTCCGGGCCAACGCGCTGGCGATGCTAGGCGAAATCGTAGCCAGCCAGACAGGTTCGGCGCGTGAGCACGACGTCGCGATTCTGCGCGCGCTCGGACAGCAGAACGGCGAAGGCGAACTCATTCCCTTCGCCCGAGTGTTCCCCGTCGGCCGCTATGTCGGAGCCGAACAGACGTTGTTCGGTGACGGCACCCCGAACGCGATCTACCGCGGCCTCGGACGTGGGCTCTCGGCACTGATGATGAGCCAGACGGCAACGCAGCAGTTCGTCGAGTGGGACCTGACCAACGGCGGCGGTATCGCCGGAAACCGCGAGTACCTCGGCTGGGGCAATCAGCAGTGGAACACGTTGCCGTGGGGATCTTTCGGGTTCTCCAGCCTGAGCATGGGCCGTGATCGGTACGCGGAATACTCGTCGCAGCGACTGGCTCGCGCGAGCGCGGACAAACTGCTGCGCGGGCATGTACAGCCCGGCAATCGCGCAAGCGAGGACGAGCAGGCTGCGGCGGTACTCGACAGTCAGTGGCCCAATATCTGTGCTGCACTGGGTCTCCCGGTAGGCCACACCGACGCGAACTCGGTGCCCTACGACATCGGCACCTGGATCACGAACACCGTGCTGCCGCGGTCCGAGGTATCCACTTTGGCCACGCATGTCATCGATACGACACTGCGCGACTACATTCCGTCGGGCAACGGTTTGAATGCGTCTGCCTGGGTGCCCGAAGTCAACCGCAACCTCAATGCCCGACGCTCGGCGATGCTCTCCAGTGCGCAGAGCGCGGCGTACTCGAAGGCCTTCGGCTGGCATCTCCACTTCGCGGACAAGCTCGAAGATGTGGTGGGGAGCGCCATCGCAGATCTCGGACTGCCGTACGCCACGGCCTTGGTCAAGCGGGTCTCGAAGTACATGCAGAACGTGGTACTGCCTACTGCACAGGATCTTTCGAAGCAGGCCCCACCGGACATCTCCGAACCACCGGAGGATGTTCGGGCCACTCTCGCAGCACTGAAGGGCACGTTGTCCAATGCCCAGGAAGTTGTGTTCGCGGTCCTCGACGGCGCGCGCCGCATCACCGAAAGGCAGATCTACGCCACCCTGTCCACGCACCTGAGTGCGGCGGCCGGAGCGATGGTGGCGGAACTGTTCGACCCGCTGATCGAAGCACTCAACGAATCTCACACCTTGCTTCGGCAGGCCTCGGTAGAACAGCCCCGCGATCTTGGATTGGCACGCCTGCACACCGACCAGTACGCGGCATGGCCTTCGGACCGGGACGAGCGGGTGCCCTCGCGGTTCGCCGAGGCGAACAACGAAGTGATGCTCACCAGCTCGAGTGACTTCAAGATGAGATACGAACTGGACCTGCCGGCAGCGATCGGCAGCGCCAATACCGATCAGCGAGCGTTCGGCGATGCCGTCATGCGCGCTGCCGCTCAAGCCATCACCGGCAAGTGGGACACGAGCGACGGAACCACCGCTCCCGGATACACCGTCAAGCTCGTCGAGCGGACGGCCACCTGGCGTTCCCGGGTGTTCCCGACCAACCCAGCCAGCGGCGAGTCGATCATCTCCTCGCCTTCGGCTTTCGATGTGCATACGCGGCCACCCGAATTGCTCGCACGGGCCCGAAAGTTCGTTGCCCGAACCGGCGAATCGTTCGACAAGTTCTGCTCGGTGTCATTGCACGACTACGTCACCGGTGGCGGAGCCGCCGAGTCCGAACTGTCCGGTCGTCGCCGAGACCTCGTAGCGAAGTTCGGCCAAGCCATCGCGCTGGCACGTCCACTCGCCAGCGTGAACGAGACAGCGATGCAGGCAATCCACAACGATCAGCAGATGCAGTATCGCTTCAAGTTCTCGGCCATCCCTTTTCAGGGCCAGCGTATCGCCGAGGAGCTCTCGGCAGAACTCGAGCGCAGCGTTCGCATCGATCAGACGACCAAGGACGTTCTGGTCAACGCGCTGACCGATGAGAAGCAGATCAAGCGCATCGATATCTTCGGTTCCTACCCGAACTACTCACCGCTGGCCTACAACTCGGTGATCGGGCCTGCCTCGCGACAGTGGAACACGTCATCCCCGTCGCAGCGGAAGGCGTTCTGGAATCTGCGCCGCGCGCGCCCTCTGGCCGCGTCGTTGCCCATGCACAAGTCGGAGCGCCAGGCGATGGTCGGCGGCTGGTTCCTCGGTCATCTGCTCGGCCGAGTTTCGCTACCGAAGGCACCGTTCATCGAGCCGGCGCGGATCTTCGACGGCGAGTTGGGTAGATGGCTCGAATTCCCCAATCCGTTGTTGACACCGCCATCCGAGTTCGCCGCGGATTACGACTGGCTACCGGCCATTCTCGAATCCGTATTGCTGGCCATCGCGCAATCACATGAGCCACCGGTGATGTCGTCCATGCAGTCGTACCGTGCCCTGCGGCGCATCTACGATTCCTCCGCCGAGGACGAGGTCGGCGGAATCCTCGGGCTCGCTGCATCGGCGCACCTGACGGAATGGCTGCGTACCGGCGCTACCGGAACCGGTGTCGCATCGGTAGTGGCCGATACCGGTGAGAATTCCACACCCCAGGATCGCGCAGCGAAAGCCAAGTCCTGGCTCGAGGAAGAACGCGACTTCGCGGGCAAGCACTACATGCCGCCCGGCTCCGGCGGTGGCGTCGGTGAAGCGGGTGCTGTAGGCGGTGGCGTGTTCTCGAACATCACCGTGCGAGCGCAAGCGACCAAAACTCCGATTTACCGCGACATCGCGCCCGATGTGTTCTGGGCAACCAACAAGCTGATCGCGCTGATCGACGACAGCCTCGCGGCAGCATTGCGGCCCGCTGCGGCGGATGAATTCACGGCAGCACCGCCGACATCGAGTTGGTCGGCGGGCGCAGACTCGTTCGAGATCCCACAGCGAGGAAACCACTGATGTCCGACCTGACTGTGTTCTTGGCACCTACCGGCGTGGCCGAGGGAGTCAAGGACGTTCTCAAAGATCTCTCTGCAGTCGGCATGGTTCGGCCGTTTCTGTGGGTCGACGGCGCGGACGCTGATCGCGCTCCCACCGCCGCCTGCTGGGTACAGGGCGGTCGGGAGTTCGACACCACGGTGCAGGAAGTCGTTGCCTCGCAACGTATTTTCGTCCTGCGGCTCTGTGTTTTCGTGCCTCTGACGGGCAGCCTTCCGGCGCTGGAGGTAGACACCGAACGGCGGTTGGCGGAGCTGCTGGCATCGACATCGGGCGGAGCGAACGTGGTTCGGCTACGACTGCTGCTAGGACGACCTGGAGCTGCTCCTCCCGCAAACGCCGTTCTAGCCCTAGATGGTTGGCACAACATCTTGGTTGCACCAGAGGATGCGCGCGGCCCGGGCATGGGCCACATCGCGCTGACCGCCACCGACAACACCCTCGAGATCGGACGCCACGCTGCACCCGTCGTCGCAGCGGTGTCCGGGCTGTGGGCCGACGTGGAACACACACCGTTCGATGCCAAGCCCGTTCTTCCTGGAAATCTCGTCAGCTTGGCCAGATCCTTTTATCGACGGCTCGACACTTCCGAAGTGGAGAACTCTCTGCGACGGCAGATCTTCGAGCAAGACGGCGGACTGCCTCTGCCGCGAGAAAGCGGAGCCCCCGTCACGTATGTCGATGACGTGCCGCTGGCGACGCAGACGATGGCGAGCAACCTGTGGGGCAAGCACCGCGCGGTCCTCAAGGGTGACCGGGTGCCGTATGAGGCCGAGCAGACCCAGACCATCGGATTCTGGGCCGCGCTCAAGATGTTCTTTTCGTTCTTGGGAGCGGCGCTGCGTAATGCGCCCGCTGCCTGGTACGCGCGAGTGGTGAACAGCGTGTCCGCCTCGGTTGCCGGAGCAGTGCATTCGACGGTCTACGGCAACAATCCGTCTGCCTATGAGGTGGTCGCCAACGGGCGCACCTCTCAGGGCCGGCAGGCAAGCTGGAAACAAGTCGGATCCGCGACCCACCAACTGCGTGATTCTCTGGAATCCACCGACAGCGAGCGTCACCACATCGCGCGCGTCGACCTGTCCGATCTGTGGCAGGACTACGCGAAGGCCGCGATGACTCTTGCCGACGGCGGTGCGCGATCCGCCGAATTGCCACCTGTACAGATCGGAGCCAGCAGGGGAGTGTTGCGCCGGGCAGCGGACGTCATCCCCGGGCCCGCAGAACGATTCGATCGAGTGCCCGGAATCGTGGCTGCCACCATTGAGGTCGATGGAGTGGACGCCACCGATGTGATCGGTGCAAATCAACTGCGCGGCAAGCTCGGTGAACTCGATCAAGACGCGGCGCTCGGACTCGAGGCGAGGCGGACCGGTTCTGCTCTCGATGAATGGCAGTCGCGCGGTGGCAACAGTTTCGGAGTTGCTGTCGGACGAACACTGGCGCAAAATTTCCATGAGCGCCACAACGAGGTCCGAGATCTGATGGCACGCCTGCGTGCACATGCTGATGCCGCTCCACCTGCCGAAAGTAAAGGGCACAACAAGCTTGCGCGTTGGATTCAGATCACTTCGGTGATCCTCGTGCTGATTGTCGTCGCGTCGGCGGTAGGCATCGCGCAGTCATGGTTCGACTGGTGGATCGGTGCACTGATCATCGTAGGTTCGATCGTGCTGTGGATCGTGGTCTTGGTGTTCGTATTTCTCCGGGGGCAGCAGGATCTGTTCCAAGACTTGAACAGACGCAAGGCAGCGGCGGCCAACGCCTCTGCTGACGAAGCCAATCTCCGCACGGCCCTTCGCGACCTCGACCGGTTGGCCGACGCGTACTCGCAGTACCTCTCGTGGAGCCGCGCTCTGGGTGCATTCTTGGCAGAGCCGCTGGGACCGAACAGGTTTGAGCGCGCAGCCGAAGGCCGGATTGCCTGGGGATTGCCCAAGAGTACTGGCATCGGATACGCCAATCCCCAACGCGATCAGCTCTCCAGTACTGCTGAGTACTTACGGCAGGATCTGTTCGGCCTCGGTTGGTTGACGCCTCCCTGGGAAAGCGCACTCGGTAATGTCGGAGACTTCCTAGGAAGTGATGGGCGTGACGTCAAAGCCGACCCGACGCTGCTGTGGCGAGCCCCCGGAGCCGGTTCGATGTCGTCGTTGGATCGGTGGTCCGGAGAGTTCTTCGACGGTGCATTCAGGTCCACCGGTTCAGAACTGATGTGGGAAAAAGCTCGTATGAATCTGATGGGACCCAAGTCCGAACTCGTGCAGTCCCTTGTTGGACAGATCGAAGTGCTCGCCAACGGCACCACGACTTTCGTACCGATGGTCGACTTCATGGCCGGGGTCGGCGACGAAGCAGGACAGGGCCGGGTCGATCATTTCGACCGGTCGATGGTCACCGACCTTGCGGTGACTCAAGGCCTGACCGCCGTCAAAGACGATGTCCGCCAACGTGGTTGGGCCGGTATCGGTACAGTCAGTGTCGCGACGCAAATCAGCGACGGACTGTCTGCTGACCAGCTGAGGCTCGAATCTGCCGAAACGCCGACCCAGACGCAGGACTGGAGCGTGCCCGAGATGCCCGATCGTCGCAGTTCGACAAATCCCGCACCGTCGGTAGAACCGGAGACCTACGACGCGCCGAACAGAGAGTTCCGATTCTGACATGGCGACAGACAAGCAGGCACGGCGCACCAATGCGCTGACCGACTGGGCCAACGCGGCAAAGGGCGTCGGGTTCGAGGTACCGACACCCGCCGACATTCTCACCATCGCTGCCCATCCCGATAGCTGGGAGACGGAATTCGTTTCGTCGGCAGCTCGTGATTGGTCGGCGACGATTGCGCACATCAACCATCAGATCAAATTCGGTATGGACCCGAACGAAGTGCTGCGCCATCTGCCCGAAGAGCTGCGGACGCCGCGCAGTGGGCCGGTGAAACCCAAACCTGCTCCTGTCGCGGAGCCTGTTTCCGCTCCTGTCGAGGCGGCCGAAGTTTCCGACGAGGAGCCCAAGCCGATCGACGCGCTGTTTGCCTGGCGCGCCAATCGAATTGCCGACGGTGATGCCGCTGCCGCGTCCATCAAAGACGTCACATTCCACAATTTGATCAAGTACGGCCACACCTCTGCCGCTCAGATTCGTAAGCAGCTGCGCGGGCCATCGGTCTCGTTGGCAGGCAATATTGCCGAAGTGTTCGCTACCTTTAACCGCACGCAGGACGATGCTCCGCCGGCTGTTGTTTCTGAGCCCGAATCTGCCCAGGAGCGCGCCGTCGGACGCGCAGCGCGACGGGCGAGCCACAGGCGGCAACCGGCGACGGAGCCAACCCCCGCGCCGTCACGTCCTGCGCCGTCACGTCCTACCCCGGAGCCAGCTCCCGCGCCGGCGGCTGCCCCGTCTGCAGGGGCATCGGAGTTGGACGGACTCGACCACTCGGACTTCTGCGAGTTCAATTTCGAGAGCACGTTCGTACCGATGTCATTGACGCTGACCAAAGTGGGCGAGAGCCAACGATTGTCGTGGTCCCCGCATCCCGACGCCGAGGGATCTGTCGCGCTGTATCGAGTTGTGTCCGGTGAGAACTCGGCACCGTACAAACCCGAAGCCGGCGAACTTCTCGGCGTCACAACAGGAACGACGTGGATCGACGAACGATTCCCCACATCGGCCGTGCGCAATTACCAAGTGTGGTGCCACCTCGGCCGCGACAACGCCGACGCGACGATGCAACAACCGGACAAGCTCGCTCAAGGCGAGGCTGTCAGCCCGGTGTCGGAGTTCGTGCTCAGCGAAGACGAGGGCCGCGTCATCGGCCGTTGGTCCGCGTGGTCCGGCACTCGCGCGGTACGGATCTTCCGGATTCCGTTGGACGGCGCGTCACCGGTCAGCAACGATCCTAGATATCAGATCGAATCGCATCAGGACAATCTGACTGGGTTTGTCGATGAGGGCGTCGCACGCGGTCAGCGCTACCTCTACCGGGCGCTGTCCGAAGTCGTCGTGGGTGAAGGGACCCGCCAATCTTCCGCGTCTCAGGGCGAAATCCTGGTGTCTGTGGTGCTCGAGCCGGTCGATGACCTGGCTGTGCACCCTGATGATCACCCGGACAAGCCCTCGTTCGATCTTTCGTGGAAGACCCCCGAGTCGGGAAATGTATTCGTCTACCGCACCCAGTCTCCGCCCGACGCCGGTCTTCGCTTTGCAGCGCTACCCGAGGCGGCCATCGAAGTTGAGGGCCTGACGCGAGCGATGCAGCTGGCGCACCCGATCGAGGCAGGGGAGGCCGGCACGTCCAGGATGCGCCGAATTCCTTGGCCGACAGGCTGGGATCGCGCGTACCTGACACCGGTCACCGTCCTCAATGGTTCTGCGCGAGTAGGTAAGACGACAGTGCAGACGCGGCCGATCCCGCCGGTGACCGACGCGAAGATCGTGGAACGTTGCGCCACGCAACTCGTCACGTTCGGTTGGCCGAAATCAGCGGCCAGCGTGCTCGCGTATCTGGGTCCACGCAATCACACGCCGGAGGATCTCCTCGAGTCCCGGTCCGAGCAGGAGATCTCCTCAGCTCAGTACAAAAACGCTGGTGGGTTGACCTTCCGGCCACTCCCGCCCAATGGTTGTGCCGTGCATCTGATTCCGATCGCCTACTCGCGTGGGGAGCGGGTGACCGGCACCGTCACGTCGCTGGATTACCCCGGCCTGACCAGAATTTGGTACACCCTCGATCGAACTTCGGGACCCAACGGAGGTACACGCTTGGGGGTCACTCTCTTTGCGGGTAACGAACTGGAGCCACCCGCTCCGCTGATGTTGGTTCATAATCCCGAGCGACTGCCACTGAGTGCTCGGGACGGTGAGTCGCTGCCGCTGAGCGATCAGAACGACCCATCTGGACGAGGAATGCGTCAGTTTCTCCCGCCGAGGTTGGTGCCGCAGTGGACGCCAACGGGGTGGAGTGCGGACGTGACAGGTCGCCCGGGCTACGTACGACTGTTCCTCGACATCGACCCGGTACGCGCACGTGGCTTCGCGATGTTGGACCCGGCCGTGTCGGAATTGATGCTCGACCCCAACTCTGGTCCTGATCGGTGATGCCGGCAGACCGTGGACGTTTTGCACACCTCATTTACACCTCGTTCGACGACGGATCTCGAACCGGTGGCGGATGGCAGGTCAAAGACGTCTCCGGGGGAATCGACTCGACGGAGCGGGAGATTCTTACCGCTTGGGTAGCGACGCGCTTCGACCTCCTGCCGGCGCTCGACAGGTATCCGACGCCTGCCGATATCGACGATCGGCAGCGCCGGCTGATGTACGCGAAGGTATCGTGCGGTGCCGGCTACTGGCACACGGTGGAAGCGGGAACCGACGGGTCGGGGCGGCCGGGAAATGTCTTCGCCCACGTCGTGCTGGATCGTGAATTAGACTCAGCCGAGCCACCGTTCAGGCCTATCGAGCTGTGGAAGTCGCCGTCATGGTTGATTCCGTACGGGCCGGTGAATACGAGGGCTGCAACCCTTGACTCAGTCGAGTTGCCGGCACTCGGGGGAGTCGTCACGCGAGACCGCGTCATTGATTTCTTGTTGGATGCCAGTGTTTTCCGACTGGGCACGTTCCAGGTTCTGCTCGATGCCGTTGCACATTCGTGGGACGGAGGCCCGCCAGTTGTTCTGCTGGTGGAAGACTCAGCGTCCGCCGTTTTGTGGATCGGGGCGGTCGAATACTTCATGTCTCCGGGGACCAGCCGGAACTTCAGTTGGAGCACGCACGACCGCGCCGATGCGATCGGTGAGAGCATTCGACGCAAGATCCATCTGACAATCGCACCCAGTTCCGAGCGTGATGCGCTCACCGGGCGAGGCGACATCGTGTTACTCGACGACACCGACGACCCCACCCTGGGCCTTCTCGACGAAGACCCCCACAAGACCCAAGCGGGAACGGCCGTCGCGGTCACGCCCTGGTCGATGCTGGCGCAAGCCGTGCTGATCGACCACTCGACAGCGATTCTTGCACTTGGATCACAGGACTCGATCGCCATCGAGGCCGGTGACACTGCCCTGTCACCCATGTGGCCGCTGGCTGTGGCCGTCGCGTCGATGCCAGGCATGGACGACGTCAGAAAGGAAGCCGCACGGGTCATCTCCGAACAGCGTCCGGCGGACCTCGCGCCGGGGTCTCGCCTGGCAATGTTCTCGGATCAGGTGGACGAGGAATCGGCACCGAAAACCACTGCGGGAGCAGTCGCAGCGTTACGACGAGCCCAATCACGCTCTCTCAGGGTGTCGACACCGTTGAGCTACGCTGTGCGCCTCGCGATTGTCGATGCTGATTGGTTGATCGCCCACCGGGCCGGCGAGATCGGGGCCGAGTTCACCGGCTCCGCACCCGCGACTCTGTCGCCGACCATTCAAACCGTTCTTCAGGGCTATATCGGCGCGACGCATGACAAGTTCACAAAGAAGATCGACCAGGCGGTACGCATTCTTCGGATTGCGGACCTCCTCGTGATGACCAACTGCGATGCGGCAGTGGACGTCGACGTCATCGACTTGCTGTGCAATGCATTCGAGACGGTTGTCGCGGAGTTCTCGGACACCGCTTCGGCTACGAAGATCATCGAGAAGGCGGGTGGTCTCGACGAACGGACGCTGCACTTCGTCGTGAGACCGATACTTGCGACGTCGCCAGTTGCGCAGCAAAGTCCGTTCGGCCACCGCTTTGATGAAGTTGTGCTCCGGTGGGTCTTCCCAGCTAATCCGAAGATTCCCGTACTGCGAAATGTTGCGGACGCAACGGACGCGCCAGAACTTCGACATGATGTTGCCCTGTTCTCGGAACTTGTTTACGGCATGCTTGTTCGATCCTGGGCACCGGAAAACGGCAACTTCAGTACCCATAGCCTTGGGGATCTCGCATTGTGGGGGGTCTTGAACGATGTGCGCGAAACGGGAGCGGCAAGTCGACTCGATGACGTCCGCACGCTATGCCGCTTGAACACCCTGTCCTTCGACGATGTGGATGTGCTGTTCTCACGCTTCGGCACGGCGGTCCCGCCCGAATCGGCGCATTTCGCGGTGGTATACGAGAAGGATCCACCATGCCTCGCGTCTGTCCTGGCACAGCTCACAGCTGCCGGCCATCGAATGGTCGCCGACCCCGATGCCTTCACCAGCCAGGACCGCGCGACTGTGTCATGGGCAGCGCTGAGGGGTGTCGCAGCGTGGACGGATCTGAAACCCGATGAGTTCAATGAGTTGGTCGATAAGCACTTCGATGTCATAGCCGCCGACCTGGGAAGCAAGAACACCAGGAAATCCACCGCACCCGTCGAGATGGCCTCGGATGTTCTGCAGAATCTCGCGGTCCTCTTCTACATTGCACAGTCACGTGGTCGTGACGTGTCTGCGGTGCCGGCAGTCGATAGGGGCAAGCTTCAGGCGGCACTCGAAATTCAGTCCACTGTTCTGGGCGGGTTGATCGCGGCGGGTGTTGTCGACGTTGCGGGTATCGCCGCGCGTTCGTTCTTCAATTACGCGAAGCAACAGTCCAACCGGATTGAAGCGCGACGCTCGCACGAAGATGACATCATCGCCGATCTTGCTCGCCGCCAGCTCTATACGGGGCCCTCGAACTGGGAGTCCTTGCGCGACGCGATGTGGCCGATCATCCGTGAACTCTCAGCAGCCGAGGCGGAGATCGTCTTCGCGTCCTATGGGCGGTACGTGGAGGAGTGGGTCGCCCGGTTCGAGTTGCGGACCCGGCCGGACCAGCCATGGCCCGCATTCAGGATCGAACAGCAGTGATACACAATGAAGCCGTGCACGAGCATCGAGAGGACACCATCTGATGGTCACTTACGTACTGGATGGCAAGAGCAAAGCTCACCTGCCGAAGCGGCCGTTGATGGTGACGATGTCGGTGGTCGGCGCACCCGGATCGGCTGCTCTGGACGTCCGTCGCGGTGGAGCGTCCGATCCTTCGGTGATCGCGCATAGCGCAGGCATGCTGATTCTGCCTAGAGTCGAGCACGAGATGTTGCTCGTTGCCATTCCTGCGCAGGGGAACTCGACCTTTCCCAGCGGAACCACGCTGCACGTGTCGGTTGCCGTCGACAGTTCTCAGGATACGGACCCCGACAGGGCCCAGCTGACTCCCCGCGACGTGTCGGGTCTGAGTTACCTCGAACTGGCAACGATAGGGCCGGACGGTGACCGCATCGCTGTGGTGACGCGGTTGGAAGAGCCGGAGGTAGAACTCGGCCCATTGGCGTCCTTGGCAAGGGCCGCTGCGAGATCGGTACTGCGTGTCGATCAGCTCTCGGACAGTCAGCAAACAATGCTCGATGTCCGAGTGGACTCGAGTGCGTCGATGCTGCCTGCCATCGCCGATGGAACAGTCCGCGCGATCCTCGATATTCTGGCGGGGATCTCCACGGTCATCTCCTACGATCGACAGCCTGCGGTCAGCATCGTAGGAAACCGTTCCACTGCTGCGTCGTTCGAGACCGCCGGAGACTTGGCCGACACTGTGCAGCAGCAACTGTCGAGTGCTTCACCCGGTGTCGGATTCGGAACTGGTGAGCAGTTCGGGCAAGCTCAGCCGGATTCCATGATCGTGTTGGTAACGGATTCTGCGACCGATTCGATTGTCAGCGAACATGAGTCGGCGAACTCGCACTTCGCCACGATGATCGCGTCGCCTTCCCGCGCGGCGCTGCGCGCACCCAGTTTTGCGGGCGCAATAGTGTCCCCAGCGCCGGACGGAAGTGATACGTCGGAGTATCTGCGTGCCAACCCTCATGAAGTCGACAGCATCGTCCGGTCGTTCTTGCAGGAACTCACCGGACGAATCACAGCCGACGTGCGGGGATCCGCGCAATGACCAAGTGCCCGCGCTGCTTCAACTTCTTGACCCATGAATGGTTTGCGTGGACGGAAGAAACACCGACGCGAACCGAGGACGACGAACGCGCCTCGGCGTTCGCAGGCGTGCCCGTCACGATGGGCCGGACAGTGGAGCTACGCAAGCCCGAAAATGCGGCGCCAGATTGGACTCCTCCTGCGACTTATGGTGAAGAGCAGTTGGGTGGGCCCGTCGTCGATCTGTGCCCGATCTGTCATTACAGATTGCCGTCGTCGTGGAGGTGGGGAAATGCCACCTGTATCACGATGGCCGGTGCGCGTGCGACGGGTAAGACGGTCTACATCGCCGTCATGATCAAACAGCTTCAACGACTTGCCGAGCTCCGTGGGCAGTCCGTCGAACCCGCGAACTCCGAGACCGAGCGAAACTACGGCGAGTTCTACGAGAGGCCGCTGTACGAGGAGCGCGGGATCTTGCAGCCCACTCCGACCGTCAACACGGGGAGCTCTTACCAACGCGATCCGCTGATCTTCAGTCTGGGCAATTGGGGCAATGTTCGCCAGTATCTGGTGATCCGCGACGTGGCGGGCGAGGATCTAGAGAACGCGAACACCGACGGATACCCTTGGCAGTTCTTCGGTCTCGCCGATGCGGTTCTATTCATGTTCGACCCACTCCGCGTCGAAGAGATCGCAGACCAGCTGCGCGATCTTGTTCCGATGCAGGGGAATTACGGCGGCGACCCGAAGGTGGTCTTCCGTACGGTTACCGGTGTGATCGATCGTGGTACGCCGCGGGTGGCCATGATTCTCTCCAAGTTCGATGCGCTACATGAACTTCAATACGTCAACGGGAGTAACTGGAGCCAGATCATGTCCAATCCCGGTGCGGCGTTCTCCCGGGACCCCGGCATCGGTGCGCCCTATGACGAAGAAGACGGAAGGCTACTGCACGAGGAAGTCAAGAGCATGCTGCAGAAGCTCGACGCGGGGCCGATCATCAGGTCGGTCGTCAACTCGAACACTGGACAGCCTTACGTGCACAGGTTCTTTGCTGTCTCGGCGCTGGGTGATTCGCCAGTGGGCAGTCGACTGCATGAGAACGGTATTTCACCGTTCCGGTGTCTGGATCCCATCCGATGGGTGTTGTCGGAGAACGGCATTTTGTAGAACAGGACATACGGTTTCGCGTTGAGTGCCTAGACGACATCTGGTAGTCGCGCTGCACTTTACGGCAGGGCCAACGACGTCGACAGCGAGGTGAGTCGGGCGTCGATGGCGTCGAGACCGCTTTGATTCAGTCCGAGCAGGCTGCGGTTGACGTTCAATGCCGTGATGAAGACCTCGACCACCGGGGCGTACTTGGCTGCAAGTTTCGTTCGCTTGGCGTCGTCGTCGAGGTACTTGACGCTGCCGGCATTGTCGACGAAGTCGGCGAACTTGACCAGGAAAACCTTGGGGTCCTTGATGACCTCTGCAACGTGCGCGGCGTAGGCGGCGTTCTTCTCGGCCTTGGACAGCACTCCATCAGTCGGCGGATTGGTCACTGCAGCAACCAATCTGGAGGTCTCTGTGTTGAAGTGCTCGGTGATGAGATCCAGTGCCGCCTGTTGATTCGGTCCGTCCGTCAGCCGTGACTCATTCAGAATCGACACGATCTCCCGCGGTTGGTCCTCGACCGTGTCGTGCAGAGCTGTCGCGGCGAGAACATCGGTGTCGGTGCAACCGAGCCTGATCAGGCGCAAGACATTCCTGAGTGGATGGACGATGTACGGGTCTACCGGGTATGCGGCTCTCCCGATCCGCTTCTGGGACAGGTGAGCAGCCGTCGCCAACTCGAGGGCGTTGCGAAGCTGTGCTGGGTCGACATGGTCGGTGTCGATCTCGTGCATGATCGCGAACACCAATGCAGCCGAGTCCATGTCCCTCAGCTTGGTTGCGCGGTAGATCGATCCAAGATCTTTCATTTTTATCTCCTGTCGGTTGGGGTGAAAGTAGCTACTCGGTGGTGCGTCACGAGGACCGGGGAAGCTCGTCGGCGAACCGGTAGGAACAACCGATGTTGCCCGTCGTGTTCACGCCGGCATTTACTCGGATCCAGGCGATGCACGACCGCGCTACCAGGCGAATGTCCTTGGTGAACAGATATCCGTCGGTGCAGTCCTCGAAGTGGCCGTCGTTCTGCCACTCGTCGAGAGGCAGGCCCGCGGACGAATAGTCCGCGAGAAGTAGGTGGCCGAGTTCTGTGCGCGAGCGTCTGAGCATCACCACACCGTCGCTCAGGACGACCACCTGTGAGCACACTACTGGCGTGTCATCGGTGGAGTCGGCAACATAGTCGCTGGGGCCCACCTCGACGATGAATCCGACCGGCTTGTCGTACAGAGACTCGATCATCCATGCGGCCAACGAGTCCCATTGATCGACCTCCAACCGTCGACCATCGACGATGAACGCACGGACTAGTGAACCTGGTTCGACCGGCGCTTCCCACACGTCCTTCAACCAGCCGTCGTCGGTGCTGTTCACGCGTCCACTTTGATCGGCCCAGATGGCACCGAAGGTGAAGTCACTTCGCGTAACGATCTCGTCGGCATCCACACTTTCGACACTCCACCCCTCCAGCCGGACTCGGAGGTCGGTCACGACGACATATCGATAGCCCTCGTCGTCGATGTTGTAATGCCAGTCCGGAATCTGCGGCATCGCTACGAGACCGCGACGGCCGGTTCGTCCCCGATGTGAAACCTCGGCGCGATAGATGTCAGATCGAACGGATCGAATGCGGGCGATCGATCGACTCAATCCGATCGTTATCGCGGGCTTTGCTGTGAACATCGCAGCGCTGTTGGGGTCGGAATGCTGCTCGACGATCATCTGAGGCCGACCTCAGGATGAACGACTCAACCGTGCGTTCCGCGCCGGCTGGATGACGTGCGCAAGGTCGGAGTCTCGAAGGCGGGGAGGTATTCCTCCTTCGGGTTCGACCTCGACGATGACGGTCGAGCCGCTCCGGGGATCTTTCCGAAGGCACCACCCGGGCAAGTCCCCGAGACCGTGGGGCTCGTGATCGAAGAACGGTTCCTCGCCCCATACGTCCGCCCGGCAGATTTCGATTGCGACGGTAGGCCACAGCCGGCGGACAACTCTTTCTGTTTGGAGGGCGAGACGACCGGCGTCCCCCCATCCACAGTGGGCGGTGTGGAAGACAACCCGGGCATTCCCGAACGCGGACTCCTCCACTAGCGCGGACTGGACGTCGACGCTGCGAAGTAGGTCGGTGTGCCATTGGGGCGTGAGGTCCGAAAACGGATGGTCTACCTCTATTGCAACCATGAATCCGGGATCTCCAACGGGTATGTCGTTGGGCCCAAGGCGTCTTTGTTCCATAGTTCTCCTCTGTGTAGACGAAGGTGTTGCCGAGAAAGTCGGCGAAAGCGGAGCCCGGACTACCGGACTGCCTGCAACTTCATGTGTACACGAGGGTGCCGACAGGTTTGTCGAAGATGCCTGCGGTGTGTCCCCGGTGAACCGGGGACACACCACAAATCCACGAGTCAACTGAACTTGGGAGTCCCATCCTGACGGCGCGGTAACTGTGCTTTCCGCGACTATGCACGCCCACGCCATCCGCCGCGTTAGAACGAAATCCTCAGCGAGAGAGCAGTACTCGGCACTAATGCCCGATCAGCTGAGCTGCACGCTTTGCAGATATTCTGAATGTCCATCGACGATAGCGGAGACATCGTGGTCGTGGATGCGGGCGAACTCGGTGCGGAAGCCTGCGAATCCGACCGCTGTTTGTCCACCTTGGGCGGTCTTATAGGCGTACTTGAGGACTTTGTCGTTCGACGAGTGGTAGTTGTGCACAGCACCGGTGACTGCATTGCTGAGAAGTCGCCAGTCTCCCTTCGACCCCATTGCCGCACCTAGCAGGTGTACCGTGTCGATCTTCGGCTTGCTCTTCGACCTCGCAAGGGTTTCGGCGGCTGTTGCTGCAACGCGGGCACCGAGGCTGTGTCCGACAAGCACGTAGCTTTTAGCATCGGTTCTCGCCAACAGTCCTGCCAGAGCCACACCCGTTCGGTCGGCCTTGACTCGTGCAGTATGCCAGGGGTTTTTGGCAACGGCTGCTGCCGCCAGAGCGGGCGCCAACGGCCCCAACTTCTTCGCGCCTGCCTTTCCCGCCTTTGCCGCCAGCCCCTTGATTCCGAGCGCCGCTGCCGGTTGTCCACCCATTGCCTTAACCATTGCTGCTAAGTCTCCGAGATCATTGCTCCCCCAGTGAACTCGGTAGATCGGTGAATCCGGGTAGCGTCGTGCCACAAGCTTCTTCCAGTCCGGGTGTGTGTTCTTCCCCTCGCTGAACAGTCCATTCGCAACGACCACGGCTATCCCGGACCCTGGCTTGATCAGTTCGATGTTGAACGACTTGTCAGCACCGATGTAAGCAGTTGTCACCGAACTGCCCAGCGCACCGCCGAGGGCTCCACCAACGGCTGCGACGACTGCTGTCCCGCCAGCCATCCCCAGCCCACCCGCAGCGATCGAGCCACCACCAAGCAGAGCCAACCCGTAACTGCTGGCCGCGGCTCCCGCGTAACCACCTCCCGCGATGCTCAGACTGCCGATAGCCCCGCCGATCGCCGGGGCAGCAAGGAATGCACCGGTCGCGAGTGCACCCGCGGAAAGAACGGAGATCGCTGCGACACGTGACCCTAGTGCGAGGTTTCGACGCTCAAAATCGAGGAATTCGTGGTAATCCTCCAGCGCCCCGAAGTTCGCCGACGCTTTTTCGAACCCGGGGATCTCATGCTTGTGCTCGGCGCAGTACCGCGGCACCAGTACCGCTGCGAAACCTCGCGTGGCCATGTTGGCGCATCCCGGACCTGCGCATCCCAGTGTCGGCGATCCGCACGATTCGCACAGGTACGCCGGGATCGTGCCGAATCCTTGCGTCAAGCGTCGATGGTCGCTTCGGGTGAAGCATGCTGAACACCACGAATTCTTCGACGCTGTTCCTAGCTTGTCGACCAGTTCTGCGATGCCAGCCGCAGTCTTACGATGCGCCGTTGCCTGCTTCTGATGGCTTTCCCGCTCAGCGCCGTCGGTAAGGGTGCGGTACAGGTGATCGTGCTTAGCGAAGGCCCACGCGTTGTGGACCAGTGCGGGGTTGGTGCCCAATGCGTCGTCACCCAGGACGCGAGGCTCCAGGTCGTCGAGTGCGCCGTTGCAGCGCATCGTCAAACCTTCCGGGCTGCGAACCTCGCATTCGAATTCGCCGTTGCCGAGTGAGCGAAATACGACCTCTGTGGACATTCCCACCATTGCCTTCCTGAATTCTTTGACCAGCCTCGGAGCAAATCTATCGAGTGTGTTCGGCTCGTTACAGGTTGCCCTCTAGTAAATGAACGCCGGCCACGTTTGGTGACCAAGCCGATAACATGCGTGGGTGGGAAACGCCGGGTGAGACGGCGACACGTTGCTGTAGGACGTGAACCCCACCGTCCTCGACACCGAGAACCGAGAACCACGTGTAGCGCGGGTGAAAGCTCGAGCTGGTGGGCACGATGACGGCATCGCACGCAATGGACTCGAGAAGACCGCGAACCACGAACACATGCCCGGACAGCGTGCTTGTTGCGGGCTGGTCGGCAACCGGTGTGGTCACGTGGCTCCTCGCACAGATCGAATCGGGCAGAGTGAAGGTACCAATAACGGTGCGAGATACTTGGACAGCGAATTCGATTGGCGGTCAGCGACAGTGGCTCGGCCTGCTCAGGTGACCATTCCTGCCCGAAAGGCAGCCAGTGCCGCCTCGACTCGATTGCGCACACCGAGTTTCATAAAGATCCCGGAGATATGGGTCTTCACCGTCGTCTCACTGAGGTACAGCTCGGAGGAGATATCCGCATTGGTCGAACCAGTAGCCAAGATGCGCAGCACATCTCGCTCTCGCGGACTCAGCACGTCCATCGACACCGACGGCGGGGCCACCGGCAACACCGACGTCGCCACAATCTTCCGGAGCGAATCCTCACTGAACAACGTGTTGCCGGATGCCACTGCTCGAACCGACTGATGGAACGTCTCGGGTGCCTCGCTCTTGCTCAGAAAACTGTGCGCCCCCGCCTCGATCGCCCGGACCACCAAATCGTCCACATCCATCGCCGTCATCGCAATGACCTTCGGGGGATGGGCCAGCGTCATCAACTCGCGGGTGGAGTCCAGTCCGCCGACCCTACGCATCTGAAGATCCATCAGCACCACGTGCGGCCGGAACGCCGAAACCGCAGCGGACACCTGGTCGCCGTCCGCCAAGTCGGCCACCACCGAAATATCCGGGGTCTTCGCGAAGATGTCGGTCACTCCACGCCTGACGAAGGGGTCGTCGTCGACGATCAGAACGGTGATCACGGCTGGCGATGTCATGGTGCGCTGAGCTTAGAACGCGACTCCGACACTGCCCGTCAGGAGTACCACGGCAGCCAGCACGACACCACGAATTCGCCCGGCTGCGCGCCGGCAGCGAACGTGCCGCCCACCCCGCGGGCCTGTTCGGCCAATCCTGCCAACCCCGCACCCGACCCATGTGCAAACGCAGGTTGCCTCATCAGCTGATTGCGCACATCGACGCGCACGCCCGCCTGATCGGACCCGTACACCGCCACCCGAATGGTCGAACCACCAGCGTGCTTCTGCGCGTTGGTGAGCGATTCCTGCACCACCCGATACGCCACATGACTGCTCGCAGCGCCGATTTCGCCGGGCGTCACATCGAGCATCAGCGACGTGTGCAAGCCCGCGTTACGCGCCGAGTGCACCAGATCGGAGATGCCCTCGACACTCTGCCGGCCACCGCTCGAAGCATCGGCCGATCCCCGCAGCACGCCGATAATGCGTTTGAGTTCATCGAGCGCATCGTGAGCGGTCTGCCGAATTAACGACGCAGTTTGAGCTACCTTCTCGGGTCCATCGGCGCTATTGACCTGCATTCCGCCTGCAAATAGCGAGATGCGACTGAGGCTGGCCGCGAGGGTGTCGTGCATGTCGCGGGCGATGCGGGCACGTTCCGCATTCAGCAGCATCTCCTCACGAAGAGCGTTGGACTCCACCGTCACCTTGTCTCGCGTGACCACAGCCTCCGTCAGGTCGGATCGCGTGCGGCGCAGTATTGCTCCACCCACGACCAACCCGACGAGCACTGCCGCGACGACCCACGGAATCCACGCCGGGACGTCCCATTCCACCGGCATGGACCCATCTTCGGCCTTCGTCGAACCGATGGTCAGGACGGAGTAGTACCGACTGCGATGCGCGTCGTACGTCAACGACACCCCGCACGCGACGTACACAGCAACGGCAGCAATTACGAGCGGCTTGGTGCGTGCGAACGCACCGACAGCAAACAGGGCAATCAACGCTGCCGTCGCATCGGTGGCGAAGAACAGCGGCCCGGCCAACGCCAGTCCCAGAACGACCCATGGCCGTTCGTGTCGCCAGATCAAGGCGACGCCGGCGCTCAAATTGAGCGTGACGCCGATGCCCAGGTTCCAGCCGGGTGTGCCGGACGCGCCAGCCAACCCGGCGGTCATCAACGAGCAGAACAGGCTGAAGGCCACCGCCGCCGTAGTCCAGGCTTTGCGGCGCAGGGTGCCTGTTCGGTGGGTGCTCACGAACTGCAGCGTACGGCCGAGCACCGACACCGCGAATCGTCCGAACGGCCCGCACGGCCGATCGGAGGCGACCGAAAGGAGGAGGCGCACCGACCGGTCAGCCGAGGCGCGGACAGGGCCGACTGCGGTGTGGTTGATGCATCGCCGAACGAGAGGAATTTCGACATGACCAACCACAACCCGCACCCCCAGCAGCAGTACGCCCCGCCCGCTCCCGAGCAGAAGAAGAGTTGGTTTGCCCGACACAAGATCCTGACCGCCATCCTTGCGATCGTCGTGCTGGGTGTCCTCATTCGGCTCATCGGTGGTGGCTCGTCGGAGAGCCCGACAGCTCCCGCGCCGGCCGGATCCCCGTCGTCGGAAGAAGCGGCTCCTGTTGCCCCGGCCGCGCCGACTCAGCCTGGAATCGGCGTCCCAGTGCGTGACGGAAAGTTCGAGTTCGTCGTCACGGCCGTCGCGCCACCCGTCGCGACCGTCGGCTCGGAGTACCTGACGCAGACCGCACAGGGCGAGTACGTCCAGGTGACGATGACCGTGCGCAACATCGGCGATCGTGCGCAGAGCTTGGACGCGTCCTCGCAGAAATTGCTCGACGCCGACGGCAAGCAGTACTCGGTCGACAGCCTCGTGACTGCCTACCTCGACGAGGGCATTGGCTACGAACAGATCAACCCAGGCAACGCACTGGATACAACCGTCGTGTTCGACGTCCCCGTCGGAACCGTGCCCGCCGAGATCGAGCTGCACGATTCGGCGTTCTCAGGCGGCACGACGGTTGCGCTGCGGTAGCCGTCGCCGATCGCTCTTCCGTTATCTCTCAATCCAATTCACTCGGAGCAGTTCCGGCTGCGACCTGAAGGAGGAAACCATGACCAACCCTCAGCTGTCCCTCGTTGCTGCTTTGCTCGACCGGTCCGGTTCGATGCATTCCATCGCCGACGACACCCGCGGCGGATTTGATTCGTTCATTGCCAAGGAGCGTGAGGCCGACGGCCGGACCGTGGTCACGCTGGCGCAGTTCGACAACCGGTACGAGCTGGTCTACGACAACGTGCCCATCGAGGACGTTGCACCACTCGTGCTCGAGCCGCGGGGTGGCACCGCGTTGTACGACGCCATCGGTCGTCTCGTCAGCGAGGTCGACGCGGGTCTGGCCGCGATACCGGAGGGCGAGCGTCCAGGCTTGGTGACGGTGCTCGTGATGACCGACGGTCACGAGAACGCGAGCCAAGAGTGGACGAATTCGGCTGTGCGGGAGTTGATCCAGCGGCAGGAGGCCGAGTACAGCTGGGACTTCGTGTTCCTGGGATCGAACATCGACGCCGTCGAGGTGGGTGCCGATCTGGGCTTTCAGCGCGGCAAGTCGATGACGTACGTCTCGACGTCGGTGGGTGTGACGGCAGCCTTCGATTCGGTGGCGGACTACCAGCATCGGAAGCGATCGGCCGGTGTCGATGCGTGTTCGGTGTCGGCATTCACTCCGGAAGATCGCAGACGAGCGCGAGGGGAGTACGGGGCGGTCTCCTACGTTCCCCCCTCGACACCGTCGGCGGTGATCAGATCGGCACCGAGAGTCTCACCAGGCCACCGATCCGGCGTCGTCGAAGAATCCGCCCCGTGGGCCATCGTCGGGCAGGGTGGCGAGCATCAGTGCGACGCGCGCACCCTGTTGACGATGTGTTCGCCGTTCGCGTGGAGCACCTCGGAAATCGCGACCGATGTCGTCGCGGCCCGTATTCAACAGTGCTACGAGACAACATTCGAGCATGCCGGTCTCGCGAGGTAAGTGCCGGGTGCGGAGACTGGGCGCCGAAGGTTCAACGGATCTGTATGCCGTGATCATCACGACGGACACCCACTGTCAGACCCTGCAGATACGGTTTCGGACAAGTCAAGCAAATCGTCAAAGATCGGGGAAACGCATGGACGGGGCAGCTGTGGTCGAGCACATGTGGTTGGTGTTGGGTTCCGCGATGACGCCTGCGGCGATGGTCGGCGTGTGGAAGTACCTCATGAGGGATACCAAGTCGACGCGGATCGACGAAGCATTTCGTACAAGGGACCTGGCCCTCCAGCAAGCGAAGAGGTTGCGGGAGGACGGCTACGTCATGGAGGCGCAGGAGCGCGAAATGGACGGGCATCGCGCGTTGGCACGGGTCTTCGCTCGGTTGTCGCTCTTTGAAAGCAATCCGCGGATTGTCTACATCAAAATCCTCTATGCGGTCATGCTGGCGGCTGTTGTAGTGGCTTCAGGTCTCGCGCTCCTCGGCGTTCCGAACGCCGTCTGGCCCGCAGTAACGCTGTGCGTCTTGTCGCTGTTCGTTCTCCTCGCATTCCTGGTCAGCGAGCATTGGGCGTCGCGGACGGTATCCGAGATGGCTCGTATCAGAGCTGAGGATGCGCAAAGCTTTCGCTTGCACACCAACGAAGCAGAGGCATCGACTCGATGAAAAGCCGGGGCCTGGCTCGGAGACTCATCGTCCCTTCGAGCCAGACCGGCCGTTCACATTCCACAGAAGTAGGCTGCGGGTGAATGCTACGAGATCAGAGCGCGAATCGGCGTCGGGGACCTACCCAACAACGTAGCCGTGACAGCGCTACTGGCCAGGAAGTCACGGTCGTCGTAGTACTCGAACATGGCCGAGAGACGCTGTTGTGCATCAGAACCCAACCCACTGCCGTGAACGCTCATCCACTCGTCGACGGCCACGGACTCCATCGACACCGGCCGACCCGTCATTGCCTCGACCTGACGCACCAGGTCTCGGACACTCAACATCTCTGGTCCACCGAGTTCGTATGTTGCCCCGTGGTGCTGCTCCGCACCCTCGACCAGAATCCTAGCTGCCACCTCGGCCACATCCTCGAGGCTGACGAACGAGAACTTCGTGTCCAAGTTGTAGGGCACAACGAGACTCGCACTATCTCCAGTCAGAACTGCCTCGAAGTTCTGCGCATAGGCGCACGGCTGCAGGATGGTCCAGTGCAAGCCCCGCTCCGAACCGAAGGCACGCAACTCGTCTTCACAACGAGCCTTGTCCATGTGATGCGGCATCCGCGGGCTGTAGGGCCAGGCCACCGAGTGGTAGACGACATGGTCGACTCCCGCCGAAGCCGCCGCTTCCAGCGCCCGCGAAAGTAGAGCAGGCTCATCCGGATGCACGTTGGGCGCAATGAAATACACCCCGCGGCACCCGGTGAAGGCCTCGACAAGGCCTGCACCGGTCTCCAGGTCCACCGGAAAGTCCGGCGCAGAACGGCTCAGCCGCCGCACCACCGCCACGCCGTCGAGTGCAGCGGCGACAGCTCGTCCGGTCTTGCCCGTGGCACCGACGATCGCGATGTCGGTGCCACGGGACACATCGAGCTCCATCAGTGAATCTCAGCGATCGATGAAGTCGTACTCGGCGAACTTCGCGCCACCGGAGAGGCGTTCGTAGCCGGGCCCACGGTCGAAGAACGGCTCGTCGAGTCCGCGAGCGTTGCGCATCTCGGCACGCAGCTTCTCCGATGCCTCGACGTCTGCGGTCGGCGTGCCTTCTTCGATGACGACGCCGTAGTCCTTGGCCGCGAACTCACGAGAGACTTTGCCCCACAGCACGTCCTGCTCGACCGACTCGATGGGTCGTTCCAGGGGATCGCCCCAGCCGCCGCCACCGGTGGTGCGGATGCGGATGGTGTCGCCGGCCAGAATCGGCTCGGCATCGGTCAGCGCGTCGAACTCACGCTCGTTCGGCTGACCCGGATTCAGCGTCACCGAGAACGATCCGCCGGCCTTACCGCCCTTGACTCCCCAGCACGCGAGAATCGAACGGTCGGCAATGGACATGAAATGCGCATCCTTGAGCATCCGGATGTGCTTCTCGTAGCCCAGACCGCCGCGGTAGCGTCCGGCACCGCCGGAATCCTTGGCCAGGCCGAGCTTTTCGACGATGAACGGGAAGCGGCTCTCGGTGAACTCGGTGGGCAGGTTCCGGGAATCGGGAACAACGTGGATGGTGTCCTCACCGTCCGCGTAGTGCCGTCCACCCGAGCCCCCACCGAGTACCTCACGCATGAGGTACGAGTTGCCGTCGAAGTCATCCCCGTACACGCCGGTGTAGCGGATGGTCTCCTGATCGGCAGGCATGTTGCCGTCCACGGCCTTTGCCACCACGCCGGCCAGCACACCGAGCAGACGCAGGATGACGAACGTCCGAGCGTTGGTCGGGGCCGGGAAGATCGGGGTGATGAGCGTGCCCTTCTCGGGGAACTTCATCTCGATCAGCGGAATGACGCCCTCGTTGACGTCGAGCTCTGCCATGCGTTCGGGGGAGTCCGCGAGGTTGCGGAGCACCGGCGCAAGCCATTTCGCGAGGAAGTTGCCGTCGGCGTAGTCACCGCAGTGGTTGATCGGGCCTTTGGCCTGCGGTCCGGTTCCGGTGAAGTCGAGGATAAGTCGCTCGCCGCGCTCGTCCTCGGGACCGGTCTTGGTCAACGTGATCCGCTGAACGTGCAACATGGGCTCGTCGACGCCGTCGTGCTCGGCGTAGTCCTCCCAGGTGTATTCACCCTTCGGGATCTTGCTCAGAATCTCACGACGGTAGATCTCGGTGGTCGCGTCCATCATGGAGTCGAAGCACGCCTCGACGGTATCGACGCCGTACCGCTCGTACAGCTCCGTCATCCGCCGCGCACCCATGAGGCATGCGGAACATTCGGCGTCGAGATCGGCGGCCAAGGCGTCGGGCATGCGGGAATTGCGCGTCATGATCGTCAACGCGGCCTGGTTGGGGACGCCCTGATCCCATAGCTTGATGGGCGGAACCATCAGGCCCTCTTCGTACACGGTGGTGGCACCGGACGGCATCGAACCGGGGCAGCAGCCGCCGATGTCGTCGTGATGACCGAATGCCTGAACGAACGCAACAACGCTCGGCTCGGTCTCGCCGGGCTTGGTTGCGAACACCGGCACCGTCACGCACAGGTCGGGCAGGTGGCCGATGCCGCCTTCGGAGAGATAGACGTCGTTGTGGAAGTAGACGTCACCTGGCTTCATGGTCTCGAGCGGGAAGTCGCGGGCAACCGGATGTACCAGTGCGGAGTACGAACGGCCGGTGAGCTTACGCAGATTGCGGTCGTGGATGCCGGCGCGGAAATCGTGGGCGTCACGGATCATCGGTGATCGCGACGTCCGCGAAATAGCCGTCTCCACCTCCATTTCGACGCTCGCGAGGTAACCGGCCACGATCTCGACGAGAACGGGATCGGGCGCAGGCGCGTCGACCGGAGAGAGCCGGTAGGGCTTGTTGTTCACCATGTCGATGACGGTCATCAGTTCGCTCCGTTCGAGTCGAGAGTGCGGGTGATGCGGACGTTGCCGAACGTGTCGATGCGGGCGGAGAAGCCCGGATCGATCGGCACGGTGGAGCTGAATTCTTCGATGACGGCCGGTCCGGTGATCGTGTCACCGGCACCGAGATCCGCACGGCTGTAGATCGCGGTCTCGTGCCAACCGTCGAAGTACGCCTGACGCGTTCCGGTACGGGCACTTTCGGCTCCGCTACCCTCGGCGATTTCGGACAAGACCGGCCGCTTGATGGGGCCGATACCGCTGACTCGCAGATTGACCCACTCGACGAACTGGCTGTGATCGCCGCGGAAGTCGTACCCGTACAGCTCTCGGTGTGCTTCGTGGAAGGCCTCGGCGGCCTGATCGATCGTGGCCTGGGTGATCTCACCGTCGGCGATCGGGACGCGCACCTCGAAGGCCTGTCCGAAGTAGCGCAGGTCGGCTGAGCGTGCGTAGCGACGCTCCTCGGCGGCGAAGCCTTCACCGGCGAGTGCTTCGTCGGCGCGGGCAGCGAGTACGGCCAGTTCCGACTCCAAGTCCTCGGCGCGCAGACGGTCGTGGCGGCTGACGTGCGTCTGCACGTAGTCGTTGCGCACATCGACGGTGAGCAGTCCGAACGCCGAGACGTTGCCCGGATTGAGCGGCACCAGAACGTCTTTCAAGCCCAGGATGTCCACGAGGCGGCAAGCGAGCAGTGAACCGGAACCACCGAAGGTGACGAGCGTGAAGTCACGAACGTCGAGTCCGCGCTTGACCGAGATCTGCCGCAGCGCATTGGCCTGGTTCCAGGCGGACACTTCGAGAATGCCAGTGCCGCAGGCCTCGACCTCGAGGGAGAGCTGGTGCGCCAGATCTTCGATGCCCTTGCGCGCCAGGTCGGTATCGAGCGGAATCTCGCCGCCGAGCAGGTGCGGCGGGATCCGGCCGAGAAGAACGTGGGCGTCGGTGATGGTCGGAGCGGAGCCGCCGTTTCCGTAACACATGGGGCCGGGATCGGCACCGGCCGAATGCGGCCCGACGCGCAGTGTGCCCTCGGGTGTCATCCAGGCGATCGATCCACCGCCTGCGCCGACAGTGACGACGTCGATCATCGGAATCTTCGACGGGTAGTTGCCGACGCGTCCTTCGGTGGTCAAGGCGGGCTCGCCGCGGACCACGACCGTCACGTCGGTGGAGGTGCCGCCGCCGTCGCACGTGAGGACTTGCTCGACACCTGCGGCGCTGGCTACCAGAGCTGCGCCGAGAGCGCCGGCAGCGGGACCGGACAGCACGGTGGTGATGGGCTGGTGCACAACCTCTTTGGCGGACAGGACGCCGCCATTGGACTTCATGACGTAGAACGGCACGTCGCGTGCGTCACCGGATTCGGTGGCGAACTCGCGCAACCGGTTCGCGATGTTGTTGACGTAGCTGCGGATATTGGGTTTGACGGCCGCGTCGACCAAAGTGGTGATGGCGCGCTCGAATTCGCGGTACTCGCGCAGAACCTCTGTGGAGATGGAGACGGTTGCCTCGGGGTACTCCTCGAGCAGGATGTCGCGGACGCGCTGCTCGTGGTCGGGGTTGGCATAGGAGTGCACCAGGCACACGCCGAGCGTCTTGACACCCTCGGACTTGAAGAATGCGGCTGCCGCGCGTACATCATCGTCGTTGAGTGGACGGATCTCGTTGCCGTCGAACGACAGTCGGCCACGGATGGTGCGGACGCGGTGCGCAGGCACGATGCGATCGGGCTTGACCCAGAAGTACGAGTTGCCGTAGCCGTCGGGTACCGACTGGCGTGCGATTTCGAGTACGTGCTCGTAGCCCTCGGTGGTGATGAAGCCGAGGTTCTCGACCTTGCCCTCGAGCAGCTTGTTGGTGGCGACGGTGGTGCCGTGGCTGACGGCGCTGAGTGAATCACCCGAGACGCCCAGCTGCCGGAGCACTTTGTCGATGCCGGTCAGAAATCCCTCGGCCGGATCGCTGGGAGTCGACGGTGTCTTGGTGGTGACCATGGCACCGGACTCCTCGTCCACTGCCACGACGTCGGTGAATGTGCCACCGGTGTCGATGCCGACCCGAATCTTTCGTGGTTCCACGCTTCCTCCTCAGGATAGTTCGTAGGCCACGCGTCCGAAGCTCGGATCTGCGGGTGCCTGACGTGTACTCATATTCGACCCGTTATGTGCGTCACAATCTTTGGCACAAGGTGCCAAACTCCGACCGCACATTTGAGCGTCGACCACCCCGTAGCGGTACCGACTTGGCAGTACTTGCAACGCAGAAGGCCGCTCACCCCACGCTGGGGGTGAGCGGCCTTCTGCGTACCGAGCTGGTCGGAGCTACCGATTACACAACGAGCGAGTGAGGACGCTGCCCAGGACAACTCCGGCC
>NZ_CAPS01000059.1 GCF_000333955.1 Rhodococcus sp. AW25M09
GTTCGGAATTGCCACACCAGCGGACACCATTCCGCTCGCCTCTGACGAACGCGCACGCATCCGCGAAGCGTCGGACCAGGTGAAGGGGACCGGCGCGGAGATCCCCACACGAACGCGCGCGCACTCGCCACACGCGTCCACAATCGCCACACCACCAAACACCATTCCGCTCGCATCCGACGAACGCGCGCGCATTCGCGAACCGCAGAATTCGCGGCCTCGCCTACGCATCAGCGCCTATCGAGTCCGTGTCGGAGGCTCAGATTCTCTGTCGTGACTTGTTTGTGTGGCACAGTCATCATCGATGAAACTCGCCGTCGGTCAGCACCGTGTCAGCAGGATTCTGCTCGATTTCGATCTGACCATCGAATTCGACAATCATGCGACTGTGTCCTTCAGCGAAGTGACTATCGATGATCTCACCGTCGATGAGGACAATCAGTTCGAGGGTCTGCGCGCTCTCGCGGCGCTGCATGGTCTTGTCTGCGAGGACGCCGACTATGACGAAAATGGCACGCTCCGAATGGTTTTCGATGGTGAGCACGCGGTCTTGGCTCGCCCGCGAGAGGAAGTCGAGTCGTGGGAGTTTTGCGCTCCCGACGGTTCGACGGTTTTGTGTGGGCCCGATGGGGTCGTCGAATCGTGGCCGGCGCCTGAGCACCACGGTGCGGGTGCGCCCACCGTCGAAGGCCTCCCATCCATCGGCGCAACTGTCGTCCGGCTGTCGGCAGGTGACGACGCTGCTGTCGAATTCTCCGACGGACGGACCCTTTTGTTCGAGTTGCCACTCGATTCCGGTTACCTGGTGTTGCGGGAAAGCGTCACCTGGAGTTCAGCCGCGAGCGAGGGCGACGCGACTGCAGAAGACTGGGTCGTCGAACTGTCCTCGGGTCACGTGATCTTCTATCGGCCGCGGACTGTGTAGGGCTTGCCGAATTGGGTTTCGACACCAGGTGAGTACAGCACCGAGTCGGGCGGGCGGGTACTGACGCCGGGCAGACCTGCCGCAGCGACGAGTTCGTCAATGCAGTGGGTTAGTACTGCGTCGACCAGTTGCCAGTGCCGGTGCACGTTCGGTACGTAGAGCAGGCGACCGGCGAGCGAGGTATGCAATCCCCAACGAGCGGTGAGGAACACTGCGAGCGAATCCTCGGACATGTCGCGCGTTCCCCGGACGACGCCGAAATCAGTCGTGGATCCGCGGTGCGGCGGGGCGAGCCGCCGGCTGCGGTACCCGATCGTCGTGGTGTCGTCGTCTATGTCGATCGATGCCCAGCGATACGGAATGCGAGCTGCATTGGTGCCCAATACGACTGCGAGTCTGCTGGCCTCCAGAGATCGGAACACGACGCCGCGTCGACCCTCTGCGTCCACGGAATACAGACGGACGTTGATCTCCCCGAAAGTGCCGAAGTACGGAACAGGATGCCTGTATCCGAGTCCGGCACCGACCATGTGGAATCCGATCAGGCCGACCCAGGAAGAGCCGTCGAACTCGTCGGGCTCACACCCCTCGGGGAGTAGCGGGGCGACCACCGAACTCGGGACTCGCCAGTGCAGAAAGACCAGCCGTTCCCATCGCTGATCCATCACGATCGGACGAGGCAGCAGCGGTGGCCGCGGCCAGAGGCGTCGGGCATCGTCTCGATTCATCGTTCGAGCGTATCCGCGCTGCGTCAGGAAGCAGTGAATCGGGCGTGCACGCTCGCGGTGATCGTGATGTTCTCGGGTTTGAGTGCGAACCCGGCCGGGGCCGACTTCGCGGCGAACATGCGGGGGGAGGAGTCGGTGCCACCGTGCTCGGCGGTCCCCGGCAGCAGGCCTGGGTCGGCGACAGCGACAGCATGCACGCCCGTTCTCCCCAGGCTCGACGCGTAGGCCTCGGCTTTGGCTACCGCGTCGCGGACGGCGAGTTCGCGCACTGCGAGTGTGCGGGAGACGGTGCTCGATTCGGTGAGGTCCCAGTCGAAGTGGTCGATCGACACTCCGTCGAGGGCAGAGGCGGCATATACGAAGGCATCGACGAGGTCGAGCTGGCTGAACTGCACTTCTACCGACGCCTCGGCCTGGTAGAGGTAGGGAAGTTGTTCGCCGTCCTGATTGAAGGGGCGATGCCGGGAGTGACGGACCTGGTCCACGGACCACCGTTCGATGGGGCCACCATCGCTGTTGTAGAGCGGCTCCACGAGCCGAGTGAGCTCGCGGACGAGCTGCTGGGCCGGCTCGGACGCGGATTCCGCCGTACGTCCGTCGGTACGAACGGTCAGCGACAGCGTGCACTGTTCCGGCGGGTAGGTGGCTGCGCCGTGACCGACGACGGTGATGTCGAGTGATTCCGCGCTCATGTCGTCCAGTCTGGCATCCGAGAGTTCATCGAACCCGAACACTGCTGGCCGACGCGTCAGGAGGGGAGGACAATCGCCAACATGCTTCCTGTTCTCGATCTTGCTTCGGCCGACGACGATCCCCGGTCTTTCCAGCGGTCGCTGCGCGATGCTGCGCATCGGTCCGGCTTCTTCTATCTCGTCGGACACGGGATAGAGACCGAACGGATGCACGACGTACTGCGTCTGGCCCGGCAGTTCTTCGAGGTACCGCAGCGCGTCAAGGACGACATCAGTCAGCTGAAGAGTCCGCACTTCCGGGGCTACTCGCGCGTGGGCGGGGAGCTGACCAACGGACGGGTGGATTGGCGAGAGCAGATCGATATCGGACCCGAGCGCCCGGCGATCGAGGACGCGGACGGGTACTGGAATCTTCAGGGCCCCAATTTGTGGCCGTCGCAGCCCGCGGGATTCCGAGAGACGTTCCAGCAGTGGGAGCAGACGGTCTCGACCCTCGGTCTTCGACTGCTCAGACACTGGGCTCGATCCCTCGGGGCTGCCGAGAACGTGTTCGACGGTGCGTTCGCCACCGCGCCCGCCACCCTCATGAAGGTTGTTCGCTACCCGGGTACTCCCGATCACTCTCAGGGCGTCGGTGCGCACAAGGACTCCGGTGTACTCACGCTGCTGCTCGTCGAGCCCGAGTCGACCGGACTGCAGGTGGAGACGACCCCCGATGCCTGGATCGACGTGCCTCCGCTGGCCGGGGCATTCATCGTCAATATCGGCGAGCTACTGGAAGTGGCGACCGGCGGCTACTTACGGGCTACGCGGCATCGGGTGGTCGCTCCGGGGCCCGGCACCGACCGAATATCGGTGCCGCACTTTCTGAGTCCCGCCCTCGATGCCGTCGTACCTGTCATCGAGCTGCCGCCCGAATTGGCGCAGCATTCGCGGGGTGTGGAGAGCGACCCCGACAACCCGATCTACAGCACCTACGGCGAGAACGCCTGGAAGTCCCGGACACGTGCACACCCTGATGTGGCTCAGTTGCACCACGGCATCGTTCCGGCCGGGCAGAGATCTGCTTACTGACGCGGGCTGCGGCCCTGACGTGAAGCGCGCCACTGGGCCCATGCTCCGGTGCACCACAGTGCCCATACGATCAGCAGGGGCTGAAACAGCAATCGGATTCCTCGCGCTGCATCGGAGTCGAGCCCGAATGCGTCGGTGTGGGTGAGGAACTGCGAGATGTTGCCGGGGAACACTGCGACGAAGAACGCGGCGACCACCCAACCGACGAGCGGCGCGCGAGCGGTCCAGAACAGCAATGCCAGGCCGAGCACGATCTCTACGACGCCCGATGCCAGCACGACGAAGTCTGAGCTGAGCGGTACCCACGGAGGAACCTGCGCCGCGAAGGCAGTACGCGCCCAGAACAGGTGGCTCAGGCCGGCGAAGACCAGGAATGCCCCGAGTACGACCCGCCCGATGGTACGAGATATCGATTTCGTCATGGCGTCATGAGACACCACGGGCACACTGAGCACCATGACCGGGAGCACCCCAACCGACCCAGCGCGTCGCCGATGGGTACTGCACGTCGACCTCGATCAGTTCATCGCTGCCGTCGAAGTGCTGCGCAACCCCGATCTGGCGGGCAAGTCCGTGGTGGTCGGCGGTAGGGGAGATCCCACCGAACGCGGAGTTGTCTCGACGGCCTCCTACGAGGCCCGGGCCAAGGGGGTCGGCTCCGGGATGCCGCTGCGCGTCGCCGCGAAGAAGATCCCCGACGCGGTCTTCCTCCCGGTCGACAAACCGGCATACGACGAGGCGTCGGAGATGGTGATGGACACGTTGCGGACGCTGGGTGCCGTCGTCGAGGTGATCGGTTGGGACGAGGCGTTTCTCGGTGTGGACACCGACGACCCCGAGCGCTTCGCGCAGACCGTGCACGACGCCGTGTTCGACGCGACCGGGCTGCACTGCTCGGTGGGAATCGGGGACAACAAGCTGCGCGCCAAGATCGCCACCGACTTCGACAAGCCGCAGGGGATATATCGACTGACGCAGGACAATTGGTTCGAGGTGATGGGTGAGCGCGGCACCGACGCCCTGTGGGGAATCGGCAAGAAGATCTCGAAAAGGTTGACCGCCCTGAATATCTCGACCGTTCGCAACTTGGCCGATGCCGACGACGCAGACCTGGCCGCGGCATTCGGGCCGAAGATCGGGCCCTGGCTCGGCACCAAGGGTCGGGGAATCGACCGTTCGCCGGTCACCTCCGAGCCCTGGGTTGCGCGGTCACACAGTCGCGAGATCACGTTCCAGACCGACGTGGCAGATTGGGACGTCGTCCGGCACGAGGTCGCCGCGCTCACGTCGAAGGTGTTGGCCGACATCGAAGCCGAGAACAGACCGGCCATCAGAGCAGCGTTGAAGATCCGCTACGCACCGTTCGAGACCCACACCGTCAGCGCGCCGATCGCCGGCACACCGACGTTCGACCCGGTACTCCTCACCTCGGCTGCGGTGGCACTGGTGGATCGACTGGATCACAGCCGAGAGGTCAGGTTGATCGGCGTTCGGTTGGAAATGGCTCCGCCGCAACGCCTGTGACTATTTCCGGCCTGCCGCCCAGCGGAGTCCCCAGCCGTACTTCTTGTCGAGGTCGGCCTGGCTGCCTTGGATGTACTCGACCTCGCGAGTGACGGTGATTCCTACAGACGTGTTCTCCAACAACGCGATCGAGCAAATTCGTGCAGAGTTCTCGGCCGAGTCGAGGCGAACCTCGACCTGCGGTCCGTTGGTGGGGTAGAGCGTCACCACTCCGTCGACCGCAGCCCAGTTCGGTGCGCCGTCGTAGATCATGGCGAAAATCAGGATGCGGGTGAATTTCTCGGGGTGGGCGAGGTTGATGTGCATGTTCTCGCCGCCGCTGACCGAACCCGAGCGATCGTCACCGTCGAGCGCGATGAACGGGGCATCCTGCAGCGAACCGAAACTGTTGCCGAGTGCCTGGACGACGCCCTTGGTGCCGTCGCTCAGTTCGTAGAGGCAACCGAGATCGAGATCCACTCCGCCGGCACCGTAGGACGCGGCGGCCAACTTCGCCAGGAAGCCCTTCTTCTTCGGCGGTGCCGCGGGTGCACCGGTCGACCAGTTGAGGTTCACCCGCATGGAACCCTGCTTCTCACCGGACTTGGTCAGGCTGATGGTCGGCGACGCCTTGGACAGCGTCACCTTGCTCAGGCTGACGGGGGCTCCAGCCTGCGATGACGAGGACTGCCCGGTCGAGGACTGCCCGGTCGAGGGCTTGCGGGTGTAGTCGATGGCCATGGTGGTGCCTTCCGATACGGTCTGTTTCCGGATCGCGATGTCCGGTTTGGGCGGTCCGTCGAGGATAACCGCAACTCGGGCGGGCCACGTGCCCGCACCGACGCAACCGTGCAACCGACTAAGGGCGCGGCACGTTGCGCAAATTCGACTTGGCCATCCGGACCGCTTCTCCGACGCCGCCGTTGAGAACCACCTTGCTCATCGCGAGCGCGAATCCCTTGATCTGCTCTCCGGTGATGGTGGGCGGGACCGACAGGGCGAGCGGATCGGTGATCAACTGAACCAGCGCCGGGCCGTCGACCGCGAACGCAGTTTCCAGTGCGCCGCGGATGTCCTCGGGCTGTTCGACGCGTTGTGCGTGGATACCCGCTGCAGCAGCGATGCCGGTGTAATCGACCGGGGGTACGTCGACGCCGAAGTCGGGCAGACCGTCGACGAGCATCTCGGCCTTGACCATGCCCAGCGTCGAGTTGTCGAACAGCACGATCTTGACGGGCAGCTTGTACATCGCGACGGTGAGCAGTTCGGAGAGCAGCATCGAGAAGCCGCCGTCGCCGGAGATCGAGACCACTTGGCGGCCCGGGTTGGCGAATTGCGCGCCGATTGCGTGCGGCAACGCGTTGGCCATCGAGCCGTGCAGCATCGAGGCCACGAAAGCCCTTCGGCCGGTGGGGTTGATGTAGCGCGCAGTCCACACATTGCACATACCGGTGTCGGTGGTGAACACGGCGTCGTCTGCGGCGAGGTCGTCGAGTACCGACGCGGCGTACTCGGGATGGATCGGCACGAGCTTCTCGGCGTTGCGGGTGTACGCGCCGACGGTCTTGCCCATCAGATCGTTGTGCTTGTCCACCCACTTCTCCACGTAGCGGCGGTCGGTATTGCGAGTGACCAACGGTTGCAACGCCTTCAGCGTGGCACCGACGTCACCGTGAATCGGGTACTGCACCGATGTCCGACGTCCCAGCTTCGTCGGATCGATGTCGATCTGCGCGGTCGTGACGTCCTCGGGTAGGAACTGCTGGTACGGAAAGTCGGTGCCGAGCAGGATGAGCAGATCGGCGTCGTGGATCCCCGCATGCGCAGCCCCGTAGCCGAGCAACCCGTCATCCCGACGTCGTACGGGTTGTCGTACTGGATGAATTCCTTGCCGCGCAACGAATGTCCGACGGGAGCTCCGATGGTGTCGGCAAATGCGATCACCTCGTCGTGGGCATCCTTGACGCCGTAGCCGGCGAAGATAGCGACCTTCTCGGCGCTGTTGATGGCCTCGGCCAGCTTCTCGATGTCTGCTGCCGGCGGGGTGACGACCGGCACCGCGGGTATCGCGATCGGGTCCATCTGCCCGGCGGAGGACAACTCGGCGATGTCGCCGGGCAGTGTCAGTACCGACACGCCACCGCCGGTGATGGCGGCATTGATCGCTGCGCGGAACACCCGAGGTGCCTGCTCGGCGGTGGAGATGAACTCGTTGTAGAGCGAGCATTCGCCGAAAAGGCGGTCGGGGTGCGTTTCCTGGAAGTATCCCGAGCCGATCTCGCTGCTGGGGATATGTGAGGCGATAGCCAGGACCGGCGCGCCGGAACGGTGTGCGTCGTAGAGACCGTTGATCAGATGCAAGTTGCCGGGCCCGCAGGAGCCTGCGCAGACAGCGAGTGTGCCGGTGGTCTGCGCGTCGGCCGATGCCGCGAACGCGGCGGCTTCCTCGTGGCGTACGTGAATCCAGTCGATGCCGCCCTTGGCCGACCCGCCGGTTCGACGCACGGCGTCCACGACCGGGTTCAGACTGTCGCCGACGATGCCGTAGATGCGCTGGACGCCGGCGTCGACGAGTCCTCGAACGAGTTGATCGGCCACTGTGGTGGGCATGGAAGTACTCCTCGGATGTAGTGGCGCGTTCGGATCGATGTGCCTCACGTGCGCCAAGTGAACGCCTTCCCTGTGCCGCGGGCGTACCAAACATCGAAATGCAGGGCGATGCGACCGTCAAAAGGTAAACGCTGGTGAAGGCAGAGGCGATCTCCGTCACGCGGCGATCGTCCTGCCGGTCTCGAGTGATCATTGTGGATATTCGCCCGACGCCGTGGAGGGTCCCGATCCCTGCACGGCGGAACAGTTGGGAACAGCATCGCTCAGCGCCGCCCGGTCAGTTGCGATACCCGCACTGCGCCGGCAGTCCCGAGGATCAGTACAGCGGTCGCGATGGCGAAGGCCATCGAGTACGAGTCTCCGATCGCGGGCGCGACGATCAGCGGACCCAGTACCTGTCCGACGCCGTAGATCGCCGTCAGCGTCGCCGCCGTACGGCCGATGGGCAGCGTCTGTGCGGTACTCATCGTCAGCATCGTGATGCCCATGAAGGTTCCACCGAACAGCAGGGCGGACAACACAGCGGCGACGGTGTTGCTGGTAAGGGCGGGCAGCAGTGCGGCGACGGACTGCAATGCGAATGCTGCCACCAGCGCGTTGCGCATGCTGGTTCGGCGGGCAACTCCCTGCCACAGCACTGTCGCGGGCACCGCGGCGAGTCCGACAACGATCCACACCGTCGGACCCACCGACGTATTGCCGTGGCCACCGACGGCCGCGACGAGAAATGTGCCGACGATGATGTAGCCGAGTCCTTCGAGGAAATACGCCACGAGCAACGTTCGCCACAGCGCCCTGGTCCGGCTGTCGATGTCGCCGGTCGCGGATCGAGTCGAAGGCTCAGGATGGACCGGAAGCGTCCACGCCGGAACGACAAGCATCGCAGTCAGCACCGCCGAGCACACCCACAACGCCTCCCACGACAGATGCGGCCCGACGAGCAGCGTCAGGATTCCCGACGCTGCGATACCTGCGCCGACGCCGCCGAAAGCGATGCCCGGCGAGGCCCCATCGGTGCGATGCTTCGTGACGGTGCTCGCGCAGGCGATGAAGATCGCTGCACTCGCCACGCCGGCCAGGAACCTCAGCGCCGAGAACAGAGCAGTGGAATGTACTGCGGCCATGCCTGATTCGCTACCGACGAGCAGCACCGTCCACAGCCGGAACGATACCGTCGTGTTGATCGAGGGTCGCAGGGACAGCACGACCGCGCCGACGAGGTAGCCGGCGTAGTTGGCGGTCGCGATGACGGCGCCGCCGCTGGGGGTCACCTCGGCTGCGCCGACCATCATCGGCAGCAGCGGTGTGAATACGAATCGTCCGACGCCCATCGCAGCCGCGAGTCCGGCCGCGGCAGCGAACGATATTCGACGTCCGGTCATTGCCCACACCCCTAGATCGTTAGCCGAGCCAACGGTACTCCGCGGCATTCGCGTCTCTCGACGCGGACCGCAGGGAACCGATCGACGCCGATCTGCGTCCAACCCGATGACGCCGAACATTGAGCGTCGATTCGGAGCGACTCGGGGGAGCGTCATGACAGTGAATGTGGATCCGGCGATCCTGCAACAGTTCTCGACTATGTTGTCGGGGACCGGAGAGGCGATTCGGAACGTCGATGCTCTCGCACCGTTCCGTCGCTCGGAAAATGCATTGCCGGGCAGCGATTTCCACAACGCATGCGCGGCGGCAGCCGCGGCAGCCGCGGGAGCCGTTGCCGCGCTGGCTGGGCGAGCGGAATGTGTCGCGGACATCGCACGCGGGGTCGCGCAGAACTACGAGATCGCAGATGACGAGCTGTCCCGACGCCTCGCATCGATGGACCAGCCGAAATGACTACGACGGTGCCGCACGTCGCCGGGTGGGAGCCGGAGTCGATGCGCAAGACGATGATCGAATTGGCCGAGATCGTCGCACGCGTGGACGGCCGGCGCACCGGGGTGCTCGACGAGCAGGATGTGCTGGCCGAGACGTGGACCGGCGACGCAGCGGACGCCGCAGCCGAACGTGTCGTGGCCGAATGCTCCCGGATGGGTTGGGTCTGCAACGAGATCACGACACTGGGGGCCGCATTCGAGCGTGCAGCGGGAATCGTCGACGCCGCCAAGACGCACCTGCAGGCGCAGGTGTCGGCGGCGACGATGAGCGGGTTTGCCGTCGCGGCCGACGGCGTGGTGAACCCCGACGGGATGGTCGCGTTGATTCCGGACAGTCTCGGCGACGAGAAGATGCGCAGAGCTGACGAACTACGCTCCGATGCAGCGCAATTGACCGCCGACATACAGGCTGCTTTGCGGCACGCCGAGCAGGCTGCGGTGGACGCTGCGCGGCAGTTGGCCGAACCGACGATGAAGCTGACCGAGCTGGCGTTGGGCAGCCCGACCGGGAAATTCGTCGACAACCCGGACGGATCGTTCTCGTGGATGCCCGACTGGCCGACGACCATAGCGTCGACGGTGATCGGGGGCATGGCCGACGTGACGAGGAAGGCACTCGAGCTCCCGGGTGTCGATTCGGTCGACGACGTCGCCAAGAACATCGGGCGCGGACTGGGAGCGTTCGGTGCTGTGGCCGGAGCGATTCCCGGCATCGCCGACAACATCGACGACGGGATGGACCCCACCAAAGCTGTACTCGTCGAGGCAGCACCGATCGCTGCCGGGGCTGCCACGACATGGGCGTTCGGTGCCATCGGCGGAGTGGCGGGTTCGATCGTTCCAGGGCCGGGAACAGTAGCCGGTGCCGCTGCCGGGATCGCTCTGGGAGGAGCCGTCACTTATGGCGTGTCCAAGCTGTTGGAGGCGACGTGGAAATGATCGAATACGACGACAATGACGCCATCTCGAAGCAAGGTGCCTGTTCGCTGCGTAAAAGCGTTGTAGGGCAGAAGAAACCAGTGTGGGTGCGAGCGTGGCGCAGTGTTCATCTCGGTTGGTCATCAGTGTTCGTCGTCCTGTTCGCAGTACTTGCCGCGACAATCGCGACCGTCGTTCTACTGTTCGGAACGCTCGACTCGGACATCCTCCTCTCGATGGCGTGGCTGGCATTCGTGGTGCTGGTACCGCTCGCACTGGCTGTGGTGTTGTCCGGCATCGGAGGTGCGCGGCTGTCGCGTTTCGTTCGACCGGTCGACGTCGCCGGAGTCGGACGAGGGTTGGCAGTGCCGGGGCGAGGGGCCGTCCTGTATCGGAGCGGAACTCTCGCACTCGCGTTGTTGGTCGGCGTGTCCTACTTCCGTTGGCGGGGCGACGAACCCGTAGGTCCAGCGCGTCACCAGCTCAGGACCGAGATCATGGCTTACTTCGGCGCTCCGATATTCGTCCTGTTCTTCGCCCTGAGTGTGCTCATCGTCAACCGGACCGGAATCTCACTGCACCCGGATGGCATCGTGCAGGAGATCTATCGACGCCGCGGATGGAAGGTGGTCCGCGACATCACCGTCGTCCCGTGGGACAAAATTAGCGATCTGCAACCGCAAGGTCATCCGAATCCGGCCATGTCGCATCCGCACTGGTACCCGACTATCCGAGTCGTGTACCGCGGAGACAGTATCGAGTCGGATCGGATACTCGTACTGATGGCGTGTGAGAAAAAGGTCGAACCGAACTCGTTGTTCGCTCTGCTGCTGTGGTGTCGCGACAATCCCTGGGCTCGTGAGCAACTGGGCCGCGACGAGGCGCGCGAGTTGTTGCGCCCACCCGGCCTGTTCGAGCGCATAAGAACCGACCTTGCTGCATCGGCCCCGGCTGCGAAGGACGTAGTCCAGTGACTGTTAGGGATCACACGATCGTGAGCTTCTTGAACCGACAGGGTGTTGAACTCGTGCCCGCGCATCGCAGCGAATGCGACAGGTTCGGTCTCGACTTACCGGCGCTGCCAGGCTGGGACGCCGTTCCCGAACATCTCTTCCCGCACGCCACCACGGTGCTGTGCTCATCGGAGAACGCAGTCGACGGGTTCGTGCCCAACGCGATGGTTCTGGTCGGGAAGCTCACGCGATCGGTCGACTCGAAATCTCTGCTGGAGTGTGGCTTCGGAGACTCCCGGGTGCTACCGGGCTGGCTCGAGGTCAGCCGCGATCGAGCCCCACTGCGCGGTTTACCGTCCGTCTCGATCGCTGGTCGGTACGAGTGGGATGGGCATCTGCTCTTCGCCCGGACCCGCTACGTCGTCGTTCACCACATCGTGGATCAGTACCTCGTGCAGGTGACGGTGACCCTGCCGGACTCGCTTCGTGATCGAATGGGTCGGCTTGCAGACGAGTTCGTCGACGAGGTGCGGATCGGGCGGGGCTGACCTACGCAGGTATCTGCTGAACCACTGCGGCGACGGCTTCCGCTTGGTCTGCGATGCGGGGCCCCCATCGACTCGACAGATCTTCGTCCATCGGGAAGATCCTGCCGTCCCGGACGGCCGGTATCGATCCCCATCCCGGCCGGGCTTTCACGGATTCGGCTGTCACACCGCAGCACTGGGCGTCGGCGAGAAGCACCACATCGGGATCGGCGGTGATCACCGTCTCGGCGGACAGCTGTGGGTAGTCGCCGGCATCGGAGCCGTCGGCGATGCTCTCGAGGCCGAACAGGCCGTATATCTGGCCGACGAAGCTCTCGCTCGTCACCGTGTACAACGTGTCGTCGAGTTCGTGGAAGTACGTCAACGGCTCGTCGCGAGTCGGCACGCTCGCCACGGCGGCGTCGATCCGGTCACGCATGTGCGCGACCACCGCGGCACCATCGGAGTCGTGCCCGGTCGCGTCCGCGATGAGTTCGATCTGCGAGTACGCGTCGTCGAGGCTCGTCGCGGCCGGGAGCAGCAGCGTCGGGACGCCGGCCTCGGCCAGAGTGGACGACACGATGCCCAGGTCGGTCGAGGTGATCACCAGATCGGGGTCGTACGCAACGATCGCCTCGAGGCTCGGCGTGAACGCCGACAGACCGGTCTTCGGAGCGTCGGTCGGGTAATCCGACTGATCGTCGACGGCCGCCACCTGCTTTCCCGCGCCGACGGCGAACAGGGTTTCCGTCGCCGTCGGGCTCAGAGACACGATCGTGCGGGGCATCGCGTCGATGGTGACGCTGCCGCCGTCGGAGCCCGACGCGATCGACTTCGGAAACTCCCCGCTCGACGCCGAGGTGGTGGCGGCCGGGGTGTCCGTGGTCGCGGTGCCACACCCGGCTGCGACGAGCGCAACGACCGCGAACCCTGCTGAGATAATTCGTGCCGATCGACGCTGCACTGCCACTCCTGTGTATTTCGGCCCTGTGTTTCTCGGACCCTGGAGCGCCAACACTATCGGGTCGCCGGTCATCGCCCCAGGCTGCGTGCCAGGTACGTGCCGGTGTGGGTGTCCGATGCCACCAACCCGTCGACGGTTCCGGTAAAGGTGATCGACCCGCCGTTGTGGCCGCCGTCGGGGCCGAGGTCGATGACCCAGTCGGCGGCGGCAACGACGTCGAGGTTGTGCTCGATGACGATCACCGACCTGCCCTCGTCGGCCATTCCGGACAGCAGGGCGATCAGGTTCGACACGTCCGACGGATGTAGACCGGTCGTGGGCTCGTCGAGAACCAGCACCGGCGATGCTCCGACCAGTTCGGTGGCGAGCTTGAGGCGCTGGCGCTCCCCACCGGACAACGAAGACAGGTTCTGCCCGAGCGACAGGTAGCCGAGACCGACGTCCCGACACCGCCGGAGTATGTCGCGGATCTTCTTGACGTCGAAGAAGTCCTGAGCATCCTCGACGGACATCTCGAAGATGTCGGCGATGCTGATTCCGTCGACGGTGTGGCGGATTGCGCCCGACCGGAACCGCCTGCCCTGGCACGTCTCACACGTACTCGTCACCGGGTCGGTGAACCCGAGCTCGGTGAAGATGACGCCGCTGCCCTGGCAGTCGGGGCACGCACCGTCGGAGTTGGGGGAGAACAGCGACGGCGGCTGCCCGGTCTTCTTGGCGAAGTAGGCGCGAATCGGATCGAGCAACCCGGTGTACGTCGCGGGGGAGGAGCGGCGCGATCCGCGGATCGGTGCCTGGTCGATGATGACCGCGTCCGGTGCGACATCACGAAGGTGGCCGTGTATGAGGCTGGACTTGCCGGAACCGGCGACTCCGGTGACGGCCGTCAGGACACCCAGTGGCACGTCGACGCTGACGTTGCGGAGATTGTGGGTGCCGGCACCGGTGATGCTCAGCCAGCCCGAAGGGGAACGGGGAGTGCGCAATCGGAGGTCCTCGCGCCGGAGTGCAGCGCCGGTCCTGGTGTCTGCATGGCGCAGTTCGTCGAAGGTTCCCTCGAACACGACAGTGCCACCGGCTTTTCCGGCACCCGGACCGATCTCGACGATGCGGTCGGCGATGGCCATGACCTCGGGGTCATGCTCGACGACGAGGACGGTGTTGCCCTTGTCTCGCAGCGCGAGCAGCATGTCGTCGAGGCGGTGCACGTCGCGGGGGTGGAGCCCGGTGGTCGGTTCGTCGAAGACGTAGAGCATGTCGTTGAGCGTGGCTCCGAGGTGCCGCACCATTTTGATGCGCTGCGATTCACCGCCGGAGAGCGACGACGTGGCGCGGTCCAGGCTGAGGTAGCCGAGCCCGAGGTCGACGAGTCTGCGCAGTTGAGTGACGATTTCGGCGGTGACGGCGCTCAATCCGGTGATGTGCCAGCCGTCGATGCGATCGGCGAGTTCGGAGACCTGCATGGCGAACGCGTCGGGCAGGGAGAGTCCTTCGAGGGCGGCACCTCGGATGGTTTCGTTGTACCGGGAGCCGCCGCAGGCCTGGCACGTGCCGCGGGTGACGATGCGATCGAACGCGAGCTTGGCCTTCCCTTTGAGCGCATCGGCGTCCTTCGCCAGGTAGCTGCGCCGAAACCGGGAGACGATCCCCTCGTAGCTCTTCATGACGGCGTCCGGGTTCGTCACGTCGACCTCGCCGGGCTTGGCGTCGAAGAAGATGTGGCGCTCACGGGCCGAGTACTGCTCGATCGGTACGTCGAGATCGAACAGGCCGGAATCGGCGAACACGCGGTACGGCCATTTGCCGACCTCGAAGTCGGGGTGTTTGAACGGTCCCTCGCGCAGGGACTTCGACTCGTCCACCAGTTCGGCGAGGTCGACGATCTTCGCCTCGCCGAGCCCGTCGCATTCGGGGCACATGCCGGCGGGGTCGTTGAACGAGAATGCATTGGCGTACCCGATCTGCGGCGTGACACCGCGGGACCACAGCATCCGCAGCCAGTCGCCGATGTCGGTGATGGTGCCGACTGTCGAGCGCGGGCCACCGAACAGGCGCTTCTGATCGACGATCACGACGGCCGACAGGTTGGCGATCAGATCGGCGTCGGGCCGGCCGTAGGAGGGCAGGAACGTCTGGGCGAACGCGGTGAAGGTGGAGTTGATCTGCCGCTGGGCTTCGGCGGCGATGGTGTCGAAAACGAGTGATGACTTGCCCGACCCGGAGACGCCCGCGAACACGACGAGTGAACGTTTGGGCAGGTCGAGGTTCACGTCGCGGAGATTGTTCTCGCGTGCTCCGCGAACGATGATGGTGGAGAGTTCTTCGGCAGGTGTCGACAGCTGGTCTGGGGTGTTCGACAGCATTGGGGTCATTGCGTTCGAGTCGCCTTTCGCCGCGCCCGACGATGGTCGCCAGGGGCTGACGCAGTCTACCGTACGGTGTACGGAAATGTTGGCGATCGGTGGCCGTAACGAACCTGTCGGTATGTCGATTCACTGTGGGTACGGGCAGCAGCCCGTCAACTGCAGCGTCGAAAGGTCCCCGTGTTGAACGGCAGTCGCTTCACCATGAAATCGGTCGTCTTGTGTACTTTTGTTGCGGTCACCACCGCAGCCTGCGGCTCCACCGATTCCGAGGTCGGAACCGAGGTCAGGACAGTGACTGTGCAAGAGACCGCGCCCTCGCCGACTTCTGTGCCGCGACTCGTCGTGCCGGACGCCGCCTCGGAGCCTTCGGTGCTCGAGCCTTCGGCGACCTCTGAGCCCGCGGCAGCCGAGCCGGTGCCCGCGTTCATGCCGTCCGTTGTGTGTATGAATCTGCAGACGGCGCAGAACGCGATTCAGTCGGCAGGGGTGTTCTACTCCCGGAGCGTCGACGCTTCCGGTGACGGTCGGATGCAGATCAACGACTCGAATTGGATTGTCGTAGCGCAGGAGCCCCCGGCCGGAACCCTCATCGACGAGGGGGATGCTCTGCTGTCCGCGGTGAAGATCGGGGAGCCGAACAACTGCTGATGCCTCCGTATGGTGGCAACGATCGGTCGTCAGGCGCGGTGTTGCGCCTCCGACGCCGGTTCGCTGTCGATCGAGCTGTAGGCGAGGTGGCCTCCGATGAGTCCGCCGACACTCGCGGCCGCTAGACCAGCCGCGGCGAGAACTTTAGCGGTGCCGTCGGTCTGCTTCCGGCGTCGTAGGTACGAGCCGAGGAACAGAAAGACGCCGGTCGCATTCGAAGCTGCGTGGATCATTCCGACGCGTCGCTGGCGGGTGTTCATCGTCGACCAGTCCGCCCAGCCGGTTGCGATAGCTGCCGGTGCCGACGCCAGCCCGACCGAGATGACCAGCTTGCTCGCGCTGGAGTGTCGACCGATCAGGTCGAGGGTCACGGCGCTCGTCCAGCTACCGATGGTGACGTTGACCAGCGCGGGGTGAATGGGGTGTCCGATCCACCGGCCGCGGAGTGCTGATCCGACGGCGGTGTCGTCGAGTGCGGGCGCGAGGACGCCGTTGATCGCCTTGCTGGTTCCGTCGAGGAACGAGGCCGATTCGAGACTGTCGAGTGCTTGTTTCAGGTTCATGCCCGGTCGAATGCCCCGCTGGCGGTGCGTGAACCCTAAGGGCAGCCAAACAAGGGACGAAATGCTTGGACGTCCTATAACGTCGGATCATGAGCAGCGGAACACGAGTGAACACCGTCGACGGCATCCTTCGCCGGACGGCAGCGAAATTCCCAGACCGTCTCGCGGTGACATTCGAAGGGCGTGGCCACACCTACCGAGAACTCGATACGGCCGTCAACCGTGCCGCCCGCCGACTTATCGCGATGGGGCTGAACAAGGGTGACCGGGTGGCGGCGTACGGCGTCAACTCCGACGCGTACGTCGTCGCGTTCCTCGCCTGTGCGCGAGCCGGATTGGTGCACGTTCCGATCAACTACGCGCTCGTGGGCGACGAACTGCAGTACTTGCTCGCCCAGTCGGGTGCTCGTGCGGTGCTCGTCGATCCGGGGTTGGCGGCCACTCTCGACTCCGTTCGCGGCGCGCTGACGATCGAGCACGTCATCTCCCTTCCCGATGTGTTGGACGCGGACGGCGACGGCTCGGAGCTCGAGCCCGCCGCCGACTCGGCCGACTTGGCGCAGTTGCTCTACACCTCCGGCACGACGTCGAAACCCAAGGGCGCGATGATGTCTCACGGCGCTCTGGTCGCCGAGTACGTCTCGTGTGTGATCGCGCTCGGGTTCGGTCAGGACGACGATCCGCTACTCGTGATGCCGATGTACCACTCGGCGGGAATGCACGTGTTCATGTTGCCGTATCTGTCGGTCGGCGCGACAGTGCGTCTGATGCGCTGGCCCGACGTTGCCGAGATCCTGCGCCGAATCGAAGAGGAGAAGATCAAGTCTCTGTTCCTGGCCCCGACGGTCTGGGTTCCGCTGGCCAATCACCCCGATCTGGAGACGCGCGACCTCTCGTCGTTGAAGAAGGCGCACTACGGGTCGTCGATCATGCCCGTCACGGTGCTCACTCGGCTGCGCGAGCGGTACCCGGACATCGAGTTCTACAACTGCTTCGGTCAGTCCGAGATCGGCCCGCTGGCAACGGTATTGCAGCCTTCTGAGCACGAGGCGAGGCCTGCGTCGTGTGGCCGCGCGGTGTTCTTCGTCGAGACCCGCGTCGTCGACGCCGACGGTCACGATGTGCCGGACGGCGAACCCGGTGAGGTGCTCTACCGTTCCCCTCAGTTGTGCGACGGCTACTGGAACAACCCGGAGGCGACGGCGGATGCGTTCTCGGACGGGTGGTTCCATTCCGGTGACTTGGTGACTCGCGACGCCGAAGGGTTCATCACTGTTGTCGACCGGATCAAGGACGTCATCAACACCGGCGGCATTCTGGTGGCGTCACGCGAGGTCGAGGACGCGATTTACACCCACACGGCCGTCGCCGAGGTCGCCGTGATCGGGGCCCCGGACGACCGGTGGATCGAGGCGGTGACGGCGGTCGTCGTCCTCAAGGATGGGCACCAGTTGTCCGCGGGGGAGTTGATCGACCACGTGAAGGGAAGGATTGCGCCGTTCAAGGTGCCCAAGACCGTCACATTCGTCGACGAGTTGCCGCGCAACCAGAGTGGCAAGCTGCTCAAGCGCGCGCTGCGCGCCTGACGTAGACGTCCGCGTGGCGTGGTTCAGGCGGCTCGTTGTTTTCGGCGGTGGTAGCTGGGGATGGGGTTCCTTCTGGGGTCGACGGTGTCGGGTGGGATGGCGTAGGGGTGGCCGTCCTCTCCCATGATCAGTTGCCAGTCGCCGTGGTGGACGAGTCGGTGGCATTCACCGCAGACCAGCGCGAGGTTGTTCAGGTCGGTGGTGCCGCCGTGTTCCCAGAACTTCACGTGGTGGGCTTGGCACCACTGTGCGGGGCGGCCGCACATCACGCAGCAGGTGTCGCGGATGGTCAGGGCGATGCGTTGGTCGTCGCTGGCGAGTCTGGTGGTGCGCCCCAGCGCGAGCGGAACGCCGTGGTGGTCGACGATGACGGGAGTGAGGTCGGCGTCGCAGGTGAGAAGTTCGGCGAGGAAGCGGCTCATCGGCCCGGTCCAGTCGAAGTGGAACGGCCAGTCGACATCACCCGGCTTCGGTATCGACTGCTTCCCGGTGCCACGACCTTCATCATCGGCGACAACCTCAGCCGAATCCGCTGCAGGGCTTCCGGATCGCTTCTCACCGCTGTGAGCGAGCAAATCCCGCAGTGGAACAACCAGATGCACCGACGCCCGCGAACCGCCGGCTGATCCGGTGGCACCACCGCGCAGGTGTCGGTCGAGAATCACATCGAGCGCGTCAGCGCGACGCTTCGACGGACTCCGAACATCACGTTCACCGCCCGGACCTGGCCTCGGCGCTGTCAACGGCGACAGGGCCGTGAGCAGCTTCTCGGCCAGCAACCGGTCGATATTGCCGCCCCACTGGAAGCGACCGTTGGCGAGCGGATGCAGATCGAATCGATTGAGATCCGGGTTCTCCGACACCGGCACCGGACGGGGTCCCGGCGGTGCCGGATCGCCAGTGGCCGATCCACTGTCCCCGCCGCCACCGAGTTCGCCACCGCCATCTGCACCACCAGCACCCGCATCATCCGCTCCGGCACCACCAGCACCCGCACCACCCGCTCCGGCACCACCCGCATCCGCATCCCCGGTACCGGCATTGTCAGCGGCCCGGCGGGCTTGTTCCCGCTCACGCTCGCGTCGCTCTTTCTCTGCCTTCTCGTGCCGGGCCCGGGCGTCATCGGCCGCCGAATGTGCCAGGGCCTGCGCTCGGGTGGTGACCCCGCCGGCGGTGCTTCGCCTGGCGGTGTCGAGCAGTTCGGCGACGACGGCGTCGCGGTGCCGTTCGTCCACTGTGGGATCGGCCGTCACGACGGTGGTGTAGCCGTCGGCGATCGCCGACGCATGCGCGGCATGAATCTCACCGCCCGCGAGAGCGCCCAGCACAGTGGGCCAGTCGCAGAGCCAGTGTCCGAGTGCGGTCTGGCGGGCTGCGGACCCGTCGGTGATCCGAACCGATTTCGCGTACCACCGCGTGACCGTGGAGTGGCCGAGTTTCATCGCCAAACCACGCCGGTCGATCTCGGCCAACAGCGTCAATCTCGATGCAGCGAGGGCATTTTCGCGAGAGGTCACGGCAGCGAGCTCGGAGACCAATTTCTGGTCCGCGAGCTCGAACACATCCCCCAATGCCGTCACACCACGAAAGCTATACCCACCCACTGACAAGTTCCTGCGTCGCTGGTCAGCGCCTCCAACGAATTCGGATCGGTCCCTTCGCGGTCGAGGGATCGACGACGTGTCCCTTCTGGGTGATCTCGACTTCACCTGCATCGACCATGCGGCGCGCAGCGCGGCGGACCGGCTCCATCAGCTCGCGCCACCCGTCGTCGGACAGAGCTCGGGCGACGTCGGAGGGGCAGATCGTCGCGTCGCGCGATCGGGCGTCGAGCAAAGTTCTGATCTTGTCTTCGAGTTCTTTGTCGGTGTTGCTCACCTTGTGTCGCCGGCATGCGTCGCTGCAGTACTTGACGTCATCCCAGTTCTTTTCCCACTTCTTGCGCCATTCGATTTTTCGTCCGCACGACGCGCAGACCTTGTCCGCGGGGTGCGCGGCGGCGGTGCGACGGGAATGGGCCATGCTTCGACAGTAACCTTCTCGCATGGCGATCCGACCCATTCTCATTGCCGGCGACCCGAGGTTGACGACCCGCGCTGCTCCTGTCACCGAGTTCGATGCGGAGCTGGCTGCGTTCGCCGAGGACCTGTTCGAGACCAACACCGCAGCGCACGGTGCGGGCCTTGCCGCCAACCAGGTCGGCGACCCACGCGCGGTCTTCGTCTACGACCTGCGCGACGGCGGTGTCCGTCATCGCGGGCACGTGGTGAATCCCGCGCTCGAGACGTCGGAGATTCCGGAGACGATGCCCGATCCCGAGGACGGTGAAGGATGTCTGTCGGTTCCGGGGGAGCGGTACCCGACCGGGCGCGCGGACTGGGCACGGGTCACCGGCGTCGACGTGGAGGGCAATGCGGTGTCGGTCGAGGGCACCGGCCTCCTGGCTCGGTGTCTGCAGCACGAGTGCGACCATCTGGCCGGTCATCTGTATCTCGATCGACTGATCGGCCGCAACCAGCGCGCTGCGAAGAAGATGATCAAAGCCAGAGGGTGGACCGGGCCGGGGCGCAGTTGGCTACCAGGATCCGACGCCAACCCGTTCGGCTGGTAGATAATTCGGCTGGTCTGGCGGTCGGGATGCCCAGTTGCGCACAGGGTACCCCGTGACGGTCAGAACGGGTTGTAGACGAAGAGCGTCCGGTAGTCCCACTCCGACGATCCGGCCGGGATTCGAATCTGATTCAGGACTCGCCCGTTCTGAGTGCACCAGCTCTGACCATGGAACGACGAGCAGTCGATCTGTTGGCTTGTGCCGAACGGACTGATGATCAACGACTTGTCGCTCGCGCTGCCGTACGCCGCGGGATCGAAGGCGCTGACGAAGTTCGAGGTCGAATCCTTGGGGCCGAACGGGTTGTCCTCGGGTGCAGCCGACGCCGTGGGAGCGAGCAGCAGTGCGCCGCCAAGTGACAGTGCAGCTGCGGCAAGGATCTTCTTCAGCATGGTGGCTCCGTTCGTTTCGAGCACGAATACTCAGTCCTTCACTGGATCGACCGCAACCGACCGCGCGTTACGGACCGCCCGCTCCGCCGAACACTGCACACTGGCAACCATGACTGCAATCGAAGCTCCCATCGTCGCCCAGCGCCTCGGCCGTCGCCTCGCGGTGTGGGGCGGTGGAAGTGTGCTCGCCGGAACGGTGTTGGCGTTGCGTGGCGCATCGCCCGCTCGTCGAGCGTTCGGTCTGCAGACGGCAGGCTGGGGCGCGATCGATCTGGCGATCGCGGGTGCCGGCGCGCTGAGCTCGAAGCCCCCGACGGCAGCGAGCTTGAGTCGGCTGCTGTGGATCAATGCAGGTCTCGATGTCCTCTACATTGCGGCGGGTGCGCACATCGCCGTCCGGAAGCCTCGGTTCGGTCGCAGGATCACCGCCGACCAGGCGGTGGGCCACGGAACGGCGGTCGTCGTGCAGGGTGCTGCGCTTCTCGCGCTTGATGCCTCGCATGTTCGGATGCTTGCCGGCTAATCACACGAGTGTCATTCTCACCGTAGGTGTTTTGTCAAGTACCGACACGCCTCGATTTGTTGCGCGATAGGTAGATTTGCGTAACACTCGTCCCATCAGTCACATCAGTATCGTGGGTCACACGGGAAACGGTGGGTTCGTCCATGCGGTTACGTAGTCGGCAGATCGCGCTCGGAGCCGTCTTGGCACTGGCAGTGAGCGGGCTCAGTGCCCTGACCGCGCCGACCGTCTCGGCCGAGCCGTGCGGCGGGCTGTCCGGACCGGGCTCGTCGCCGCTGTTCGGGTCGTCGGGCAGTGCAGGGATGTCGGGCAAGAACCCACAGGGCCCGCAGGGGCCGCTCCCGCAGATCACCGGCAACACCCAGAGCATCGCCTGGGTCACCGGTCCGCAGAGCGTGAACGACACGTACAACGATCTGGCGATGTCGGGCACCGACCTGGGCATCACCTGGGACAACGGCTCCGGTCAGATTCTGATGGCGTTCGGTGACACCTTCGGTGATTGCTCCTCCGGCAATGCCCAGTGGCGCAGCAATGCGCTCTTCCGATCCGACAAGGCGTCGACGAGCTTGGCTGAGGGCATCAAGATTGGTCCCGCCGATCCCGCGAACAGCTATTCCGGCGCGGTCGTGCGTGCCGGTAGCCCCAACTACGCCGCCGAGATCATCTCGAGCGCAAAGCTACCGAGCGTCGAGGACACGACGATCCCCACCGCGGCCATCGCCATCGACGGCACGCAGTACATCAACTACATGTCGGTGCAGAGCTGGGGCACACCCGGTCGCTGGATAACGAATTACTCCGCGACGGCGAAATCGACGGACAACGGCCAGAATTGGACGACCGATCCAACGACCATCCGCGTCAACAAGGGCGTCACCATTCCGGGCTTCGTGAACGTCCACGAAAGTCAGGGAAAGTTTCAGCAAAGCGCGTATGTGCTGGGTCGAGATGGCAAGTACCTCTACCAATTCGGCACCCCCAACGGGCGATTCGGTGATGCGTTCGTCTCGCGGGTCGCACCGTCGGCGATCGAGGATCTCACGCAGTACGAGTACTCGACGCAGGATCCGGACCCAGCAAAGCAGTGGTCGAAGGACATCGGCGAGACCGTCGCCATCGTCAAGGGCCCGGTCAGCGAGATGTCGGTTGCGTGGAACGACTATCTCGGCCGCTACGTGATGATGTACGGGGACGAGAACTCTCGCACATTGGTCGCGCGTACCGCCGACAATCCGGAGGGGCCGTGGAGTGCACCGAAGATCGTCCTCGACGCCAATCAGACGGCCGGCGGCATCTACGCACCGTTCATTCATCCGATGTCGAGCGGAAAAGACCTGTACTTCACTGCTTCTCGGTGGTCGGATTACAACGTGCTGCTGTTGAAGACGAACCTCGATGCGTTGAAGTGAGCTCCGTGGATCGACCGATCGCCGCGTCCAGGTAGGCGTCGACATCGAGATCGACGGCCGCGGAGAGCAGCCCGCGCCGGACCGTCGAGAGATACCTGCTCGACGGTCCGCCGGGCTCCCGCACGATCGAACTGGTCAGTGTGAAGGCCGGCCTTCCGTCGATGTCCGGAAGTCGTAGTAGGGCATCGTATTTCCCACGGAAGCTTTCACCTTGTCGATCGACTGCCAGCTGTGCCCATTCTCCGATGGCGAGAGTCTCCGCAGCTCCGACATCGATGGACTCGACGACGTTCTCGACGGCGACCAGGTGTGAGAACTGGTCTCGACCGATCAGGTACCCGTGCGCCACGGACCGATTCGCGGGATTCGACGTCAGCGACACGAAGGCCGGTGATCCGGTCCAGCGCCGCGAGACCCCCGCGAAGTACAACGGATGGTCGATCCACATCCACCGTTCTTCGGCCGGTAATGCAGTCGAGGGTGCTGGTGGGTGCGCGCCGAACTCCGAATTCTCGTCGGACCCGGTCAGGTAGGTCAGGAACCTCTCGCGTAGCAGGTTCGACCCGTACGAGAGGTACCAGATGTGCTCGGTCATTCGGTCTCGGAGAGCTGCCGGTATGCCTCGGCGAGCAGGTCGGCCGCGAGGTCGTGGTTGTGTGTCGCTGCGCCCGTGGACTTTCCGGACCGCATCAGACGGGCGTTGAGGCCGTAGGCGAGGTCGTCGAACGTGTCGTCGTCGATGCCCAGGTCGACATCCACGTCTTCCTCCAGCAGTGCCCCGAGGTCGATCGACCAGGACCACACGCGCTCGTCCCGGTACGGTCCGCGACCGGCGCTGACGGTCTCGTTGGAGATTTCGAGCTGTCCGTCGGTGTAGTCGCGCGGAACGTTGGTGTTGATGCGCAGGTCGAGTTCGATCGCGTCGTCGTCGTGCATGATCTCGTCGATGCGCAGCGTCTCGAAACCGCCACAGGACAACGTCAGCAAGCGTCGGGGCCCTGCCTCATCGTGCTGATCCGACAGAGCGCCGACCTGCCACAGGTACTTCGCAGTGTTCGCCGGGTCGGGGATCGAGGAGTTGATGTAGTCGGCCACGATGCTGCGGATGGCGGGGTAGGCGATGTGGTCGGACAGTTCCCAGAATTGTCGGCGACTACGCCCGACGGCCGCGTTCTGGAGTGTCGCGCGTTTGGCCCGCTCCTTGGGCAGCGCCGATTTCGCGCTCGGTGCGTCACCGATCGCGTCCGGCTCCGACGGGCGTTCGCGGAGTGTGGTCAGTTGCGTGACGAGCTCGGTCAGCTGCTCGAGCTTGTCGCTGGTTTCGGGAGTGAAATCGAGTGCCTCGACGTCGGACCAGGTGTTGCGGTCGGCAGCGAATTGAGCGGCGACGGAATCGGAGTACCCGACGAAGGCCTCGTTGTTCGCGAAGTGCAGGACGTAGAGCCCGGATCGGTGTTCCTTGGCTGCGAATATCGTGGCAATGGATCCGGCGTCGGCGACGTCGAACCGCTCGAAGGCGAACCCGGCGGGAGTGGAGGCTGTCGTCATGGTCGTGAATCTACCGAGGTGATTGCCCTGCACCTATTTCGCATCGTGTCCGCATTGTCGGATATTCGTTTCTCGAGCGATCGAATTAGGTGAACCTTGGTGTCGCTGCTCGTCAGACCTGTTCTGCCGCCGCCGATTCCGAATTGTCCGATGTGTCCGCGTCGGTTCCGTCAACGTGAACCGGCGACGAATTCGCGGTGCTATCTTGTGGAATGTCTGTTTCCACCGCTAACGAAACAAGCACGAAACACGCGGTGTGAAAGATACCGAGAGTGGTGCCAGTGGGCACGGCCGTGGTGCTCGATGGAAGGTGGTTGCGCGTGGGCGGTTATCTTGCGCGGAGGTTGCTGAACTACGTCGTCCTGCTGCTCATTGCGACGTTCCTGACCTACCTCCTGGCGTCGCTCACGTTCGATCCGCTGTCCAATCTCCTCAGCCGTAACCCACCTCCGTCGGACGCGGTGCTCGCAGCCAAGCGCGCGGCATTGCACCTCGACGACAATCCCGTGCTGCGCTACCTGAAGTGGCTGTGGGCAGTGCTGCACGGCGACTTCGGGCAGACCATCGCCGCGGGGTCGGTCAACGACGAGCTGTGGCGTCGCATCCTCGTCTCGTTGCGGTTGGTGGTGCTCGGCACCGTCCTCGGAGCCGTGCTCGGTACGTTGATCGGCGCGTACGGTGCCGTCCGGCAGTACAAGATCTTCGATCACGTCGCGACTGTCGTGACGTTCATCCTCATCAGTACGCCGATCCTGGTGTTGGCTCCGGTGCTCAAATATTTTGCCGTGCAGGTCAACCAGAGCACCGGCAGTCAGTTCTTCCAGTACACCGGTGAGACGTCGACGACGCTCGCACCCGGCCTGATGAACGAGATTCTCGATCGAGCACAACATCTGCTGCTGCCGACGGTCGTGCTGATGCTGTTCACCATCGGTGGCTACAGCCGCTACATGCGCAGCTCCATGCTCGACGAGCTGAACATGGATTACATCCGAACCGCGCGCGGCAAGGGTCTGACTCGCGGTCGCGCGATTTTCAAGCACGGTTTTCGTACTGCTCTGATCCCGATGGCTACGCTGTTCGCGTTCGGTATGGGCGCGGTGATCACCGGCGCGACGTTCACCGAGCGTGTGTTCGGGTGGTACGGCATGGGGGATTGGCTGATCTACGGCATCACCAGTCAGGACATCAACATCACGCTCGCCGTCTCGCTGTTCACTGCGCTGTCTGTCCTCGTCTCCGGGATGTTGACCGACATTCTCACTGCCGCATTGGATCCGCGCGTTCGCTACGCGGACTGACCCCACCACTCGACGAAGGAAAGGACCGGCGATGGCGACACCTGTGGTTCCCGAGATCGCTGCGGTGGAAGGGCCTGGTGCAACGACGGCCCCGATCACCCGACGGCGGTTGGTACTACGCCGGTTCCTGCGCAACAGGCCCGCGTTGGTAGGCATCGTGGTGCTGTTGGCGATGTTCGTCGGGGCGTTCGTGCTCCCACATGTCATTCCCTTCACCTACGAGGAACTCGACGCGTACGCGCTGAACTCTCCGCCGACCACGCGGCATTGGTTCGGCACCAACCAGATCGGGCAGGACGTGCTGGCTCAGACGCTGCGCGGTCTGCAGAAGTCGCTGATCATCGGCATGCTCGTCGCGTTGATCTCCACGGTGCTCGCCGGCGTCGTCGGTGCGGTGGCGGGATACTTCGGCGGCTGGACCGATCGCGCCCTGATGTGGGTCGCCGATGTGCTGCTCGTCGTACCCAGCTTCCTGATCATCGCGATCTGCTCGCCGCTGTTTCGCGGCAAGAGCTTCTTCTTCCTGGTACTGCTGCTCGCGGCGTTTGCGTGGATGATCACCTCACGCATCATCCGGGCGATGACGAGATCGCTGCGTGAGCGCGAATTCATCCGCGCCGCAAAGTATATGGGCGCGACGCCGGGCAGCGTCATCGGCAAGCATGTACTGCCATCGATGGCGTCGATCCTGATCGTCGACGTCACGCTCAACGTGGGTATCGCCATCATCGGTGAGGCGTCCTTGAGCTACTTCGGATTCGGCGTCCAGCGACCCGACGTCTCGCTCGGAACATTGATCGCAGATGGAACCTCGTCCGCGTTGACGTATCCGTGGCTCTTCGCGTTCTGCTGTGGCGCATTGGTATTGATCGTGTTGGCCACCAACTTCGTCGGCGACGGCCTGCGCGATGCATTCGATCCGAACTCTACGAGGGGACAGGCACGTGGCTGAGACGGTGCCGGTGTTGAAAGTCAGCGGACTCGAGGTCAGCTTCCCGAGCGAGGAAGGTCGCATCACTGCGGTCCGCGGCCTGGACTACCAGGTGGACAAGGGGGAGGTGATGGCCATCGTCGGTGAGTCCGGCTCCGGCAAGTCGGTCTCCTCGCTTGCTGTCATGGGTTTGCTGCCACAGACCGCACGCGTCACCGGATCCATCGAGCTGGCTGGTCGTCAGCTGCTCGGGCTGTCCGATCGCGAGATGTCCCGCGAGCGTGGACGTTCGGTGGCGATGATCTCGCAGGATCCGCTGACTGCGCTGACGCCCATCTACCGCATCGGAGATCAGATCGCCGAGGCGATCTCGGTCCACAATCCGTCGCTGAACAAAGAGAAGGTGCACGAGCGCACGCTCGAATTGCTCGATCTGGTCGGTATTGCCGATCCGGCGATGCGGGCCCGGTCCTATCCGCACGAGTTCTCCGGCGGTATGCGTCAACGCGTCGTCATCGCGATGGCCATCGCCAACGATCCCGACCTGATCATCGCCGACGAGCCCACCACCGCACTGGATGTGACGATCCAGGCGCAGATCCTCGATCTGCTCCGTACCGCGCGGGATGTGACCGGAGCCGGCGTCGTGTTCATCACTCACGACCTGGGAGTCGTTGCCGGCGTGGCCGATCGGGCCATGGTGATGTACGCGGGCCGAGCCGTCGAGACGGCTCCGGTGGACGAGCTGTACGCGCGTCCGTCGATGCCGTACACCGTCGGGCTGCTGGGCTCTGTTCCTCGGCCCGACCGCCCAGCGCAGGAGCGGCTCGTGCCTATCGAGGGCACCCCGCCGGCATTGGTCAATCTTCCGACGGGCTGCCCGTTCGGCCCTCGGTGCCCGTTGCACACCGAGGCCTGCGACGCTGGTGAGCCGAATCTGGTCGAGGTATCACCGGGGCACAGTGCCGCGTGTATTCGCATCGATGCCGCGACGGCAGAGTCGGTGGAAGAGACACCCCGGTCGGAGGACCCGGCAGAGCGTACGGTGACGGTCTCGAAGGAGGCTCCGGTGCTGTCGGTGAAGGATCTGCACAAGAGTTATCCGGTGTTCAAGGGCTCGGTTCTACGTCGCCGCGCCGGCGAAGTGCCTGCGGTACAGGGCATCAGCTTCGACGTGCGCGCCGGGTCGACGCTGGCGATCGTCGGCGAGTCGGGCTGTGGCAAGTCGACGACGTTGCTCGAGATCATGGAATTCGTGAAGCCGCAGCAGGGTTCGATCGAAATCAACGGCGTCGAGCCCTACAGCCTGAGTCGCGCCGAGCAACGAAAGTTGCGCGCGCACATCCAGATCGTGTTCCAGGACCCGATGGGTTCGCTCGATCCCCGGATGCCGGTGGGGGAGATCATCGCCGAGCCGCTCAAGATCAACGGCGTCGGAGTCGACGAACGCAACCGTCGCGTTCGTGAATTGATGGACATCGTCGGGATGCGTCCAGAACTTGCAGATCGGTATCCCACACAGTTTTCCGGTGGCCAACGCCAACGTGTCGGTATCGCAAGGGCATTGGCTCTCGAACCGTCGATCCTGGTTCTCGACGAGCCGGTCTCGGCACTGGACGTATCCATCCAGGCGGGTGTGCTGAACCTGCTGCAGGATCTGCAGGACGAGCTGGGTCTGGCATATCTGTTCGTCTCGCATGATTTGTCGGTGGTGCGGCACCTCGCCGACGAGGTGGCGGTGATGCGCAACGGAGTGTTCGTCGAGAAAGGCCCCACGGCGCAGATCTTCGATGCGCCGAAGGATCCCTATACGCGAGCACTCCTGAAAGCCATCCCCATTCCGGATCCGGTGCTCCAACGCGCCCGAATCGCCGAGGCCGCAAAACTGGCCGACGCCATCTGACCCTGCAGGTTACGTGCACACTGAGAAAGGTGAACTGATGAGAGCCAAACTATTTCGGGCGCTGGTCCCGATCGCGGTGGCCGTGACCACCGTAGGACTGGTGGCGGGGTGCAGCTCCGGCGACACCGGACCCAACGCCGACGCGCCGGCGTCCTTCGACAGCGGCGAGCAGATCAACCCGCATCCGATCGGCGATCTGCAGCAGGGCGGAAACATGAACTTCCCGCTCTCGCAGGTGCCGACCAACTACAACTACTACCAAATCGACGGCACCACGGTCGATGCCGCTCGGTTCTACGCGGCCCTGATGCCGACTGCATTCAAAGCTGCGGCAGACGCGAGTCTGACGACAGCGTCCGATTTCTTCACCGACATCACCGACTCGGAGGTCGACGGCAAGCAGGTCATCACGTACAACATCAACCCGAAGGCGAAGTGGAGCACTGGCCGACCGCTGGACTACACCGACCTCGTGGCGACGTGGACGGCCAACAGTGGCAAGGATCCCGCCTACGAGGCGTCGAGCACAGCCGGCTGGGACAAAGTCGATTCGGTTGTCCGCGGCGAGAACGACCAACAGGTCGTCTTGACGTTCGCCGAGAAGTTCGGCGACTGGCGTTCGCTGTTCTCCCCGCTGATGCCCGCGGAGGCCGTGAACAGCGTCGAGGCGTTCAACACCGGATCGGTGAGCACGATGCCCGCCACTGCAGGACCGTTCCGTATCCGGACGATCGAACCCGGCGGAAAGCGCATCGTCGCTGAGCGCAACCCGGACTGGTGGGGCGAGAACCCCGCTGTGTTGGACACCATCACGTACCTGCCGTTGGACTCGACGGCGTCCGTCGGCGCATTGCAGAGCGGTGAGATCGATTACTACGAATTGGGTAGCAGCGCAGACGCGTTCAAGGTTGCCCGCGGTATCCCGAACGTCGACCTGCGGCAGAGCCTCGGATCTCAGTACCGTCACTTCGACTTCAACGGTGCGCCCGGTCGCATCACCTCGGACAAGGCAGTGCGGGTCGCGTTGATGAAGGCGATCGACCGCGATTACTTGGCCACCTCACAGCTCGGCCAGATCACCTCGAACCCTACGGTCCTCAACAGCCACATCTTCGTCGACGGGCAGAAGGGCTACCAGGCCAACAACGGCGACATCACGTTCGACCCGGAGAAGGCGAAGTCCGAGCTCGACGCCGCCGGCTGGACTATGAACGGGGAGTTCCGCTCGAAGGACGGCCAGCAGCTGGACCTGCACGACATCATCCCGGCCGATACTCCGAATGCGACGCAGGAAGCGCAGATCATCCAGCAGAACTTCAAGGCCGTCGGTGCCAACCTCATCATCGATGCGGTGCCGTCCGACGACTTCTTCGAGAAGTACATCCTCGTCGGCGCATTCGATGTCACTCACTTCACCTGGGAGGGAACGCCGTACACCTCGAGCAGTGACGGCATCTTCCGGTTGACGCCCGGAAGCACGCTGCAGAACTACGGGCAGGTCGGGTCCGAGGAGATCAACGGTCTGCTCGACAAGGCTGCGGGTGAGCTCGACGACGATGCACGCATCGCCGACTACAACGAGGCGGACAAGGCGATCTGGGCCGAGGGCCACAGCCTGACGATGTTCCAGCGCCCGTTCACTTATGCGACGAAGTCGAGTCTCGCAAACTTCGGCGCTCCAGGATTCGGCGATCTCGACTACTCGAAGGTCGGGTTCCTGAAATAACCAACGGGCTCGGCTATCCGGTCGGTGTCGCGGCAGCCACTCTGGTTGTCGCGGCATCGACCGCTGTCGTCATCGCACCACTGAGTGTGTTCGTTGGCCTCGTAGTCCTCGTCTGGACGGGTTGGTCGGTGGCGTGTGCCCTGGTGACCGGTCGGCTCATGGTCACTTCGATCCCCGCGCGGCGGGTACGGTTCCAGCACCGCATGCGCTCTCGCGGTTATCTGGAAGTGCAGGAGAACGGCGGCCGGGCTTGGTACCCGGTGTACTTCCACACCGGTCTGCTGGCGATCGTTCCCGACGCCGGTGCGCGCATGTGCAGGTCGATTCTCGGGCGTCGTGCGTTCGTCGTCGAGCCCGGAATTCTTGCGCTTCCGTCTGGTCGTCGTCGGTCATCTCTCCCTCCGGGCGCTCCGCTCGACGCCCCTCGGCTGAACGAATCCGACCTCCGCACGCGCAGTGCACGATTCGGGTCGCTGCCGCGTCGGATCATGCTCGACGCCCCCGCCGCGGTGGCAGGTCCGATCATCGGCCTGCTGTGGCTGGTCGTCGACGGTGGCGGATTCGCCGAGTTTCTCGCCGTCTCCCTCCTGGCCGCGGTCACCGCGATCTGGTGGTCGGCGATCGGGGGCAGCGACCCCAGCTGAACTGCACTCCTGAGCAATTCGTCCGACGCGCGTTCGTAATGGCCGGGAAACAGGCCTCCGCTACGTTCGAGATTCGGACAATTCTGGAGGCATCATGGCGCGGTCGATGGCGGAGCACGCAGCGGAAACGATCACCAAGGGGATCGGTCGGCGTGGATTCATCCAGGCAGTAGCTGCGCTGGGAGCAGGAGTCGGAATCGCCGGCACGGCAGCGTGTTCGACGTCGTCCTCGAGCACTGCCGCCGCAAGTTCGTCAGCGCCGGCTACAACCGCTGCGGGCATCCTTCAGCCCGGTGCAGGCGATATCTCGGGCGATCATTACCTGAGCTCCGAAGTCGAGAAGGTGCTGTGGGGCTATGTCCCGACGGTCGAGTCCGAATCGGTGCTGCAGATGAAGTCCGGTGAGACGGTGACCATCGACGCGCTCAGTCACGAGGGAATTCTCGAAGACCAGGGCCGTGATCCGGTCGAATTCTTCGGCAGCAAGGGCGTGTCGGAGTCCGACGTGCTGCAGGACGCCATCGACATCGCCGGCGGATACGACCGAACGGTGCGTAATTTCGATGTCGACGGCCCGCATGTGGTGACGGGCCCGGTGTTCGTCGAGGGCGCGCAACGTGGTGACGTGCTCAAGATCGAGACGCTCGAGGCGACTCCGCGTGTGCCGTACGGCGTGGTGTCGAGTCGGCACGGTAAGGGCGCTCTTGCGGTCAGCGCGTCCGGTGAGCCGCCTGCGGGCATCAGCGTGGACGAGGTCATGCCTCCGATCGGAAGCGATGGCAGGAAGTCCGGTGACCCGACGCAGTACGGCAACGTTTCTACGTTCACTGCGGTCGAGGACGGGCAGGGAGTGATGCGTTACGGAGATGCGGCCGTTCGTTTTCCACTCCGCCCCTTCATGGGGATGATGGGCGTGGCCTTCGCGGACGAGCCGGGACTGACATCGCCGAACGCGAACTCTGTTCCGCCGACCCTGGGTGGCGGCAACATCGACATCGGGTTGTTGGGTGTCGGCTCGACGTTCTACCTACCGGTGTTCGCGGAGGGTGCGTTGTTCTATGTCGGCGATCCGCATATGGCGATGGGCGACGGCGAGGTAGCACTGACCGCGATGGAGGGGTCGTTGCGCGGTACCTTCCGCCTTACGGTGTGCAAGGCCGGCAGTGGTGATGCCCCGTCCGTCGCGTACTCGTATCCCTTTGCCGAGAACAAGGATTCATGGATTCCGATCGGTCTGTCCGATCTGGATGGCGCTGTCGGCGGCCAGACTTCGGACCTGAACGCGGCCATGCGGCGCGCAGTGGTCAACGCGCTCGACTTCCTCGAGACCGACCTCGGTATGGACCGCGCGACGGCATACGCGTACCTCTCTGCTGCCGCGAACTTCAGCGTCTCGCAGGTGGTCGACAAGACGGTCGGGGTACATGCGCAGATCTCGAAGGCGCACTTCGACCGATAGGTCATCGGGATCGACCTACGTCGGCTGGTATCGAAATCGCCTGGTTCCGCACTGTGTGAACGGGCAGTCCCTGTGGCAAGGACGACATCGAGGCGAGGTGCGCCCGCGGGCAGGTTCCCTCGCCTCGATGTGCGCCTCGAGCTACTGGCCCGGGATGCCCTCGTCGGCGATGTTGCCGGTTTCGAGATTCTCGTTGGTCAGATCGACCAGCCTGTCCAGGAATGCCTGACGATCGCTGACCACGTGTTCTATTGCGACATCGACATTGTCGGACGTGATTGCCGGCATCACGTACACGGGCTCGGTGTCTCCACTCTCACCGTTGGCGATCTTGTGCGCTACGCCGAGGCCTGCAGATAGCTCGACGGTGCCGTTCTGGAGTGACGTTCCGATGAACTCACCGCTCTTGACGGCATTCAGACCGTCCTCGATGCCATCGATTCCGACGATGGGTACACCGGTTCGTCCGGCTTCCTTGAGCGCCTGCAGGGCACCGAGGCCCATGTCGTCGTTCTGCGCAACCACGCCGTCGATCTGATCACCGAAGCTCGACAGCCAGTTCTTGGCCTTGTTGACGGCCTCGTCCCGCTTCCAGTTCGCGGTGTCCTTGGCGAGCACCTTGATATCCGGGTATTTGGCAAGTACCTGATCGATACCGGCACCGCGGTTGATCTCGCCGGATCCGCCGAGCGGCCCTTGCAGGATGACGATGTTGCCCTTGCCCCCGAGGCGGTCTGCCATCATCTGCATCTCCTGGGCACCTGCTGCGACGTCGTCGGGCTGGACATTGCCAGCGAGCTGGTCGGACTCGAGCGCAGCATTCACGGCGATCACCGGAATGCCCTTGTCCTTTGCCGTCTGCACCTGTGGTGCAAGCGAATCCGCCTGCACCGGCACGACGATGATGGCAGAAACGCCCTGGTTGATCAGGGAGTCGACCTGGCCGGCCTGCACCGATACATCGTTTCCGGCAGAGTTCCAGAGTAGTTCGATATCGTTGGCTTCCGCGTAGGTGTCCATCCCCTCCTTGCCTGCCGTGATGAACGAACTCATGTCGTAGACGGTCACGCCGATACGTGTCTTACCGTCTTGTGCACTGGTATCGCCTGCACCGCAGGCAGTCAGTCCGACGGCGAGGACGCCGGTGGCCGCCACAGTCAGTATTTTCGATCCGAGTTTCATGGGGTTCTCCATTGTCTATAACGGGTGTCGGGCAGGTGGGTCGATCAGATTCTTCGTTTGGACGACCAGACGTCGACCGATACGGCGGCCACGATCAGGACACCCTTGATGACGTCTTGCCAGTAGGCGGGAACCACAAGCAGGTCGAGTCCGTTGTTGAGGGTCTGAATCATGAACAGGCCGAGCGCAGTTCCCCAAATGGTGCCGCGTCCGCCCATCAGGCTCGCACCGCCGATCACCACGGCGGCGATGGCGTCGAGCTCGTAGCCTTGCCCGAGGTTGGGCGGCCCGGAGATCACTCGTGAGGCGAGCATCACACCGGACAGACCGGCGAGGAGACCGGAGATTGCGTACACGCTGAACAGAATGTTCTTTGCGTTGATACCCGCGATCTCGGCGGCTGTGCGGTTGCCGCCGACGGCATAGACACGCATGCCGTAGGCAGTGCGCTTCATGATCACCGCGAGGACGACGATGCCGATGATCATCACGAGCACGGGGATCTGGAGTCCGAAGATCTTGGTGTTGGCGATTTGACCGAACTCGGACGGCAGGCCGTTTATGGGTGCGCCGCCACCGATGACGTATGCGAAACCTGAACCAGCAGTAAGCATACCGAGGGTAGCGATGAACGGAGGCACATTGATTCGGGATACCAGGAAGCCGTTGATGCAGCCTGCGATGAGCCCCACGGCCATGGCGACCAGAACCGTCATCCAGATCTGGCCGGGGTTGGCCTTGGCGACCGCTGCGGACGACATGGCGGAAACCGCGATGACGCTTCCCACGGAGAGGTCGATGCCGCCGGTCAGGATCACCAGAGTCTGACCCAGGGCGATCAGGGCAAACGGTGCGGCCGCAACGAGAATGGTCTGCAGGTTGTCTGGAGTTCCGAATCGCGCACTGCGGTAGGAGAAGTAGGCGATGACGAGCATCATGACGATGACCATCGAGTAGCGCAGTGCCAGGGCCCCGGCCCAGGCACCTGAGAACCTACTGGCGGGTTCACCTGTTATGGCCGAGGTGGACGTCTTCTCGTCCGGTTCGGCGACGGGTGTTGTCACTGCTTTGCCTCCTCGAGTGGCGACCGAGCCTCGGTCGCAACGGTTGTGCGGGTGTCGACCTGACTTCTCGAGTCCAGCGCGGCGGCCATGCGGAACACCGAATCCTGGACCTCGGGATGGTCGAGGGCAGCTCGATCGAGTTCTCCGACGAATGCGCCCTCACGCATGACGAACGCTCGATGGGAGAGTCCGACGATTTCCAACATGTCCGAGGACGCCATGACCACGGCCATTCCACGTCCGGCGAACTCGGTGATGATGCGGTAGATCTCGGAGCGTGCTCCCACGTCCACGCCTCGGGTCGGCTCGTCGAGCAAAAGGACATCGACGGTTCCGGTCAGCCAACGCGCGAGCACAACTTTCTGCTGATTTCCGCCGGACAGAGTGCCGACGCTCTGGCTCAGTCCGCGACTCCGCAGCCGAACCGAATCCATGGCAGTCGAGACTTCCTCGGCCCGCACCTTGTTGCGCAGCCAACCCGCGATGCTGAACTTGGACAGGCGAGGCAGGGAACCGTTGTCCAACACACTCATCGACAGTACGACGCCGTTGACTTTGCGGTCCTCGGGGACCATTGCCATGCCGGCTGTGATCGCGGCCGCCGGCTTTCCAGTAGGCACAGTGCGGCCATCGATCTTGATCGAGCCGGAAGTCACCGCACGCATACCGAACAGTGCTTCGAGAAGTTCGGTGCGACCGGCACCCACCAGGCCTGCGAGGCCGACTATTTCACCTCGTCTCACCGTGAGATTCACCGGCGCGGATGCGCCCGCGACCTGAAGGTTGTCGACTTCCAACACGACTGCTCCGGTATCGGTGCCGACCGTCGGGAAGAGGTTGTCGAGTTCGCGACCGATCATCGCGGTCACGATCTCGTCGTCGGTGATGTCCGCCAAGCTCTCGTCCGTGATCAGCTTGCCGTCGCGCAGTACGACTACTCGATCTGCAATAGCGCGAATCTCGGCCATTTTGTGAGTGGTGTACACCATTGCAACGCCGCGATCACGAAGTTGTCGCATGACCTTGTACAGGCCCTCGGTCTCACGCTCGGAGATCGCGGAAGTCGGTTCGTCCAACATGACGACCTCGGCCCCGGTCCGAGCGGCTTTGACGATTTCGATGATCTGACGCAAACCGACCGGAAGTGATCCCATGCGAGCCGTCGGCGAAATGGAGACGTCGAAGATGCCCAGGGTCTGGGCGGCTTCGTCGATCATTGCGCGGCGGTCGAGAAAGATCCCTCTTCGCTTCTCACGTCCGACGAACATGTTCTCGTAGACCGTCATGTCGTCGATCGAGGCAAGCTCCTGAGGAACGATCGCCACACCGTGGCGCACGGCATCTCGGGGATCTCCCGAGGAGAGCCTGTGGTCGCCGATCGTGACGGAACCTGCATCGGCACGCAGCTGACCTGTCGCGATTTTCATGAGAGTGGACTTTCCGGCTCCGTTCTCCCCAGCGAGCGCGGTGACGGTGCCGGGTTGCAGATCGAGCGAGATCCCCTTCAGTACCGGCACACCGCCGAAGCTCTTGGTCAGATCCCGGCACTGCAGCAGGCCGGTCACGACCGCTCACCCACTGCGATGAGAGTTTTCGCGTGTCCGGGTATACGCCGGACGGCCCGGGCCATCACCATGCCGTGTACCCTCCGTCGGCGACGAGAACCGATCCGGTGACGAAACTCGCTGCGTCGCTGGCCAGGAACACCACGGACGGAGAGATTTCCTCCGGCATGGCGTACCGCTGCATCGGTGCGTCCTCGATCCAGTAGCGCTGAAATTCCGGTCGATCCACTGGGGCCATCTCGGTTTTGCAGTAACCGGGTGCCACGGCATTGACGCGAATTCCGAGCGGGCCCCATTCGGCTGCAAGTGATTTGGTCAGCTGGTGGACGGCCGCTTTGGATGCGTTGTAGGCGGGCTGCATTTGAGGTCGGTTGACGATGATGCCGGAGATGGATCCGATGTTGACGATGGAGCCGCTTCGGCGTTCGCGCATGTGTGCGCCGACGGAGATGCTGCACTCCCACAACGCTTTCACGTTGAGGTCGAAGACGTCGTCCCACTGCTCTTCGGTCACGTCCCACGAGTCGTTGTGGTAGCAGGTGCCTGCGTTGTTGACGAGGATATCGACGTGTCCGAGCGCGTGGACGGCCTCGGCGGTCATGCGATCGATGTCGTCACGTCGAGTGATGTCGGCAGTGATCGCGGTGAATTCGTATCCGGCGGCGGCAGCCTCGGCTACCACTGAGTCGTTGCGCTCGGTGTTGCGGCCCGCGATGGCGACACGCGCTCCGGCTGCCGCGAGCCCGAACGCGAATGCGCGGCCGAGTCCTTGGTTTCCGCCCGTGACAATGGCCGTTCGACCGGTGAGATCGAAAGGGTTGCTGCTCATCTGGGCACCACTATCGACTTGAGGCTGGCGGGATCGGTGTCGCTTTCGAGTGCTTCGGCGACGTGATCGAGGTCGTATCGACCGGTGACGAGACGGTCGAGATCGACCGAACCCGATGCGACGAGGTGGATTGCAGCCGGCCAGGTGTCGGTGTAGCGGAACACTCCGGTCACGGTGATCTCGAGGTTCTGGATGTGACTGACCGGAAGCGGGTAATTGTCGTTGCCCACACCGACCAACACGACCCGTCCTGCGGGTCCTACGGCGCGGATGCCGCTCTGCACGGCTGGAATCGCGCCGCTCGCGTCCACGAATACGTCGACCTGGGGATCGAGTGCGGCGACATCGTGAGCAATCGGGTCGATGATCTCGGTCGCTCCGAAGGTCAGGGCGCGTTCACGACGTTCCTGGACTGGATCGGAGACGACGATTCGTGCGGCACCGAAAGCTCGAGCGGCCTGCGCGGTGATGATGCCGATAGGGCCGGCACCGGCGATGAGAATCGAGGAGCCCGGGACGACGCCGGCCTTGCGCATGGTCGCGACTGCCACCGACAGTGGTTCCAGTAGGGCGGCGGCGTCGTCGGACATGGAATCCGGAACAGCGTGTGCGAAATTCGCATCGATGGTGACGTACCGGCAGAAAGCGCCGTCGATCGGAGGGGTCGCATAGAACTTCATGTCGGGGCAGAGGTTGTAGCGACCGGCGGTGCACTGGGTGCAGCGGCGGCACGGATGTTGGGGTTCGACGGCGACCCGCTGTCCCACCCGGCTCTGGTCGACGTTCTCGCCGACGGCGGCAATGCGACCGGACAGCTCGTGACCGAGGACCATGGGCTCGGCGACAACAAAATCGCCGATTCGACCGTCACGGTAGTAGTGGACGTCTGATCCGCACACGCCGACCGCGGCGACCTCGACCAGTACCTCGTACGGTCCGGGACTGGGAATTGCGCGGTCTTCGATCTCGAGCGTTCTTACCCCGGTCATAACGCTGGCGCGCATCGTGGATGCGGGCGGCGATGGTGTTGTGGTGGTCATGATTGTCCTTCCAACAGTGCAGGTTCGACGAACAGGTCGCGGTCGACGACCACATGCGCGACGGTCACACGCTTGCTTCGACGGTGCCGGGGAAACAGCCCATTACTGCGCCTTCCGTGGACCAGCACCGACTGTGCGAGACGCTGATGTGCCACGTCGTTCCCGCTCATGTGTCACACCTCGATGCTCATGTGTCGTTGTGACATGGATCATGCACAGGGCTATGCTCGCTTGTCAACGGCTTCGCTCATGTGAGCGCTAGTTGGTCTGGGATAATGATCGGACAGTGCTCGGAAAGGTGGGGGATGGCCAGCGAACGGGAGATCCGACGTGTCGGACCAGAGGAATTGGTTCAGCAGGGTCTCATAGCGAGGCGCTACTACCTGGACGACCGAACTCGAGTGCAGATCGCCGAAGAATTCGGGCTTTCGCGCTTCAAGGTTGCCCGAATCCTCGAAGATGCGGTCGCGTCCGGGATGGTCGAGATTGCCGTACATGCTCCTGAGTCGATCGACATCGAACTGTCTCGAGCGCTCAGGGACATGTTCGGACTGAAGATGGCCTTTGCGGTACGGGCGGCTACGGAAGATCAGCAAGTACTGTGGGATGCGGTGGGGCGCATCACCGCTGATCTGCTCAGTGAGATCATCACCGACCGCGACGTGCTCGGCATCGATTGCGGTCGCACGCTCGCCAGTATGACCGCGCACTTGGAGAGAATTGCCGCGTGCGATGTGGTCCAGTTGACCGGAATGGCAGGATCGGTCGGCTCGACCTCGGCCGAGTTGGTCCGCAGGATCACGCAATTGGGTGGCGGTCGTGCCTGGTCGATGTATGCGCCATTGCTGGTCGAGGATCCGACGACGTGTGCCTCGCTTCGCAGCAGTCGTGGAATTCAGGAAACCTTCCGGCACCATGATTCTGTGACCAAAGCGGTTGTCTCGGTGGGTGCGTGGGAGCCGGGCCTGTCTCAGGTGTACGACCTCCTCACACCCGCCGAATCCGCGCAGTGGGCAGACAGGGGAGTGGTGGCCGAGTCTTGTGCCCTACTGCTCGACGGTGAAGGCAAACGTGTCGAGGGCCTCGAAGATCGCCGAATGGCCTTGTCGGAGAATGCGCTTCGTGGTATCGATCAGGTCATCGCTATAGCGGCCGGACAGTCGAAGCTGCGCGCGGTGCGGGCGGTTGTCGAGTCGGGGCTGGTCTCCTCGTTGATCGTCGATGCCGGATTGGCTGCAGGCCTGGTGGGATGAGGTGCGGGTTCATCGGTGTGCCGCCGCGATGAACTGTCGGGTCGCAGCGTCGACGATGTCGGCTGGGGTGATGTCGATTTCGTCGTTCAACCACGCGATCACCAGTTCGGCGAGTCCACCGATGAACAGCAGCCCGTTGATTTCCGACTGCGGTTGCGGATAGGCCTGGTCGCCGTAGAGCTCTCGTGATTGCTCGGCGACCAGATGTGCGAAGGCGCGCATGGACTTTCGTCGGTACGCCCGCAGTGAGTCGACGGCCAGTGACTCGATCATCGCGACGCGGCCCTTGCGCGGGTCCTCGGTGAGAACACCGACGAACGCGTCGATGGCGTTGTGCACCTGCTCTTCGACGGTAGGCGCGGGCGAGTGGAGTGCGCTCAGGGCCTTGGCGCGGATTTCATCGGATATCGCGTCCACCACTCGTTCGAGTAGATCGTCTCTGCTGCTGAAGTTTTCGTAGAAGTAGCGCTCGGTGAGCTTGGCCTGTGCGCAGATCGCGGTCATGGTCGTGCCCCCGGCTCCGGCGGTGGCGAACACCTCGAGTCCGGCGTCGAGCAGCCGTGCCCGACGGTCGGCAAGTCGATCGTCGGCGCTCATGCCGTTGTAGCGGCGCGTGGTGGAGGCCATGAGTAGATCTTGACAGACAGAGCAGGTGTGACGCAGACTACATCTCATCTGACAGGCCGCTCTGTCAGATTGACGGAGGTCGACAATGGGACGCGCTCTGGCTGCTCCACCAGCTGATTCAACTCTCGAACCTGTATTCGGTGACGGGGGTCTGCCCGTCGTAGGCCACACTCTCGAATACATCCGGGACCCCCTCAAGCTGCTCGGGAGTCGGTGGGAAAAGTACGGCGAGGTGTCCTGGTTGACGATGGCCGGGCAGAAGTGGATCACCGTGTTGGGCCCCGATGCGTGCCAGCAGGTGTTGCAGAACGCGGACAAGGCGTTCGCGAACGGGGACGGGTGGTCTCTGCTCATCGGGCCGTTCTTTCACGGCGGGTTGATGTTGCTCGACTCCGAGGAGCACCTGCGCCATCGCCGAATCATGCAGCAAGCCTTCACCCGCGATCGGCTCACCAAATCTGTAGACGCGTTGAACCCGGTCACCGCGACGGGATTGGACGCTTGGCAGGGCGGACGAGACTTTCAGGTCTATCCGGCGCTGAAGGCCCTGACACTCGAGGTCGCCACGTCGATCTTCATGGGCGGTGCCGAGGGGAGCACGGACGCGGACATCGCCGAGGTCAATGCCAGTTTCGTCGCGTGCGTGCAGGCAGCGACATCGATCGTCCGCTACCGAGTTCCCGGGACCCGGTGGAAGCGCGGCCTCGACGGCCGCGCAGTGCTGGTCGACTTCTTTCGGCGCTATCTACCGGCCAGGCGTGCAACGGAATCCGACGACCTCTTCTCCGTCCTCTGCCACATCGAGGGAGATAACGGTGAGCGCTTCTCGGACGACGAAGTGATCGACCACATGATCTTTCTGCTCATGGCCGCCCACGACACGTCGACCATCACGTTGTCGACGATGATGCAGTACCTCGGGCAGCACCCGGAGTGGCGGGACAAGTGCCGCGCGGAGTCCGAGGCGTTGGGCACCGATGCACCGACGCTCGCGCAACTGGACGAACTCCCCAGCGTCGATCTGGTGATGAAGGAGTGCTTGCGGCTGGTCTCGCCCACCCCGGTGGTCGCACGCCGCGCGGTGAAAGACACCGAGGTGCAGGGCAAGTTCGTCCCCGCGGGGACGTATGCGTCGGTCGCCCCACACTTCACCCACCACATGGCGCAGTACTGGCCGAATCCCGAGGAGTTCGATCCCGGCCGATTCGCCGACGATCGTCGGGAAGACAAGGTGCACCGCTACGCGTGGGAACCGTTCGGCGGCGGAGTGCACAAATGCATCGGGATGTTCTTCGCCGGCGCGGAGATCAAGACGATCATGCATCACCTGCTGTTGCGGTTCGATTGGTCGGTCGACCCCGATTACGTGGCACCACTGAACTTCACGTCGCTGCCCTTCCCGGAGGACGGGCAGCCGGTGCAGCTGCGACGGCGGTAGCTCTACCCGATGTGGTCGGTGAGCCAGCCGATGATGTTCGCGGTGATCTCGTCGCGATTGGTCTCGTTGAGAATCTCGTGGCGGGCACCGGGATAGAGGGTGACGGTCACGTCGCTCATACCGGCCTCGCGGTATCGGGCAGCGAGGGTTTCGATCAACTGCCCACCGCCGGCGAGCGGGTCCTCGGTTCCCGAGGTGATGAGCAGCGGGAGGTCGGAGCGGATCTGCTCGAGGTTGTGTGGGTCGGCGAGCTTGTCGGCCTCACCGAACAGTGCCGGAACCGTCGACTCCGGGAGGTCGAACCCGCACAGCGGGTCGGCGACGTAGGCGTCCACTTCGGCCTCGTCGCGGGAGAGCCACTCGTACCCGGTGCGGTGCTCGAAGGCGGCGTTGAACACGCTCAGGTCGCCTGCCGGGGCGTCGGCCATGCCGGCGGCCAGGACGTTCAGGGTGGTCGAACCCGACAGCACCACGCCCTCGTACAGGTCCGATCGTTCGATCAGAAGATGCTGCGCGGCAAACGATCCCATCGAATGTGCAAACAGGAACAGTGGTAGATCCGGGTACTCGTTGAGCAATGATTCGCCGAGCTGCTCGATGTCGGCCCACAGTCCGGCGAAGGCAGCGGCGCCGAAGTCGCCCGGGGTCTCGACGATCGACTGGCCGTGGCCGCGATGATCGGAGGCGACGACATGGAACCCGGCGTCATTGAGAGCGGCGGCGAACCGGGCGTAGCGGCTGCCGTGCTCGGCGAGTCCGTGCGCGATTTGAACGACGCCGCGAGCTGGGTCGGCGGACGTAGCCCAGGTGTAGGTACTGATCTCGATGTCGTCCTGCTTGGATACGAACGACGATGCGTTGGCCACGGGTGACTCCTCGAAACGGCGGTGGGGACGAAACTCGAACTTATCTCCTACGCCGTCGATACCGGAGCGAAATGCTCGACGGCCGGGGAACGCAGACGCTCCCCGGCCGATGGGGCCGGGGAGCGTCCTCGATGCTGTTCTGCTTACTTCGCGGAGACTCGCACGAGTTTCTTGTTCACGAACTCGTCCATGCCCCAGGGGCCCAGTTCGCGGCCGACGCCGGAGCGCTTGACTCCGCCGAACGGAAGGCCGGGGAGCGTGGTGCCGTGCTCGTTGACGAAGGCCATGCCGACCTCGAGCTGCTCGGCTACGTCGCGGGCCTTGTCGAGGTCCGCGCTCCACACCGATCCGCTCAAGCCGTAGGCGGATGAATTGGCCAATTCGATTGCCGCCTGGGCGCTTTCGACCTTGTAGATCACTCCGGCCGGTCCGAACAGCTCTTCGCTGTACGCGCGCATGTCCGGGGTGACGTCGGCCAACAGTGTCGGCTGCACGTAGGCACCCGGTCCGTCGATCTTCTTGCCGCCGGTCAGCAGAGTCGCGCCCTTGGCGACGGCGTCGTCGATCTGCTCGATGAGGTTGTCTGCGGCGGTCTGCGAGGACAGCGGTCCGAGTACGGTCTTCGCGTCCAACGGGTCACCGGTCTTCGTTGCCTCGAACGAGGCCGTCAACTTGGTGACGAACTCGTCGTAGATGTCCTCGGCGACGAGGATGCGCTTGGCGGTGTTGCAGGCCTGGCCGGCGTTGGACAGCCGGGCGCGGGTCGCCGATTCGACGGTGGCATCCATGTCGTCGGAGTCGAGCAGGATGAACACGTCCGATCCACCGAGCTCGAGCACGACCTTCTTGAGGTTGCGTCCGGCGGTCTCTGCGACGGAGGTTCCGGCCCGCTCGCTACCGGTGAGTGAGACGCCCTGGATGCGCGGGTCGGCGATCATGTCTGCGATCTGCTCGTTGGTCGCGAAGATGTTGATGTACGCGTCCTGTGGGAGTCCGGCCTGCTGGAAGATCTCTTCCATCAGCAGCGCCGACTGTGGGCAGTTCGGAGCGTGCTTGAGCAGAATCGTGTTGCCTACCATCAGGTTCGGTCCGGCGAACCGGGCAACCTGGTAGTACGGGAAGTTCCACGGCATGACTCCGATGAGTGCGCCTACCGGCTTGCGCTGCAGCACAGACTCTTCTGCTCCGGGCACGTCGAGCTTCTCGTCCTCGAGGAGCGTGGGGCCGTTGTCGGCGTAGTAGCGGTAGATGTTGGACGACAGCTCCACCTCGCCCTGGGATTCGGTGAGGGGTTTACCCATTTCGAGCGAAATGGTTCGGGCCAACTCGTCCGAACGCTCGGTGTAGAGATCGGCGACCTTGTGCAGGATCTCTGCGCGGTGCTTCGGTGAAGTCTTGCGCCACGTCTGGAAGCCGGCGTGTGCGTCGGTCAGTGCGCGCTCGACGCCGGCCGCGTCGAGAGTCTCGAATTCCTTGACAGTTGTGCCGTCGGCAGGATTGACAGTTTTGTAGGTTGTCATAGTTTGTTCAACGGCTTCCTGGTGGCGATTTGTTCCGCACCGCACACATCGCCGCCTCCGGTGCAGTGAGGACTTGTGTAACGCAGTCGAGGTCGCAGGTCGATATCGAGACATGCGCACTGCTCGGATTGCACTCTTCGTCGGGATGTTCGCCGCTCTTGCCGCCTGCAGTACGGACGCGCCCACACAGCCGCTCCCGGTAGGGCCGGCCCCGTCCGTGTCGATCACTGTTTCGGCGACGACGTCACCGCCTGCGCCGCCGCAGGCCGCAACGCCGGAGGCCGAGGATGCTGCCCCCGTCGCGCCGACAGATTCCGAGTCGGCGGTAGCCGAGCCTGTGATCGTCGACTGCGAAACTGGCTTGGGCCCGGTGACCACCTACTGGTCCGACGGAACCGTCACTGGGTACAGCGACTACTGCCAGTCGGTGCACGATCAGGTGCTACAGCGCGAGATCGATGCAAACAAACGCACGTGCGACGGGACTGTCTGCACTTTTCAAAACGGTGGCACCATCCCCGATCCCGATGCTGTACCGGATGACAGATGCACCAACCAGATCGACTATGCGAACGATCCCCGATCGAACGCCGAGATCAACTCGCTCGGTGAATCTAACGGTCAGTGCCCGGCACCGATCGGATAGTGGACGAGTGGCGCGGTCGGGGGCGTGCGTAGCCTCTCGACCGCACCACGTCGGCGTCAGGCGCAGTTCAGCGACAGCTCGTCACCGGTAACGTCCACCGAGACCGTGCGACCATCGGTGACGATGTCATCGAGCAGCAGGTCGGCGATCTTGTCGTCCAAAGATCGCTGAATGGCCCGGCGCAATGGGCGTGCACCGAACTCCGGTTGATGACCGTTGTGCGCCAACCAATCGATTGCCGAGTCGCTGAAGGTGATCTCGATACCCCTCGCAGAGAGCCGCTCTCGGCTTTCCTGCAACATCAGGTCGGTGATCCGGAGTAACTGCGCGTCGTCGAGTTTGCGGAACACCACTATCTCGTCGATGCGGTTGAGAAACTCGGGCCGCATTGCCTCACGCAGTCTGCCCATCACCTTGTCTTGCATCGGCTTCTCGTCGGCAGCGCCGAGTGCGAAACCGGTGCCACCGGACTTGCTGGAAATGATGTCCGAGCCGAGGTTGCTCGTCATGATCACCACGGTGTTCCGGAAGTTCACCGTGCGGCCCTGGCCGTCGGTGAGCCGGCCGTCGTCTAGCACCTGCAGTAGCGTGTCGAAGACGTCCGGGTGTGCCTTCTCGATCTCGTCGAGCAGGATCACCGAATACGGATTGCGTCGCACCTGCTCGGTCAGCTGTCCGGCTTCGCCGTAACCGACGTATCCGGGCGGAGCGCCGAGGAGCCGGCTGACGGTGTGCCGTTCACCGAACTCGCTCATGTCGAGCCGCAGTAGCTTCTTCTGGTCACCGAAAAGCGATGCGGCCAATGCCTTTGCGAGCTCTGTCTTGCCGACGCCGGTGGGGCCGAGGAACAGGAAGCTCCCGACGGGTCGATCCGGGTCGTTCATCCCGGTTCTGTTCCGGCGCACTGCGCGAGCAATGGCCTTCACCGCTTCGTCTTGGCCGACGACGCGGCGGTGCAGTTCCGACTCAAGTGTGAGCAGGCGTTCCTTCTCCTCCGTCGTCATCTGACTGGCCGGAATTCCGGTGGAGCGAGAGACGACGTAAGCGATGTCCTCGGCGGTCACGTCCGGTGTGTCGGTGACTGTTCCGTCGAGCCGCATCTGCAACTGTGCCGCCTCGTCGCGCAGCGCAGATGCGCGTTCGTAGTCCTCGGACGCAATCGCCGCTGACTTGTCGGTGTCGATCGCAGCGAGCTGCGTGGCGATCGCCTCGGCGTCGATGCTCGGCAGGCTCAACTGCTTGCGGGCACCGGCTTGGTCGATGAGGTCGATAGCCTTGTCCGGAAGGAACCGATCGCCGATATACCGGTCAGCCAATTCCACTGCAGCACTGATCGCTTCGTCGGTGTATTTCACGCCATGATGCTGCTCGTAGCGGCTCTTCAACCCGGTGAGGATTGCGATGGCGTCGGGCACGCTGGGTTCGGGCACCGTCACCGGCTGGAACCGACGCTCGAGGGCGGGGTCCTTTTCGATGTTCATGCGGTACTCGTCGAGGGTGGTGGCTCCGACGATATGCAGTTCGCCGCGAGCGAGCTTGGGCTTGAGGATGTTTCCGGCATCCATCGCACCGTCTGCTCCGCCGCCTGCCCCCGCGATGGAGTGGACCTCGTCGATGAAGACGATGAGTTCGTCTTTGTGCGCGACGATCTCGTCGATGACGCTTGTCAGACGTTCCTCGAAGTCGCCTCGGTAGCGGGTTCCGGCGACTATCGCCGACAGGTCCAGCTGAACTATCCGCTTGTTCGACAGACGTTCGGGGACCTCGCCGTCGACGATGCGCTGTGCTAGTCCTTCGACGACGGCAGTCTTGCCGACGCCGGCCTCACAGACCAGAACGGGATTGTTCTTGGTTCGACGCGAGAGGATCTCGATGGTCTGTTGGATCTCGTCGGTGCGTCCGATGACGGGATCGATGCCGCCCTCCCTGGCGCGTTGGGTCAGGTCGATGCCGTACTTGTCGAGCGTCGGGGTTTCCGAGTTCGACTCGGGCTCGACCGATCCGCCGCGTAGAGCGGTCTGCAAGCCTTCGGGGGTAATGCCTTCTTCGCCGAGTAAGCGCCCGGCGATGTGTTCGCGATCGGCGGCGAAGGACAGGAAGAGATGCTCGGGGTCGATATATGTCGAGCCCAGTGTCTGCGCGATGTTGTGCGCTTCGAGGATCGCGGTCTTGAGGGTGCTGCTCAAAGCTGTGGCGCTGACGGCAGCTTCGCTACGAGACTGCGGCAGCCGAAGTTCGACGGCGTCGATGACGGCGGGGGACTGGGCTCCGGCGCGCTGCATCAGGCTGCGGGTCGGGTCGTTCTGTGCCATCACGTGGAGCACGTGCAGGGCATCGAGTTCGCGGTCGCCGCGGCCTGCCGCGAACATGGCTGCGTCGCCGATCAGCGACTGGGTGGACTGGCTCAGCAGACGACTGATGTCGATGCGACGGGGGCCTTCTGGTCCCAGGAATGCCGGCATTGATTTCCTCCATAACAGGGGTTGAGCGTCTTCGACTCAACTAACCTGCGTAGGTATCGATCAATTCCCGGGACGGAGTGAATTATGCTGTCGGCTTCGAGCAACCTCATCGTCGACGCCATCTCGTCGGTCCGCGAAGACTCTTGCGTCATCGATGTCTCGCAAATTCGCGGCGAGAGCGAAGCTACTGGTCAGTAGGTGCGCGATTCTGACACTGCCACGCACAGCGGTGCGTTCGAAGATTAAAGTCGTAAGTGGACGTATCCAAAAGACGACGTTGAAACTGAGGCAAAGGCAAACATGACTGCGAAAAAGCCGACCATTATTTACACCCTTACCGACGAGGCGCCCATGTTGGCGACTCACGCGTTTCTGCCGGTCGTACGTTCTTTCGCCAGCGCGGCCGAGATCAACGTCGAGTCGAGTGACATCTCCGTTGCGAACCGCATCCTCGCCGAGTTCCCGGACTACCTCAACGAAGACCAGCGAGTGACCGACAACCTCGCTGAGCTGGGCAGGCTGACGCAGCTGCCCGAGACCAACATCATCAAGCTGCCCAACATCAGTGCATCGGTGCCGCAGTTGATCGCCGCCGTCAAGGAGCTGCAGGGCAAGGGCTACGCGATCCCCGATTTCCCGGGCAACCCGAAGACCGACGAAGAGCGCGAGATCCGCGAGCGATACACCAAGTGCCTCGGCAGTGCGGTCAACCCCGTTCTGCGTGAAGGTAACTCGGATCGGCGAGCACCCAAGGCCGTCAAGGAATTCGCCCGCAAGCACCCGCACAGCATGACCGAGTGGTCGATGGCCTCGCGCACCCACGTTGCGCACATGGGCGAGGGCGATTTCTACCACGGCGAGAAGTCCACCGTCGTCGACGGCGACCGCGAGGTCAAGATGGAACTGCTGCCTGCCGACGGCGAGCCGATCCTGCTCAAGGAGAAGGTCGCGCTCACCGACGGTGACGTCATCGACTCCATGTTCATGAGCAAGAAGGCCCTCCTCGAGTTCTACGAAGAGGAGATGCAGGACGCGTACGAGACCGGCGTCATGCTCTCGCTGCACGTCAAGGCAACCATGATGCGCGTCTCGCACCCCATCGTGTTCGGCCACGCAGTACGCGTCTTCTACAAGGACGCTTTCGCTAAGCACAACGACGTCTTCGAAGAGCTGGGCGTCAACGTCAACAACGGCCTCGCCGATCTCTACACCAAGATCGAGACCCTCCCCGCGTCCAAGCGTGACGAGATCATCGAGGATCTGCACAAGTGTCACGAGACTCGCCCGGAGCTCGCAATGGTCGACTCCGCCCGCGGTATCTCCAACTTCCATTCTCCCAGCGACGTCATCGTCGACGCATCCATGCCCGCGATGATTCGCGCCGGCGGCAAGATGTGGGGTGCGGACGGCCGCCCGAAGGACACCAAGGCGGTCAACCCCGAGTCCACCTTCTCCCGCATCTACCAGGAGATGGTGAATTTCTGTAAGACCAACGGCCAGTTCGATCCGACGACGATGGGGACCGTGCCCAACGTCGGGCTCATGGCGCAGCAGGCCGAGGAGTACGGCTCACACGACAAGACGTTCGAGGCCCCCAAGGCCGGGGTCGCCAACATTACCGATATCGCCACCGGTGAGGTGCTGCTCACCCAGACCGTCGAAGAGGGCGACATCTGGCGTCTGTGCATCGTCAAGGACGCCCCGATCCAGGACTGGGTCAAGCTCGCTGTCACCCGCGCCCGCGAATCCGGAATGCCCGTCGTCTTCTGGCTCGATCCGTACCGCCCGCACGAGAACGAGCTCATCGGCAAGGTCCGCAAGTACCTGAAGGATCACGACACCGAGGGCCTCGACATCCAGATCATGTCGCAGGTGCGCGCCATCCGGTACACGATGGAGCGTCTGGTCCGCGGACTCGACACCATCTCCGCGACGGGCAACATCCTGCGCGACTACCTCACCGATCTCTTCCCGATCCTCGAACTCGGTACCAGCGCCAAGATGCTCTCCATCGTTCCCCTCATGGCTGGCGGCGGACTGTACGAGACGGGTGCAGGCGGCTCGGCCCCCAAGCACGTCAAGCAGCTCATCGAGGAGAACCACCTGCGGTGGGATTCGCTCGGAGAATTCCTTGCGCTGGCCGTGAGCCTCGAAGACCTGGGCACCAAGACCGGCGACGTCAAGGCGACCATCCTCGCCAAGGCACTCGACTCCGCCACCGGCAAGCTGCTCGAGAACAGTAAGGGCCCGTCGCGCTCGACCGGTGAACTCGACAATCGCGGTAGCCAGTTCTACCTCGCCCTCTACTGGGCGCAGGAGCTCGCCGAGCAGACCGAGGACGCCGAACTGGCCAAGCATTTCGCCGCACTGGCGAAGACATTGGCGGAGAACGAAGACAAGATCGTCGCCGAGCTCAACGAGGTCCAGGGCAATGCAGTAGACATCGGCGGCTACTACTACCCGGACGCCGAAGCCACCGCCGCAGTGATGCGTCCGTCGAAGACCTTCAACGAGGCACTGGAGTCGGCGAAGGTGTAGTTGTTTCCACCCCACCCCACCCCACCCCCGTACCCCGGGAACGAATGAATGGTCCATTCACGCGGCCCAGACGTTGTGAATGGGCCATTCATTCGTTCAGGGAGGCGACCTCGGCGCTCGGCAGCATCGGAAGCGCAACCGGATACAACTGAAAGCGTCCGCTCATACCCTTGAGTTCGACGTCCCGAGGCATGCCGAGAGTCAGATCGTGCGCGGCATCGATGGCGTTTCGAACCGTTTCGCTGACCAGAATCTCACCGCCCTCGGCCTGTCCCGCGACTCGTGCTGCCATGGCCACGTTGAGTCCGAAAATGTCGTCGCCTCGGCGCACCGAACTACCCACGTGCACGCCCATTCGGACGCGGATGCGGTCCCAGCGATCGGGGTTTTTCAGCAGTGCTTCCTGCACTCGGACGCCGCAGCGCACAGCTTGAGTCGGGTCGGAGAAGGCGATCATGTAGCCGTCGCCCTGGCTTTTCACCACGTGTCCACCGTGATCGTCGACGTGCTTGCAGATCAGTTTGTTGTGCTTCTCGAGCAGTTTCACCCAGCCGCGGTCGCCGAGTTCCTCGTTGCGCGCGGTCGATCCTTCGATGTCGGAGAACATCACCACGATGTCGCCGTCGGCGGTCATGCGCGCGAGGTCGGGCCGTTCCACCTTGGCCCAGCCGGCGAGATCCTCGACGGAGTTGCGCACGGTCGCGCCGAAGCCCTTGTTGATGAGCAAGTCGGTGGTGTGGAAGGCGGTTCTGATCGCGAATGGCACGAGACCCCGCCGCTTACGGCGTTGTTGCGATTCGGACAGGGCCCGGTCCAAAGCGCGACGCGTCTTGCTCAAGGTCCGACGCGAGACGATCAGGACCACACCGAGCGCGATGATGGCGGCGAGCTCTACTCCGGCAACTATCCACAGGATCACGTCGTTCATCTTTACCTGTCCACGACGTCCATGGGCGCAGTACCGACCGCGAATTGCCGTCGATAGGCGGTCGGTGTCACCGCGAACGACGCGCGAAAGTTCTGGCGCAGGGTGACTGCGCTACCGAATCCGCTTGCGGTGGCGATGGTCTCGACGCTCTGATCGGTCGTCTCGAGCAGGCTTCGCGCTTCGTCGAGTCGTTTGTCGAGTACCCAGCGGGCTGGGGTGGCTCCGGTCTCGAGCTGGAACTGGCGGATGAAGCTGCGCCTACTCATGCGCGCTCGTTCGGCCAGTCGCTCGATCGGCAAGGGCTCGTCCAGTCGCTCGAGTGCCCAGCTCAGCACGTCCGCGATCGCGGTTTCGCCCGATGCCTCGGTGACCGGACGTTCGATGTACTGCGCCTGACCACCGTCTCGATGGGGCGCGACCACCAGGCTGCGCGCGACCCGCGTCGCCGCGGCCGAACCGAGATGTTTGCGGACGATGTGCAAGCAGGAATCGATCGACGACGCGGTTCCCGCGGATGTCATCACGTCGCCGTGGTCGATGTAGAGCACCGACTCGTCGAGACCTACTTGCGAATTGCGCTCCCGCAGCTCGGACATCTTGGTCCAGTGGGTGACTGCCGGCCGTCCGGCGAGCAGGCCGGTGTCGGCGATGGCAAAGGATCCGAGGCATAGGCCTGCGATCTCGGCTCCGCGTCGGTGGGCTCCGCGCAGCGCGGCCGAGAGTTCGCTACCGATGGGCGGCAGGGATTCCGGCCACGACGGAACGATGACGATATCGGCCCAGTCGACGGCGCTCGGATCGACGATCTCGCTCACCGGAAACCCCTCCTCGGTGCGAATGGACCCGGCGGTGTCGGACCACACGCGCGTCTCCCAGTCCGGGGCGAGCCCGAGTCGCGTCACCTCGCCGAACACCATCAACGGCGCGGCCAGGTGAAACATCGTGATGCCGTCGAACGCATAGAGCGCTATTCGCATGGCGTCTCCGATCTCGAAGGTTGGCGCAATTCCATCGAAAGTATGCATCTGTGCCACTCGTGGAGGCAAGGCCGGTACCGAAGGATGAGAAGCGACCGAGAACACCAGCCGAGGGAGAAGAACATGACCGCACCGCGCAGGGCACTGATCGTCATCGACGTGCAGCAGGAGTACTTCGAGGGAGTGCTGCAGATCCAGTACCCGCCCCGTGACGAGTCGTTGGCCAACATCGTCCGCGCCATCGAAGCCGCTGTGGCGCAGGAGCTTCCGGTTGCCATCGTGCAGCACGAAATGCCCGAAGGTTCCCCGGCGTTCGTCAAGGGCACCCCGACCTACGAGCTGCATCCAGACATTCAGGCGGTCGTTCAACCCTCGTTCGAGCGCGTCGAGAAGCAGTACAGCAGCGTGTTCGCCGGAACCGGCGTCGCGAAATGGTTGCAGAGCAACAACATCGACACCGTCACGATCGTCGGATACATGACCAACAACTGCGACCTCGCCTCCAGCGCCGACGCCGAAGCGCTCGACCTGAAGGTCGAGATCCTGTCCGACGCCACCGGCGCGATCAACCTCTCGAACGAGGCAGGCACCGTCTCGGGCGAGCAGCTGCACAAGGCTCTGATGGTCCTTTACCAGTCCAACTTCGCAGCAGTCGCCTCCTCCGACCAGTGGATCGACGCGGTCAAGGGTGGAAACGAATTGACCGCAAGCAATTTGGTGGTCTCTGCAGCTCAGGGAAACGCCGCCGTCGCCTAGCGGTTCGGTGCTCGTGATCTGATGATCGGTATGACACCGAACGAGGCCCCGCCGCGTCACGGAATGCTGGATGTGCGCGACGGTCAGCAGATCTACTGGGAGCAGTGGGGTCCGTCCGACGGCGTCCCGGCGCTGTATTTACACGGAGGACCGGGCGGGGGATTGGGAGCGAGTCAGTATCGCCGGCACTTCGACCTGTCTCGGGTGCGGGTTGTCGGATTCGAGCAACGAGGGTGCGGCCGATCGACGCCCCACGCTTCCGATCCCTCGACGTCGTTGTCTACCAACACCACCGCACATCTCATCGCCGATATGGAAGCGCTCCGTGAGTATCTCGGGATCGAAGCGTGGATCGTCAACGGGGCCTCGTGGGGATCGACCCTTGCCGTTGCTTACGCCCTCGCGCATCCGACGCGGGTTCTGGGCATAGTCCTCGTCTCGGTGACGACGACCAGCCGCGCGGAGATCGAGTGGATCACCGAGGGCGTCGGTGCAGTGTTCCCAGAAGCGTGGGATCGTTTCGCGACATTCGCCGAGATGTCGGGCGTCGGCTTCAGGCGAGGTGAGGGTCGAATAGTCGAGGCTTACGAGCAACTGTTGAATTCCGCTGATCTCAGTTTGCGAGACAACGCATCTCGGGAGTGGGCGCTGTGGGAAGACGTCCACGTATCCTTCGGCACCGATGGTGTCAGGCACGATCCGCGGTGGGGTAACGACCGGTTCAGGCTTGCATTCGCGCGCCTCGTCACGCACTACTGGTCACACGACGGTTTCTGCGATCCGCCGCTTCTCGACCGTGCAGCGGCACTACACGGTATTCCTGCCGTTCTCATCCATGGCCGACGGGATATCTCCGGTCCCGCGATCACGCCGTGGCGACTGCATCGTCAGTGGCCGGGGTCCGTGCTCGTTATCGACGAGGGAGATGGGCACGGCGGGGTGTCGATGAATATCCGCTGGCGTGAGGCGAACGATGAGTTCACCGATAAGGCGATCGGTCGACGTGCAGCCCCGAATGCTGCGGTCGCACCGAGAACATCTTCTTCGGAGACGTGATCCGGTCGGCCGCTGAACAGGCACATGGAACGTTTGTACGGTGGCGTTTCGTTTTCCTCACATTGGAGGTTATTGCGTGCCTTCTGCACCGGTGCACGCTACTTCCGTCTCTGGCTCACAAACAGCTGGCCGCAGTAAGGGAATCGTCCACTCGAGATCAGTTCGGACGCTGTGTACTGGCGGCCGCGCAGACCAGGGCAAGGTGCAGTTCCAGGTTGCCTGTTTCCACAGTGCGGCCCAGTAGCTCCTCGGCCTGCCGGATTCGATAGCGAACGGTGTTGCGATGCAGGCCAAGGCTTGTCGAAGCACCGCCGACGCCGGCCGCAAGGTACGCGATCACGGTGTCCCGGAGCGCGGCGTGAATATCGTCTGCCAACTGTCCGAGAGTGCGGTCGATGAAGGTCGAGAGCGCAGTCGGATCCGCAGAGAGCAGGCTGAGTAGTTCCACATCCGCATACAACGCGAGTTGGCGAGTGTCGACCCGCAGTGCCGCAACGGCTTCTCGATGGCTGGAACGAAATCCGTCGATTCCGTTGGCGGTGATGCCGATACCGATTCGTATGTCCGATGGAAGGGTGGTCGCGTTCAACAGCGTCAGATCAGGTATGTGGTCTGTCGCGAGCCAAGCCCAGAGGGTGCGTGACCCCACGGGCAGCAGGAGTGGTCGGGGGACGCTCAACACCACAGCGAGCCGGGCAGCGACTTCTTCGAGCCTTGTCGTCCCGTCGGTTTCGCTGTCGGCAACGATGACAAGTGCGGTGTGGTGGCGTCGTAGGGGATGGCCGAGTGAGGTCTCCGCTGCGGTTACGTCCACGGCGTCACCGCGCAGTACGGCCTCGACCTGTTGCCTTCGCCGAGTGAGCGCACTGCGAAGCCATCGCTCACGCTCCTCCGTGTAGGCCGTGATGAGCTGTTCGACGCACAAGCCGAACCAGGCGCTCGCGCGGGACCAGAGTTCGATCAAAATCTCGACCCGCCCATCCTCCGGGGCATCCTGGCTCTCGACCATCTCGTTCGTATACCGGAGTGCAGACTGTTGGCCGTGCCGGTAGATCCGGAGCAGAACTGACAGGTCCATTCCTCGGCGCGCGATCGTGCGGGCGAGATGAACAGCTTCGACTGCAGGACGAACGACGTCCGCATCGGCAAGCAAGTACGCGACGAACGCCCGCAATTGTCCCGCGGTGCTGGCATCGAGGTCACGACGAAGCTCGAGGTCGGTGTCGAACAGGGGCAGTTCGGCCGCTATCTCGTCGTTGAGTCGCTCGATGACGGCAGCGACGTCGCTCGGCTTCACCAGGTTTGCCGCGAGTTCACCGATCCAGGAGGTCGGGTCGAAATCGGTCACCCCGCAATTGTGCACCGCGCACAATCGTGACTCGGCTAGTTGGACATTTTTCTCTACCGACGCGATACCGAAAGGATGACGATGGACTTCTTGTTGTAATCGAGGAGTAGAGGGAAAGTGTCAGCAGCTACGGCAGACCAGCAGATCGACATCGTGAATCCGGCAGACGGCCGAGTCGTCGGAACGGTACCGAACGTCAGTCCGGCCGAGGTGGACCACATCGTCGGTACTGTGCGTGCGGCTCAGCCTGCCTGGGAGGCGCTCGGAACCAAGGGCCGCAGCAAGTGGTTGGCGGCGTTCCGCGACTGGCTGCTCGATCATGCCGACGAGATTGCCGACGTAGTGCAGTCCGAGACCGGAAAACCGCGGGCGGAGGCTCGAATCGAAGCGCCGATGATGGCCGATTTGATCAACTACTACAACTCCAATGGCGCGAAATTCCTGGCCGACGAGTCGGTCGGGGCACATGGACTCTTCACGATGCAGAAGAAGATGCTCAAGGTCTTTCGTCCCTATCCCGTGGTCGGAATCATCACCCCGTGGAACTTTCCGCTGGTCATGCCCCTGATCGACGCCATCCCCGCACTGATGGCAGGGGCCGGCGTGCTGATCAAGCCGTCGGAGGTGACACCGTTGACTGCGCAATTGATCGAGCGCGGCTGGACCGAAATCGGCGCGCCGCCGATACTCGCAGTAGTCACCGGGCTGGGCGCGACCGGCGCGGCGGTGGTCGACGCGGTCGACTATGTCCAGTTCACCGGTTCCACCCCGACGGGTCGCACGATCGCCCAGGCCTGCGCCGGGCAACTCAAGCCGTACAGCCTCGAACTCGGCGGTAAGGATCCGGCGATCGTGCTTGCCGACGCCGACGTCGATCGGGCGGTCAACGGGGTCACGTGGGGCGCACTGATGAACTCTGGTCAGGTATGTATCTCTGTCGAGCGTGTGTACGTAGAAGCCCCGATCTATGACGAGTTCGTCGCAAAGCTCACCCGGAAGGTCGGCTCACTACGGCAGGGTGCCGACGACCGGTCCTTTGCCCAAGACGTGGGTGCATTGGCGACGAAGGATCAGCAGGCAATTGTGGACCGTCAAGTCACCTCGGCCATCGCAGCGGGGGCCCGTGCTGTGACCGGAGGCAAGCAGGGCGCGACCGGCACGTTCTACGAGCCCACTGTCCTTGTCGACGTGGACCATTCGATGGCCTGCATGCGCGAGGAGACGTTCGGTCCGACGATCCCGGTGATGAAAGTCGCTGATGAGGCCGAGGCGATCCGGCTGGCGAACGACTCACCGTTCGGCCTGTCCGCAACGGTGTGGACCAGTGATATCAAGCGCGGGATGGCCGTTGCGCGACAGATCGACGCCGGCGCGGTCAACATCAACGACGCCTTCATCAACTTGTTCGAGTTCGGGCTGCCACACGGCGGCTGGAAGGACTCCGGTGTCGGGTCGCGTTTGGGTGGGGCGCAAGGGGTGAGGAAGTACTGCCGGGTTCAGTCGATCACCGCACCGCGCATTCCGACGTTGAATGCCGAACCACTCTGGTACCCCTACAGCCCGACCAAGATGAAGGCGGTCGGTGGACTGCTCCGCATGTTGGTTGCACGAGACCTCGGCCGAATCCTCGGCCGCACAAACGAAAAGGACAACGTATGAGCAGCACTATTTCCGGCAAGGTAATCGCAATTACGGGCGGTGCCCGTGGTATCGGCTTCGACACCGCCAAGCGCCTGATCGCAGACGGGGCCCGCGTCGCTATCGGAGACATCGACGAAGTGCAGATGAAAACAGCAGCCACCGAACTCGACATCACGGCGTACGCGCGACTGGACGTCACGGACCCGGCATCATTTGCCGATTTCTTGGATATGGTCGAAGCCGAACTCGGCCCGATCGACGTACTCGTCAACAACGCCGGCATCATGCCGACAGGCTGGTTCCACGAGGAGTCGGACAAGATCACCCGACGTCAGGTGGAGATCAACGTCCTCGGCGTGATGTGGGGCTCGAAGCAGGCTCTGCAACGGATGCTGCCCCGCCGCTCCGGTCACGTCATCAATATCGCGTCGCTGGCAGGAGAAGGTTACTTCCCCGGTGTGGCCGCGTACTGCGGGACGAAGCACGCGGTGAAGGCTCTCACCGAGACGCTGCGCCGGGAATACCACGACAGCGGAGTGGACTTCTCCTGCGTCATGCCCACATTCGTGAACACAGAGTTGACGGCCGGTGCCGGTAAGCCGAAGTTACTGCGGAACGCGGAACCGCAGGAAATAGCCGACGCGGTCGCTCGTCTCGTCGAGAAGCCGAAATCTCAAGTCCGGGTGACGGGTATGGCAGGCAAGCTGAGTCAGCTTCAGAATATTTTGCCGCGACGAGTACTCGAGCCGATCATCAAAGCATTGGGCACCGAGCACATCCTGCTCCAGGATATCGACAACAACGCTCGAAAGGCCTACTCGGACCGCATCGAAACCAACTGAGCTGGTTGGCTTTCCACACTTGACCCAATCGCACGTGGTGCCGAAGAGCCTGCCGATGCTGTCGACGACGATGTAGCCGCTGCATCGATTCGGTGGGCTGACAGCGGCGAGGAGGTGCAGCGGAGCGACACCGGGGATCGTGCGGCGTGAGCTTGGATCGAGAACGTGCTGCATGATCGAGGAATGACTTCTTACCCGATCGTGGATCTGACACCTGACGAGCTGCTGACCACCACGCGGACGGTGCGTAAGCGCTTGGACCTGACCAGACCGGTCCCGATGGAGCTGATCAAGGAGTGCCTGGAGATTGCTCTGCAAGCTCCGTCCGGCTCGAACAAGCAGGGGTGGCAGTGGATTGTGGTCACCGATCCCGACCTCCGGGCCCGCATCGGTGCGATCTACGGCGAGTTGTTCGCGGAGTATCAGGCTTCGAAGCATTCCGCGTCGGCCCTGTTTGCCGACGATCCGGAACGCGCTTCGGTGCAGAAGCGCGTCGGAGACAGTGCCGGGTGGCTCGGCGAGCACATGGGGGAGGTTCCTGTCCTGATGATTCCGTGCATCCAGGCGGGCAAGACACTGCCCGCAGGCAACCAGGCCGGCTTGTGGGGCTCACTACTACCCGCCGTGTGGAACTACGCCCTGGCCGCACGTGCCCGCGGTCTCGGAACCGCTTGGACCACAATTCATCTCGCGCGTGAGGCGGAGATCTCCGAGCTACTCGGCATCCCCGAGGACTTCCATCAGGGGGCACTGATCCCGACGGCGTACTACACAGGGGAGACGTTCAAGGTCGCTCCGCGCGATCCGATCGAGACGGTGCTGCACGTCGATCGGTGGTAGGCGAAGCGGTCCGGCCCGGCTGCGCATTCGGCGAACGATGTCAGACGTAGAGAAATAGCAACGAGCTGGCTCGTCGGTGCCGGTCCCCCGTCGGCGGCGACTAGACCTTCAGGATTCGGCGTGCGGCTTTGGAGATATCGCAGTTGCCGTTGGCGACGGAGTGAGCGATGCCGTTGTAGACGAGGTTCCAGAGCAGTGGGTTCATCTGGGCGTCGCGGAGTACGAGGATGAGCTTGTTGCCGTGGACGTCTTCGATCTTGGATGCCCGGTTGAGTCCGACGGTGGTGGAGCGGATTTTGGTGATCTCGTAGGTCGATATCCATTTGTCTCGCTGTTGCACCCAGCGAGCGCCTGCAAGGACGCGGTCTCCGAGGCTTTTGCGGTATTGCAAAAGCGGAAGACCGAACACCATGCACGGCGGCCACCAGTCCCAGATCCACTCGAAACTCCAGATCGGAATCGAAAAAACCAGGATGCCGAAGACGAGCAGCATGAATGCTAGAAGAAGTTTGCTATTTTTGGGTTCTTCATACGCTTCCAGCGCAGGTCCGTATTCGATTGGCGCAATGCTTTTTTCGAGATTTCCCGGCATCGTCACCCAGTGGGCCGCGGCCTCTCCTCTGTGGGCCGTCGGGGGTCTCGGCTCGCCGGTCATCTGGTCCGGCATTTGGGCAGGAGCGACGATTGCCCGTCGTCGGCGGTCCGTCACTCTGCCGCCCATTCGATGAGTTCGCCGACGCCATAGCCAACGAGGATTCCGACACCCACGGCAGCCACTGTTGCTGGTCCGCCTGCAACACTTCCGAGAAGCAAAGTCGTTGCCGCTGTACCGGCGAGGAAGCCGCCTGCATCCTTGCCGACGACTTTGGCTGCATCCCCAAGATCCTCGGCACCGTGCAGGTCGTAAACAATCTGACCGCCGGTGAAGAGTGCGCCGGCAACTGGAATCTTCGAGCCGATACCGCCTGCGAGAGGCAGTCCCTTCGATGTCAGCTCGCCGAGCTTCGGCAACATGCTCCCCGGCAGCAGCGCCCTGTTCTGCGCAGCGACTCGAATCGCATCGTCCGCCGCCGGTGTGAAGGCCGACGTCACTCTCGTCGCGGCCGTGCTGACCGAATCGGGTGCAGCCTCCGCGGCAAGGGCTGCGAATCGTTCGAGTTGCGCTGCCCTGGTCTGAGCAATCGCGCCCCACTGATCGGCCTGCTGCGCGGCTGTGCCCAGGTAGCTGATGACTCCGCCGACAGCCATCCAGGGCGCCGAGCTACGCAGCCTGTCCAGCCATTCCGCACTGTCCTCGAACGCAGCTTGCAACGCGGTGTGCGCGTTTGTTTCGGTTGTTCGCGCCTCGATCACCATGTCGACGGCGTCGTTGTATGCGGCGATCTGGTTCGCCTGCGTCGTCAGTTGCTCGATCGACCAGGGGCCCGTCGGATGTAGTGGATCAGGATCCCCGATCCACGTTGCTTTGCAGACATTCGGGCCGACCCAAATACCGGCTTCCATGGCTCGGGCGACCGCTCGAGTGAGGCTCTGGCGGGCGGTAAGCATCGAGCCGGCGAAAGAGTCGAGTGCCTTCGCCAACGCTTCGGCGCGGTCGGCGGTGCGTTCTGCCGCGGTACTCAGCGTGGAAATCGTGCCGCGGAAGCTCTCGCCGGCATCGGACTTCCACACGTCCTCGGATCGGTCGCGGGCGTCGCGGAACCTCTCGAATCCGCCCTCTGCGCTCTCACCCAACGTGCGTAACGCTGTGGCGCAATCACGGCACGCATCGATGTCCACGTCGAGGTACACGTATATCGGCATCAGCGCGGACCACCCGGTGTACCGGCATGGACGACGGCTGCGGTGTTGGCGTCTTCCGCGGCCGCGTAGTTCTCGTCGCACGTCTGCACTGCGTCGGCAGCCCGAGCGGAGGCGATCACTAACTCCGACATGACCTGTGCCAGCGATGCTATGGCCTCGCCGACGAAGATCGTGGACGGGCCCGCATTGGGCACCTCGGGAGCGCTGTTGCCACTCGAATCCAACTTGTGTGCATTGTCGATCAGTATCCGAGCGGGTTCGTTCAGATCACCGATCTCGATGCCTGGCAGGCTCATCGGAGCGGATCCGTCATGTAGGTGTCGGGTGTGCTGCTTTCAGCACGAATCCGTCTGTCCAGCGAAGGAAGTGGGGCATCGAGCAGGACTACGTCGATCTCGGCCGACGCGCGGATCTCTGCCAGCCCGCGTTCGTCGACCAGCCCCCACGGCTGGCCGTTGCCGCAGTTGTGCACCAACGACGTCAATGACGTGAACGCCGCCAAACCGACGCGGCCGTCGGGCAAAATTCGCAGATCCACCGTCCTGGTGGCAGTACCCGCCGCTGGTTGAAGCGGCACATACAACCCCGGCGACCTGCCGCGATGCTCGAACATTTACCCCCCGGTAAGTCGATGTCAGCAACCCCCGGCGTGCTGACTCCGGCAACAGACTAGCGGGTTCTGTCCGGTTCGGGAGCATTGGCAACCCGAGACCGTAACAACTCAGCCCTGAAACAGCGATTCGCCCGCCGACATCGTCGGCGAGCGAATCACCGTCGGGTGGAAGGAGCAACTACTTGGGCAGCCCCATCTTGTACTGCAATGCGTATGCGAGCTTGCCGGGCTTGTCGTCCGACAACGGCGTCGAGAGCTTTCCGAATTCGCCCTTGGTGGATGCCTTGCCGTCGTTCCACGCGTCCAGTGCGCCGAGTTCGGCTGCGGTTCGGCCACTCTCGATCACAGCGTCTTTCGGGGCCGCGACCTGGGCGCGCGAGACGGACTCGACGGTGCTCAGGTAGCTCGCCATGTTGTTGCTGTCCCATCCACTGATGTCGACTGCGCCCGAGTCGCGAACCCAAGCACCCCAGTAGAACTCCTGGAAGGCAATCGATCCGGGGGCGAAGCCGATATCGCGGGCGAAGTACGTCAGGCTGCGGTACTTGTCGTTCTGGAACTTGGCGAGGCCGACTCCTGCGGGCAGCTGTTCGACCGGAACCTCGTTGCCGTCGACATCGTAGTTCCACACCCACTTCTCGGCCTGCATCCGTGCCCAGAAGTCAGCGGCGCTCAGATCGCTGAGGTTCGCGACCACCCGCAGACGGAGATGCAGATTCGGTCCGCCGTCCGGCATTTCGTAGAACGAGGTCAGTGTGTGGTGCCCGTCGGTCAGGTACGGGACGCCGCCCGGCCCGATGACGACGGTCTTCATGGGCGCGATGGTGTCGGGCGTTTCCTGGCCGACGGGAACAGTGCAGGTGAACGACGACGGATTGTCGAGTCGCGCGTCGGGCAACGCCGACGCGGCCTCTTCCTGGCCGTTGGCCTCGCACCAGTCGTCGAACTTCTTGTTGATCTCGTCTTTGCCGAGCGTGTATCGACCGAGTTTGTAGTAGACCTCGTCGTACCCGAGTGACGGTTGCGTCGCACGCACCTCGCCGATCGGGAGGTCGAGAAGCTCACCGGCTTCGGCGCACTGGTAACCGAGACCCGTGGACGATCCGGAGGGGAGCAGGTCTGCGACCTGGCACAGCGGCGACGCAGTCCGTGCCGGAGCGGCCGTAGCAACGCCGCCGATCGATGCGGACGCGACCGTGATCAATGCAAGCGTGCCCAGCAGGGCTGCTCTTCCAAGCGTGCGCATTCGTGAAACTCCTATGAGTTCGAGAAGTGAAGTGTCCCGAGAATGTCGCACTTCGGTCACCGGTCGATGTCGCGGAATCAACGCAGAGGCGATCGTGAGGTGAACGCGTCCCCTCGTGGGTGCTGTCGGTCCCGCTCGCGGCGACACTGCCATCGAATGGCATCTCCGCATCTGAGATAGACACTTCCTGCCGGCCGGCCCGCGCTGAAAGTTGACATGGTTGACACGATCGGGACGGCGGGGGATGATCGGGGCATGTCCACTGCCGAAAAGGACTTCGAGGTCATGGCGCACCGGCTGGTCGAGGCCAGTGGCGCGCCGGATGAACGTGATCTGGCGTACGCGAGGGCGGGTCTCGATGGCATCGTGAACGGTTTGAAGGCGCGTCGTGCGTGGAGCGAGCATGTGGGTGACATCTTGACTCCGAGTGAGGCTCTCGCTGTAGCGGGTTGGACTCGCGCCGCATTGAGTAAGGCTGTGCGCGAGCACCGTGTTCTGCGATTGACAGGTGGTAACGGCAAGTACGGGTATGCCGCGGCCGGGTTCACCGATGTTCGTCCCGCGAAGCCGATTCTCGGGATCCAGCAGGTGCTGCGAGTGTGGGCGGACGTCGATCCGCAAGGATGGTCGACGGTTGCGTGGTTGGCGGCCGAGCAGCCCGAGTTGGGTGGTCGTACACCTCGTCGTGCTCTTCTCGATGGTGATGTGCCGGTCGTAGCTCGCGCGGCTCGGGCTGCTGCCAGTCGGCTAGCGGCGTGAGTGCCGAACGCTCTGTCGTTCATCTGTCCGAGCCCAAGCCCGCCAGCGAATTAGCGGGGCGGTTTCCGTCGTACACGTACCCGGCCGGGACCGATTTCTTTCGGTCGCATCGAGCCAGTCTGGGAACGTGGTGGTACTCGTCGAGCGGTGGCGGCAGGTTCGACCTCGAAGAGCCCGACGGGACGTGCTATCTGGCAGAAGGCGAAGTGGTCACGCTTCTGGAGATTTTCGGCGGTCAACTCGTCGTGCCGAGGTACGAGGTCGATGCGCGTGCCGCGTCGACGATCACGTTGGGCTCCGATGTCACGCTCGCCGATCTGACTGCAAACACGGGTGTTGCGTTCGGGGTGACGGCGGAGATCTTTTCGACCGCTGATTATTCGTTGACGCAGCGGTGGGCGGCCGCGTTACGGGCAGCGGGGTTCGAGGGTCTGCGGTATTGGGCGCGTCACGAGCTCGAACGTGCTGGTCGGTGCATCGCCCTGTTCGGTGAAGCAGGTGTGGTCGGTGAGCGGCATCGTCATGCTGTGAAGGTCACGACTGGACTTTCTGAGCGTGCGGATCTGATGGAGCGGTGGCGTGAAGAAACAGGTGTCACGATCCTGGATGTTCCGGATCTGCTGTAGCGGTCAGCGATCCTCGCGCAGCATCGCGAATACGAGGGTGTCGGTCCACTCGCCCTTGCACCACCAGTTCTGGCGGAAGTGCGCTTCCTGACGCATCCCGACGCGCGCGGCCAGACGGGCGGATGCATCGTTGCGTCCGTCCGCCTGTGCGCTGACGCGGTGGATCTGAGGTAGCGAGAACACGTGCTCTATCAACGCTTTCACCGCTTCGGTGGCGTACCCGCGACCGGTCACGGTGGGGGAGAACGTCCAGCCCAATTCGACCAGGGCCGGCGAACCGTCGACCAACCATGCCTCGACGTTGCCCACCACAGCTCCCTCGTGCTCGACGACCATCGCGAGCGCCTGGGTGTGCAACCCGCTTCGCTTGATCCGTTTGCCCACCGCAGCAACGGCATCGGCGTGGGTCCACGCCTCGTGTAGGAGATAGCGGCAGACTTCGGGATCGCTGTAGTACGCGAGAATCTTGTCTGTGTCGGAGGGCTCGTACAGGCGAAGGGTCAGGCGCTCGGTGTGGATGGGCTGGACTGTCATGAGAGCAATCCTGGCACGACGTGGATTCGCGCTGATTCGAAACCTGCCCTCAGACACACTGAATCACCGATCGCGGTGAGACGAACCTACTCGTGTCCACCGGAAGGCGAGCACCACGGTCGTCACGTCGCTCCTGCAGGACCCGTGGAAACGACTGCAGCGACGCTACCCACGGCGGCCCAACGGCCGGTAACGAAGAGTGCGCCAACGCAGAAAAGGCCCTTGCTCTCGAAAGCCGTTGAGGTGATTCGGACTTTCCTACCCTCAGGATGCCGTCGGCGTTGAGCTTGGCGCGAGAACGATATCGAATTCGACTCTCGACCAGGTGTTCTCGCCTAGATCGCGGCCATCGGGCGTGCGCGTTCGTGCAGGTTGCTCGACGAAGTCCTTGATCAGCGAGTCCTTGACGCCGAATACCGAATCGCGATCGAGCAGTTCGTCACCGCGCACGAAGATGTGGGTGATCAGTGTCCGTTTGCCCTCGGCGGTGACCATGAAGTGCAGGTGCGATGCCCGCATCGGCGAGCGTCCGGCGGCGTCGAGCATCCGTCCGACGGGTCCGTCGAACGGTATCGGGTACGGAGTCGGGGTGAGGCCCCAGAATGCGAATTTCCCATCGTCGTCGGAGAACAGATGGCCGCGAGCGGCGACCCGTCCGTCGGAGTACTGGACGTCGTAGAAGCCGTCGTCGTCGGCTTCCCACACCTCGATCCGAGCATTCGCAACGGGCTCACCTGCGATATCGGTGACCGTCCCCTCGACCCAGCATGCCTGGCCCGGTGCGCCGTGGGAGATGTCACCGCCCGACTCGATCGCGGGGGCGTCGTCGACGAAGAACGGACCGAACACCGTCGACTCCGTCTCGCCGGCGATCGCTTCGTTGTTGACTGTCACCGTCTGCATCGAGGCACCGAAAACATCGGACAGCAAGATGAATTCCTGACGCCGGTCATCGGTGATGTGACCGACCTCGGTGAGGAACTCGATGGCCGTGGACCACTCGTCCTCCGTCAGTCGGACCTCTCGGATGAACGCGTGGAGATGCTCGGTCAATCCCGTGAGCAGTTCCCGCAGTCGCGGATCGGGGGTCTCGGCGAAGCTGGCCACGACCTTGTCGGTCAGTGCTCGCTCCCGGCCACTCTGCTCCGGGGAGATGTCGGTGCGGTTGTCGATACCCATGTCAGCGGCCCTCGTCGTCGGAAGTCGTTCCTGCCCATACATTATGGAGCAGCGTCATGAGCGATTCAGCCGTGACGGGGCGCGGATTGGAGGCGGGAGCAGCTTCCAGAACGAGTGCAACGGCCTCACTTAGATCGGACTCCTTCAGACCGTAGTCGCGCAGCGCGGTGGGTGCCTCGAGTTCGGTGCGGAGCGACCACAGTCCCTCGACTGCGGTGGTGCTCCCGAAAGCATTCGCGATGCGCTGCTCGGCCGTGGGCGCGTACGGTGCGTTGTACTCGAGGACGTGCGGCAGCACGATCGCATGGGTCTGTGCATGCGGCATGTTGTACGTGCCGCCGAGCACATGACAGATCTTGTGATGCAATCCGGATCCCGCTGACGCGAAGGCAACCGCGGATAGGTATGCGCCGTAGAGGGTTTGCTCATGGCCGGATTGGCTCGAGGAATCTCGCTTGATGTCTCGAAGTCCGCTGGACAGCGCGGTGATGGCTTCGACTGCCAGAGTCGAATTGATCGGATCGGCCCGTGGGGCCCACATCGAATCGACCGAATGCGCCAGGGCGTTGAGTCCCGACGCCACGCTCAATTCCACCGGAAGGGTCAGCAGCGAGAGCACGTCGTAGATCACCGTGGTGGGCAGCACGCGTGCGTCGACGCCGGTGGTCTTGCGCGAGGACTCGGTCAGTCCCCACACGTTCGTGGCCTCCGAGCCCGCGTACGTGGTGGGAATTGCGACGATGGGAATGCCGCTGGTGAGGGCGACGGCTTTCGCCAGACCGGTGGTCGAACCGCCGCCGATGGAGACCAGCAGATCCACCTCGTGTTCGCGGGCCGCGGCGCGCGCCTTCTCCGCCGTCTCGATCGGAACATGCTGTACCACTTCGGAATACATCAGCCGTGGCTCGATCTCGCTGCACACCGAGTTCGCCAGTTCGGTCTCGGCCGGGCCGGCGATCACCATGACCGAGTGTGCACCGAGTCGAGTGACCTCGGCAGCGAGGTTGGACGCGGCCTTGCCCGCTCCGAACAGAACGCGTTGAGCGAGTGAGTCGTGCTCGAATTCGAGCATCCGTGCCTCCGGTGTGTCAGTGAGCCGAGTGTGAGGGTGAACCGGGACGAGGGTGAATCAGTGCGACGGGCGCGGAGTCGGCTGGTAGGCGAGCAGCAGCCACTGGTCGTTCTCCTTGACCCACACCGCGATCGAGTTGTTCACCAGTTCTTTCTCGTTGCCGTTGGCGGTGATGCTCGCGTTCATTTCGCCGACCACGATTGCGGTGTCGCCCGAGACGAGAATGTCCTCGGTGGGGTGGTCGATGCGGTGGTAAACGTAGAAACCGGAGGTCACTTTGTTCAGGTACGAGTCGACCGTATCGCGGCTGCCGTCGGAGTGGGTGTAGACGAGGTTGGGGTGGCAGCAGCTCGCGAAGGTATCGAGGTCGCCGTCGACGATCGCCGTGTAGCGCTTGTTTTCGAGCTCGGAGATCGTGGCCTTGATGGCGTCGATGTCGAGTTCCTGTGCCTGTGTCATGGGATTCTCCTGGAAAGTCGAGCGGCCGCAGTGTGCCGGTAGGTGACGACGGTAGGCAGCCGGAGGGCAAGTGTCAACTGTCACAGAACACCTTTGAGGTAAGTGTTCGACGCCTTCTCGCGCGGGTCCGTATGGACGAAGCCCGCATCTCGCACTGCATCTATGCAGCTAGACAGCCATGTGATCGTGAGAAGAGTGGTGCACAGCATTACCTGCTTGACAAAGTGACCCACTGCACAGTTCAATCAGGACAGGACATTCATGCAGCCATGGTGGACATTCTGAAGCGATGTGGTCGCGTGCAAGGTGCACAGCTGAGTTTCTCGCAACAGAACCTCCCGCTTACTCCACCACCCTCATCGCCCGACCAACGGAGAACTCTCGTGACATCACATGATCAATCGGTTGGAGGACCCGCTCCCTCCACGGGAATCGGGCCTACTCCCGGGAACGAACGATCGACGGCAGGCGTACTGGGCGCGGCTCTGAGCGGACGAGCCAGGGGCGCTGTCGCCATCGGAATTGCCACCGTCGTTCTGTTCCTGATCAGCGCCCTCCTCGCTCCGCAGAGCGTCGGTAGTGGCGCGATATCTGCGATGTTGCCGTTCGCGGCAATCCTCGCGGTCGTCGCGATCGGACAGACCTTGGTGGTACAACAGGGCGGTATCGATCTCTCGGTACCGGGCGTGTTCTCACTGTCGGTCGTCGTGGTCACCAAGCTCGCGAGTAGCGGTACACCCGGTGCGATCTTCATGGCAGTGGTCGCGGCCCTGCTCATCTCTGCTGTGGCCGGAGCCGTCTCGGGCTTCGTCGTCGCGCGGTTGAACGTTGCTCCGATCGTCGCGACCCTCGGCATGAACGCCCTCCTCATCGGCGCCACCTGGGCGGTGTCCGAGGGTGCCGCGCGCCGAACCCCGACCGGACTGTCCGACATCATCGGGTCCACTGTGCTCGGGGTACCTGTCACCGTGGTCGTCGCGATCGTCCTCACCGCGATAGTCGGTGTCGTACTTCGTCTCTCCCCGTCGGGACGCATCTTCGAGGCTGTGGGCTCCAATCCGCGGGTCGCGGTCGCGGCAGGCATTGCTCCGCTGCGCTATACATTGAGCGCGTATTCCGTTGCAGCAGTGCTGTACGCCGTAGCCGGCGTCCTGTTGACCGGCATCGTCAACACTCCGGGAATCAGTGAGGGCAACACCTACCTTCTGCCGTCGGTGGCTGCAGTTGTTCTCGGTGGCACATCACTGCTCGGCGGTAAGGGCAGTGTGCTCGCCTCGTTGATTGCCGCGCTGTTCTTCACCCAGGTCGACCGGTTGGCGTCGACTTTGGGACTCGCGTACGGCTGGCAGATCCTTATTCAGGCTCTCGCGCTCGGCCTCGGTGTGGCCTTCCACAGCGGTTTTCGGCCAGGAGGGAAGCGTCGCGCGACGGCTGTCGAGGAACCCCGGCAGTCGGTCGAGGTGTCATGACCGCCAGGCCACGGCACCTGTCCCGCTACGACATTCGTTCTTCCCCCTTGACTCGAGGACACCATCGATGAAGCTCAAGACCTATACCCTGCGGATGCTGACGTTGCTGCCTGTTGCCGCCCTGATCGCGGGCTGTTCGGTGGGCGGCTTCGAGACCGTATCCAGCAGCGAGCCGCGTCCGGACTGGTGCGGACCTACGGAGGCCGTGATCGGCTTTGCCGACGGTAGCGGTGGAAACAGTTGGAAACGAACCAACTCCGCCGAATTGCAGGACGAACTCGCCAAGTGTTCCTCCGTCACGGACTTCATCACCACGGACGCGCAGGGTGACACCCAGAAGGCGATCGCCGACATCAAGAGCCTCGGCGCTCAGGGCGTCGATGGGATGCTCGTGTTCCCCGATGCGGGGCAGGCAGTTCTTCCGGCGCTGCGCTACGAGTACAAGGCGGGTGTCGCCGTCGTCCCGTACCGGATTTCTCCCGGTGGCTCCGAGGGGTCGGAGTACACCACGTTCGTGGCCGCCGACTTCGGCGCGATCGGCCGCCTGTACGCCGAGTGGCTGGTGAAGTCGCTGCCGAACGGCGAGGGCAACGTTCTGTTCCTCGGCGGACCGCCCGCGAACTCGCAGGATCTCGCGGAATACGCAGGTATGCAGGAAGTCCTGGTCGATCACCCGGGGATCAACTTGATCGGTGACCAGCCGTTCACCGTCACCAACTGGACTCCCGCCGAGACACAGCAGGCGACGTCGACCATGCTCTCGCGCTACCCGCAGATCGATGCGGTCATGACGGACTTCGCAGCGACCAGCATCATGACGGCATTTCAGCGGGCCGGGCGCCCACTGCCGCTGATCGCGTCCGCCGATTCCAACGGATTGTCCTGCCAGTACGAGCAGTTGAAGGACGCCAATCCGGAGTTCGAGTTGTTCACGGTCACCTCGCAGACCTACATGGTCCGTCTCGCAGTCCAGCACGTGGTGGCCGAGGCGACCGGAGGCGTCGCACCCGAGTCGAAGGTCGACGTTCCGGTGGCGTTCGAGGACTCGGTGAGCGGCATGCCGAGCGCGCCGATCTGCAATCCGGCTCTACCCGAGGATGCGCTCCTGTCGACCGAACTCGACCCGCAACGCATCGGAGAGGTTCTGCAATGACACGTCCGATCACACCGCAGCCAGTGCTGTCAGGAGCTTCGATGAACGAGAGATCAACGTCCACAGCCACTCTCACCGAGCCGTACCTTCAGGTTCGAGGGATCGGCATGACCTTCGGCGCGGTCACCGCTCTGTCCGGGGTCGACATCGATATCCGGCCCGGTCAGGTGCACGCTCTGTTGGGCGAGAACGGTGCGGGCAAGTCGACGCTGATGTCGATCATCTCCGGGACTCAGACCCCGACGTCGGGGTCGGTCGTCGTCGATGGAGTCGCGCGCACCGGTCTGACGCCGACCGACGCACTCGCTCTGGGCATCTCCATCGTTCACCAGACTCCGGCCCTCCTGCCGGACTTGACGGTCAGCGAAAATCTGGTGCTCGCAATCCCCCGAAATCTCCGGCCTTCCGTGTTCGAGATGGGTCCGTGGGTCACCGAGAAGTTGGCGGTGGTGGGCTGCACGGTGCATCCGGACACCAAGTGCGGCGACCTTCCCATCGCCGAGCGCCAATTGATCGAGATCGCGAAAGCTCTGGCGACCGAGACCAAGGTGCTGATTCTGGACGAGCCGACGGCACCCCTGGTCCAGGACAAGGTGGATCTGCTGTTCGAGCGCGTGCGCCGGGTCGCCGCAGCCGGAGTGGCGGTCGTCTACATCACCCACCGCATCCCCGAGGTACGGGAACTGGCGGACACGATGACGATTCTTCGTGATGGTCGGGTGCGCGGCTCCTACGATCCGCAGACGCTGACCGACGACGACATCATCACGCTCATCGCAGGACGCAATGTCGACGCCGTGTTTCCGCCGAAAGGTACGGGGCCGACCGCGGAAGGCCTCGTCGTCGAACACCTGTCGAGCCCGGATTTCGAGGACATCTCGTTCACGGTCGGTGCGGGCGAGATCGTGGGTCTCGCCGGTGTCGCGGGCAACGGTCAGGTCGCTCTGCTTCGGGCCCTGGCGGGTCTGAACGAATCCACCGGGATCGTTCGATTGGGCGGTGAACAGTTGGCGTTGAAATCCTCGGCGGACGCGCACCGAGCGGGGATAGCGTTCATGCCTGCCGATCGCGCCGGTGAGGGTGTGTTGCCGGACTTCTCGATCAGGGAGAACTCTGCTCTCGGCGCGTTCGGGCGGTTCGTCAGCCATGGAATCATCGACAAGAACCGTGAAAGTCGACTCACGACGGCGATGTCCACGGCGTTGACCGTGAAGGCTCCGAGCGTCGAGACGCCGGTGGGGAATCTGTCCGGAGGCAATCAGCAGAAAGTGGTCCTGGCCCGCGCGCTGCTGGCCGAGCCCACACTCGTTCTTGCCGAGGAGCCGACGCAGGGCGTCGACGCCGGGGCCCGCGCCGAGATCTATCTGCAGTTGCGGGCGGCGGCGGATGCAGGAATGGCGATCGTCGTACTGTCCTCCGACGCAGTCGAACTCGAAGGATTGTGCGACAGGGTTCTCGTCGTCTCCCGTGGTGCCGTGGTGGAGTCGCTCAGCGACGAAGCGGTGACCGAGCACAACATGATGCAAGCCATGGTGTCGGCAACCGGACATCGAAAGAGCACGACGGCAACGGGGACCACGCCCGCGGACGGGCCACCGAACCGACTTCTTCGTTCGCTGCCTGCGTACACGCTGCTCGGTGCCATCGTCCTGCTGTCCCTGATCGCCACGACTCAGAACGCACGGTTCCTCGGTGAAGCCAACCTGGTGTCGGTATTGCTCACCACCACTGCGCTCGGCTTCATCGCGCTCGGCCAGATGCTGGTGGTGATGACCGGCGGAATCGATCTGTCGGTGGGCCCCCTCACCGGGCTGGTGCTGGTGATCATGTCGTTCTTCTGGTTCGACGGGGCGTCGGTGGCGAGCTTGCTCTCAGGTGTCGCGATCGCCGTCGTGGCGGCAGTGATCGTGGGCGCGGTCAACGGCGGACTGATTCGAGGACTGGGATTCACCGCGGTCGCAGCGACTCTGGTGACCTACATCGGTATTCAGGGAATCTCGCTGCTCCTGCGACCGGAAATCGACGGCTACGTCGACTTCGCGATCCTCGACGTCATCAACTACAGCGTCGGTCCGGTCCCCGTTGCCTTCGTGGTCGCGGTCCTCGCTGCCGTGGCGCTCGGTGTCGTCCTACGCTTCGCGCGCCCCGGAATCGCTCTTCGCGCTTCGGGATCGAACAGCGCGATCGCCGAGAAGGTCGGCGTCCGCACCGGCCTCACCGTCACGGCGGCCTACATCGGCTGCTCGTTGATGACGATGCTCGGCGGTGTCATGTTGGTCGGGCAGGTCGGTGTCGGTGATCCGAACCAGGGTATCGGCTTCACCCTGTCGGCCATCACCGCGGTCGTCGTGGCCGGAACGCTGTTGCGTGGCGGTAGCGGTTCGCCGATCGCGGTTCTGCTCGGAGCGCTTCTTCTGCAGGTGATTTTGGCCCTCGCCAACTTCCTGCGTCTGGGGACGGCATGGCAGTACTGGCTGCAGGGCGCCATCGTCATCGCGGCCGCCGTACTGTATATCGGCCTGCAGCAGCGTAATTCGGTCCGCAAGCGCTGACCTTCCGCACACGAACGTCACACAGAGGAGACGACAGTGAAAGCACTCAGATTCGTCGCAGAGAACCAGGCCGAGGTCGCGAGCCTCGACATCCCGACCATAGCGGCGGACGAGGTTCTGATCGCCGCACGATCGGTCGGCGTCTGCCATTCCGATATCGAACTGCTCGAGGGCCGCTACATCATCCCGTTCGAGTACCCGATCATCCCCGGACACGAATGGTCCGGTGAGGTGGCGAAGGTGGGTGCCGACGTCGACGGCTTCCAGGTGGGCGATCGTGTCGTCGGAGAATGCGTCATCGGCGAGGACCACTTCGGGTTCTCCATCAGCGGCGCAGCGGCGGAGTTCTTCGTCGTCAAACCTGCATGGCTGCACAAGCTTCCCGATGAGGTCTCGTTCACCAGCGGCGCTCTCGTCGAACCGTTCAGTTGCGGCTACTACGGGCTGATGCGCGCCGGAAACGTCAATGCGAGCGACGTACTCGTCGTGCTCGGAGCCGGACCGATCGGGCTCGGGGTGGTTGCCGGTGGCGCAGCACTGGGGGCGACGACCATCGTGGTCGAACCATCCGAGGGGCGGCGGCAGGCCGCGCTGAAACTCGGTGCAGCACATGCAGTGACCCCGGACGAGGTGGACGAACTACTCGCGAAGGTGAGCGGCGGCCGAGGTGCCGACGTCGTCATCGAGGCGACGGGCCGTCCCGAGGTGATGGCCGGCGCACTCGAACTCGCCGGGCATCGCGCACGGGTGGTGTACATCGGCATCGACGTCGGACGATCCGCGCCGGCGAAGCTGGGGCTCATCCAATCCAAGGAACTCGACATCCGCGGCGCGATCGGCTCGCCGGGCGTGTGGCCGGCGACGCTGCGTTTCATTGCCAGAAGCGGGCTCGATCTCGGTGGACTGGTGACCCGCGAAATCGCGGCCGACGATGCCGTGACGGCTCTCGACGAGGCACAGAAGCCGGCCGAGAACATCAAGGTACACATCAAGTTCGACGCAACTCTCTGACCGACGCACGTCTCCGACCGCTCAACACATACGACACCGAGGACCTTTCATGTCTCGTCTGACCGACAAAGTCGCCATCGTCACCGGATCCGGCAAGGGAATGGGCCGCGCCATGGCAACGCTGTTCGCGGCGCAGGGAGCTGCCGTCGCGGTCACCGACGTCTCCGAGAAGGACGGACGCGAGACCGTCCGACTGATCGAGGCAGAGGGCGGGCGGGCGACGTTCTGGCGATTGGACGTCAGTGACGAAGCCGAAGTGTCCTCGGTGTTCGAGCAGGTTTCTGCGTCGTTCGGAAAGCTCGACATCCTCGTCAACAACGCCGGCATCTCGGGGGTGGACAAGCCGACCCACGAGGTCACCGAAGCGGAATGGGATGCGGTGTTCGCGGTCGACGTGAAGGGCGTCTTCTTCTGCACCAAGCACGCCATCGGGCATCTACGGGCCAACGGCGGCGGCAGCATCGTCAACATCTCGTCGATCTACGGGCTCGTCGGATCGCACGAGATGGCTCCGTATCACGCGGCCAAGGGCGCGGTCACGATCATGACGAAGAAGGATGCGGTGACGTACGGACGCGACGGCATCAGGGTCAACTCCGTCCACCCCGGCACCATTCTGACCCCGTTCGTGCGTGAACTGGCCGAACGTAGCGAGGGCGGACTGCGCGGCTACCTCGACATCATGGAACCCAAGCATCCGATCGGCCACGTCGGTGAGCCGGAGGACGTCGCCAACGCGGTGCTGTTCCTGGCCAGCGACGAGGCCCGCTTCGTGCACGGCGCAGCACTGGTGGTCGACGGCGGTTACACGGCAGTGTGAGACCGCATCATTTCTGCCGACCGACCACGAACCAGATTGCGATGCAGGTCTCGTCGTGGGGGTTGCTCAACCGGTGCGGAATGGACGAGTCGAAGTGCAGACTGTCTCCCGGCCCGAGCACCTGGCGGGCGAAGGCAACCTGAATCTCGAGGTTGCCGGACAGGATGTGAATGTATTCCTTGCCGCCGTGGTTCATCAGATTGTCTGCGGGGCAGGATTCGGTTCCGGCGGGGTAGGTGACGCGGAGGAATTCCACCTCCGGATCGTCGTCCGGAGTCAGGCGTTCCCAGCGGACACCACCGAGATACAACTCGGGACGTTCGTCGGCACGCTGGAGGCCGGGAAGGGAGCCCACCTCGGGGAGTGGCTGAACCGAGGACGCTCGCGCGCTGCCGTTTGCATGCGCTACCTCTCCGCGGTCCGCGAGCTTCGGCCGTGGCGATGGTGTCGGCACTGGGGACTCGAGGTCGTGCGGTGCCACATCTTCGGCCATCAGCGAGTCGAGCGAAAGACCCAACTCGGTGACCATGGCGTACAGCGTGCCGACCGAGGGTGCAGTGCGGCCGAGCTCGACCTGAGAGATGAAGCTGGGGGACAGGTGAACTCGACGGGCCATCTCCCGCAGCGACATGTTCGCCTTCTCGCGCGCTCCACGCAGGCGCAGGCCCATCTGAGCGTTCATCTGAACGGCTGTCTCGGTCGATTCGACCTCGACGGTCTCTTCGGTCATTCTTCCGCCGCCTCCCACCTCTGCAATCAACGTCTCCCCCTGATACCGGGTGTACGCGCCCACTGGACGGACCGTAGCGCATCGATTGTCTCATTGCTCGGTCATTCCGCTGTTCCGCGTCGTTGCAAAGGTTTTCGTGTCGTAAACGCTTGGCACTGAACATGTGCAGTGTTACTCTACACTCAAAGAAGTAGCGTGCATCACATTCAATTTTCGTCCAGGAGGAATCGTGCCCGACACCATGCAGGCCGCCGTGTACTACGGCGCTCGCGACATCCGCGTCGAGGAGGTTCCAGTTCCCCGACGCTCGTCGGGTGAGTCGCTCGTACGCGTTCTGCGCTCGGGTATCTGCGGTACCGACGCCTCGGAATGGGTGGCCGGACCCAAGACCTTCCCGGTGCTGCGGCGGCACCCCAACAGCGGACATCAGGGCCCGTTGATCCTCGGCCACGAATTCGTCGGCGAGGTAGTGGAAGCAGATCCCGACTCCGAAACAAAGATCGGAGATCTGGTTGCCACCGGGGCCGGAATCTGGTGTGGCACATGTCGACGCTGCAAGGAAGGCCGCACCAACCAGTGCGCGACCTACAAGACCCTGGGACTGAACGTCGACGGCGGCATGGCGGAGTTCGCGAGTGTTCCGTCGAAGACACTGCGAGCGTTGCCCGAAGGACTGTCCATCGACTACGCCGGACTCGCTCAGCCGTTGGCCGTCGGCATTCACGCTGCGCGGCGTTCCGGTGCCCGTGACGGTGACAACGTCGTCGTCATCGGTGCCGGAGCCATCGGCTCGTTCGTCCTCGCCGGCCTGAAGCACCTGGTGGATGTCGATGTCACCGTCGTCGACTTTCCGGGGAAGAGACTCGATCGTGCGACGCGCCTCGGAGCGCATCGCACGCTCACTCCGTCCGAGGACCTCGGTGCGGAGATCATCGCGGCCCTGGGCGGAAAGAAACCCGACGTCGTCATCGAAGCGAGCGGAGCACCCGGCCAACTGGTCTCGGCGTTGACCATGGTGGCCGATGGTGGCCGCGTACTCGCAGTAGGAATTCCCAAAGAGAAACCGGAGCTGGATGTGCATTCGCTCGTCTTTCGAGAGATCACTCTCGAAACCACCTTGGCCCACGTGTGCGACACCGATCTACCTGCCGCACTGGATATTCTGAACACCGGACCGCTCGGCCAGGAGCTGGCCGAAGCACCGGTGGGGCTGGCAGATCTGCCTGCGGCACTCGACCGGCTCTCTACCGGCAAGGTCGAAGGCAAAGTCCTCATCGATCCGGCTATCCGATGAGCGCGCCCAGCAGAGCGGCGCTCGTCGTCGGTGCCACCGGGATTGCCGGCCAGACGATCTCGCGTCAGCTCGTCGACGCAGGGTGGACCACCTACGGTCTGGCCCGCGGCACGACCAATCCGGTCGAGGGCGTGGTTCCGGTCTCGGCGAATCTGCTCGATCCGGAGTCGTTGGCTGCAGCACTCGAGGGCATCGACCCGGAGATCGTCTTCATCACGGCCTGGATGAAGCAGGACTCGGAGGCCGAGAACATCGAGGTCAACGGGAGCATCATCCGCAACGTCCTCGGTGCCATGAAGGGCAAGTCCGCGCTGCGTCACGTCGCGCTGATGACCGGCCTGAAGCACTATCTCGGCCCGTTCGACGATTACGCGACCGGTGTCATGGCCGAAACCCCGTTCCACGAGAGCGAACCGAGGCTGCCGAACCCGAACTTCTACTACACCCAAGAGGACGAACTGTTCGCGGCGTCGGAAAAGCAGGGCTTCACCTGGAGCGTGCACCGAGCGCACACCGTCTTCGGTTACGCGGTGGGGAACGCGATGAACATGGCGCTCACGCTGGGCGTGTACGCCGAGATCTGCCGCGAGACCGGTGCGCCGTTCGTGTTCCCCGGCTCGGACACCCAGTGGAACGGGTTGACCGACATCACCGATGCGGACCTTCTTGCTGAGCAGATGATCTGGGCGGCAACACATGTCGAGGGCGAGAACGAACCGTTCAACATCGCGAACGGTGATGTGTTCCGGTGGCGCTGGATGTGGCCACAGATCGCGGAGGCGTTCGGCGTCGAACCCGTCGGATTCGCCGATGCCCCCAAGCCGCTCGACGAGCGCATGGGTGACGCCGCGAAGGTCTGGTCCGAGATCGCTGCGAAGCACGATCTGGCCGAAGCAGATGTCGATCGCCTGGCATCCTGGTGGCATACGGACGGCGACCTCGGCCGCGACATCGAATGCCTGACCGATATGACGAAGAGCCGCCAGGCCGGTTTCCTCGGGTTCCGATCCACGTTCGAGAGTTTCATGGACAAGACCGAGAGCTACCGCGCGGCCGGAATTCTTCCGAGGAATCAGCGATGAACGAACAGTCGCAGTTCACGAACAAGGGTGCCATCGTCACCGGTGCCGGCAGCGGTATAGGACGAGCAGTGGCGCATCGGCTGGCGTCCTTGGGCGGGCGGGTGCTCGCCGTCGACATGAACATGGCGGCCGCGGAGCGCACGGCAGCGGAGTCGGAGGGCGAGATCCATCCGTTCGCCGCCGACGTGTCCGTGCACGATCAGGTGAAGGCCTATGCGGACGCCGCGACCTCGCTGATCGGTGAACCTCGACTGTTCTTCAACAACGCCGGGGTCGAGGGGGTGCACAAGTCCATCGTCGATACCACCGAGAGCGAATGGCGATCGGTGGTCGACGTCAACCTCAACGGGATGTTCTTCGGGCTCAAGAACGTGCTCCCGCTGCTGCGTCGTTCCGGGGGCGGAGCGGTGGTCAACACCGGTTCGATTCTCAGCCTCAAGGGCGCTCCCGATCGCTCCGACTACGTGGTGACCAAGCATGCCGTTCTCGGGCTGACCCGCAGTGCTGCAGCCGAATCCGCGGCCCACGGCATTCGGGTGAACTGCATCTGCCCCGGACCGGTCGACACTCCGTTGATGTCGAGGTCCGAAAGCCTGGTCGACCCGGAGGATCCGAACTTCGAGCGCGACCGGTTCATCGAGGGCACACCGCTGCGGCGGTACGGATCTCCCGAGGAGATCGCCGAGCTGGTGGTCTTCCTGCTGCGCGAGGACGTCGGCTATCAGACCGGTTCCGCAGTCACCATCGACGGCGGAATCACCGCGGTCTGACGCAGGATCATCCCTTCACACAGATTTTTCGACTTCAGGAGAAAGCTATGCGCGCCGCGGTATTTCACGACCGACACGATGTACGGGTAGAAGACGTTCCGGCCCCGAAGGTCGGCCCGGGCGAGGTTCTGCTTCGACCGTTCTTCTGCGGCATCTGCGGAACGGACCTACACGAGTACGCCTTCGGTCCGATCGTCATTCCAACCGAACCCCACGCACTCACCGGTGCGAAAGCGCCCCAGGTGTTCGGCCACGAATTCTCGGCGCGCGTGGTCGAGATCGGCTCCGACGTCGAGTCGGTCGCCGTGGGTGACCGCGTCTCGGTGATGCCACTCATCAGCTGCGGCAAGTGTTACTACTGCCGGCGCGGACTCAACCACCTGTGTGTGATCATGGCCTGCACCGGTCTGAGCTGGGGCGGCGGAGGAATCTCCGAACTGGTTGCGGTGCAGGAACAACAGGTGTCGGTGCTACCGGACTGTGTCAGTGATGTCCAGGGCGCGCTGATCGAGCCGGCCGCGGTGGCCGCCTACGGCGTCGACTGCACCGGTCTGCGAGCCGGGGACACCATTCTCATCACCGGTGCGGGACCGATCGGGGCCCTGTCCGCTCTGTATGCGCACGCGTCGGGTGCGGCAAAGATCATCGTCTCGGAGCCGAATGCCAAGCGCCGAGCGCTGATCGAGGCATTCGGTATCGCAGAGGTGCTGGATCCGACGGTGCAGGACGTGCCGGCCGCGGTCCGCGCCCTGACCGGCGGTATCGGAGTCGACGCCGCAGCGGAATGCTCGGGTCACCAGCACGGATTGACGGCTGCACTGGACAGCGTTCGCTCCGGCGGAACCGTCGCTCAGGTCGGTCTGCACGTCAAGCCCGCGACGATCGATCCGATGGCCATGTCCAACAAGGACCTGACCCTGGTGGGTACCTGGTGCTACCCGGTGTACGACTGGCCACGCATCATCGCGCTGGTCGCATCCGGACGCTACCCGGTGGAGAAAGTGGTCAGCGAGATCATCGACGTCGAGAACATCGTCGCCGACGGATTCGAGCGGTTGCTGGACCCGAACGGTGACGCCCAGAAGCTTCTGGTGCGGGTCGGCGACGCACCGACGTCCTGATCGACACCGAGTACTTGCACTGACGTTCCGCCCCACGCTAGGAGAGACAATGCATATCGGATTCGCCGGAGTCGGCCGCATGGGTACCCATATGGTGCGCCGCTTCCTCGAGGCGGGCCACACGGTCACCGCCTACGACCTGTACCTGACGGCGGAGACCGCGCCGGCCGGCCTCGTCGATCTGGGAATGACGATCACCACGACGCCCGCTGATCTGGCGCGCGCCGAGATTTCCTTCAGCATGTTGCCCGATGCCGCTGCGACCGAGGAGGTGCTGTTCGGTGAGCACGGCATCGCCACAGCCGGCGCGGCGGAGCATCTTCACGTGGTGATGGGAACGGTGGGACCGACCGCCGTGCGCGAGTTCGCGGAGCGGGCAGCAGGTTCGGGCACCGCGGTGGTGGATGCCCCGGTATCGGGCAGCGTGAGTCTGGCCGAGACCGGGCAGATCACGACGATGGTCGGGTGCGATGATGAACAGTTCGCCTACCTGAAGCCGATTCTCGAGGCAGTGACGCGGGGGCAGTTCCACACCGGTGCGGCCGGTACTGCCTCGGTGGCCAAGCTCGCGGTCAATTCGGTTCTCGCAGCACTGAACCAGGCTGTTGCCGAAGCGCTGATCCTGGGTGAGTCGGCGGGCTTGGCACCGGCCGCCCTGTACGAGGTATTGGGCTCGAGTGCGGTGGCTGCGCCGTACGTCGGATACAAGAAAGAACACTTTCTCGATCCGTCCGCGGCGGGTGTGGCATTTCCGTTGTCGCTCTTGCACAAGGACGTGGGCCTCGGACTGGCGTTGGCCCGGGACCATGCCCTCGAACTGCCGCAGGCCACGACTGTCGGGAACGTTCTCGACGGGGCGTTGGACTCCGGACTCGGGGCGAAGGACATGGCGGCAGTGCTCGAGTTCTTGCAGTCGTCCGATTCCGAGCGCTGACCATACGATTGTCGCGCCCTCGTCCGCGAGAAGCCGGTCGAGGCCGCACCGATTCAACGATTCAGGCGGGTACTCCACCGAGTACCCGCCTGAACTGTTCAGTGATGTCGCCGACGTCTATCGCATCGCGAGTTCGTAGATCAGCAGGCCGGACAACGAGAGGATGGAGAGGAATCCCAGCACGCCGAGCGCGTTCTTCCACCAGGTGTTTCTCAGATCGCCCATCAGCTGTCGGTTGTTGCTCATGACGTAGAGAAGGAAGCCGAGGAAAGGTGCCACGAGCACTGTGAGGGCTTGGGCGATGATGATCAGTTGGATGGGTGAGGACGTGAAGGCGATGGTGATGATCAGGCCGAAAGCGAGGATGGCTGCGCATGTCGCCTTGGCGGTGACCGTGCTCGGAGATGGTCCACGCCCCAAAGCATCCGAGAGCATCGTGCCGCCGGCAGTTGCGTTGGCGACCATCGAGGAGAATGCCGCGCCGGACAGTCCGAGGGCAAAGATGGTGGACCCAATCGGTCCGGCGATAGGCTCGAAGACCCTGGCCAACCCCACCAGGGTGGCCGCCTCGGTGTTCTGGCTACCCAGTACAGCAGCTGCGACGACGATGACAAGTGCGGTCATGATGCCGGGGGCTATGATGCCCGGGATCGTGTCGGCGACAGATGTCTGTCGGTACTCCTGCCGAGTCCGGCCACGCTCGTGGATGCCGTACGAGGTGAAGAATGCTGCATTGAGCGAGAAGTTGGTGCCGACGAGTGCGACGATCAGCAGCATGCTTCCGGGTGGGGCGCTGGGCATCACGCCGTCGAGGGCCATGTACCAGTCCGGTTTCGCGATGACCGCGCTGATGATGAAGGCCGCACCGAGCAGGCCCACGATGACGAGCAGTACGCGCTCGACGATGCGATAGACGTTGCGGAACAACAGAATCAGCGCCACGAAGGCGGTGCAGGCGATCGACCAGATCAGCGGGGATCCGCCGAAGACCATCGACAGGCCCAAACCTGATCCCACGGCGTTGCCGACGGAGAAGCACAGGGTGATGACGAAGACACCCACCCCGGCGGCGATACCGACGCGTTGACCGAGAACATCCTTGACGGAGCTGATGAGCGATTTCGGCGTACTGATTCCCAGACGCACGCTCATATCGGCATAGACGAGCATGAATACGGTCGAGAGGACGACGACCCAGATCAGCGCGTAGCCGTACTTGCTGCCGGCTTCGACGGCGCTGGCCAGGTTGCCGGGGCCGAACTGCCACGCTCCCGCGATGAAGGCGGGCCCCGCCATGGCGAGAGTGCTCAGAACGGGCTTCCAGCGACCCGTCACCGACTCCGCGGCACCGGTGCGGGCAGATGCGGTGGATGCGGTTGGTGCCACCGGGGTCGTTCGGGGTTGACTCATGACGAGCCTTTCTGGTGACGCTCCGTACTCGCTACTAGAGGCAGTGTGCCCCGGCTCGATGCGGTGGGGAGCGGTTACGAAAACTACGAGCGAATTCGGCGTGCGGCATCGATGACCGTGGGGTCATCGATGCCGGCCGATTGATCTGTTCGATTTCGTGGCGTTGGAAGAGGACGCGTGGGCTCAGACGAGCGCAGGCACTACCGAGCCGAGGTTCGCCGAATCGAGGGCGGCCGCGATCTCATCGTGCGCACCCGCTGCGAGCGGAAGTAGCGGTGACCGAACGGTGGCGTGCTCGAGGATTCCGCGGTGGACCAACCCCTCTTTGAGGGCCACGGTTCCCTCCATGTGGGATCCGCGGTGGTAGACGTTCGCGGTGACGGGAAGAAGGCGATCGTGGATGGCCCGTGCTGCCGGGTAGTCCTGGGCCTTGCCTGCGGCGATGAGCTCGACGAGGGGCTCGGGGGCGAGGCCGCCGTAACCGACCAGCAGGCCGTCGACGTCGAACATGGTGTGCAGGAGGTACTCGTCGTGGCAGCTGAGGATCTGCAGGTCGGGGTTCTCCTTGCGCAGGACCGGGATTTCGCGGTCCCACCGGCGCATGTTGCGAACGCCGTTCTTGGTGGCGAACACCCCTTCCTGCGCTGCGATCTCGAGCTGGGTGTCGAGGTTGTAGGTCGCCTTGGTGACGTCGGGGTACTGGAACAGGATCAGTGGCAAACCCGATCCTTCGTACAGTGCACGGTAGCGGTCCTGCGGTGCGCCGTCCTGGTAGCCGAAGCGCAGCCACCCGTGTGACGGGTAGACCAGGCCGGCCGAGGCACCCGCGTCGACGGCTCGCTTGGCTTCTTCGACGGACACTGCGGTTCCTTCGCCGGTGATGCCGGCGATGATCGGAAGCCTGCCGTCGACGGAATCGTGGAACGCGCCGATCACCTTGGCCTGTTCGGCTTGGGTGAGGAAGGTGCCTTCGCCGGCATGCCCGAGGACGACGAGGCTCTTGACGCCGTCGACACTTCCGAGCCAGGACCCGAGGCGCGCGATGGCGTCGTAGTCGACTTCGCCGTCGCGAGTGAACGGCGTGATCGGTGCCGGGCTGAGTCCACGGAGATCGAGTGCATTCATGGTGTCGTCCTTCTCGAGATGTGATGGGAACGTTGTCGGGAACGTTTGCATCACGGTAATTCGGACGAACGGGTTGTGTCAACTATCACTTTTGGTGCTGTGTATGACGCGGGCCGCACCAACGCCTGCAAACGTTCCTGGGACGTTTGCACGTGCTGTGGTCTGCGGATGGGTAAGTTCGGACGAACAGCCAGTACCGCGGGGCCCGAGGGAAGAGACAGGAGCTGCCGATGCGTCCCACCCGAAGTGGGCTCTCGACGGAGCGCACGGACGTAGTCACTTTGCGCGACGTGGCCAAGGCCGCTGGGGTCAGCATTTCCACCGTCAGTCGTGTGCTCGACGACCGTGTCGCGCCGTCCCGATCCGCGACGGCCATCCGCGTGCGAGACATCGCAGAGCAACTCGGCTACCGGCGCAACACGTTCGCCTCGAACTTGCGACGGGGTGCCACGGCCACCATCGGGGTGTTGGTGCCTCGCCTGTCGGACACCGTGATGGCGCTGATGTTCGAGGCCATCGACAGGGCCGCCGGTAAAGAGGGCTATCACGCGATCGTCGCCACCAGCGGTGACGATCCCACGGACGAGTGGAACGCCGCGCAATCACTTCTCGAGCGCAATGTCGATGGGGTCGTCCTCGCCACCAGCCGGATCGACGACCCTCTGCCGAGTCATTTTCGCGAGAACGGAACTCCGCACGTTCTCGTCCTGAGAACTGACGGGAAGAGTCCGTCGTCCATCGGTGACGACGACACCGGCGGTTATCTCGCGGTTCGTCACCTGATCGATCTCGGACACACCGATATCGCCGTGCTGACGGGTCCGCTGTTCACTTCCAGCGCCGTCGGCCGATTGGGCGGTGCACAGCGGGCCTTCGCCGAGGCGGGACTGTCACCGAGGCCTGAATGGGTGGTCGAAACCGGTTACGGAATCGATGCCGGCGAGCAGGCCGGACGCGAATTGTTCAACGGCGCAACGCGTCCGACGGCGGTGTTCGCCGCCAACGACAACATCGCTCTGGGTGTGCTCTCTGCCGCGCATCGCCACGGTCTGGCCGTAGGGGAGAATCTGTCGCTCGTCGGGTACAACGACATCCCGTTGGCGCAGCTGTTGCCGGTGCCCCTGACTTCGGTTCGTACCGCATTCGATTCCATCGCGGGCACCGCCATGGAATTGCTCATCCGCGGAAGCGACGACACGACGGCCATCCGAAAAGCCCTACCGACGTTGATTCCTCGGCGATCGTCGAGCCGCCTGGTGCGCTGACCGTCAGGCGATGGCGTCGTAGACCGCGCGCACGTACTGCTCGGCGCGATCCGAACCGATAATTCCCGTACCCATGCGGTTCATCACGTAGGAGATGGTCAGCTGAGATTCCGGGTGCAGGACGGTCAGTGATCCACCCCAACCACCCCAGAAGCAGATTTTGCCGTCGGGGATGTAGGGCACCGATTGTTGCTGGGGCAGAGCAAAGCCCAGGCCGAAGCTCAACGGAATACCCAGGGCCAGATCGACTCCGTTGGATTGCTCCTCGAAGATCGAGTCGATCGTGCCGGGGCTCAGCAGTCGCACGCCGTCCACGGTTCCGCCGCGGGAGACGACGGACAGGATTCTTGCGACCGATCGCGCGTTGCCATGCCCGTTCAGTGCACCCATGTCCGCGGCGCGCCACGCCGCGGTGTTCGCGGACTCGGCGTGCACCAACGGTCCGAGAAAGGTCTTGCGACGCACCATCGTCGGATCGGGAGCGGCATCATCGGTCGGCGGGGGCGGCGGAACCACATCGGCGATCCGGACCCAGTCGCTTTCGGCGGCACCGATCTGGAAGTCGGCTCCGAGAGGACCGGCGATGTCGTCGGCAACGAACTGCCGCAACGACTTTCCGGTGACCCGGCGGACGACTTCGCCGATCAGGTGGCCCTGGCTAGCCGCGTGATACCCCGATGTGGTGCGGGAGTCCCACCACGGTGCCTGCGCGGCCAGACGCGAGGTCGAGAGCTCCCAGTCGTAGAGATCCTCCTCGGCGAACGGTCTGTCCCAGCCCGAGACCCCTGAGGTGTGCGACAGCAGATGCCGAACCGCGATGTTCTCCTTGCCGGCGGCCGCGAACTCGGGCCAGTAATGCGCGACGGGGGAGTCGGGATCGAGCACTCCGCGGTCGATGAGCATCAACGCCGCCAGGCACGTCACCATCTTGGTGGTCGACCACACATTGGTGATCGTGTCCGACTCCCACGGCAGGCGGCCTTCGGTGTCTCGGTAGCCGCCCCAGAGGTCGACGGCAGTGTGGCCGTCGATGTCGACCACTATGGATGCGCCCAGTTCACTGCCGTTGTCGAGATTGGCCGCGAGCGTATCGCGCACCGCCGTGAAGCGGGGGTCGCAGTGACCGTCAATCCCCATGTGATGCACCGAGAACACGGTGGACGGCGAGTTCAACGTAACCGTCGGCGACGTCCTCGATGCTCAGCTCGCCGCCGTCGTGGAACCAGTTGCTGATGCCGTTGAGCATGTCGGTCAGAGCGAACGACGCCAGGCGAGCGTCCGGGACGGTGAATTCGCCGCTGCGCATGCCGGCGGTGATGACGTCGTGGACACGTCGTTGGTATTGGCGGCGGTAGTCCTCGATGACAGTGCGATGCTCGGGGGTCAGCGAGGCGAGCTCGTGCAGGCCGACGATGTACTCCACTCGTCGCGTGTTCAGGTGCACCAGGTGCGCACGCACCAGTGACGACATGCGCTCGGTGGGGGTTCCGGCCGCGTCGAGCAGTGGCAGGTTCTCCTCGGCCGGCTCTTGCGTGACCGTCAGGCAGATCGCGAACAGGATGTCTTCCTTGGACGGGAAGTGGTGGTAGAGGCTCGCTCCCTTGATGCCGACGGCGTCCGCGATATCGCGCATGCCCACGTTCGAGTAGCCCTCGCGCGCAAAGATAGTTGCGGCGTTGGCGACGATGTCGTCACGCCGTTGGCGGGTGCGGACCTGACGGGGGAGAGCGGTGACATCGGCCGGCTGCGTCGAATCAGGCTGCGTCATACGGTCTCCTCGACCGCCACCAACAGTCGCAGTTCACGCTTGAGAATCTTTCCCTGCGGGTCGACGGGCAGTTCGGCCACGATGTGAACCGACTTCGGGGCCTTGTACGACGCCAACTCGGTGCGGCAGTACTCGATGATCGCGGCCGGGTCGGCGGTCACCCCGTCGCGTGCGATGACGAAGGCGGTCACGGCCTCGGACCAGTACGGGTCGGGAACTCCGACGACGGCGGCACGCAGCACATCCGGGTGAGTGTGGATGGTGCGTTCCACTTCCTGCGACGACACGTTCATCCCTCCCGACTTGATCATGTCCTTCATCCGATCGTAGAAGAACAGGTTGCCGTCGGCGTCGATGCGGACCATGTCGCCGGTATGCACCCAGCCGTCCCGGAACACCTCGGCGGTGCGCTCGGCGTCCTTGAAGTAGCCGAGCATCACCGAGGGAGTGCGGCAGAGCAATTCACCGATCTCGCTCTCGTTGCCCGCGGGGTCGACCACCTTGATCTCGAGGTGGGTGACGGGCTTACCGATCCACGACGCGTCGCCGTCGGGAATGTCGTCGAGTTTCGAGAACCAGCCGACCGAGCCGAGCTGCGAGAGTTCCGACTGCCCCCAGTAGGTGCCCCAGATGGCCTCGGGTGCCGCGGCGGCCCAGGCGCTGATCGTGAGTGGTGACACCTGGCCACCGTAGGTGAGACAGCGCCGAACCTGGCTGACGGACTCGGGGCCGAACTGTTCATCTCGGGCCAAGGCCAGGTAGAACGTGGGAGTCTGCGCGATGACGGAGATCTTCTCGGCGGCGATGATGCGCAGCGATTGAGCCGGGTCGACCGTCGCGGGCAGGACGAGGGTGGCACCCATCAGTGTCAGGGTCGTCATCGAGCCGAGTCCGGCGATGGTGTGGAAGGGCATGACGAACAGCCAGGTGTCCTCCGGCCCCGTCCGCAGGCCCCAACTCCACGCGGGCGCGGTGGAGATGAGGAAGTTGCGGTGCGGGATCATCACCCCCTTGGGGGCCGCTTCGGTTCCGGAGGTGTAGATGACCATCGCGACGTCGTTCTCGTCCATCTCGACGTCCGGCTCGGTGGACGGGGTGTTCGCCGTCAGTGCGGCGTATTCGGACCCGAACGTCACCAGGGTGGTGGCCTCCGGCTTCACCGAGGAGATGATCTCGGCGAAGGCCGGATCGGCCACCACCACAGTCGGTTCCGCATGCTCGAGTTGGTGCTTCACCTCGGCGGCGCGATACATCACGTTGATGCCGGTGAATGCCGCTCCGGCTTTGAGCGTGCCGTAGTACGCCACCACCACATCGACGCTGTTACGAGCCATCGATGCGACGCGGTCACCCGAGGTCACCCCGAGATCTACCAGCAGGTTGGCGAACTGGTTTGCCCGAGAATCGAGTTCGCCGTACGTGGTGACCTCGCGGGTGCCGTCCGCCGAGTAGCTGATGAACGCGACCTTGTTCGGCTGCGTCCGCGCATGGCGACGTAGCTGATCGCCGATGGTGGCGCGGCCGATGGGGGAGCGGTGGTGGATGGCAGTACCGGGCACGGCGGACTCCTTCAGATGCAGTGGTTTTACAGGGCAGGCGAGAGAGCAGCGGAGTCGAACATCGGCTGCGAGAACGTCTCTGCCGCAACGATCTGCTCCACCGGATCACGGGTGAGCTTGCGCGGGAACGACTTCTCGGGATACCCGACGGCGATGTGGGCGGCGGTGATGTAGTCGTCCGGGATGCCGAGCAGTTCGCGAATGGCGGGTTCCTCGTGGCACAGCAACGTCGTCACCGCGGTCGCGACGCCCTGATCACGCAGGCTCAGGCACAGGTTCTGCACGGTGGGGTAGATGGATGCGCCGCCGACGACGGAGAGTCGGCCGAGTTCGTTGTCGGTGGGGTGCAGTCCGTCCAGCGCGGCACAGACCACCACGATCGCGGGCACCTCGTGGAGGTGACGGGCGAAGTAGTCGGCGTCCTGCACGGTCTTGGGCAGTGCACCGACGGCGACGGTTCCGCCGGTGATGCCGGCGAAGTAGGCGTCCCACATCGGCAGGTAGAGGTCGGCGAGGGCCTGCTTGCGGGCAGCGTCGCGTACGACGATCCACCGCACGGGCTGACGATTGCCGCCCTGCGGGCCGAAGCGGGCGACGTCGAACGCGGCGCGGAACACCTCGTCGGGAACGGGATCGCTGAGGTACCGCCTGCAGGTGCCGGTGGTGCGCATCGCCTCGGTGAGTTCCATGGGTGTTTCCCTTCGCCTGTCCGCTGTTAGGTAGTGCCATGAAGCATCATGTGGCGTGGGCCACATTGTCAAGGGTTCAATTGCTGTGAATTTCCAGATCGGGAAACGCTTGCGCAGAATTGCCTAACCATGGTTAGTTGAGCTGTCGGAGTCGGATAGAGCAGCTCGCAACAGGAGGTACCGGTGTCCACACATGCAGCAACGGCAGCGGAAACCGAGGGTGGGGTTAATCGGGACCGAGTAGATCGGGACCGGCTCTCGCGGGCTCTCACCGCGGCGAACCTGCCCACGCTGGTGGCGGTGCTCTATCAGCTGACCGGCGATCGAACGTGGCTCGCCGATCCGTATCGCCCCACGCGTAGTCGCGGCATGGACAACAACGACACAGGCGGATTCGACGACGCAGTAGCCGACCGCATCCGGTCCGCAGCGCTCGACGCGATCTGCGCGTTTCACGAGGGCACGCCCATGGCGGTGCCCGCGCCCGACTCGGAGCACCTCGTCGAGATGATCAGCGTGGCCGTCGGCGAGCAGGTTCCTCGCGAGTTCGGCGTCATGGTCGCCGAGGACATGGGGTTCACTGCCTCGGACACTCCGGTGGCCGCTCCGAACGATCTGTCGGTCATCGTGATCGGCGCGGGCGTCTCCGGGATGCTCGCCGCCATCAAGCTGCACGAGGCCGGCATCAGTCACGTCGTGCTCGAGAAGAACTCCGACGTGGGCGGTGGCTGGTTCGAGAACACCTACCCCGGTGCGGGCGTCGACACCCCCAGTCACCTGTACTCCTACTCCTTCGCGCCGCGGGCCTGGAGCACCCACTTCGGCAAGCGCGACGAGGTGTGGCAGTACCTCAGCGATGTCGCGTCCGAACACGATCTGCGGCAACGCATTCGCTTCGATACCGAGGTCGCGACCGCCGAGTACGACGCGCAGCGACAGGGCTGGACCGTCAGGACGGTCGACGGCGAAACGTTGACCGCCGACGTGGTGATCACGGCGACCGGTCAGCTCAATCGGCCGAAGGTGCCTCTCATTCCCGGGCTCGAATCGTTCGACGGCCCGATCTTCCACACGGCGAACTGGCCGGCAGATCTGGATCTGACGGGTAAGCGCGTCGCCATCGTCGGAACCGGGGCCAGTGCCATGCAGGTGCTGCCGGCCATCGCGTCGGCGGTGGGGCACGCGACGGTCTTCCAACGTTCGCCGCAGTGGGTGTCGTCGAGTGATGTGTATTTCACCGAGATGGGCGACGACGCCAACTACCTGATGGATGTCGTTCCGCTGTATCGGCTTTGGTACCGGACCAGGCTGGCCTGGAACTTCAACGACCGTGTGCACAGCTCGCTGCAGGTCGATCCCGAGTGGGAGCATCCGCAGCGCTCGATCAACCCGATGAACGACGCGCATCGACGCGTATTCACCCGCTACATCGAAGCCGAGCTCGAGGGCCGACCGGATCTGATCGAGAAGTCGTTGCCCGATTATCCACCCTTCGGCAAGCGGATGCTGCTCGACAACGGCTGGTACGCCGCGCTCAAGCGCGACAACGTCACCCTCATCGCCGACGCCGTCTCCTCGATCACCGCCAACTCGGTTGTTGCGCGGGATGGTTCGGAGACCGAGGTCGATGTGGTGATCCTCGCGACGGGCTTCGAGACCCACAAGTTGCTGACGCCGATCGATGTACGTGGACGATCAGGGGAGTCCATCCGCAATATCTGGGGCCCGGAAGATGCGCACGCGTATCTCGGCATCACCGTTCCCGACTTCCCGAACTTCTTCATCACCTGCGGTCCAGGCACGGTACTGGGCCACGGGGGTAGCTACATCACCATCGCCGAATGTCAGGTGCGGTACATCATCGATGTGCTGAACGACATGGTGGACAAGCGAATCGGAGCCATCGAGTGCAAGGTCGACGTGGAGGCGGAGTACGTCCGCAAGCACGACGAGGCGCACGCGAAGATGATCTGGTCGCACGGCGGCATGGACAACTGGTACCGCAACGACGCCGGACGCGTGGTCTCGACGTTGCCCTGGCGCATCGTCGACTACTGGGAGATGACCCGGCGGGCTGATCTCGACGACTTCGTCACCGAGGCTCGACGGGATGAGGCTCCCTGATCAGTGGGACCTGATCAGTTGGACGTTGCCTGCTGCGCCGACAACACGAATCCGTGTCCACCACCCGCGTCGCAGATCATCGCTTCGACCCGGGAGAAGCACGTGAAGCCGTTGAAGGTGATGGATGTGTCGTAGTCCAACGGCTGTGCGTTCTCGACTCCGAATTCGCCTTGGTTGAAGCAGGTCGGCGTCACCTTCCCCGGTGTCATGTAGAAGCCCTTGCCGAGTTGGTCGATGGTGAACGACGGCGTCACGCAGTTCGCGCCATCGGGGATCGGAGCATCTGCTGCTTGGCAACCGGACGAGAATTCGGTGTCGCCGATCTTGCAATAGATGTTGCCCGAGGGCGACTTCCAGCCGACTTGGTTGCCGTACGCGCTGTACCGGGCAGGGTCGACGGGTGTGATCGGCGCGGTGTTGTTCGCGGGATCGGCAGCCGTCGGCTTCGCGTTGGTCACGGTAGGTTCGTCGGCTGATTCGCTGGAGCCGGCGCCACCGGTGTTCGACGGTGCCGCGATGGTCACTTGCGGTGGCGCGGGTATCTGCGCGGCGGCGCTGGTGGATGGGGTCGGATCGGCGGCGGGTGCTTCCTGACTGCCGCATGCCGTCAGCGCAGCTGCGGTGAGTATTGCGGCCAATGCGAATCTGCGACTCATTCGGAGCTCCTTCATCAGAATGCGATGTTGATGTCGCGGGAGATCATGAAGCCTCGGTCGCCGTCGTAGCAGAGGATGCCGGCTTCGGTGGAGCGGCAGAAATTGCCGGTGACTCCGATGACCTGGCCGTATTCCAGAACTCGGGGGCCGGGAGATCCGCCGAAGAAGATTCCCTGGTTGGTGCAGATCTGTTCGACGGTGCCGTCCTGGTTGATCTGTACCCCGTAGGTGTTGGTCGCGGTATTGGCGCATTCGCGGCCGGTGTTGCCCGGAACCGAATATCGGACCTGGCAGCCGACGATCGTTCCCGGTGCGTTGGCCGAATTGAATGCGCAGAACACATTTCCGCTAGTGGACTGGAAGAAGTACTGGCTGCCGGTGTTCTCGAAATCGCGTGCATCGACGTTGACGTCGTCGCGATTCGGGGCGGGCGGCACGGCATCTGAGCCCGAGGCTTCGGTGATGTCCGGTGCCGGGGTGATCACCTCGGTAGCTTGCCCGTTTCCGCCCGATCCGCTGCCATCGTCGGAGTCGGTGTATCCGTTCGTCGACGGAGCAGCCGCTGCGCTGGTGCTCGACGGCGAAGCGGTTGTGGCCGGCTCCTCGGACCCGCACGCAGTTGCTGCGAGTGTGGTGGCTGCGAGTAGTGCACACGTGGCCACGATTGTGCGGACTTGCCTCATTCGATGGTCCTCACCGGTGGCTGCAGTGTGCATCACCTCTGATCGATGAATCGAACGGGCCAAGTGGTCTGTTAACGTCTTTCGTGTCACGACAGCGTCACGACTCGATATACGGCAGGTCCTTTTGTCGCAATGACTGCGAGGGTGGGGCTACCAAACACTTAAGAATTACTTGATGTTTCAGCTTCAACTCGGACAGGTCGAGTCGGTGGGTAGCGATTCGGTATTGCATTATGCGACATCGACGAAAGGCATGCAGCATGCGAAAGTCGTTGCGAAGAGCTGTTTTAGCAGTTGTGCTGGTTGTTCCGCTGCTGCTCGGCGTCGGTGCAGGTACTGCCGTTGCATCGCCGCAGACCACGCTGCTTCAGATTCCGGTGGTGACCGGTTTTCAGATTGCGCCGGGTGCCGTGCCCGGTGGGCTGTTCCAGACCATCCCGATACAGGCCACGGTCGGTGAAGAGCCTGGCGTGCTGAAAATCTCGGCCGCCAACATCGCGCCCTACGCTGACCAGTACCCGTACCGAAGCCTCGGCGTGAGCTTCCGAAACTTGGACGTCGGCTTGCGGGGGACGGCCAGTCTGCGGCATTGGCAGGACAACCCCAATCCTGACCCGGCCGACGGCGTCCCACCCACACGAAACGAGCAGCTCCCGCCCCAAGTCACCTTGCCGACGGGCGTCGGTTGGGTGTCGGTCACGGTGACTCACTATCGCGATTACGGCAATGGTGCACCCTATGCCGACACGCTTATCGCAGGCCAAGGACTGATCTACGTTCCGTGACCGTCCATACGAAAGGCAACTCGATGCAGAAATCGATCCGATGCGGTGTCGCTGCCCTGGCGCTGACCGTCCCCCTGGTCTTCGGCATGGGTGCCGGCACTGCAACCGCCGCTCCTCAGGAGTCGGTACTTCAGGTACCCGTCGTCACCGGGCCGGAATTCGGCCCGGTGGGCGTTCCCGGCGGACTTGTCCAGACCATTCCGATTCGAGCTGTGGTCGGTGAGAAGCCGGGTGAGGTGCGCTTCGCTGCCGCCGACATTCGGCCGTACTACTACCAGTTCAACTACCGGCACCTGACGGTCAACTGGCGCAATCTGACTACCGGTGAAGTGGGCTCCGCAGGCTTGCGGCATTGGATCGATGAGGTCGATCGGACACGACCTGCCAATCAGGGCGGCCCGCAGGCATTCCGCTTACCCCTCGAGGTGACCGCCCAGACGGGTGCAGGGCCGGTGGTCGTGACGGTTACCCATGACCGAGAAAATCCTGATGCGTCGAACGCCCTCATCCCCGGTTTGGGTGTGCTCTTCGTGCCTTGATCGGACGCTTGCGCGACGGGGTCAGGTGCCCAGATCGCCCGCGATATCCGCAGTGCCGAGCATCGAAACCAAAAGCGGCACAACCCATCTGACGGCTATTCGGTAGTCGCCGCGGCCGTGCCGCTCCACGATGTTCGCTGAGCCGTACAGCGACATCATGTCGGCCACCAGGCTGGGCACCTCGAAGTTTTCCCTCTCGCCGGTGGCTGCTGCGTCGATGATTGCCTGGCCGTCCAGTCGGTATCGGAGGTAGTCGGGGACCGAGTTGTCGCTTTCCTGGATCATGGCCGAGACGATGTCGTCGATGCGGACCGTGGCGTTGGGCAAGGTCGCGTTGGGGTCGGTCGCGTTGGTGCCGGTGTTTGCGATTTCCAACCGGTTCAGGGCATTCGGATGCGCACCGCCATCGGCTCATTCCAGTCGGTAGTGCCGTTCGTGACTGCCTGCTCGCAGGCGGCGAGATTCATCACCTAGATTGCGGATGCGAGTAGCTGCTCCTGGTGGGCTCGATGCTCGACGGTGCGTCCGCGGCCTCGTCGATGACGAGGCCGACGATGTCGGGTGCCTGATCGATCATTCCGATCCCACCCGTCCTCGGTGGCGAGGTCGGTCGAGGTGACGGGGAACAGTTCTCCGTGACGGAGTGGCGGTGTCCGAGTCGATGGAGTTGGTACATCCGCTCTTCAGCAAGACCGTCGCGCAGGCTGTCGAAACCAGGGTGAGGGATCGTTCGTCTCGACAATCCCCTTGGTTGGTGTCCGGGTGTGGTCCCGTAACACCTGTTACGCTCATCCGTAACAGGTGTTACGACGAGCGGGTGGTGATAACGAGTGACGCTCGAAGCGGACGATCCACGGCACCGCATTTCGCAGGCCGTATGGGACACCATCGCGGAGTTGGGAATCGAGGCGACGACGGTGCGCGCGGTCGCGACCCGGGCGGGCTGCACGACCGGGTTGATCATGCACCGCTTCGGTTCCCGGTCTGCGATGTTGGTGCATGCGCGACAGACGTTGTTCGAGCGCACGGCAGCACGGGCCGACGAGGCCGGTGCCGGTGTCACGCAGTCCGCGGCGGAGCGGCTGTATTCCGTTGTCTGCTCGGTACTTCCGCTCGACGACGAGCGCATTGTCGAAGCCCGAATTTTCACGGGTTTCGCGGCGGCTGCGATCGCGGACGCTGATCTGCGGAACCCGCACGTGACCCACACGCGTCAATGGCTCACCCGCATAGCGGGTCTCGTTGCCGACCTCGCCACTCACATCACCGATGCCGAGGCCGCAGAGTGCGCTCTACAGATCGCCACCGCGGTGGAAGGCATCGTGGTCCTCGCGGTACTCGATCGAGAGACTTATCCGCCGGCGACGCAGAAACGACTGGCTCAGCGGACGATCGCCAACGTGGTCGAACGCAGTGCCGCAACTGACCGGTGACCCCGTCCCCACTTTCGACAGAACGGACCCCGTATGCCCACTCTTCATCGCGCTCCTCTTGCACGCGTCGACCAGAACGCCCTGTACCGGATCATGGCGCTTCGGGTCGCGGTATTCGTGCATGAGCAGGGCATTGTCGACGACATCGAACTCGATGGCGCGGACCTGCTTCCGACGACGGAGTTGTTCTGGATGCAGGACGACGACGGTGAGGTGCTGGCGACCATTCGAGTCCTCGTCGACGACACGGTCCATATCGGCCGAGTCGCGACCGCCGCAGTTGCGCGGGGTCGGGGCTACGCCGGGAAACTCATAGACGCTGCGTTGGCGGCATATCCCGGGGTCGTCGAACTGTCCGCGCAGGCGCACCTCGAAGAGTGGTACGGCCGCTTCGGATTCGTTCGCGTGGGGGAGAACTACCTGGACGCTGGGATTCCCCACGTGCGCATGGTATTGGGCGGGTGATGAACCTCGTATGTCCTGCCGAATAGCGTTGGGCTGCAGAAGAATCGATGGTTTCCGTGCGCTTCGACCGGTTCAGAACAGAGTAGGCGCGGTGTAGCGACCGTGTCGTGCTTCGTTGAGTCGGGCGCTCCATCGCTGCACGAGCCACATTTCGACGAGTTCAGGGCTGGTGCCGATGTCGGTGGCCCATGCGGTGATGAGTTCGACGTAGCGGTCGTAACGACGACGAGTGAACCCGGTGACCGACGGGTCTTCGAGCCACCCTTCGTGGATGAGTGTCGAGACACCGTATTGGTCGATCAGCTGAGCCGGACCGCCGTAGACCGACGCCTTCACCGCCCACAGAAACGTGGCCATCAGGGACATTCCGACGCCGGGCGCATCGGGCCAGCCGGACCAGGTGGAGTTCGGATGGTCGGGCACTGCGCGGTTGCGGACACAGCTGTCAAGCACAGCTAGGGTCTTGGCGACAGGGTTCTCGTCGGGACGGCTGAGGTGTGGGTTCATGACGTCGGGGAATCGCCGCATCGCTCGGCGGTGTCGGTGACTGCCCTGCCACGCCGCGCAGAGAAACAACAGGCCGAGCGAATCGTGTTCGCCTACAGCCAGATCCGTGCCGATTCGAAGATCGTTGCGCTGCACAGTGGCACCGCCGTACTCGACGACTTCGCCGTCGAGGTTGCGCCCGCGCAGCCGAAGATCGTGACCTGCTCGGTCGAGGTGGCCGTTCCACCAATCGAGGTCCACCTCCACGCCGTCGTCGAGGACATGCAGGTCGTAGTTGCGGTGCTGACACCACTGCACACAGGCCGTGGGCGGCGGGAACCCCTCGTCGCGTTGTGACATACCGCCATCGAAGCATCGGGTACCGACAGTTCGCCTTTGTTCTTACTTCGCATCATGGCGGGAGGGGGGTTACTTTTCGCGGATCAGGAAAGCCCATGTCCAGGTATCCTGGAGCTCGTTTGTTCAGCGAAGACGCCAACACCGGGGTCAGGGCGTCGTGGTAGTCGTGAACCGTAGCGGTGGTCTTGCCTGGGTGAGATCGCACCACTCTTCCCACATACTGGATGAGCCGGCCTTTGAACGAGATCGGCGCGGCGAGGAACAGTGTGTCGAAGGCAGGGATGTCGAACCCTTCGCCGATGAAAGACCCGATGGCGACCGTAAGCATCGGGGTCCCCGTTAATTGCTGCTCAGTCAGCTCGGCAACCGCTGCCTTCCGGGCCTTCGCGCCCATTCCGCCGCGAAGTGTGGTCACGCTGTGTCCACGTTCAGCAAGAGCGCTGACCACCAGTTCAAGATGCGTGGTCCACGTTGTGAGTGCGAGGACATTCCTGCCCTCATGTGTTGCTGCGCTGATGTCGTCGGCGATCTGGGCAAGACGCGCTTCGTCGGCCACCTAATCTCGATAGATCTCTGCCATTCCGCCCGGACGTGACGGGTCGGCATCGCCCTTGTACTCGTAGGCGGTCGAGTGAACGACCAGTTTGCGCTCGGGCGGCGTTTCCGTCGATCCGTCGGTCAACTCGCCCGGTTTGATTGACTCGATACTGTGAATTGTTGAACCGATTTGGTGAAAAATCAGGTCGTCGAGACCATCTCGACGATAGGGCGTCGCTGTCAGGCCGAGCCAGTACTTCGACGGTATCTGATTGAGAACAGTTGAGAATGCGGTCCCGGGGACGTGGTGGCACTCGTCGACGACCACGAAGCCATAGGACGATGTCAACGCCTCTACGTCGTCTCGGCGCGCCAACGTGGGCAGCAGGCCCACGTCGATCGATCCTGTCAGCTTCTTCCTGCCACCACCGATCTGACCCGCCTTGACTCCGAGGTACTTATCGATTCGTTCGCGCCATTGGTCGGCCAGTGCCTTCCGATCGACGAGTACGAGAGTCGACGTCGCCCGCTCCGCAATGGCTGCGCACGCGATAACTGTCTTGCCGGCGCCTGGCTGCGCGACGATGACGCAATGATCCACTCCCGTTGCGGTACTCACGGCCTGGGCCTGTTCGGATCGGAGTTCACCGTCGAACTTGAACGTCTGTGCGGTGCCCCGTTCGCGGGTATCGGTGACTTGCAGTCTGCTTCCGACTGACTCGATCATCTCGGTGAGCAGCGAGATGAGCCCGCGCGGCAGGATGAGGTCGCCGTCCACAGTTTCGTCGAAGCTTTCCAGGAATCGTGGGGTGTTCCAGGTACTGAGCCGGCGACGTTGCCGGTCGTAAAATTCGGGGTTCTGAATCGACGATGCGTGCTTGATGCTCGAGATCATGGCGGGACCCAGGTCGTCGGCTGTCAGTTGCAGACGCGCGCGTAGCGTCGCCCGGATCACGATGGCAGGTTGAGGGACGATCTTCGACGACGTCGGTAGGGCAACTCTCCGGACGGATCGACCCACCTCGGCCTTGGGTAGTGCGGCGAGTGCGCGGCGCACTTCGTTGGTGGACAGACGGTGAACTGTCGATAGCAGCGCCCACTGGTCTTCGAACGGCTCGAGCGTTGCAGGATCGAGAAACACGGTAGTGCCGTTAATTCTTTTGCGCCCGTTGAGCGGTGCCGCAATGAGGTTGCCAAGTCCCCGTCCGAGATGAGTGTCCTGAGAGGGAAACAACCGGTCGTACGAAGCGAGACTCATACTGTTGCGCAACGCCGACGCCTCGCGAATCAGCCCCGTTCCCATCTCACGAGCGAGTGCACCCGGGACGTGATCGGCGAAGAATATCCATGCGTGAGCACCTCTCCCGGATTGAGAAACCTCGAGCGCTGCTGGAATGCCCTGTTTGCGCGCGGCTTTGACGTAACTCAGCGCATCCAACATCGCCGAGTCCTTGTCGAAGTCTGCTGCAAGCCAACGGCAACTGTCGTTCTTGGTAAGCGCGTACAGGCCGATGTGCAGATCGCCCCGCAAGTGTCGTTCGAGAACGTCGTCTGTCAGTGGGAGATATGAAGCGTTATCGGGATTCATCCCCTTGTGCCAGCGTCCCTCGATGGCCGGCATCCAGCCGGAGCGGCCGTCCTTGGTGTTCTGCCATCGAATCGCATGTACATCGCTGCGGGCGATGAACAGCGATCGGTAGAGACGCAGCTTGTCGATCGACGGTGACGCCATCGTGACCGTCCCGATGGCCGCTTGGTCACCCGCAGGCATGGTTGCGTCACCTTGTCTCAGCCGGAGTAGCGCGCGGAGTCGAGCGGCCTCTGCGCGTAGCTCATCCACTTCGCCTGGGTACTTCTCCATGCTCGCTATTGTGGCCGAGAGTGGGGCGGTCGGGGGCGTCGCTGACCATCCTCGAGCGCGAGTCGCGTGCTGTCCCTGCAGCAACTTCTGCGGAACTTCGGGTTACAAGTACGACTACTTGCAACCGACTTACAACCAACTTGCAATGCTGCATATTGCTTTCAAGTATGGTTTCCCCATGAACTCGGCCGGAGCAGACGATCTAGCGGAGTTGGTCGATTCCCTGCGGCGCATCGGCGGGGAACCCTCGACGGTCGAAGTCAAAAGCGGAGCTGGTGGTTTTCCGCAGTCGGTTCGCGAAACCCTGGTTGCCTTCGCAAACACGTCGGGTGGAACCGTGGTCATCGGGGTGGATGAAGCGTCGGGGTTCGAGTTCGTCGATATTCGGGAGGCCGCAGCGTACCGAGATCGATTGGTCAGTATGAGCAGGGACGCTGTCACCCCGGCGCTGCACATCGAGACCGACATAATCGAGATCGACGGCAAACGGATTCTGGTTGCCCAGGTTCCGCCTACTTCGGCCGATCTCCGTCCGGTCTATGTGACGTCCAAGGGCGTGTCGACCGGCGCGTATATTCGCACCGGCGACGGCGATCGTCGTATGACCGAGGCCGAGATCGCACTCGTCTATTCGTCTCGGACACAGCCGATTTACGATCGGGAAGCAGTCGACGGTGCCACATATGCAGATCTTGATCGGCATGCGGTTCTGAGAACTTTGGAGCGCGTCCGACTTGGATCGGCGGCATTGCGGGATTCCGATGACGCGGTGGCCCTCCACAGACTCGGAATACTCGTCGCGCCTTCCCTCGACTCTCGCCCGACGCTGGCGGGGCTGCTGGCTTACGGAGCGTTCCCCCAGCAGTTCTTCCCTCAGTTGATGATTTCCGTGGTCGTACACGCTGCGGACTCCGATAGTGACAGCCGATTCCTCGACAACGTGACCGTAAGAGGTTCGATACCTGAGATGGTGGCTGAGTCGTTGGCCGTAGTGAGGCGCAATCTTGCGGCGCGCGCTGTGGTGGTCGACGCAGGTCGGACAGATCACCTCGACTACCCGCTCGATGCCATTCGAGAGGCCGTCGTCAACGCTGTGCTTCATCGCGATTACAGCCCGACGACCCGCGGCACCCAGGTGCAAATCGAACTGACGGGCGACAAGTTGGTTGTGCGGAGTCCCGGTGGACTGTTCGGCGCACTCACTGAAGACGACCTGGGGGCCATCGGTATCTCATCATCTCGCAATTCGGTATTGGCCAACCTGTTATCGGACACTTATCTGCCTCGATCTCAGCAGTTGGTGGCTGAAAATCGAGCGTCGGGAATCCCAACGATGATCGAGCGGGCACGGTCGAGAGGGTTGCCTCGGCCGATATTCGATAGTTCGGTGACGACATTCACGGTGACAATGTCGCGTTCGGCACTGTTGGGGCCCAATGTGAAGAAATGGCTTGCATCGCTTCGTGTTCCCTTGCCCACGCCCGCCCACGAGATCGCGGTCGCGATGATGCGAGGGGGGTTCGTGACGAACGCGGCGATGCGCGAGTGGGGAGCAGACAGGCTTGCCGCGGGCCAGGTTCTGCGTGATCTGGTCGAGAACGGTGTCGCGGTGAGGCAGGGAGGGCGGCGGTACGCGAGATACGTTCTGGATCCGTCGGTGACGAGGCCGCCCGCGGCGGACAACATCGGCACCGGACGACGCGAGTCGGTGGAGGAGGCGATCGCGCAGATGGGTGAGGCAGGAGCACTCGAACTGGCCGAACGTGCCGGCATCAGCCGGGTCGCGGTAGTCAAGCAACTGAATGCGCTCATCGAACGAGGCAGCGTACGCGCCGACGGTGTGCCGAGAAGCCCCAAACGTCGCTATGTATGGCTGGGGCACGGATCGAACGGCTGAGTTCACGGCCGATGTCCCTGCGCTCTGATGCTCCTATTGTTGTCAAGCGGTGAGAAGCCACTTTCGGTAGTTGTTGGCGAGGTCGTCGTTGCGTCGTCTGCCGAGTTCGAGTTGCGAGATGGTGGCAGGCCAGACCTGGAAGTGTCGAGCTGCTCGGTCGAGAGTGATGTGGCGGGCCTGCCGCGCCGGTCGGAGGTCACTGATGTCGGGAACCTCGACAGTGGTGGTCAGCAGGCGAAAGACTTCTCGAACAATTCCGCGTTTGAGCATCCGGATGATCTCCGGTGTCGAA
>NZ_CAPS01000058.1 GCF_000333955.1 Rhodococcus sp. AW25M09
TATGCAAAAGGCGCACGAGGGGTTGACGATCGACCGCCGATCGCATGGACTGACCCGATGCACGCTGATTCTGCGCTTTCCAGAAGGACGTTTCTTCGCTCGTCGTCGGTGGCCGTCGCGGTTGCCGGAGTGGCCACGACACTGCCTGCGACCGCACACGCGCAGGGCAGCGATCGAGGCTTTCTGCATGGGGTGGCGTCGGGAGATCCGTTGCCCGACGCGATCGTTCTCTGGACCCGCATCACCCCCGTTCCCGACGCGTCCCCGGGCTCGGGCGTGGGCCCGCAGGTCTCGGTCACGTGGCGGATGTCTCGTACCGCGGACATGGGTGACGTCGTGTCCTCCGGAACGGTCTCCACCGGCCCCGATACCGATCACACCGTCAAGGTCGACGTCGGCGGCCTCAGCGCAGACACCACCTACTTCTACGATTTTCGGACGAGCGATGCCGCATCGGCCGTCGGAACCACGCACACCGCTCCGTCCAATGATGCCGATATCGACGCGATGCGCTTCGGGGTCGTCTCCTGCTCCAACTGGGAGTCGGGCTACTTCGGTGCCTACCGTCATCTGGCCGCCAGGGGAGATCTCGACGTCATCGTGCACCTGGGTGACTACATCTACGAGTACGAGACCGGCGGCTTTCCGGGGCGCAACGGTGTGGTTCGGGTACATTCGCCCACCCATGAGATCGTCACCCTCGCCGATTACCGCCAGCGTCACGGCCAGTACAAGTCGGACCCGGATCTGCAGGCAGCGCATGTCGGTGTGCCGTGGATCTGTACCTGGGACGATCACGAGTCCGCCAACGACTCCTACGACGGCGGCGCCGAGAACCACACTCCCGCTACCGAGGGTGACTGGTACACCCGCAAGGCCAATTCGGAGCAGGCGTACTACGAGTGGATGCCGGTGCGTTCCGCAGGCACCGCGACCAACCGGCATCTGTATCGCAGGCTCCGGTTCGGCAACCTGCTCGAGCTCTCGATGCTGGACCTGCGTACCTATCGATCGCAGCAGGTGTTGCCGTTCAACGGTCCCGAGGTCGATTCTCCGAACAGGACGATCACCGGTGCCGACCAGATGCAGTGGCTCACCGACGGCATCGTGTCCTCGCCGACGCAGTGGAAGATCGTCGGCAATCCGGTGATGATCACGCCCACGCTGATCCCGCCGCTCGATCGCGATGCAGCCAGGGCGGTGACCTCGCTTCTCGGCATTCCGGAGGGCGGTCTGCCGTACAACGCAGATCCCTGGGACGGGTACACCGCGGATCGCAGGAAGCTGCTCGGTGCCATCGTGGACGCAGGCGTCGACAACACGGTCTTCATCACCGGCGACATCCACTCCGCCTGGGCGTGTGAGGTACCGCTCGACGCGGCGCGCTATGCGACCACAGAACCCGCTGCCACCGAACTCGTCGTGACGTCGGTCAGCTCGGCCAACGTCGACGATCTGACCCACACCCCGCCGCACACGCTGGGCCGGGTCGCCGAGGAAGCGTTCAAGGCGCTCAACCAGCACGTGAAGTTCGTCGACCTCGACAGCCATGGTTTCGGCATCTTCGAAGTCACCAGGTCGGCCGCTCGGATGGACCACTGGTTCCTCGATGCCAAGGAGGATCCGCAGACCGGGGTGTACTGGGGAGCGGGCTTCACCGTCGACTCCGGCACCCAGCGCGTCCGGGCGGCGGCACCACCTGCCTGACAACGCGCCATACTGATCGGTGTGGCTGTACCGAAAATCGTCCTGTTCTACGTGTTCACTCCGCTACCCGATCCCGAGGCGATCCGGTTGTGGCAGCAGACCCTGGCTGCATCGAACAACCTGACCGGACGCATCCTGATCTCCGAACACGGCATCAATGCGACGGTCGGCGGCGATGTCGACGACGTCAAGCGGTACGTCCGCGGCACCCGCAGCTATCCCGCCTTCGCGACGGCGGACATCAAGTGGTCCGAGGGGCTCGGGGACGATTTCCCGCGCCTGAGTGTGCGTGTCCGGGACGAGATCGTCACGTTCGGCGCGCCGGGTGAGCTCGAGGTCGGAGACGCCGGAGTGGTCGGCGGCGGCACTCATTTGAGTCCGCAGCAGGTGCACGAGCTCGTCGATTCCCGCGGCGACGATGTCGTCTTCTTCGACGGCCGCAACTCCTTCGAGGCCCAGATCGGCAAGTTCAAGAACGCGGTGGTGCCCGACGTCGAAACCACGAAGGACTTCGTCGCACAGCTCGAGTCCGGGGCCTACGACCATCTCAAGAAGTCCCCGGTGGTCACGTACTGCACCGGGGGAGTGCGGTGCGAGGTGCTCTCGTCGCTGATGGTGGCTCGCGGGTTCGAGGAGGTCTATCAGCTCGACGGCGGAATCGTCCGTTATGCAGAGACTTTCGGCGACGACGCCCTCTGGGAGGGGTCACTGTTCGTCTTCGACAAGCGGATGGCGATGAATTTCTCCGACCACACCGCGGTCATCGGACGATGCAGTGCATGCGGCAACCCGACGTCGCGCTATCAGGACTTCGATGGCGATGCCGGCCGCGGTCTGCGCTTGATCTGCCTCGACTGTGCCTGAGAATGCTGCCTTTCCGCGACGGCCTCGCTCCTCTCAGACTGCTGTTGCCGCATGGTGATTCGGCGACCACTATCGCGGAGTACCTCGAGCGTGAGATGCCCGACGATGACTGGCAACGGGCCATGGCAGCGGCAGAAGTGGTAGACGAGAAGAGCAGGCCGATTTCTGTGGAGAGCCGGTACCGTCCCGGCAGTCAGGTGTACTTCTATCGCGTTCCAGCGCAGGAGGTTCCGGTACCGTTCGAGATCGGAATTCTCTACGAGGACGACGATCTACTCGTGGTGGACAAGCCGCACTTCCTGGCCACGATTCCGCGTGGTCGGCACGTCACCGAGACTGCGACCGTGCGGCTGCGCAAGCAGTTCGACTGCCCCGACCTCACTCCCGCGCACCGCCTCGATCGCGCCACCGCCGGGGTGTTGCTCTTCACCAAGACCAAGCCTGCCCGACGGCCGTATCAGGAACTCTTCTCGTCGCGCAGCGTCACCAAGGAATACGAGGCAATTGCGGGATTCGATGCAGCACTGGAGTTTCCGTGCATCGTGCGCAGCAGAATCCGCAAAGAGCATGGCGTGATGACGGCGTACGAGGAGCCGGGGGAGCCGAACAGCGAGACGCGCATCGAGTTGATCGATGCGTTCGGGGATCTGGCTCGGTACCGGCTGTTCCCCAGGACCGGAAAGACGCATCAGCTGCGAATTCACCTGTCTGCGTTGGATATTGCGATTAAGAACGATCCGTACTATCCGGTGTTCACCTCCGTTCCGGCCGAAGACTTCACTCGGCCGCTGCAGCTCCTTGCCCGCGCCGTCGACTTCACCGACCCGTTGACCGGGGGACCGCGAAGATTCGAGAGCGCGCGAGCTCTCGAAAGCTGACCAGTCGGAATCGTTCGTTCGGACGATTGCGACTATTCGGACGCAGGGTTAGCGTGTCGAGCGAAACATGTCCGGATGAATCGAAGAGGAGAACAGCGTGAAGCGTCGTATCGCCGTTGTGTTGGGAGCCGCAGTCATCGCTGTGGCATCGCCGGCGGTTGCTGTGGCCGATACCGGGAGTGCAAGCACCGGTAGCGCGAGCGGTCTGTCGGCCCTCATTCGAGAAATCCCCAGGTTCTGGGAGGCATGCGGACTGACCATCTTCACCGGTCAGTGCACCGGTGTCGTCGCCACGGTTCCTCAGTACAACCTCCCCTGAATCGACAAACGCGCGCGCATTCGCCAGACGCTCACGGAATCGTTCACTATTCCGCGAGCACCCGGCAAACGCGCGCGCGTTTGCGAGAACCCAAGCCCTACGTAGCCAGCGACCGCGCCATTCCGCGTTCGATAGCCGCAACCAACTGCGGGCGTAGTTCGGCGGCCGGGACGATGTGGTGCACCGATCCGACGTTCTGCGCGCGCTGGATGTTGTGGATGGCCTCGAATTCGGCTGCGACCTCACCCAGTTTGGCGTTGCGGGCGTTTGCTCGCACGGTGGCGAGTTCGACGCGCAGGGCCGAGCGGGTGGCGTCGTCCTCGGCGGTGTTCAGCGCAGTCTCGAGTTCCTTGACGGTCGGATCCGCTGCGGTGCGGGCGTTGACGTCGCGGGTGAACACCACTGCTGCTGCCGGGGCACCGCCGAGTACGGACGCGAAGGAGCCTTCAACTGCGAGGACCTCCATGTTGTCGTTGAGCGCTCCGGAGAACACCACGAACGCGCCGCCGTGGTAGCGCGAGACGACGCAGAAGACGACCGGTCCGTCGAAGTTGACGATGGCGCGGCCGATTTCGGCTCCGTATTCGAGCTGGATGTTGCGTAGCGATTCCGGAGATCCGTCGAAGCCGGACAGGTTGGCCAGCACCACGATCGGCCGGCTTCCGCTGGCGGCGTTGATGGCGCGAGCTGTCTTCTTCGACGAGTTCGGGAACAGGGTTCCCGAGGTCCACTGATCGGGTCCGTCGGAGGGGAACCAGCCCTTGCGGGGGATGGCTCGCGATTCGATGCCGATGACGGAAACGGGGATTCCGGCGAGGTGGGCGTCGAACACCACGGAGGTGTCGGCGTCGGCCATGTCGGCCCAACGCTCGAGCACCGAGTGGTCCTGATCCACCACGGCGCGCATCACGGTGCGAATGTCGAACGGCTTCTTGCGGTCCGGGTTGGTGACCGAGGAGAAGATGTCGCCGACGGTGGTGAAGTCGCTCGACGGGTGCACGTGCGGGTAGGTCCGCACGTCGCGCTCGGTCGGGTCGGCGGTGGCTGCGCGACGCGGGAAGCGTTCTCCCGGAGCGGCATACGCGTGTTCGTAGTGCGCGAACAGAATGTCGCACGCTGCGCGCAGGTTCGGTGCCCAGTACTGCGCCTGGCCGTTGGGGCCCATGACGCGGTCGTAGCCACCGATGCCGAAGTTGTCCTCGGCCGAGACGCCGCCCGAGTAGTCCAGGGACTGCTTTCCGGTGAGCACCATTGCACTGTCCGGGGTCATCACCAGGATGCCCTTGGTGTGGGTGAGCATGGTGGCTTCGGCGTTCCAGTACGGCTGAGCACCGACGTTGATGCCTGCGACGACGATATTGATCTCACCGCCGGCCTGGGTGAAGGTGATGATCCGGCGCAGCCCGCGCGAGACCCAGTCCATGTTCTCGGTGCCCGATTCCATGGAAATCGTTGCCCCGGAGGACAATGCGAACCACTCGACGGGGGCGCCGAGTTGCTCGGCGAGGTCGATGGCGGCGACGATCCGCGAGCACTCGGCCTCGGCGACCGTGCCGAGGGCCTTGGTCGGGTCGCCGAACAGCGCGACGCGAGTGATGCCCTCGGGATACTTGGCGGTGGGGGTCGTGGCCACACCGACGATGACGCCCGCGGTGTTGCGGCCGTAGGGGCGATCGACGGGTGCGAGCACGCCGTCGGCGTCGAAGTCGTACTCGGTGAAACTGCCGCCGTTGCTGCTGAGCAACGGAATCAGCTCGTACGGGTACACGGTGCCGCGGGCCTGCGAGCGCTGGACCTTCTGGGTGTACTCGTCGAGCGGACGCATCGGCTCGGTGGGCGGCGGGGTCACCTTCGCGACGATGCCTGCACCGGATCGGTACGACAGGCGCAGAGCCACTTCCCGTGGCTTCGCGCCCGGGGTTTCGGCCAGTCGGGCGATGAGGGTGATCTCCTCGAGGCCGGCACCGATGGTCAGTGGCGCGATGTGGCGGGCGATGGTGGCGATACGGTCGGCGGGAACATTCAGTACCGGCCAGACGTAGAGCATCACGCGGTTGGCGTCGAGACGCTTCTTGCCGCGTCCGGCCTGGGCGCGGCGGATGCCGTCGAGGCAGGCCGCGACGGTCCGCTCGATCTCCGGTACCGCGACGATGTTGCCGGCCTCGTCCAACTGTGTTGTGATGCCGCGGATTTCGGCGAGGGCGACCAGTCTCTCGTCGGAGGGGTTGGCCTTGGACGTCAGGTGGAACAGGTACGTGCCTGCGCTGGCGGGCAAGCGAACGCCGTCGAAGTTCTTCAGGCGCCACAGGTCGAGTCGCTGACCGGTCAGCGGGTGCATGTCGCGGATGATGGTGTCCTCGGCCAGGGGTTCGGTTCCCTCGGCGGCGGTGCGGCGGTACGTCATCTTTCGGGTGACGGAACCGAACGCGGTCACGGTGACGCGTCGCCAGCGTCCGCTACCGGGATGCTCGGCCAGCGCCGCCTGCAACTGGTCCGACAGCGCATCGCCGTCGGCCGGGGCGTCCGGCCAGGACAGGTAGAGGTCCACGGCCAGGTTCTCCGGTGCGGGACCGGAGATGTCGTCGATCGAATGCAGAGTTGTTGCGAGGGAATCGAAGTCGGTGGCGGTCGAGATCAGTTGCAGCTGCTCACCCGCGAGCTCGAAATTGCCGGTGACGAAGTGCGTGCCGTCGCGGTCGAATGCCTTGACGTCTTCGAGGGTGCGGATCTCGTAGTACTGGCGAGTGATCACCTCGAGGAGCGCTCCGGGATCGGTGATTCGTTGTGCCAGTAGCTCGATCAGCGGTTCCGGGGTGGCGACGAGCGCGGCGATGCGGGCCGAGTAGTCGGCGGCGTCGGGGTTCTCGGCGAGGTACTGCAGGCTGCCGCGAACGCCGTCGTAGATCTTCTCGCGGGCGGTATTGATCTGTGGTTCGTCGAACAGCCGGAATCGCAGGTTACGGGCGACGTCGCCGATGACGGGGTAGCGGGCCTGGGTGGCACCGATGAGTCGTTCGAGTACCTCGGCCATCGCCGGGGTGGCTTCGGGCTGCGCCGAGCAGTCGCTGAGCCAGTGGCCGAGCAGGGCTGCGATGACCGGTACCTGGTTCTCCATGCGCTGCAGAGCGAGGAAGACGCGGTAGACGGCCTCTTCGAGCTCGGGTGTGCGGCCCTCGTCGATGGCGGCGTCGTAGTGCGCCAGTGCACGAGTGAGCTTGCCGCGGAACGATTCCGGGAGACCCTGTACATCTGCATCGAGGGACTGCATGAACGAGTGGAAGTGTTCGCGGGGGGAGTGGACGCGTTCGTCGGTGCTCTCCTCGTCCATGGTCGGTCGGTTACGGGAAAGTTCGCAGATATCGGCGAAGGTGTTCAGCAGCGACAGTTCGGCACCCACCAACTCCGAATCGTTCCGCGGAACCTCGGCGCGCAGAGTCTCGTAGGTGGACAACAGATTTCGAGCGCGGGCTCCGCTGACGTCGAACCCGGTGATCAGAGCTGCGAGTTCGTCGAGTCGGTCCAGGGCGCGGCGCTGCGGCGAGCGCTGAGCGGCGTCGTCGATACCGCGGAACCGAACGCGCGGTGCCTGCTCGGAGACCTTCTGCTCACCGGCCTGATCGACGCGCAGCAGTGCAGCACCTGAGTCGACCTGTCCGTTGACCGAGGCCAGTACCTCGCGCACGGTACCGGCATAGGGGGATCGGACGGCGGTTTCCATCTTCATCGATTCGAGGACGACGAGGGTCTGCCCTGCCTCGACCTCGTCACCGACGGCCACCGGCACTGCGACGACGACGGCGGGTGCCGGTGCACGGACCAGCCCGGCTTCGTCCTGGGAGATCTGGTGGCTGATGCCGTCGACCTCGACGAGGAAGTGCGCGGCTCCGGCGACGGTGACGACCGAAAAGCGGTGGTCACCGATGACCAGACGGCTCTCGTACGTGCCGAGGCGTTCGACGTCGACCTGCAGTTCGCCGATTCCGTCACCGTCGATGGTGTAACGGTGTGGTCCGGTCTGGCCGACCTCGAGCTTGTAGGCCTGGCCCTGGTAGTTCAACTCGACGGTGCGGCCGATGGCATGGGTGGCGCGCGGGCGGCCGCCGCGGGCGGAGCTGAGGAAGGCGGTACGTTCGCGGCCTTCCTCGGCGTCGTAGGCGTCGATGGCGGCGGCGATGACGGCGATGTCCGCGACGGCCGTCGGGCCGACCTGCGAGCCGGCCTCGGTGCGGTCGAGCCAGCCGGTGTCGGCGGAGGCGGAGATGACTTCCTCGCGGTCGAGCAGGCTCAGCAGGAACGACTTGGTGGTGGTGCCGCCGTCGATGACGACGGTGGTTTCTCGCAGGGCGTTGCGCAACCTCGCCAGCGCCTCGCTGCGGTCGCGGCCCCAGGCGATGACCTTGGCGACCATGGAGTCGTAGTCGGGCGGGATGACGTCACCTTGGGCGATGCCGGTGTCGACGCGGATTCCGGTGCCGAGGGGGAACTTGAGCAGCTCGACGGTGCCGGGTGCGGGGGCGAAGCCGTTGTCGGCGTCCTCGGCGTTGAGGCGGGCCTCGACGGCGTGTCCGAATTCGGTGGGGCACTCGCCGGGCAGTGCCTGGCCGTCGGCGACGAGGATCTGCAGCTTCACCAGGTCGATGCCGGTGGTGTATTCGGTGATGGGGTGCTCGACCTGGAGGCGGGTGTTGACCTCGAGGAAGGTGAAGATCTTCTGCTCGGGCTGGTACAGGTACTCGACGGTTCCTGCGCCTTGGTAGCCGGCGGCCTTGACCAGCTCGGCGGACGCGGTGCGCAGCTGATCGGCCTGCTCCCTGGTGAGCAGCGGTGAGCTGGACTCTTCGATGACCTTCTGGTTGCGGCGCTGGATCGAGCAGTCGCGTACGCCCGGTGCCCAGACGTTACCGTGGCTGTCGGCGATGACCTGGACCTCGACGTGGCGGGCATCGGTGACGAGCCGCTCGAGGAAGACGACGGGGTCTCCGAACGAGCGCTCGGCCTCGCCCTGGGTGCGTTCGAGGGACAGTTCGAGTTCGTCTTCGTGGAAGACTTTGCGGATACCACGGCCACCGCCGCCGGAGCGGGCCTTGATGATCAGCGGGTAACCGATCGCTGCGGCGTGACGGCGGGCGTCCGCGCGGGTCTCGACGGGTCCGCCGGACCACGGTGCGACCGGGACGCCGACCTTCTCGGCCAGGATCTTGGCCTCGACCTTGTCGCCCAGCAGACGCATCGCGTCGGCCGACGGGCCGATGAAGGTGATGTTCAGTCGAGCGACCAGGTCCGCGAACGCAGGGTCCTCGGCGACGAAGCCCCAACCGACCCAGACAGCGTCGGCACCGGACTCCACCAGCGCGGCTTCGAGTACGTCGTAGTCCAGATACGCCGAGCCGGTCGCCGGCTTACGCAGCGTGACGGCCTCGTCGGCCTGGCGGACGAACATGGCCCGCTTCTCCGCTTCGGTGTGCAGCGCTACGGTGCGGATGCCGTAATCGTGTTCGGCGTTGAGCTCTCGGACGGCTCGGATCAGCCGTACTGCTGCCTCGCCTCGGTTGACTACTGCAATCCGCTTGAACAACGTATCTCTCTTCGCTCGGTGTGGGCGCACCGCGTCGGTGCACTCTCGATGGAACGTGAATTGATGCCAGGCATGTCCGATTCTCGGCGGAAATGCGGCACTCCGATCGCCCTATTCTAACGGCAATGTGCCCCTGTGCACCGCCAACAGTGTTCGGCGTGAGTGTGATTGATCACCAACGGTCGAAATATATTCTGTGACAATGCATTTCGTGTCGGGATACTGGAGGAGATCGAGTGGCTCCGTGGTCGTACTCGTGAGTAGCGTTGGCGTAACGGGAAATTGGCGATTCCGTGGCCCTTCTAGCTACCGGCGAGTACCTTACCGGTGGGTACAGCGCGGTCGAATGCTTGTGGGCGCTCCGATTCGGAGAGCATCGAACGCTCATTCGGGGCCTCCGACGCCCGAGCGACCCAACTGCAGCGCGTTGACCCACAGTCTCGTCGCGGTCGCGAGCAGACCCTCGTAGTCTCCCGGCGCGTTGCCCCCCGCTGCGTCGACGACAAAGTGATTGAACGCCAGTCGGCTGATCATCGACGACAGGGCGCGCGAGGCGAGGAGGGGATCGAGTTCGGCATCGGCAAGGCCGCGGTTCTGCAGACTCTCGATACTGCGTGCGTTGCGTCGAACGAAGGCGTCGGCACGCTCGCGCCGCAGCCGTCGGAACTCGGGGTCGATGTTCGAGACCTGTTCGAGCAGCGCCATCAACTTCGCGTTGCGTCGATAGGCCTCGAAGTAGGCACGGTTGCTCGCAGCGATGACGGCAACCGGGTCGTCGTGCGGATCCACCCGTTCGGTACCTGGGTGCAGCATGTCGTCCCTGGCCTGCTCGAGCACCGCGGCCAGGATCTCTTCCTTGCTGGTGAAGTACGTGTAGAAGGTCCCGGCGGAGCATCGAGCCGCGTGAGTGATGTCGATCAGCCGGGAATCGAGGTAGCCACTGTCCTCGAAGACACGGCGCGCGGCCGCCACGAGAGAGGATCGAGTGCGCAGCCCGCGCGGGGTAGTCGGTAGCTCCCGATTCGGCAGCTCACGATCGGACTCCGGCGTCGCAGGCATTCAGTCTTTATACGTCATCGATCGCGCGGTTCCATGCGGATGAACCGGACGGCTGTCGACCCGGTGTCCGAGCGGCGTCATTCGGGGTGCTCGAACCGCTGCGAAGGAACTGATCGAGCAGGTCCGCTGTGGGGGGATACAGCGACCCGAGTGGGGTCTTTGTGACCCAGCACTAGAACGTATTTCCTGTTTCGAGGACGCGGTGAACAACTGCTTTTCAACGGCTAGTGTGGCCCGGGTGCGCAAGCACCGTCCTGAAGAGGACGGCCATTCGAATCTTTGTGGGGAAACTGTGACGGCTGCAGCTGCTACCGGTCGTGAACACGACGACGAGCTCAAGAGCAGGGTGCAACGCCTGCTGCGCTTTCTTCGCGAGATCGTCGAGGCGCGATCGAACCCGGTGCTGCGCTTCGACGACCACGTGCAGGTCGAGTGGGTGCATTCGGGTGATGTGCCGATGCAGCTCGATCCCAAGGCCAAGCAGGGTGGCGTGGTGCTTCGCGCGCCGCGTATCGCGGTCGACGAGCCGCCCGAGCCGCCTGCAGTGCTGTCGGGATGGCTCGACCCCCAGGTCGTCGCCGACAGCCGTTATCGCGAGCTCGAGCTCGCCGACGCGTCCTCGGCGACGTCCCGTAGGCGGGCCGAGGCGCAGGAATCCGATGCCGACTTCGACATCCGCAAGGCTTACGAGATCAAGAAGGCCTTCGAGCGGTACTCGGAAACGTGGAAGGAGTGGGCGCAGGAGGATCGGGACCGGCGTCCCCAGGCTGCGCTCTATCAGGCGCTGCAGTTGATGATGCAGGAGCTCGCCTCACGGCCCGAGTCCATCGAACTCGTGGTGGCGTCGGGACTGTTGACGTCGAGCAACACCGATCCGCAGCGCAGCGTGCGCACCCACCTGATCACGCAATCCGCCAGCATCGAACGGGACGTTCGAACCGGTGACTTGCTGGTTCGCCTCGCGTCGAGCACCACTCCTCGCCTCGAGGACAGTCAGTTGCTGACGGGATCGGACGAATTCGATACCTCGGGTTCGGTGGAATTGACCCAACAGTTGCACGATTCGGTCACCTCCCCACTCGGCGCCGGAGTCGAAGAGTTCCTGAGAAGCTGGGCTGCGCGGGTACCACGGCGCGAGATCGAGGTACTCGATCGTGTCGGACCGCCCGGAGCTCTCGGTTACATCGACGACGACCGAACACTGACCATTTCTCCGGCCCTCGTGCTCCGCGCTCGCGACTCGTTCGCGTTGGTCGACTACTACGAGCGAATGATCGCCGATCTGGATTTCGCCGATTCTCCGGTTCCGCTCGGGTTGGCGCAGCTCGTCGATGCCATCGAACCGGCCGATCGGATGGCCTGGCTCGCGCGCACCGGAGCGGGTGAGTCGGCTGCGCTGGTGGCGGATCCACTGTTCCCACTGCCGGCCAACGCCGAGCAGTCTCAGATCATCGAACGGCTCGGCCGCGACAGTGGCGTCGTGGTCGAGGGACCACCCGGTACCGGCAAGACGCACACCATCGCAAATCTGATGTCCGGGCTGTTGGCACGCGGTCAACGCGTTCTGGTCACTAGTGAAAAGTCACAAGCTTTGCGGGTCTTGCGCGACAAGCTCCCACCGGAGCTGCAGGAGCTCTGCGTGTCCATCACCGACCTCTCTCGCGGTGGTTCGGACGAGCTCAACCGCAGCGTCGCGAAGATCGCCGAGCGCAAAACCTCCTTCGACGAGGCCAGCGAGGTGCAGAAGATCGAGGCGCTGACAGCGCAGCGGAGCGCGGCGCTGGCTCGGCGGGCCGAACTGCTGGATCGAGTCAGGACGCTTCGTGAGTCCGAAACCGTTGTGCACGAATATGTTTCGGATGGCTACGACGGCACGGTCTCGTCGATTGTCCGCAAGGTCAAAGCGGCCGAGGCTGCTCACGAGTGGTTGCCGGGCCCATTGCTCGCCGATCGGCCGCCACTCGACGGTGTTCAGGTCGATCAGCTGCGTAGGTTGATTGCCACCTCCGCGGGCAGTCGCGAGCTGCGCTCACGCCAGATGTTGCCGCGTCCGGAGACGATGCTGCCGAACTCTGCCGAACTCGCCGCGCTCTGCCTGCGCGCGGGCGCGCAGACCGAGTCCGTCTCCCCCCAGGCCGCGAGCCTCATTGCGCTCCTCGACGGCGTGGAACCGACGGTGTCCGCGGAGATCAGGCAACTGTGCGGGGAGCTTGCCGCTCGTGTCCGAGCGGTCTCCGAACTCGATGGCTCCTATCCACGGCTGACCGATTCCGTGCTGTCCGGCGAAGCCTCCCACCTGTGGTCGCGGGTCAGCGGAATCGACGCAATGGTCGAGACGGCTGCGGCATCCGATCGCTACGTCGGTGCGCACGACGTGCAATGTTCGTCGAGTTCTCCGGGTGCGCTGGCGGCAATGGATGCGCTGGCCGGCGCGCTGGAGTCGGGTGTCGAGTGGAAGCCTCGGTTCCGTCGCAGCGAGGAACAGAAATCCGTCGAGGCACTCGGCATCGTCGCCACCGTCGACGGGCATCCCGCGACGACGGCCATGGCTGCGCGCCTGGTGGCCGAACATATCCGGGCACTCGACACCGTGCAGACGGCATCGGTGCTGCTGGCCGATCTCGCGATCATCGTCCCGCTCGACGGTACGCGTTCGATTCGCGTCAACAACGTGGCGCGGATCGCCGATCGACTCGGCCTGGTGTCGGCAGTGGTCGCCGCTCGCGATGCATTGGTGCACAGGCTGTACTCCATTTCCCCTGCAGCGCCGTGGATTCGAAGCCTGAGCGAAGCGCAGGAGATCGCTGAGGCCGCCGACGTCATCGCCGAACGCATCGACATCGATGCCGCCCGGGCCGAGCTCGAGGCGCTGCAGTTCGCGGTCGCCACTCGCATCGATGCCGGGCCGTCGCCCGAGGGCACGAACTTGGTGAGCGCGTTGAACACTGCTGATCCGTTGGAAGTGGCCGCTGCCGTCGCGGCGTATTCGCAGGCGTGCGCCGAGCAGGAGGATCAACTACGTCTCGACTCGATGTCGACCGCGCTCTCGTCTGTGGCACCCGCACTGTTCGACTTGGTCGAAGACACCGCTACCGATGCCGAGTGGGACGAGCTGAGCTGGCAGCTGTCCAAGGCCTGGGCGTGGCGTCGTGCCCGTGAGTGGGTGGGTGAGCAGCACCATGGCGGCCTGGAGCAGGAGCTCGAAGCTGAGCTGGCTGCCGTCGATACCGACATCGCTTATCTCACCACGCGTTTGGCTGCCGCCAGTGCCTGGCGAAACAGTCTCGAGCGAATGACTGCCGTCGAGGTACGTGCCTTGCAGACGTACCGTGAGCACATCTCCAGTATCGGATCCGGTGCCGGCAAGTACGCCGAGACATACCGCAGTGCAGCACGATCGGCGATGCGCGAGGCGCAGAGCGCGGTACCGGCATGGGTCATGCCGCTCTCGCAGGTGCTGGCATCGATTCCGCCGGTGCCGGGGAGTTTCGACGTCGTTATCGTCGACGAGGCCAGCCAGGCCGACATCACCAGCCTTTTCCTGCTGTACCTCGCGCCGCGCGTGATCGTGGTGGGCGACGATCGCCAGTGTGCACCCGCTGACGTCATGCAGTCCGGCACCCTGGAGGACGTGTTCGATCGGCTGGACGTCTACTTGCCGGATCTGCCCGAACACGTGCGTGCGACGCTGACGCCGAGGTCGAGTCTGTTCTCCATGTTGCGCACCAGGTTCGGTCAGGTGGTGCGCTTGCGTGAGCACTTCCGATCGATGCCCGAGATCATCAATTGGTCGAGCCAGCAGTTCTACGGAGACTCCCCGCTCGTTCCCGTCCGGCAGTTCGGCGCGGATCGCCTACCGCCGTTGCGGCACACGTACGTTCGCGGTGCGACCGTAACCGGAAAGAACGCATCACTGGTCAACCGTACCGAGGCCATCGCCATTGCCGAGCAGATCGCCGACTGCCTCGAAGACTCTGCGTACGACAACCTGACCTTCGGAGTTGTCGTGCTGCAGGGGCAATCGCAGGTGGACGAGATTCGCAACGAGTTGATCAAGCGAATCGGTATCGAACAGTGGGAACAACGGCGGCTACGGGTGGGCACGCCGCCGGATTTCCAGGGCGACGAACGCAACGTCGTGTTCCTTTCCATGGTGGTGGCACCCGATCAGAATTTCGCCACCCTCACGGCCAACCAGTACAAGCGTCGGTTCAACGTGGCCGCCTCGCGGGCACAGGATCAGCTGTGGCTCTTCCACTCGGTGACGGTCGACCGCCTCAAGCGTGCGGACCTTCGTAACTCGTTGCTCGGTTACGTCACCTCCGTCTCGCCCGCTCCCGCCGATCCGATGCCGGTGAACGTGTCGCGGGAGATCCGAACGGCTCCCTTCGAGACGCTGCTCGAGCAGCAGCTGTGGAACGACCTCGTCGAGCGCGGATTTCACGTCAATCCCGGTGTGGAAGTGAACAATCGACGTCTTGCTCTCGTGGTCACCGGGGAGTCCTCACGCCTCGCCGTCGAGTGCGACGGGGACGTGTTCCTGTCCACCTCGGCGCAGCGAATGGCCGATCTGCAGCGTGAGCAGGAGCTCAAGCGGTGTGGTTGGACGTTCTGGCGGGTGCGTGAATCGGAGTACTACCTCGATTCCGATGCAGCCCTGGAAAGTCTGTGGGCCACGCTGGCTCGTTTGGGGATAAAACCCAATACCGTTGTGGTCGATGGGCTCACGCTGTCGGAAGAGGCGTGGACCCCGGTCCCGCTCGAATCCTCGCAGTTCGACGATTCGGGTGCCTTCGACACCTCGACCGACGCCGACTCTGCCGTGCACCACGAATCGGTGCTGTCCCTGTGGAGCATGCCGCGGATCGAGATGCCGAGTAACGAGGTGATCGCGTCCGAGGCCGACCCCGCTGACCCCGAAACATCGGTGCCGACGCCGACCAACGGTTCCGGAACGGGCACGGGTGTCGGACCGGGCAAGGGTGTCGGAATTGGCAAGTCGGCCGGAATCGGCAAGTCGGCCGGAATCGGCAACGGTGTCGGAACCAACGGGTCAGGTGCGACGAACGGATCACGCACGTCGAACGGGTCTTCGACCGCGAGTCGATCCGCAATGACGACCGGATCCACATCGCCCAAGGGTTCCATGACGGACAAGCCTGCGAACGCCCACGGGAATGTGGCAAGCACCGAAGGATCTGCGCCCGACGGAACAGCCTCGCCCGAACGGGCCGAGCACGAGGTGCCAGCACCGGAGAAGACCCCGAGTTCGGTTGGTTCCGGCCCGTCCGAGCCACGCAAGGGCCGAGTGGAGACCGAAACCGGTGCCGGCCTCGAAGAACGGGGGGACGAGGGGATCGCCGAACACGAACTCCCGCTCAACGGAATTCGGGGTTACACCACCCGTGGTCGATCGTAGCGACCGTCCGAGCACAGAGGATTCATCGCCGATGACAGATCGACAGGCGCAGCACGAGGATCGGCCGACCTCACCCGAGTCGCCACGTCGGCGCCGGATCGTTCTGCCCGCAATTGTGTTCGGGGTCTGCGCTGTGCTTTTTGCGTTGCCGACGTGGACCGTCGTGTTCGCCGCCGCGCACTGGGCTCCGGCAGTGCGAGTCGGCGGCACCGTGCTCGCTGTCGCCGCGTTCGCTGCACTGCCCACCGCGATGTATCTGGGCCATCGGCCGGGCCCCGAGGGACGGCGCAAAGACGCCTGGGCGCGCATCGGGGACGTGCTGCTGGGCGTGGTGTGGATAGCGTTCGTGTGGTCGGCGCTGTCGCTGCTGCTGCGACTCGGGCTGTGGCTCGCCGGAGTCGAGGACCCGGTGCGGTCGCGGATCGTGTCGGTGACAACCGCAGTGCTTGTCGTCGTCCTCGCGCTGTGGGGTCACTACGAGGCGATGCGGACTCCGCGGGTTCGACACACGACCGTGCGGATCGATCGGCTCGGAGCTCGATTCGACGGTCTGCGAGTGGTGTTGGTGACCGACACGCATTTCGGTCCGATGGATCGGACGGCGTGGTCGCACCGATTGACCGATGCCGTCAATGCACTCGAACCCGATGTATTGGCCCACGTCGGAGACATCGCCGACGGCTCGGTCGATCGGCGTCGACAGCAGGCAGCCCCGCTGGAGTCGATGCTCGCCAGCGCAGCGCGGGTGTACGTCACGGGTAATCACGAGTACTTCGGCGAGGCGCAGGAGTGGCTCGATCATATGGAGAACATCGGGTGGAATTCGCTGCACAATCGTCATGTCGTGCTTCATCGCGGTGATGATGCGCTGATCATCGCCGGCGTCGACGACGCCACCGCGAAAGGGTCCGGCGCGCCCGGTCATGGTGCCGACCTCGACCGCGCACTTGCCGGCACCGATTCCACGATGCCCGTGCTGTTGTTGGCTCATCAGCCCAAACAGGTCGCCGACGCCGTTCGCGCGGGCGTCGACCTTCAGGTTTCCGGCCACACGCACGGCGGTCAGATCTGGCCGTTCTCCGCGTTGGTTCGCCTCGACCAGCCGGTGGTGCACGGACTGAGCAGGCACGGTGCTCGCACGCAGCTCTACACGAGCCGCGGATCGGGATTCTGGGGTCCGCCTTTTCGGGTATTTGCGCCCAGTGAGATTTCCCTCCTGACGTTGGTCGCAGGCTGAGGCTGCGGTACCTGGCAGAATCGGTGAGGTGAAGAGAACCGAAGAGGTCGTCGTTGTCGCCACCGATCTCGACGGCACGCTGTTACGTTCGGACCGAACGATTTCGGAGAGAACGGCGTCCGCGATGGCTGCTGCTGCCAGCGCCGGAATCGAAGTCGTGTGGGCGACTGCACGAGCGCGGCATTCCATCGACGAACTCGCTGCGTCCTGCGGATTTCGCGGGACGGCGATCGGTGCCAACGGGGCCGTGGTCCTCGATCTGGCCGGCGGCACCCCCACCATCGTCGCAACCACGTCGGTACCGGCCGAAACCGTCGCGTCGGCCAAGTCCGTCGTACGGGCTCTGGTGCCAGGGGTGGCCTTTGCGACTGTCGGAGCCACTCGATTCGTGGCCGAGGCCGGGTATGCCGAACTGTGTGTGTTCGCCGATCATCATCGGCATCCACACGAGATGGAACTTTCCGACCACGGTCTTTCCGCCGACGTCGAGTCGACGGTGAAAATCGTTGCTCGGCACAAGGATACGACCAGCGAGGCGCTGTACGAGCTCGTCGCCGCGGCCGGAGTGGACGGGGTGGAGCTGACGCACTCCGGCGCCCCGTACATCGAGATGTCCGCCGCGGGCATCTCGAAAGCCAGTGCGCTGCAAAAATTGTGCGAGCGATGGGGGATCTCGCCGGTTTCGGTTGCAGCAGTAGGAGATGCTCGCAACGATCTGCCGATGTTGGCCTGGGCGGGTACGGCCTTGTGTCCCTCGAATGCCGCGCAGGTGGTGCGCGCAGTGGCCGATCGCGTCCTCGAATCCAACGACGACGACGCGGTCGCGCGCTACCTGGAGGAACTCACCGCTCGCAGAGCCGAACTGTAACGTCTGGTCTGCTCGTTCCTGCGCTGGCCGAGAGGGTGCAATCGAGCACCTGCGAAAAGTCGGATCGACGCAGGTAGCCTCTGCCGTGTCAGTGAATCGTCCACCATCGAAAGGCCCATGCTGTGAACGACGTCCAGTCGCCGGAGCCGACCGAGCCCACCACGATCGCCGAGTACTTGAACGCACACGCGTTGCGGGTGTCCCCGCTCGACGGCGGCTCCGCGGCCGAACTCGGGATCACCGTGCCGGTTCCCGCCGGCTGGCAGACGCTCGATTCCGCGCAATTTCCCGGAGCCACTCAGGTGATCGTGGAACCGAATCTCGTCGAGAACGGATTCGCGCCCAACGCTGTGCTTCTGGTCGGCGCGCTCTCGCGCACGATCGATCCGGAAGCGCTGATGGCGTTGGGTTTCGGCGACGCACGCGCGATGCCGGGTTGGGTCGAGGCCGAAGCGAGCACGGCGTCGTGGCTCGGCTGGCCCTCGCGGTTCATTCGGGGTACCTACGTCGCGCAACAACTCGAGGCCGCGGTGACGACTCGGTATGTGCTGGTGGGAGTCGATACCCAATACTTGGTGCAATTGACGGTGACGACGTTGGCGTCCCAACTCGACGCATTGGCCTTCGACGTCTCGGCGATCAATGACGGTCTGACGACGAACGTCTCGTAGCCAGGATCTGTCCGATCGATTTATAGCAGCAGAAGATTGTTGCGATCGTCGACGTGAACTTTTCGCTTGGCTGGTCGAGGAACCAGCCGAGCGAGGGGGTGAAGCGTTGTGCGAGTAGTGCTGATGGGCGGAGCGTGGCGAACCGGTCGGGCCGTTGCCGCAGAGGTCGTCGACCGGGGCGGAGGTTGTCCTCGCTGTTCGACGCACGGACGGCGCGGTCACGGAACCGCACTCGACCACAGTGACGAAGAACCCGAGGGCACGCAAGGTCGGCACCGATCGTGGGTAGGCGATCTCGGTGGAGGCAGCATCTGTGGGGGAAGGCAGCCGCGATGCCTGTGTCCGACGCATCGGTCCGGCTAGGGTCGATCACATGTCGATGAGAACCGGCCGCGTCCGCCACTTGTCGGTGGTTCCGGATATGCCCGATCCCGACGAGTCGTCCGACGACGACGCGACAATGGCAACGGGGCGAGGCCTGGTCAACCTCGTGCTTCACGTGACGATGGACCACACGCGACCGCAGATCTGGCGTCGGGTGCGGGTGCGCTCGGACTTGTTGCTGTCCGAACTGCACTCGGTGTTGCAGCGCGCTCTGGGTTGGGAGGACCGGCATATGCACGCTTTCAGCGTCAGGACCGGCGGTGCGACGCGGCGATTCGAGATGGCAGAAGGCCTCGACGACGGCCCGGACGACGAAGCAGTGAGTGAAGAGCGAGTCCGGATCGACGAGGTGCTCACCTCACGCGGATCCGTGATGGCCTACGAGTACGACTTCGGTGATGGATGGACACATACCGTCGTTCTCGAGCAGATCGAATCCGATATCGATGACCTGAGATCCATCTGTCTCGATGGAGCGCGTGCGTGCCCACCCGAGGATTGCGGCGGGCCGTCGCATTACTCGCAGGGCCTGGAGATCGCAGCTGACCCGGCCGATCCTGAATTTGCCGCCCTGCTCAGGCGATGGGGTCCGGAATTCGACCCGGCCCGGTTCGACGCAGATGTTGTGAACAGGGCGTTGCACTCGCTGGATACGGGTCGATCGATTCTCGCCGAGACCGTGGCGACGGCACCTGCCGTGGGAAAACTCTTCGATCGCGTGCGACCGACCGAAGTGCCGTCGTTGATGGCGCTGCTGCCACGGTGCGAACTGACCATCGAGAGCTCGGTGGATCTACCGGTGGCGGAGATCGCGATGGCGAAGCTGACGTGGTTTCTCGAAAGAATCGGCGACGACGGAGTGGCGTTGACTGATGCCGGCTATCTCAAGCCTGCCCTCGTGGCGGCGATCCGCGACGAGCTCGATTGGGGTCTGGGGTGGGTAGGGACGAGCAACCGGGAAATCGATCACCACCAGGTGACCGATCTGCGTGAGGCCGTGCGGCACCTCGGGCTGACCCGCACGTCGAAGGGGCGATTGCTACGCACGAGGCTCGGTGCGCGCCTGGCCGGCGACCCGATCGGCATGTGGCGACATGCCGCTTCGCGACTTCCTCTGGGGAAGGAGACGTACGAGACCGACGCCGCGACGCTGTTCCTGATCTCCCTCGCAGCATCGGCCAGCGCGACGCATCGTAACGAGATGCTTGTCCAGACGGTGGCCGAGTTGGGTTGGGCCAGCGAAGATTCCGGTGTGTTCGATGCACAGTTCGCGGCGCAGGCGACGGTGAGCTTCTTGGATCTCATCGGTGCTCACGGCCCGCGCTTCTACTTTCGCGAAGGCGTATCCGATTCCCCGAGTTGGTCGCGCAGGTTCGCGCGCGATGCGTTGTTGACCTGAATCTGCGGTTGACCCGAATTTCGGGCCGAATGTCGTTCTGAAGCTGCTGAGGATGGGCGAAACGGGCGCTGAAGCCGGCACGAAAGCCGCTGAGCAGGCGATTTGCGTTGGTGTTGTTGGTGGCGTAACTTTTGTCGAGTCAGAGCGACGGACACCGACCTGGTCTTCACGGACTGGGACACGAGGTTGGACGTGTGGCCTGGCAGGTTGTATCCCCCAAGAGTCGGGCCTTGTGTCCGAGACCAAGCTGGGATACGCTGGAACAGTTGCCCTCAAGGCCTCCGGACGTCATGTTCGTGTGGTGTT
>NZ_CAPS01000057.1 GCF_000333955.1 Rhodococcus sp. AW25M09
TGGTCCCATCCAGGGCAGCCAGCCGACAGAGGTGCCGTCGCCGAACAGATCCCGATAGGCGCCACGATCAGGGGTCGGCGCGGTCGCACCGTCAGAATCGTTGCCGTTGCCGCTGCCACAATGACCGCCCTTGCCGCTGCCGCTGCGGTCGCCAACGCTACTGGAGCAGTCCGATTCGGTTGCGGTGCCGGTGTTCTCGCCACTGCCACTGCCACTGCCGCTGCCGTTGCCGCCTGCGCCTGTGCTTGCTGCGGTGTTGCGGAGGTCGGTGAGGTCTTTCAGTCGGATGTGAAGGTTGACGTGGGGTTTGTCGCCGCCTTCGTTCGGGCGGTCGCTGGAGGCGAGGTAGTGGTCGAGGATCTGCCCGAACGCATCCGCCCTGCGCTTGGCCGGGCTGCGGGGGTCTTGGGTGCCGTCGACGGCGGGGCGGGGTTCGGTCAGGGGTGAGAGTGCGGTGAGCAGTTTTTCTCCGGTGACGGCGTCGAAATCCCCTTTGAGTGCCAGGCGTCCGTTCAACGTTTTGGAGGCGAAGAGTTCGTTGCGGTCGGTGTCCTCGGCGGGTGGCTTGTTGCTGCCGTAGAGGTCGTTCAAGCGGGTGATCGCCGCGCGTAGTGGGCTGGTGCGGGCGTCGGGTCCGGTCGCGGCTTTGATCAGCGCTGCCCGGGCCATATCGCAGCCCTCTTCGGGGAGGTCCTTGGGTGGGGTTTCAGCGAAGTCGAGGATCAGGGCGGCATGGTCGAGGGACATGACACCGGTGTTGACCGCGTCAGCGATGTCGGGAAAGGCAGCCATTCCACGGGCGAGGGCGAGAATCTTGTTGGCTTTTCCCGCCGAGAGCAGGGTGGTGGAGGTGAGCCAGCCGGCGGGGCCGGGGAAGCCGAGTTTCTCGCGGGAGACGCGGGTGTCGATTTCGGCGACGAGGGCGATCCGCCGGGCTTCCAACAATTGGATCTGGTGGGAGACCTCGGCGGCGGCAGCGAGGAGTTGGTCCTCGCTCAGTTGCCAGATCGCTGTGGTCATGCCATGAAGTGTATCGAACGTGCGTTCGACTGGCAATGATGATTAAATCGAAAACTATTGCTGTGCTTAACTATTCGTCAACCAAAACCTGTCGGTGCTTCGTGGTAGAGGGCCCGCGGCACCCGAAAATCCCTGGTTTCCGGCCAGTCTGCGGCGCGCCGAACTTGCGCCGTTCTATCTGCCGAGTCGTCTCCACTGTCCGGTGATTCAGGATGTCGTTCGTGTGCGATGGGCTGGGTTGCTTGGGCGGCTGCGGCACCAACCGTGGGAGACGTTCGGCTCCACTCGCGGCGTCTCAGCCGGCGTGTGGGCGTCACGGAGCCGGTACCGACGAAGACGTACGGCAGGCCGACCGCGCTCAACTATGCCGTGGCGCGTCAGTACACTTCTCGCTGGCTTTCCTGTTCCAACACCTGTTCGAGATCGCTCAATCGGTTCATCGACGACACCTGACGCGCCGTGCGGTGGTTGGCGGCCAACATTTCACGGTGTCGGTGCACGAAGGCCCAGTAGCCGGCGGTGAAGGGGCAGGCGTCGTCGCCCAGTCTCTTCTTCGGGTTGAATTCACACGGCTTGCAGTAGTCGGTCATACGGTTCAGGTACGCCCCGCCCGCTGCGTAGGGCTTGGTGGCGATCACGCCCCCGTCTGCATGCTGGCTCATGCCGATCACGTTCACCGGCATGACCCAGGCGAATCCGTCGACGAAGGCCGTGGCGAACCAGTCCGTCAGTGCTCGCGGGTCCCAGGCATGTTGCAGCGCGAAGTTTCCCAGAATCATCAGTCGAGGAATGTGGTGCACCCAGCCGCGGTCGCGCACACCGTCGACGGTGCTGGACAGGCATTTCGCCACGACGGAATCGCCGTCCAACTCCGTCAGCCAATCCGGCAGTGGCTCATGGGCTTCGAGCTTGTTGCGCTCGAGATACTCCGGCCCCAGATGCCAGTACAGGTGCCACACGTATTCGCGCCAGCCGAGGATCTGCCGAACGAAACCTTCCACGCTCGCCAGCGCCATACCGTCTCGGTGCGCGTCCTCGGCGGCGTGCGCAACCTCCAACGGTTCCAACAGTCCGAGGTTCAGCGGAACCGAGAGCAGTGAGTGCGACATCGTCCAGTCGTCGGCCATCACCGCGTCCTCGTATTTACCGAAATCGTCCAACCGATAGTTCACGAAGTGCGCCAACGCCTCCGACGCCTCAGAAGCGGTCACCGCGAACACGCGGGGCCCGTCAACTCCCACGGTGTCGAGGTCCCAGGTGCCGAGGTCGGTGCGTACCTGGTCGTCGATCGCATCCTCGGTCGGCCACCAGGGTTCCTCCACGCCCAGCGTCAGGCGTCCTTTCGGCGGCGGGGATTGGTTCTCGGCGTCGAGGTTCCACTTTCCCGAGACCGGTTCGGAGCCGTCCATCAGTACCCCGAACTTCTTGCGCTGCTCGCGGTAGAACGTCTCCATGCGGAAGGTGCCGCGTTCGGCTGCCCACTCCGCGAACTCTGCTCGGCCGAGGGCGAACATCGGCGTCGGCAATATTTCCGACACCAGGCCCTCCTCGTGCAACCTGGCAACGAACTTCTCCGCCGCGTGGGACGTCGGCTCGAATACAACGACGGGTTTGCCGAACTCGGCCAACCCTTCTCGGTACGTCTCGGTCTGCAGGTACGTCATCCGGTCGCCGAGCTCGTCCGCCAGATGGCGCATCCCGGACAGTACGAGGTGCAACTTCTGCCGGTGGTAGCGCCGACGCCGGAACACGCGTCGGGATTCGATCATCAGCACGTCTCGCTCGGCATGCTCGTCCACCGAGTGAAAGTGCGGTCCGAGCTGATCACCGAACAACCACAGTGCGTCCATGCTTCCAGTGTTCTCCCGGAGGATCTCGCGCAAACCCACCCTCCCTCGTGCGCCTTTTGCACC
>NZ_CAPS01000056.1 GCF_000333955.1 Rhodococcus sp. AW25M09
CGGTCGACGGCACCCCAGACCCGCGCAGCCCCGCCAAGCGCAGAGCCGACGCGTTCGGGCAGATCCTCGACCACTACCTCTCCTCCAGCGACCGCCCCACCGAAGGCGGCGACAAACCCCACGTCAACCTCCACATCAACCTCCGCGACCTCACCGACCTCCGCGGCACCGCAGCAGGTGCAGCAGGTGCAGCAGGCAATGACAGCGGCGGTGGCAGTGGCAGTGGCAGTGGCGATGATTGCGGCAGCGCTGCCGGACCGACCCCTGATCGCGGCGCGTATCGGGACCTGTTCGGTGACGGCAGTTCTGTCGGCTGGCTGCCCTGGATGGGACCGCTCTCGCGCAACACCTCCCGACAACTCGCCTGCGACTGCATCCTCACCGCCATCGTCATGGACGAGGAAGGCAACCCACTCAACCTCGCTCGCACCGCCCGCACCGTCACCGCAAAACAGAAACGCGCATTGACAGCGCGCGATCACGGCTGCGCGTTCCCCGGCTGCGGGAAGCCCGCCGCCTGGACAGAGGGGCATCATATTTGGCATTGGGGCGACGGCGGACCCACCGACATGAACAACCTCGTTCTCCTCTGCGGATTCCACCACCGACTCATCCACCACTCGGACTGGGAAGTGTTCATCGGCACCGACAACCACCCCTGGTTCATACCCCCGGCCACCGTCGACCCCACCGGCAACCCCGACAATCCCACGCCCGAGCAGGCCCCCACATCGCCTGAACCGCCTTACCTGAGCGACCCCGAAAACAACACCAGCCCCGCACCGAGAACACGGTGCGGGGCCGGAAGAGTTTCTTCGACAGTCTGATTCGACTGGATCGGGCTCTCAGTCGTTGGCGTGCAACGCCGCGTTCAGTTCGACGCCGGTGCCCTTCCACGGCACCACCTCGACCGCGCCCGAGACAGAATTGCGTCGGAACAACACGTTGGACTTGCCGGTCAGAGTCGCCGCCTTCACCACAGTTCCATCTGGGCCGACAACCTTGGTGCCGGCAGTGATGTAGAGCCCGGCTTCGACTACACAGTCGTCGCCGAGAGAAATGCCGAGCCCGGAGTTCGCACCGAGCAGGCAGCTCTTCCCGACGGAGATGACGTTCTTGCCGCCACCGGACAACGTGCCCATGATCGACGCGCCGCCGCCCACGTCGGAACCGTCGCCCACCACGACGCCCGCGGAGATGCGTCCCTCGACCATCGAGTTTCCGAGAGTTCCTGCGTTGAAGTTGACGAAGCCCTCGTGCATGACCGTCGTTCCGCTGGCCAGGTGGGCACCGAGACGAACACGGTCGGCGTCGGCGATTCGAACCCCGGTGGGAACGACGTAGTCGACCAGGCGCGGGAACTTGTCGACGCCGTACACGGTCACATGACCGCGGGCACGAAGCTTCGCGCGCACCGTCTCGAAACCGTCGACCGCGGCGGGGCCGAAGTTGGTCCAGACCACATTGGCCAGCAAACCGAACACTCCGTCGAGGTTCTGCCCGTGTGGCTGAACCAATCGGTGCGAGAGCAGATGCAATCGCAGATACGCGTCGTGCGCGTCGGTGGGGGCGTCGTCGAGCGATGCGATGCTGGTGCGCACTGCGACTACCTCGACGCCGCGCGCCTCGTCGGGCCCGACCAGAGCGGCCAACTCCTCGGGAATGTCGGACCCCTCGAGCCGGGTGGTGCCGGTCTCGAAGCCCGACCCGAGCTCCGGGCTCGGAAACCAGGTGTCGAGAACGACACCCGACGTGGTGATGTTGGCAATACCTACTGCTGATGCTCCCTGTGCGCTCACGGCACGAAGAATACGCGGTGGGTCCGGTGAGCGGATCCGCCCACCATCACGGGAGCGCCGACTGTTTCTGGACTCGGATCCCGATCCGGCGTCGGTTCGTTACCGATTCGACTGTCGAGTGTGATCGCATCGGGATGCAGGTGGTCGGGAAGGTGTCGGCGCAGCTGACAGAGTTCTGTCGATGACCACCCGCACCGGCTCGCGTAGTCGTGGAGCTGCAGCCGCAATGGCCGACGGTGTGTCGTTCACTGGATTGGTGACGACGCTGGCCACGACGATCATCCTCGGAATTGCGCTGGGTTTGGTTGTCACAGGCGCGTGGTAGACAAGCCCATCGGCTGACAGGGGGTCGCCGGGGGTGGGGAGTGCCATGAATTCGAGCAAGACCGGACGTATGCGTTCGGCCGTGACGGTTGTCGCTGCGGTGCTGATGTCTGTGAGCAGCGTCGTCGGTTCCGGCACCGCGGCTGCTGCTCCCGATTGTGCCGCGGTCGGAGGGCGTTCGGCGGTGGTTGCGAAAATTCCCGGGTCAGCTCTGGAAGGGCTGGCCGTGGACGCCTCGGGACGCGCCTACGTCACCGACATCGTGTCGGGCCGGGTGTACCGAATCGACGCGCCCGGGCAGCCTGCGTACCCGATCGCGAAAGTTCCGAGTGGCGGCGGTGGAGCTCTTGCCTGGATGCCGGACGGCACCCTGCTGGTCGGCTACGGTGCCGACCCCCGCGTTTTCGTAGGCGACCTCGTCAAGGCTGCGGGCATCGTTCGACTCGACGTCGAGTCGCTGGTCGTCACTCCGTTCGCGACGGGTTTGAGTGCAGCCAACGGACTTGCCGTTGCCGCGGACGGGACCGTCTACGCCACCAACGACTTCGGCTCGCTCATCGGTCGGATCGGCCCCGACGGTTCCGTCGACCCGGCTTGGGCGCGCTTTCCGAGTGCCAACGGAGCGGTGCTCGATGCCGCCGGGCAGTACCTCTACGTCTCGCGAACGTTCGTGAACCCGGGCGTCAGCCGAATCCCCATCGCGAATCCATCTGCGCCGCAGAGCCTGCTGAACCTGTCCGGTCTCGATTCCTTCGCTGCTCCGGACGGTCTGACCCTCGATGACGCCGGACGCCCCGTAATACCGCTCAATGCGGGCGGTTCCGTCGTCCGGATCGACTCACCCGGGTCCACGTGCGTGATCGGTACCGGAACTCGGTTGACCAGTGTTGTCGTGTATGGACGTTCCGAGCAGGGCTTTTCGAGCGGGAGATTGTTCGGCGCAGGATTCGACGGCGTGGTCCGAGAGATTCCGGGGCCCACGGCCTAGGGTTGTCGCCGTGACGCTCGATTTGCATGCCGACCCGATAGACCTCACCGCGGCGCTGGTGGATATCCCCAGTGTCAGTGAGGACGAATCACGCATCGCCGACGAGGTGGAGCAGGCACTTCGCGCGCAGACTGCGGGTTTCGAGATCATTCGTAGCGGCAACGCAGTCCTGGCCAGAACCAATCGTGGACTGGGGTCTCGGGTCATGCTTGCCGGTCACCTCGACACGGTGCCCATTGCCGACAACGTGCCGTCGAGGCGGGAGCACGACAGTGCCGAGGGGGACATCCTGCACGGATGCGGAACCGTCGATATGAAGTCGGGTGACGCAGTGTTCTTGCATCTCGCGGCCACGATCGACAACCCCGCGCACGATCTGACCCTGGTGTTCTACGACTGCGAGGAGATCGCGGCCGCACGTAATGGACTCGGCCGTATCGAACGAGAGCTGCCCGAGTGGCTCGACGCCGACGTCGCCATCCTGGGCGAGCCATCCGGTGGTTTCATCGAGGCCGGTTGCCAAGGGACGCTGAGGGTTCGGCTCACGGCGTCGGGAACGCGGGCGCACAGTGCCCGTTCCTGGCTGGGAGACAACGCAATTCACAAATTCGGTGCAGCTCTCAATCGGCTCGCCGCCTACCGAGCCCGCACCGTCGACATCGACGGATGCGAGTATCGCGAAGGTTTGCAAGCGGTTCGGATATCCGGTGGGGTTGCCGGAAACGTCGTTCCCGACGCCGCCGAGCTCGACGTGAACTTCCGGTTCGCACCGGATCGCTCCGTCGACGAGGCCGTCGAGCATGTTCGTGAGGTGGTCCAGGGACTCGATCTGGGGTTCGAGGTCACCGACTCGTCACCGGGCGCTCTGCCCGGTCTGAACCGACCTGCGGCGGCCGCCCTCATCGAGGCTGCGGGCGGCCAGTTTCGGGCCAAGTACGGCTGGACCGACGTCTCCCGGTTCTCGGCGCTCGGTATCCCTGCGGTCAACTACGGGCCCGGCGATCCCAACCTCGCCCACAAGCGTGATGAGCGCGTCCCGGTCGAGCAGATCACGCACGTCACCCAGGTTCTCCGGAGCTACCTCTCCGCCGGATAACCTGAACGCCATGAACAGCGTCGAGGGAACCGGCAGTTTCGAGGGACACAGCAGTTTCGAGGGACACAGCAGCGAGAAGTCTGCCAAGCACAAAGGATCCGTTGTCCTGCGGCGCGGCCGGAACACCGAAACGTCCACCTCCGATCAACGCCTGCTCGACGAGCGTGGAACCGGAAACTGGATTCACTCCGATACCTGGCGCGTACTACGCATCCAGAGCGAATTCGTCGAAGGATTCGGTGCGCTCGCCGAGGTACCCAAAGCTGTGACGGTATTCGGTTCGGCGCGCACCCCCGTCGACCATCCTGAATACGCGCGAGCCCGGCAGCTCGGAGCAGCTCTCGCCCAGGAGGGTTTCGCAGTCATCACCGGAGGTGGCCCCGGCGCGATGGAAGGGGCCAACCGCGGTGCCTGCGAGGCCGACGGCTACTCGATCGGACTGGGCATCGAGCTCCCGTTCGAGCAAGGTCTCAACGAGTGGGTCGATCTGGGCGTCAATTTTCGCTACTTCTTCGTCCGCAAGACCATGTTCGTCAAGTACTCCCAGGCATTCGTCTGCCTGCCCGGCGGCTTCGGTACCCTCGACGAACTCTTCGAAGCGCTGACCCTGGTACAGACGGCCAAGGTGACCAAGTTCCCGATCGTGTTGTTGGGCAAAGACTTCTGGTCTGGACTGCTCGATTGGATCAAAACTACTCTCGTGAAAGAAGGCAAGGTGTCCGAGAAGGACCTCGACCTCATCCACTGCACCGACAGCGTCGACGAGGCCGTCCGCATCGTCCGCGAGGCACAGCAATGAGCGATCAGGCAGGGAACGATCAGTCAGGGAACGATCAGGCAGGAAACGACCGAGAGCGAACTGGGCTCAGTGTCTGCGTCTACTGCGCATCGGGGCCAGTGGACTCCAAGTTCATCGATTTGGCGGCGGAGGTCGGTACCGAGATCGGCAGGCGAGGCTGGCAGTTGGTGTCCGGTGGTGGCAACGTCTCGATGATGGGCGCGGTGGCGGCGGCGACGCGAGCGGCGGGGGGCAACACCGTCGGCGTCATCCCGAAGGCTCTCGTGCACCGTGAGGTCGCCGACGTCGATGCCGACGAACTGATCGTCACCGACACCATGCGCGAGCGTAAGAAGATCATGGAAGACCGCGCCGACGCATTCATCACGTTGCCCGGCGGTATCGGGACGCTCGAGGAGCTGTTCGAGACGTGGACTGCGGGCTACCTCGGGATGCACGGCAAGCCGATGGTGATGCTCGACCCGTTCGGGCATTTCGACGGAATGATGCAGTGGATCGACGGGCTTCGAGCAACCGGATTCGTGCAACAGCGAGCGGTCGATGCATTGGTCAGGGCAACGACTGTCGATGCTGCACTGGATGCGTGCGCAACGTTGTGACAGTTCACGAACCGTGGCCTCGTGGTGAGCTCCTCAAAGTTGTTACTCTCAAGTAGGGTAAGAAATCTCACATAGTCTTTGAAGGGGAGTTCATGGCTGTCGATGCCCGTCAGAAAATCGGAATGACCGACCTCGCGGTCGCGTTGCCGAAGATGGTGACGGAGGTACCGAGTCTGCTCAAAGGCCTGGCGGGATTCACCCGCAAGCCCGATCACAAGGTGTCGATCGGTCTGATCTTCCAGGACGCTGCCGCCAAGCACAGCAGTCGCCCGTTCGTGCGGTTCGAGGGCGAGTCGACCTCCTACAAGGACGCGAACGAGCTGGTCAATCAGTACGCCGCAGTCTTCGTCGAACACGGGGTCGAGCGCGGTGACGTCGTCGGAGTACTGAGCAAGAACCGCCCCGAGGCGTTGTTCGCTGCGCTCGCTGCCGTCAAGCTCGGAGCCACCGCAGGAATGCTGAACTACAACCAGCGCGGCGACGTGCTCGAGCACAGCCTCGGGATTCTCGACGCCAAGGTTCTGGTTCTCGACGAGAACGCGCAGGAAGCTCTCGATTCTCTCGATGGGGAACCGAAGGTCGGAGTTGTGTTGCCGCTGGGGAAGCTGGCCGAGCTCGCTGAGAAGGCGTCGACGTCCAACCCGTCGGTCACCGCGGAGATCCAGGCCAAGGAGAAGGCGTTCTACATCTTCACTTCGGGCACCACAGGCATGCCGAAGGCGAGCCTGATGAGCCATTTCCGCTGGCTCAAGTCGATGTCCGGCTTGGGCAACATGGGCGTCCGACTGCGCAGCAACGACGTGATCTACTGCTGCCTGCCGCTCTACCACAACAACGCATTGACGGTGACGCTGTCTTCGGTGCTTGCCGGCGGAGCGACCATGGCCATCGGCAAGCAGTTCTCGGTGAGCAATTTCTGGGACGACATTCGGGTCAACAAGGCCACGGCATTCACCTACATCGGTGAGCTGTGCCGCTACCTGCTGACGCAACCGAAGAAGAGCTCCGACCGCGACAACTCGGTGAAGCTGATCGTCGGCAACGGACTGCGCCCGGAGATCTGGGAAGAGTTCACCGAGCGATTCGGAATCTCCCGCGTTGCAGAGTTCTACGGTGCCAGCGAGTGCAATATCGCGTTCATCAACGCACTGAACATGAAGAAGACCGCAGGCATCTGCCCGCTTCCCTACGCCGTGGTGCAGTACGACGAGGAATCCGGAAAGGCCAAGCGTGGCCAGGACGGCAAGCTCCGCAAGGTCGGCAACGGGGAAATCGGACTGCTGCTGTCCAAGATCACCGACCGGGCACCGTTCGATGGCTACTCCGACGACAACGCCACCGAAAAGAAGATGGTGCGCGACGGCTTCAAGGACGGCGACGCCTGGTTCGATACCGGCGACCTGGTCCGCAAGCAGGGCTGGATGCATGTCGCGTTCGTCGATCGTCTCGGTGACACTTTCCGCTGGAAGGGCGAGAACGTGGCCACCACTCAGGTGGAGGGTGCTCTCGGCGGGCACTCGGCAGTCGACGGTGCCGTCGTCTACGGCGTAGACATCGACGGAACCGATGGCAAGGCGGGCATGGCTGCGGTCACGCTGCGCGAAGGAGAGACCTTCGACGGTAAAGCGGTGGCCGAACACCTCTACGACAAGCTCCCGACCTACGCGGTGCCGCTGTTCGTCCGGGTGGTCGACAGCCTCGAACAGACCTCGACGTTCAAGAGCCAGAAAGTGGCTCTGCGCAAACTGGGTTACGAGGAGGACAGCGCCAGCGACCTGTACGTGCTGCGCGGCAAGTCCGGTGGCTACGAAAAGGCGTACGACGGTTACGTCGACGAGGTGGCGGCAGGTAAGGCACCCAAGGGTTAGACGCGTGCCACTATTGATTTCATGAGCACTCTCTGCGGCAAACCGGTTGCCGACGATCGCGCTTTGGTGATGGCGATCGTCAATCGCACCCCCGATTCGTTCTACGACGGGGGTGCGAATTTCACCGATGATGCCGCGATGGCGTCGGTGCACCGGGCCGTCGCCGAGGGTGCCGACATGGTTGATATCGGCGGCGTGAAGGCCGGTCCCGGTGCCGTGGTCGATGCCGACGAGGAAATCCGTCGCGTCGTTCCGTTCGTCGAGGCCATCCGGGACGCATATCCGGAGTTGCTGATCAGTGTCGATACCTGGCGCAGCGAGGTCGCCCGGTTGGCGTGCGGAGTCGGCGCGGATCTGATCAACGACACATGGGCCGGGGCAGATCCCGAATTGGTGCGTGTTGCGGCGGCCGAGGGGGTCGGCATCGTCTGCTCGCACACCGGAGGTGCGGTGCCGCGGACCCGTCCGTACCGAGTTCGGTACGCCGATGTGGTGGCGGATGTGATCGCAGAAGTGACCGCAGCCGCCGAGAACGCTGTCGCGGAGGGGGTGAGGAAGGATTCGATCCTCATCGATCCGACGCACGATTTCGGGAAAAACACCTTTCACGGGCTCGAGTTGTTGCGGCGCGTGGACGATCTTGTAAACACCGGGTGGCCTGTGCTCATGGCGCTGAGCAACAAGGACTTCGTGGGCGAGACTCTAGGGGTAGAACTCGCCGACCGGTTGGAGGGAACATTGGCAGCGACAGCATTGGCCGCAGCAGGCGGAGCACGAATGTTCCGGGTGCACGAGGTTGCGTCGACCAGAAGAGTCGTCGATATGGTGGCGGCGATCCAGGGCCTTCGAGCCCCGGCGCGGACGGTCAGGGGTCTGGCATGACCCTTGCAGATCGAACGGACGTGACCATGACATGGTCCGAGAAAAACAGCTGGGACACCCCTGACTGGACCATCGCCGAACTGGAAGCGGCAAAGAAGGGGCGAACGGTGTCGGTGGTACTCCCGGCGCTGAACGAGGAACAGACGGTCGCCGCGGTCATCGACACGATTCACCCGTTGCTCGGGGGCCTCGTCGACGAGCTGATCGTGCTGGACTCCGGTTCGACCGACGAAACAGCCGTCCGCGCGACGGCGGCCGGTGCCCGTGTCATCAGCCGAGAGGAAGCGGTGCCCGGGGTCGACCCGGTCCCGGGCAAGGGCGAGGTGCTGTGGCGTGCGGTCGCGGCGTCGACCGGTGACCTCATCGCGTTCGTCGACTCCGATCTGATCAATCCCGATCCGGCGTTCGTGCCGAAATTGCTCGGGCCTCTGCTGATGGGCGACGGTATCCATCTCGTGAAGGGCTACTACCGCCGTCCACTGCGAGTCAGCGGAACAGAAGACGCCAACGGTGGTGGGCGTGTCACCGAGCTCGTGGCGCGGCCTCTGCTCGCTGCCCTGCGACCCGAGCTGACCGGCGTGATTCAGCCGCTCGGCGGCGAGTACGCGGGTACTCGCGAGTTGCTGTCCGCGGTGCCGTTCGCGCCCGGTTACGGAGTGGAGATCGGGCTGTTGCTCGATACGTACGACAGGCTCGGATTGCAGGCGATCGGCCAGGTCAACCTGGGTGTGCGCAAGCACCGCAACCGCCCGCTGGTCGAACTCGGGGCGATGAGCAGACAGATCGTCGGGACGATGCTCAATCGGTGCGGCATGACCGATTCCGGTGCCGGTCTGATGCAGTTCCGGGTCGACGGAGATTCGTTCGAGCCGTTCTCGACCGAGGTGTCGTTGCTCGACCGACCGGCGATGAACTCGCTGAAGTAGTCGTGTCGGTCGGTCGTGACAAGATCGTGGCATGTTGACGCTGCTGATCTACGTCGTCGTCATTGCCATAGTCGCTGCTGCACTGTTTTTCGTGGCGTCCAGTGTGTTCGGTCGCGGTGAGGAACTGGGTCCACTACCCGAGGGAACCACCGCGACCGTGCTGCCTGCGGAGGCCGTCACGGGAGCCGACGTGCGCTCACTGAAGTTCCAGCAGACCCTGCGTGGGTACAAGCCCAGTGAGGTGGATTGGGCGCTCGAACGCCTCGGTGGCGAAATAGACATTCTTCGGTCGCGGTTGGCTGCAGCCCAGTCGGGGGCACAGTCGGGGGAACAGTTGGGCGCGGTGAAATCGGCGACGACCGATCCGGACGAGTCGTGAGCGCTGTCCCCGGACCGGACGGAGAGCTGCGTTGTCCGTGGGGTGCCACCGACGACGAGGTGTATCGCAACTACCACGACACCGAGTGGGGGCAACCGCTCCACGGGCGCAACGAACTGTACGAGCGGCTGTGCCTCGAAGCCTTCCAATCCGGCTTGGCGTGGATCACGATCCTGCGTAAGCGCGAGAGTTTCCGGAGCGCTTTCGCCGGTTTCGATCCCGAACGAGTGGCCCGATTCGACGACGCCGACGTCGAGCGGTTGATGAACGATGCGTCGATCGTGCGTAATCGCCTCAAGATCGACGCCGCGGTCGGCAATGCTCGTGCAATCGTCGACTTCGAAGACACGGACCTCGACTCGCTGCTGTGGTCGTTCGCGCCCGAACCCCGGCCCGCGCGCCTGACCGAGTTCTCCGAGGTACCCGCCTGGACCCCCGAATCGAAGGCTCTGGCCACGGAGCTCAAGCGCCGAGGGTTGCGGTTCGTCGGTCCGACAACCGCTTACGCGTTGATGCAGGCCGCCGGAATGGTCGACGATCACTTGTCGGGGTGCTGGGTGCAGGTCACGAAACCCGACTCCGTTTCCCGGTATGGGCGGGGATAGGGAAGAATGGCAGTCAACACCCGTCGCCCCGCGACGAATTTATCTTTTAGGCCTAGGCGCCGAGCTGGTGGGCGCAGATCTGGAGGGAGCAGAGGATGGCGGCGATGAAGCCCCGGACTGGGGACGGTCCCCTCGAAGCAACCAAAGAGGGACGAGGAATCGTCATGCGTGTTCCACTCGAGGGGGGCGGCCGGTTGGTCGTCGAATTGACCCCCGACGAGGCCGCGGCACTCGGTGACGAACTGAAGGGTGTCACCGGCTGATCGCCGGGTCGTTAGATCGTCGCTCAGCCCCGCTCGCCGTGCCGGCCAGCGGGGCTTTGTGTTGTCGTGACGAGTGTTGTCGTGACGAGTGTTGTCGTGACGAGTGTTGTGGCCGGCGGGTCCGCTGCGTCCGGCTGTTCGATTGTGAGAGTGGTGTTCGATGCTGACGGACGTCGTCGATCTGTTGTTGTGTCCGCAGTGCCGGGCACGTGATGTCGAATCCGGGCTCGACGTCGGCGACACCGACAGAACACTCGTGTGCGATCGCGGTCATTCGTTCGACGTGGCCCGGCAGGGATACGTCAGTCTGCTGACCGGAGACGGCGGCAAGTTCACCGGTGACTCGGCCGAGATGATCACCGCACGCGAGGTGTTCCTGGAACGGGGGCACTTCGATCCGATAGCAGCGGCGGTCTCTGCTGCCGTCCCGGCCGGCGGTGACGCCGTGCTCGACGTCGGGGTGGGCACCGGACATTATCTCGCGGCCGTGCTCGACGCCCGTCCAGGTGCTCGGGGGATAGGCGTCGACGTCTCGAAGTTCGCTGCGCGCCGCGCCGCGCGGTCGCATCCTCGGCTGGGGTCCGTGATCGCGGACATCTGGAGTGGACTGCCGGTGCGCGCGGGCAGTCTGTCTGCGGTGACGTGCGTGTTCGCTCCACGCAACGCCGGTGAGATCGGCCGGGTCCTCGCCGCCGACGGTGTCCTGGTGGTCGTGACGCCCACGTCGCGGCATCAGCGTGAGTTGCGAGGTCCGCTGGGTCTCATCGGCGTCGAGGAGGACAAGACCCGCAGGCTCGGTGAGTCACTGTCCGGCCTGTTCGAGCCGGTGGCCCAGTCTCCGCTCGAGTACACGATGGTGCTCTCGCACACCGACATCGAATCGCTGATCGGAATGGGCCCGTCGGCGCGCCATGGTGACCCCGAGGCGCGGTCCGGTGCGCTGGCGCAGTTACCGGACAGCGTCGAGGTCACCGCGTCGGTGACGGTGTCGACCTATCGCACGACGGGTCAGCGTCGCCGCGCCAGCGCATCGTTGTAGACGGCGAGGGTCTGCTTCGCGATCGATGCCCACGAGAATTCGGCTACGGCGCGTTCGCGGCCTGCCTTGCCCATCGCCGTCGCGCGCGCGGGGTCCAGGGCGACGTCGTTGACGGTGTCGGCCAGATTCCGCTCGAAGGCGTCGGGCTCGTAGGAGTTGTAGTGCACCAGGCGTCCGGTGCGGCCGTCGTCTACGACCTCCGGTATGCCGCCGACATCCGAAGCCACGACGGCAGTTTCGCAGGCCATCGCCTCGAGATTGACGATGCCGAGTGGTTCGTAGACCGAGGGGCAGACGAACACTGCCGCCGCAGTGAGAATTTCGCGGATCTTCTCGGTGGGAAGCATGTCCTTGACCCAGAACACGCCGCCGCGTTGCTCGGCGAGCAGTGCCACCGCGCGCTCGGTCTCCGCGGCGATCTCGGGAGTATCGGGCGCGCCTGCGCACAGCACGAGCTGGATGGACGGGTCGAAGTGGTGGGCGGCCGCGATCAGGTGGCCGACGCCCTTCTGTCGGGTGATGCGCCCGACGAATGCGACGATCGGCTTGCTTCGATCCACACCGATCTCGTCCAGGGTCGAGGTGCCGTGGTCGGCAAACCAACGCTCGGTGTCGATTCCGTTGCGCACCACGTGAACCCGGCTCGGATCGAGCCGCGGGTAGGCGTCGAGCACATCTTTGGCCATACCTTCGCTGACGGCGATGACAGCATCGGCGTACTCCACGGCGTTGCGCTCCGACCACGACGAGATGCGGTACCCGCCGCCGAGCTGCTCGGCCTTCCACGGTCGCCGCGGCTCGAGCGAGTGTGCGGTGAGGATGTGGGGGACGTCGTACAACTCGGCGGCGAGGTGGCCGGCGAGGCCGGTATACCAGGTGTGTGAATGCACCACGTCCGCGTCGGCGGCCGCGTTCGCCATCCGCAGCTCTGCTGACAACGTCGTCAACGCAGCGTTGGCTCCGGCGAGTGCGGGATCCGGGTCGTGCACCTGCGCGGTGTCGCGAGGCGCGCCCATACAGTGGATGTCCACGTCGCACAGCGACTTCAGCTGCGCGGACAACTCCGTGACGTGAACTCCTGCGCCACCGTAGATCTCCGGGGGATATTCCTTGGTCATCATTGCTACGCGCACGTGAACGAACCTACATTCCCCAGCAGTTGTGCGTGTACTGCTCGCAAGGTTCTCTCGGTGCAGATAGGTTGAGTGGGTGAGGACACAACCGCACGTACTAGGCATCGTGCTTGCCGGCGGAGAGGGTAAGCGTCTTTACCCGATGACCGCTGACCGAGCCAAGCCGGCCGTGCCCTTCGGGGGCGCCTACCGACTCATCGACTTCGTACTGAGCAATCTCGTCAACGCCGGTTACCTCCGGCTTTGCGTGCTCACCCAGTACAAGTCCCATTCACTGGACCGCCACATCTCGCAGACGTGGCGGCTGTCCGGGTTCGCCGGGGAGTACATCACTCCGGTGCCTGCGCAGCAGCGTCTCGGGCCCCGGTGGTACACCGGCAGTGCCGACGCAATATTCCAGTCGCTGAACCTGGTGTACGACGAGGACCCCGAGTACATCGTGGTCTTCGGTGCCGACCACGTGTACCGGATGGACCCGGAGCAGATGGTGCAGCAGCACATCGATTCCGGTGCGGGCGTCACCGTCGCAGGTATTCGGGTTCCGCGCAGTGAGGCGTTCGCGTTCGGGTGCATCGACTCCGACGAGGACGGCAAGATCACCCAGTTTCTGGAGAAGCCGGCGCAGCCGCCCGGCACTCCCGACGACCCCAACGTCACCTACGCCTCCATGGGCAACTACGTATTCACCACCAAGGTGCTCATCGACGCCATCAAGGCCGACTCCGAGAACACCGACTCCGACCACGACATGGGCGGCGACATCATTCCGGCGCTCGTCGAAGCGGGCGTGGCTTCGGTCTACGACTTCAACGACAACGTCGTGCCCGGTGCCACCGAACGCGACCGTGGTTACTGGCGAGACGTGGGCACCATCGACGCCTTCTACGACGCGCACATGGACTTGGTGTCGGTGCATCCCATCTTCAATCTCTACAACCGCCGCTGGCCCATCCGAGGCTCGGCCGAGAACCTGCCGCCCGCGAAGTTCGTCCAGGGCGGTTTGGCCCAGGAATCCGTAGTCGGGGCCGGATGCATCCTGTCCGCGGCCACCGTGCGCAACTCGGTGCTCAGTTCCAACGTCATGATCGACAGTGGTGCCACGGTCGAGGGCAGCGTGCTGATGCCCGGTGTGCGGATCGGCAAGGGTGCCGTCGTCCGGCACGCGATCCTGGACAAGAACGTCGTCGTCGGTGACGGCGAGATCGTCGGTGTCGACCACGAGCGCGATCGTGAACGCTTCAACGTCAGCGCCGGGGGAGTGGTCTCGGTCGGTAAGGGCGTCTGGATTTAGAGCCTGCGGCATGTGAGTGTGGAGCCCTCTGGTCGTTTCGCGGGCTCCACTCTTGCCTCGTGACGGGCTACGAATTACCACTCACATGCTTACGATCTCGACGCGCAGATCAGTCCGTCGCCCAGCGGTAGCAGTACGGTCGTGAGCCGCTCGTCCTCGGCAATCGCCCGCGCCGCCGATCGGACCGCAACGGCGGTAGCGTCGCGCTGAGTCGGGTCGGCGACTCGCCCACCCAGTAACGCGTTGTGCAGCACCAGAACCCCGCCGGGGCGAAGCAGCCTGACGCTTTCGGCCACGAAGTGTGGATGGTCCGCAGGGCTGGCGTCGATGAACACCAGATCGTAGGCGTCGTCGGCCAACCGGGGGAGCACGTCCAGCGCCCAACCGTTGATCAAGCGAGTGCGTGAGGCCGCAATTCCCCCCGCGCGGAACGCTTCTCGCGCCGCACGCTGATGTTCGGGTTCGGTGTCGATAGTGGTGAGCACGCCGTCCGTGCGCATCCCGTCGAGCAGCCACAGGCCGCTGATTCCTGCGCCCGTTCCGATTTCGACGACCGTTTTCGCGCCGAGCATCTGAGTGAAGATGGACAGAACAGCTCCGACCGAAGGCGGGACAGGCGCGGCACCGAGGTCGACGGCGCGCTCTCTGGCTGCGATCAGTACCTCGTCCTCCTGCGCGGAGTCTTCGGCATAGGCGAGCATCTTCTCGGCGTTGGTCGGCACGTCCCGAGGCTATCGTGCCTCGGGCAGATTCTCACCCACACATTCTCAGGTGCGCCTCAGCCAATTCATACCGGACCCACACTCGGATCGGTCAGGCTGTGGAGTAATCGAAGGTCCGTCTCGATTGCGAAGTGTGAGCTGGAACATCCGAGGGTAGTCGTCGGTTGAATCAGAAGGACGTACGCAGTCCTGAGCAGGAGGATCCAGCTATTTACAAGATCAACGGCGATCGCAACACTGCGCGTCTACCCGAGTCCGTACCCACGCCCGACGATCTCAGCGGCACCGCCGTCTTCGATGCGACCGGCGAGGACTCCACCATGCCGTCCTGGGACGAATTGGTTCGCGAGCACGGCGACCGCGTGTACCGACTGGCGTACCGCTTGTCCGGCAACGCTCAGGATGCAGAGGATCTGACGCAGGACACCTTCATCCGGGTTTTCCGCTCGCTGTCGAACTACCAGCCGGGCACGTTCGAGGGCTGGCTTCATCGCATCACCACGAACCTGTTCCTCGACATGGTTCGTCGCCGCAGCCGCATTCGTATGGAAGCTCTCCCCGAGGACTACGACCGCGTCCCCTCCGATCGCCCCAACCCCGAACAGATCTATCACGACGCCCGACTCGACCCCGATCTTCAGTCCGCGCTCGACTCGTTGGCACCGGAGTTCCGCGCCGCGATCGTGCTGTGCGACATCGAAGGCCTGTCCTACGAAGAGATCGGTGCAACACTGGGTGTCAAGCTCGGAACGGTCCGCAGTCGCATTCACCGTGGACGCCAGGCGCTTCGCGAGTACCTTCGAGTGCACGGGAAGGTCGACTCAGGTCACGCAAGTGTCCACTAGCTACGAGGAGGGTTGGATGACGCAGGCGCGCAAGCCCCGGCAGTTCAGCTCAACCGAACATCTGGCCAGTGAGGCCGTGGCGGCCTACGTCGACGGCGAACTTCGGATGCCGGCATACCTTCGTGCAGCCCAGCATCTGTCCGAGTGCACCGAATGCGCGGCCGAGGTCGAGTCGCAGCAGCAGGCACGTCGGGCATTGCGCGGGGCGGGGGAGATGTCGATGCCGCATTCGCTGCTCGGGTTGCTCAGTCAGATTCCGTCCTGCGCGGGCAACGATGGACCCGCCCACACCAAACGAACGTTCAGGTCGTCCGTTGCCGGCGTCCGCCGTCGCCGACGCTGACCACATCGAGATCTGCCCGACGACTTCTCACCTGCATCGAACTTCTCACCTGCATCGAGCTGCCCCGACCGCTCGAGTGATACTGAACTCTCACACCGACGTATGCGAGGGGTAACCGGACGCGTGACATCGAATTCGACCAGCACCGAGACCGCAGGTACCGACCCGGCTGATGTCGAGCCCGCGGGTACCGGCCCGGAAGGTCCACGGTTGCCGCCGCGTCCGGTCTATCGGCCGTCCGTCGACCCGATGTCGGCCTCGGTGTTCGGACGTCCCGTCGACGTCGACGGCCCTTTCTCTCCGCGCCATCCCGGTGAGCAATTGCCCTCCCGAGTCTCGGTTCGGCCACCCGACCCGATCCTCGCCGAGGCGTTCGGACGCCCCGAGGACGCCCAGGAATCGTTGCAGCGTGACCCCACTGCCGAGAAGGAGAGCGATACCGCCCCGCCGGTTCCGGCCGATCCGTGGCGCGACCCCGCCGCCCAGGTGTCTCTCGGTCGGGCAGCGGTGGACACCCCACCGCCTTCTGCGCTGCCGCCGGGTACCAAACTCGGTGTGCGGGACGTGCTGTTCGGCCGATCGGTGTCCATCAGGGCACTCGTCGTGCTCGGTGTCCTGGCGCTCGTCATCGGGTTGATCGGTGGTCTGTTCGGTCGCCTCACCGCCGAAGTGACCGGCGCACTGACCAGCCAGAAAGTAACCCTGACCCAGTCCAGCGGCGACGACATCCCACGCGGGCAGATCAGCAAAGTCGCCGACGCGGTCCTGCCGTCGGTGGTGTCGATTCAGGTGACACTCGGCGAAACCGGGGGCACCGGCTCGGGCGTCGTCATCAGCGGTGACGGCTACATCGTGACGAACAACCACGTGATCTCCCTCGCCGCCTCCGACCCGGACAACTCGACGCTCGAAGTCACGTTCTCCGACGGCACCAAAGTGCCCGGCCGTATCGTCGGCCGCGACACCAAGACCGACCTCGCCGTCCTCAAGACCGACGTCGGCAACCTCACCGAGGCCCAGCTCGGTCGCTCCGCCGACGTTCGCGTCGGACAGGACGTCATTGCCGTCGGTTCCCCGCTGGGTTTGAACAAGACCGTCACCTCGGGCATCGTCAGCGCGCTCGATCGCCCGGTCGCCTTGTCGGGAGAAGGCACCGACACCGACGCCGTCATCGATGCCGTGCAGACCGACGCCGCCATCAACCCCGGCAACTCCGGTGGTCCACTGATCGACTTCGAGGGCCGCGTCATCGGCATCAACTCGGCCATCCGAAGCGAGAGCGGCGGATCGGTCGGCCTGGGCTTTGCCATCCCCGTCGACGAGGTCACCGAGGTGGCACAGGCCCTGATCCGGGACGGCGTCATGCGGCATCCCGACTTCGGCATCAACGCGCGTTCGGTCATCAACGACACCTCGGCAGGTGCTGAAGTTGCGAACGTTCGCGCAGGCGGCCCGGCGCAGCAGGCCGGAATTGTCGAAGGCGATGTCATCACCAAGGTCGGAGATCGTACGGTGGGCGACGCGGACGAACTGGTCGTCGCGGTGCAGTCCACCACGATCGGTGAGCCGGTTCCGGTACAGATAGTCCGCTCCGGACGGCTGGTGGACCTGTCCGTCACGCCGGTTTCGGACTGACGACGTAGGCTGGCAGGCGTGTTCGGCAACATCGGTTGGGGAGAGCTCGTAATACTCCTCGTAGCAGCTCTGGTCATCCTCGGCCCGGATCGCCTCCCCGGCGCGATCAGCTGGGTGTCCAAGTCCATCCGCCAGGTCAAGGACTACGCCAACGGCGCAAGTCAGCAGCTCAAGGAAGAGCTGGGTACCGACTTCGAGGATCTGCGCAAACCGCTCGCCGATCTCAACCAACTCCGCGGAATGACCCCGCGCGCAGTGATCACCAAGCATCTGCTCGACGGCGACGATTCGATCTTCAAGAATCCTCTGGACGACACGTTCAAGGGCAAGCCCTTCGACACCAAACCCAAGAACGTCGGCGGACCCACGCCGCAGAACGGCGTTCCTCCGGCTCCGGGGTCAGGCGCGGTATCCATGAGCAAGAACGAGCCGAAACTTGCTGCAGGCGACACTCCTCCGATCGACGCCGACGCCACGTAGTCGCACTCTTTCGTCCGGCCCGGCCCCACCCGTTCCGTGGCCACACCACTATCGCGTGAATGGACCATTGCATGCGTCTCGGCGGTTCGATGGTCCATTCACGCGGACCTAGCTGATGCGTGAATGGACCATTGGATACGTCTGAGTCGTGCACTGGTCCATTGACCCGGGCGGGGGAGAGCCGACGAAGTCGGGGTGGTCGAGTCGGTTCTAGAGCGTGCGGGCCGAGTCGATTCCGAGCGACATCCCGACCAGGCCACGCTCGCGTACTGCCAACTTCGCCGCCACTGCCTCCAGTGCCAGAGCCGCAGGCGACTCCGGGTCGCTCAAGACGATCGGCATACCGGCATCGCCACCCTCTCGGACGGCGGTGTCGAGGGGAATCTGGCCCAGCAGTGGGACGCTGGCACCCACCGCCTTGGTCAGTCTGTCCGACACATCCTGACCGCCACCGGATCCGAAGATGTCCATGCGGGTGCCGTCGGGGAGTTCGAGCCACGACATGTTCTCCACGACGCCTGCCACGCGCTGGCGCGTCTGCAGCGCGATTGCTCCGGCACGCTCGGCTACCTCGGCCGCGGCCTGCTGCGGAGTGGTGACCACCAGGATCTCGGCGCTCGGAATGAGTTGCGCGACGGAGATTGCCACGTCGCCGGTGCCGGGCGGGAGGTCGAGCAGCAGCACGTCCAGATCGCCCCAGAAGACGTCGGCGAGGAACTGCTGCAGGGCGCGGTGCAACATCGGTCCGCGCCACACCACCGGGGTGTTGCCCTGGGTGAACTGAGCGATCGAGATGAACTTCACCCCGTGCGCCTGCGGCGGCATGATCATCTTCTCGACCTGTGTCGGCCGCGCATCGTTGCCGAGCATGCGGGGCACGGAATGGCCGTAGATGTCGGCGTCGAGCACTCCCACCGACAGTCCGCGAGCGGTCAGTGATGCTGCGAGGTTGACGGTCACACTGGACTTACCGACGCCGCCCTTGCCCGACGCCACCGCGTACACGCGCGTGAGGGACCCGGGTTGCGCGAACGGGATGATCGGTTCGGCGGAATCGCCGCGCAGAGACTTGCGGAGCTCGGTGCGCTGCTCGTCGTTCATCACGTCGAGTTCGACCGAGACGGTGCCGACTCCGGCGACGTCGGCGACTGCGTTCTTCACACGATCGCTGATCTCGGTCTTCATCGGGCAGCCGGAGGTGGTGAGGTAGATACCCACGCCGACCGATCCGTCGTCGGAGATGTCTACGCTCTTGACCATCCCGAGGTCGGTGATGGGTTTGCGGATCTCCGGGTCGATCACTTTCGCGAGCGCGGTCCGAACGTCGGATTCGGTCAGTACAGCCATGGCTTCATGCTAGGCGGTGCGCTGGGTCCCGATGAACAGCAGGGCAGCCCGTTCGGTGCTGAGTCGACTGCAGTGCAGCCTCCGATCAGTGAATGCGCGGCAGCTGGTCCGAGGTCGGCACGATGCCGGTGGCGTATCCGGCAGACCACGCGAGCACGTTCGCCACGTAGGCCATCGAGTTGTTGTAGCGCAGGATCGCTTTCGTGGTGGATCCGAGGTCGCGCATGTTGGTGCCGTCGTCGCAGAGGTACATGCCGGTGGCCAGCGCTGCGTCGTACAGGTTCTGTGGGTCCGAGACCCCGTCGCCGTTGCCGTCGGCGTGGTAGAGGTTCCAGGTGGACGGTAGGAACTGCATGGGTCCGACGGCGCGATCGTATTCGGCGTCACCGTCCAGCGCTCCGCCGTCGGTGTCGGGGATCACCTGGTTGCCGGCGAGGGTGCCGTTCAGACGCGGGCCGAGGATGGGCTCGTGCAATTCGCCCGAGTCGTCGACCTTGCCGTTGTTGGCGTGGGTCGATTCGACGCGGCCGATACCGGCGATGACGGTCCAACTTATGCCGCAGCCCGGTTGCTGCTGGGCCAGGATTCGCTCGGCATTCTTGTATGCGGAGACGTTGACGACCGGAATCGCGATGGGGCTGACGGCGAGATTGGTGGGGAGCTCCGGTGTGGGCGGGATCTCGGGAGCCGGGGCGGGCGCGGGGACCGGAACCGGCACCGGAAGCTCGGCCTGGGCGACCGGCTGCGCCTGCTGATCCTGGGCGATCGGCTGCGGAGTTTCGACCACAGAGTTCGATTCCTGCGCGGCCGGCGCGGTCTTGGCGCTGACGAACGGAATGTATTCCGCGGCTCCGGCGCTGGTGGCCGCGGTGACAAGTCCTGCGGGGACGAGTCCTGCCAGAGCAATCATCGAATTCCGCCGAACCTTGGAAGTCGATGCTTTTCTGTGACGACCCACGCGAGCTGTACCTCCTGATTTCCCCGGATGAGCTCCGGGGTCCGACCTGCTGACCGGGATCGAGGGTACCTGATTCGAGACTGTTCCGTTACCGGGCTGTTATCGGGCGTGAGCGGTACTCGAATTACAGCGGGTCGCTGTCCGATGCCGTGTCGTCCGCCAGCCGCGCAGCAGCCTTCTTGCGTGCTTTTTTCGGGGTGCTCGGTGGCTGACCGGTCGCCGTTTCCAGCAGTGCTTTGATCTCGTCGAGTTCGCGTCGAAGGTAGTCGCGGGTAGCGACCTCGCCGACGGCGATGCGCAACGCCGCCAGCTCGCGAGCGAGGAACTCGGTGTCCGCCTTGGTCTGCTGGGCGCGGGAGCGGTCCTCCTCGAGGGAGACGCGGTCGCGGTCGTCCTGCCGATTCTGAGCGAGCAGGATCAGCGGTGCGGCGTAGGCTGCCTGGGTCGAGAACGCCAGGTTGAGCAGGATGAAGGGATACGGGTCCCACTGCAGGTTGATGGCAACGACGTTGAGGAAGATCCAGACGATGACGATGGCCGTCTGAATCGCCAGGTAACGGCCGGTGCCGAGGAACCGCGCGGCCTTCTCTCCCGACTTGCCGAGGTCGACGTCGAGGCTGACGTTGAACATCCGCGATCCGCGCGGGGTGTCCATTCTCTGGCGTGCTGATTCTTTCACTGTCCGGCCACTTCCTGATCTCGCCAGTCCTGGGGGAGCAGATGATCGAGGACGTCGTCCACGGTCACGGCTCCGACCAGGTGATCTTCATCGTCGACCACTGGGCCGCAGACGAGGTTGTACGTCGCGAAGTATCGCGTCACGGCGGTGAGGCTGTCCTCGGGGGACAACCGCGGCAGCGCGCTGTCCATCACTCCGCCGACCAGGCTCGCCGGGGGTTCTCGCAACAGTTGCTGCAAGTGGACACAGCCCAGGTACGGCCCGGTCGGTGTCGCGGTCGGTGGCCGCACCACGAACACCAGCGAGGCGAGCGCAGGAGTCAGATCGGGGTTGCGTACCCGGGCCAGAGCCTCGGCCACCGTCGTCGACGCGGTCAGTACGACGGGTTCGGGGGTCATCAGACCACCCGCGGTGTCGGGAGAGTGTTCGAGCAGGCGACGAACAGGCGCGGAGTCCTCCGGATCCATCAGTCGCAGAAGGGATTCCGCTTCGGTCTCGGGCAGCTCGCCCAGCAGGTCGGCGGCGTCGTCCGGGTCCATGGCCTCGAGGACGTCGGCACCGCGGTCCACGCCGAGATAATGCATCAACTCCACCTGATCGTCGTCGGGTAGTTCCTGGACGACGTCGGCGAGGCGCTCGTCGTCGAGGGCTCTCGCCACTTCCATGCGTCGTTTGACCGGCAGTTCGCGCATCGCGTTGGCGACGTCGGCTGCGCGCAGGTCCTCGAATTGCATGAGCAGCTGCGCCACACCCTGATCGGGCATCGAGAGCTCGTTCTGGGTGAGCCCTTGCACGTGCTGCCAGTCCACGACATGGATCGCGCCGCGCCGTGCCAGGCGCTGTCGTTGCTTGCGTACCGCCACCCGCGCGACCACCCAGTCCCTGGTTCGGGTGAGTTCGATACCGAGGTCGACGACGATGGAGTCGGCGTCGTGCAGCTCCTCGAGCTCGGGGTCGTCGACGCGCACCTTGGAGTCGAGGATCTGCGCGAACACCAGAATTTCGTTCGCGCGCTGGGTGAATCGACGCAGACTGACATTGCCGGTGGTGAGTTGAACCGAGTTGGGCTCGATGCTGGTCACCCGGAGCATCGGCACGAAAATTCTTCGGCGGGTTGCCAATTCGACCACCAGGCCCAGTGCCCTCGGTTGCGCTCTGCCGACGCGCATCGAGACGACGAGATCGCGAACCCGTCCGATGGATTCGCCGTCGGGGCCCAGGACACCCAGGCCGGAGAGCCTGGCCGCGAATACCTTGCTCAGTGCTGCCATGATGGCAAGGTTAGAGGCTTCTCCATTCGGAGTCGGAATCAGACAGGGGTTGTGTACCGGTGAATGCTTCGGGCCTACGGCGATCGGTGCTGGCCGTTCCTGGCAGTTCGGACAAGATGATCGCCAAGGCCAAGGGCCTACCGGCCGACGCGATCTTCCTCGATCTCGAGGATGCCGTGGCACCGATCGCAAAGGTCGAGGCTCGGGCGCGCATCGTCGATGCACTCAATTCCGATGGCTGGGGCGATCAGCTCAAGGTGGTTCGCGTCAACGACTGGACGACGCAGTGGACCTACGGTGACGTCATCGACGTCGTCTCGGGAGCAGGACACAATCTCGACGCGATTCTGCTGCCGAAGGTGGAGTGCGCCGCGCACGTGCAGGCATTGGATCTGTTGCTCACTCAACTCGAGCGCACGCACGGACTCGACGTCGGTGCCATCGGGATCGAGCCGCAGATCGAGAGCGCGCGCAGTCTGCGCAACATCGACGAGATCGCGACGGCGAGCCCACGGGTGCAGACGTTGGTGTTCGGCCCTGCAGATCTGATGGCGAGCGTGAACATGCGCACCCTCGTGGTCGGCGAGCAGCCGGTCGGGTACGACACCGGCGACGCCTACCACCACATTCTGATGACCATTCTGCTCGCGGCACGGACCCACGGACTGCAGGCGATCGATGGCCCCTATCTGCAGATTCGCGATCTCGACGCCTTCCGCCGTGCGGCGGGTCGCACGGCGGGCCTCGGCTTCGACGGCAAGTGGGTGCTGCATCCGACGCAGATCGAGGCCGCCAACGAGATCTTCGCGCCGCGTCAGGACGATTACGACAAGGCCGAGATGATTCTCGACGCGTACGAGTTCCATACTTCCGCGGCGGGCGGTGGTCGCGGAGCAGTGATGCTCGGCGACGAGATGATCGACGAGGCGAGCCGCAAGATGGCGCTCGTCGTCTCGGCGAAGGGGCGCGCTGCCGGGATGACGCGCACGACGGCCTTCGCACCGCCCACGTCCTGACGGAGCCGTCCGGCTCTGTAAACCGGCACAACGGGTGTGACGGTTGTCCGTTTCGGGGCACAATGGAGCTATGACCAATCCCCTCTCGCAGTCCGGCCGCCCAGGGCAGGGACTGCCGACGCCGCCATCCGGTTGGCCCATCGGCTCGTATCCCACCTACGCCGAGGCGCAGCGCGCCGTGGACTATCTCTCCGACGAAGAGTTCTCGGTGCAGGACGTCACGATCGTCGGCGTCGACCTGATGCAGGTCGAGCGCGTCCTCGGCCGCCTCACATGGCCCAAAGTCATTGGTGGAGGCATTGTTTCGGGAGCCTGGCTGGGCGTCTTCCTCGGTCTGGTTCTCGGAATATTCAGTGAGAACATTTTCGGAGCACTGCTCATCGGTGTCGGTGGCGGCATCATCTTCGGACTGATCTCGGCATCCATTCCCTACGCGGCCACCAAGGGACAGCGCGACTTCGCGTCGAGCATGCAGTTGGTTGCGGGTCGCTACGACGTCCTCTGTGAGCCTCGAACTGCGGAGAAAGCGCGCGATCTGCTCGCCAAGCTGTCGATCTGATCACAACGGTTGGACCATCCGGCAACCGACTGGTAACGGAATAGCCCCAAATCGCCCTCGAGTCCAGTGAGTTCGGTTACGTTTCTTTCGTGCACGGCAGTGTCGTCACGGGTGCTGCGCGAGTAACCGAACGTACGGAGGCGGAGAGTGCCGAGACATCGCGGTCGTAGGCGTGGAAAAGCAACGAGGATAGGGGTGTTGGCAGCAGCGGCTCTTGTCACGAGTCCGTTGCTCGCAGGGTGTGGTTCGTCCGACAGTTCGGTTCCGGTTCTGAGTTTTTACACTGCCGCAGACGGCGCAGAGCAGTACGCCGCTGCGGCACAGGTGTGTTCGGACGCCTCGAACGGTCGCTACCGCGTGGAGCAGTGGACTCTCCCCAAGAGCGCCAACGATCAGCGCCTCCAGCTCGCACGGCGTCTCGCCGGAAACGACCGGACGCTGGATCTGATGACGCTCGACGTGGTGTGGACGGCCGAATTCGCCGAAGCCGGGTGGGCATTGCCCGTCCCGGCCGACCTGTCGGCGAAACTGCGCGACGGCTCCACCCTGCAGGGCCCTCTGGCCACGGCGGAATGGCAGGACCAGCTGTACGCGGTTCCGCTCAACTCCAACACGCAATTGCTCTGGTACCGACCGGACGTGGTGCCCGGCGGTGCGCCGCCGCAGACGTGGGATGAGTTGATCGACGTGGCCGAGGCCAATGCGGCCGCGGGCAAGCCCGCGGAGATCGGCGTCCAGGCCAAGCAGTACGAGGGCTTCATGGTCTGGTTCAACACCTTGCTCGAGAGTGCAGGCGGGTCGGTCGTCGGAGAAGACGGAACGACGGTGACTCTGAACGACACTCCCGAGCACCGCGCCGCCACCGAGAAGGCCCTGGAGATCATCAAGCGCGTCGCCACCGCGGACGGTCACGATCCCTCGGTCTCGCAGAGCGACGAGGGAACCGCCCGGCTCGGCATGGAAGCGGGACGGATGGCCTTCCAGGTCAACTACCCCTTCGTGTTGCCCGGCCTGAAAGAGAACGCCGCGGCCGGCGCGGTGTCGTTCCTGGACCTGTCCGGTGTGCCTGCCGATCAGCAGGACGCGCGGATCGCCGAGGTCTTCCGCAGTGCGCCGTATCCGGAGGTCATTCCGGGTGAGCCCGCGAAGGTCACCATCGGCGGATTCAACATCGGTGTCGCGAAGACCACCCAGCACGAGGATCTGGCCTGGGATGCGGTGGCCTGCCTGACCAACGAGGAGAACCAGCGCAACAACGCCGTCAACGGTGGTGTGCCGCCGGTACTTGCACGTCTCTACGACGATCCCGAGTTCCAGGCTGTCTATCCCGCGTGGGAGGGCGTACTCGGTTCCATCCAATCGGCGGCAGTGCGGCCCGTATCTCCTGCCTACCAGAGCATTTCGATTCTGCTGACCGATGCGCTCAACCCACCCCAGGACATCGATCCGGTAGCCGACGTGGACAAACTCGCAGATCTGGTCACCAAGGCCGTCAATTCCGAAGGGTTGATTCCATGAGTGCTCACGCGGCCGAGCCGCAGCCGAAGGCTCACGACAAACAAGCGGCACTGAAGAACATCTCCGACGGCAAGAAGGCCGAACGTCGGCTGGGTCTGTTGCTCGTCGCACCCGCAGCGATCTTGATGCTCGCTGTCACCGGATACCCGATCGTCTACGCGTTCTGGCTCAGCCTGCAGAAGTACAACCTCGCGTTTCCCGAGGATCGAAGATTCGTCGGTGTCTCCAACTACGTCACGGTGCTCTCCGACGGCTACTGGTGGACGGCGTTTTCCGTCACGGCAGGCATCACGATCATCTCGGTGATCATCGAGTTCATCCTCGGCCTGGCGGTGGCTCTGGTCATGCACCGCACCATCTTCGGTCGTGGGCTGGTTCGCACCGTGGTGCTCATTCCGTACGGCATCGTGACCGTCGCCGCGGCCTACAGCTGGTACTACGCATGGACGCCGGGAACGGGCTATCTCGCGAATCTGTTGCCCGACGGTAGTGCTCCGCTCACCGAGCAGTTCCCCTCCTTGGCGATCGTCGTGCTGGCCGAGGTGTGGAAGACGACGCCGTTCATGGCGTTGCTGCTGCTGGCAGGACTGGCGCTGGTACCCGACGATCTGCTCAAGGCGGCCGAGGTCGACGGAGCGGGTGCCTGGACCAGGCTGATGCGCATCACGATCCCGTTGATGAAGCCGGCGATTCTCGTCGCGGTGCTGTTCCGCACACTCGATGCGTTCCGCATCTTCGACAACATCTACGTCCTCACTCGCGGTAGCAACGAGACAGGATCGGTGTCGATTCTCGGGTACAACAACCTGTTCGGTGCGTTCAACCTCGGACTCGGATCGGCGATCAGCATTCTGATCTTCTTCTGCGTCGCGATCATCGCGTTCGTGTTCATCAAGTTGTTCGGTGCCTCGGCACCGGGATCCGACGACGGAGGCCGCAAGTAATGACCACTGTTACGCCTCGCAAGAAGGTCGGTTGGACGGTCGTCAACGTCCTCGTCCTGCTCTACGCCCTGATTCCGCTGCTGTGGATCATCAGCCTCTCGTTCAAGTCGACGGCCACCATCGCCGACGGCAACTTCATCCCTACCTCGATCACCTTCGACAACTACAAGGGCATCTTCTCGACCAATCAGTTCACCTCTGCATTGGTGAACTCGATCGGCATCGGACTGATCACCACGGTGATCGCCGTGGTGATCGGCACGATGGCCGCCTATGCCGTTGCTCGCCTGGACTTTCCGGGTAAGAAGCTGCTGGTCGGTGCAGCGCTGCTGATCGCGATGTTCCCGCAGATCTCGCTGGTGACACCGTTGTTCGACATTTCCCGCTCGCTGGGACTGTTCGATACCTGGCCGGGACTGATCATTCCGTACATCACCTTCGCGTTGCCGTTGGCGATCTACACCCTCTCGGCGTTCTTCCGGGAGATTCCGTGGGAGCTCGAAAAAGCGGCGAAGATGGACGGCGCAACCCCCGCGCAGGCGTTCCGCAAGGTCATCGCCCCGCTGGCCGCCCCGGGTATCGTCACCGCATCGATCCTGGTGTTCATCTTCGCCTGGAACGACCTCCTTCTTGCCATCTCCTTGACGGCAACAGAGCGTTCGGTCACCGTCCCGGCGGCCATCTCGCAGTTCACCGGTAGCTCTCAGTTCGAGGAGCCCACAGGGTCGATCGCGGCGGCCGCCGTCGTCATCACGATCCCGATCATCATATTCGTGCTCTTCTTCCAACGACGTATCGTGGCGGGCTTGACGTCCGGCGCAGTGAAGGGATAACCGTCATGGCCGAAATCGTTCTCGACAAAGTCACCAAGCTCTACCCCGACGGCGCAGCTGCGGTCAGCGACGTCGACATCACCATCGCCGACGGCGAGTTCATCATTCTCGTCGGGCCGTCGGGCTGCGGAAAGTCGACCACCCTCAACATGATTGCCGGACTCGAGGACATCTCCTCCGGTGAACTGCGGATCGCGGGGGAGCGCGTCAACGAGCGGGCACCGAAGGATCGCGACATCGCGATGGTGTTCCAGTCCTACGCGCTGTATCCGCACATGACGGTGCGGCAGAACATCGCCTTCCCGCTGACTCTTGCGAAGCTCTCGAAGTCCGAGATCAACAGCAAGGTCGAGGAGGCAGCCAAGATCCTCGACCTGAGTCAGCACCTGGACCGCAAGCCGGCGAACCTCTCCGGTGGTCAGCGTCAGCGAGTTGCCATGGGACGTGCGATCGTTCGCACACCCTCGGCGTTCCTGATGGACGAGCCGTTGTCCAACCTCGACGCCAAGCTGCGAGTGCAGACCCGCGCCGAGATCTCGCGTCTGCAGAAGCGGCTCGGCACCACCACCGTGTACGTCACGCACGATCAGACCGAGGCCATGACTCTCGGCGATCGCGTCGTGGTGCTGCGCGGGGGACTGGTGCAGCAGATCGGGTCTCCGCAGGAGCTCTACGACAAGCCGCGAAACCTGTTCGTGGGTGGCTTCATCGGATCGCCCTCGATGAATTTCGTTCCCGGGCAGCTCACCTCGAACGGTGTGTCGACCGCGCTCGGCGATATCGAACTTCCGCTCGAGCGGATGGATTCGATCAAGGCCAAGAACCCGGGCCGCGAAGTGGTGGTGGGCATCCGTCCGGAGCACTTCGACGATGCTGCACTGATCGACGGGTACCAGAAGATGAGCGGGGCCACCTTCACCGCCACCGTCGATGTGCTGGAATCGATGGGCAGCGACAAATACGTGTACTTCACGCTCAAGGGCGCGCGAGTCGAGTCGAGTGAACTTCAGGAGCTCGCCGCCGACGCCGGTATTGCCGATCTCGGTGGCGCACAGGTGGTCGCTCGTCTTGCCGCCGAGTCCAAGGCCGCCGAGGGCGGTCAGGTGGAACTGTGGTTCGACCCGGCGAAGGTTGCGGTGTTCGACCAGGCCTCGGGTGCCAACCTGACGATCTGAGCGCTGCGCGCATGTGCGCGGAACTTCGTAGTGGGTTACGAAGTTCCGCGCACAACAGGTGAGAGCGCAGAACCGGTTGTCGGCCGCGAGAACCTGGTCGTGTCGGAATCGGCAACGACGGTCGATTCCGGATGCGGCGGGGTGCTCTTGATGGCCAGGGCCGCGAGGGCGACGACGGCGCATGCCGCAGCACCGGTGAGGAAGGCCGCGGTGTAGACGATTTCGCGGGCGACGGTCGTTCCGTCGATGGTGAACATGGCCAGCACGGTGGAGAGTGTGGCACTCGCGATCGAGGTGCCGACGGTTCGCACGATCGAGTTGACGCTGTTCGCCACACCGGTGTCCGCTGCGCTGACCTCGGCCATGAGCAGGTTGGGTAGGGCAGCGAACGCGAGGCTGACGAACAGGTTGATGACGATACCGGCGGTGATCAGTTGCCAGGCCCGATCATGGGCGAGTGCGACGAACACGAACCCGATCAGACCGATCATGGCTCCTGCTACGAGGACCCGGCGAGGTCCGTACGACCGAATGAAACGGCCGCTGACGACAGCTGAGACCACGCCCACCGCCGCGCCGGGCAGGAGGTACACGACGCTCGCTTCGAGAACGTTGGCGGTGAAGCCGTAGCCGGCCACGGCGCGCGGGGTCTGTACGAAGAACGAGCAGGCCAGAAAATTGACGAACATCCCGATGCCGACGAAGAGCGTGGCGACGTTGGTGGCGAGCAACGGCCCGTGGGTGAGCATCCGGGGTGCGACGAGGGGTTCGTCGGTGCGGTTCTCGAAGACCCACCACAGGGTTCCCAGCAGCGCGCCGGCGATGGCGCAGCCGATCGTGGCAACCGAACCCCACCCCCAGGTGCGGCCCTGTGTGAGTGCGAGAAACAGAAGCAGAAGTGTCCCGGCGAGCAGCACGGCACCCCACCAGTCGACGGAGCCGCCGGCGGTTCTCGGCCGAGCGGGAACTCCGAACCAGGCGATGGCGAGGGCGACGACGACGATGGCAACGGTGAGCCAGAACACCCGGTGATAGTCGGCGCCGTTGGAAGTGAGCAGTCCGGTCAACACCAGTCCGAACCCACCGCCGACACCGAGTGTGCCGGACAGGATTGCCATCGACCCGACCAGTTTCGCGGGCGGCATCTCGTCGCGCAGCACGGCCAGTGCGATGGGGAACAGGGCGTACGAGACGCCTTGCAGTACCCGACCGGCGAGCAGCCACACGAGTGAATCCGTCATGGCGGCCAGCAGCGATCCGGCGAGCACCACCGTCAGGACACCGACGAGGACGGGACGTTTGCCGTGCAGGTCGGCGAGTCGTCCGATGATGGGAGTGGCGATCACCGCGGCGAGAAGGTTGGCCGTGAGTACCCAGCCGGCTGCGGTGGTGCCGACGCCGAGCTGGGTGCCGATGGTTCCCACGATGGGTACGACCATCGTCTGCAGGACGGCGAGGGTCATGACGACGAAACAGAGTCCGGGCAGCAGAATGCGGCGGGTGGACATAGACGAACTACCTCATTACGTGATCAAAGTTCACAATCGCGCCGAATGAACAAAAGTGTTGAACGCATCTAAGTAGTTACCAGACATCGGTCCACTACGGAAGCGAGGACGGAGTCACTGCGGCCGGGTGGGTCTTCCCAGAGCTTTCTGTCGCAGTTCGCTGACGATCTCGTCGTTCCAGACGTGTTCGCGAACGAGGCGGTAACGCTCGCGGCTCATCCAGAGGTACGCCTCCGCATCGGTGCGATCCTCGAGGATCTCCGCCGCGCGCACCATGCGCACCACCGGCAGGTACTCCTCGCCGAACCAGCGGCGCGCGACGGTACCGCGGTCGACGAATTCACCGACCTCCTGCATCAATCGGAACCCCCAGGCCTCCACCGACTCGCTGAGCTGGGCGTAGTCGAAAGGATCGGAGACCTGAACTGCCTCGCGGGCCTTGCCGACCAACGGCACGCGGCTGAGGAAGATCCGGCGGTGATCCTTGATCAGCAGGTCGCCGGGTCGAGTGATGCCCTCGGGCGAGATGCGCGTGATGATCTCGGTGACCACGGCGTCGATCGTGGTCCGGTGCATCGCGAATGCGATGGAGACTCGATGATGACCGTCGACGACGAAGTGCATTCCACCGATGCGATAGACCTGGATCGGTGGCATCGCCTCGCCACGACGTTGCGCGGCCGCCAGCCGCTGCCAGCGTTCACGGATGCGCGCCGATGTCGGCCGGAAGAAGCGGTCGAAATCGCGGGTGCGATCGACGCTGCCGACGATGGTTTCGACTCGAATGACCTGCAGACCGAGGTGCCGCTCGCCCACCTTGCCGAGGGCGGTGACCACCTCGTCGAACGGCAGGATGGTGTTGACGTCGTCGGGCTGACGACGGAGCCATCCGACCAGGCGGGCCACGTCGGCGCGTCGACGCTGACGAGTGAAGTCGTTCTCCGCATCCGCGGCCGGAAAACCGGTGTCACGTGCCATGTCTGCGCCTCACGATCTTCGGTGCCTCGAATTCCGTTGTGCGGACGCCCGGTTCGATCTCGAGGAGGGTGTATCCGACGGTGTTGATGACCGCGGCGCCGTGCAGGGTCAGATCTTCCGGGGTGGCGCCGTGAGGATGAATGTGGCCGTGCAACAACAACCGTGGGGCCAGTCGACGCGTCACGTCGTCGAGACAGTCGAAGCCGACGTGCGCCGGATCGGTGTCGTCACCGACGCCGAGCGGCGGACTGTGGGTGAGCAGGATGTCGAGGGGGCGCTGGTCTTTGCGGACGGTGCGTTGCCAGGCGAACGTTCGAGTCAGGGTGCGTGAACGTCGGCGTTGCTGCCGCTGGGTCCACTGGTTGGGCCCGCCGTTGTAGCGGATAGACCCGCCCAGACCGGCGATACGCAGGCCGGCCGCGGAGACGATTCGGCGGTCGACGTTGACGGCACCGACCGGGCCCGGCCAGGTCGTGGGTAGCCCGGCGCGCATCCAACCCGCACGGCCGGCCGAGTATCCGGTGAGGTCGGCGTCGTGGTTGCCCGGAACGAACACGCACGGCGCGTTCAAGGCGTCGGTGAGGTACTCGAGGTAGTCGAAGGGGAGATCGCCCGCGCCGAGAATCAGGTCGACGTCGAGCGACTTCACCTGCGGACTCCACAGGGATTCGATCGTTTCGTCGGCAACAGCGAGAACGGAGACCACGGGTACGACGGTACCCACCTCGGGTGTGGTGGTACCTCCGAACGGACTTCTCGGACATCGGTGGTGTTGGATGGGTCAGGTGAGCGACAGTGTCATAGCAGCGGTACGCACACATCTGGCGACCGAGATCGGCGACGAGCAGCCGTCGTCCGCGTCGGTGACGTTCCTCGGTCTGGAGCCACTGGACGTCCTGAGATTCGGCGCGGACCCCGACGTGGTTCGGTACGTCAGTCTCGGCTGTTCTCGACACCCCATGGCCGATCCCAACGAACTCGTCGCGGACCCCGCGCGCGGTCCCCGAGCCGAATTGGTGCTGACCCTCAAAGGCGGCGCAGGTGTGGCGTCGGGCGTGCACAAGAGCGTGGCCGTGCTGGCCGCCTCGCCCGCGGTGGAGGGCGTCGTACTGGTCGAGGATGCGCTACTCGACCTGGGGGAACCGCTGTGGGCCACTGCGCCGTTCACCGCTGTGCTGCTCGGCGCGAGCGACATCGCCGACCTGACGCTGCCCGAGCCCTACGATCCTGTTCGTTTTCTGGCCGCTGTACCCCTGACCGGCACCGAGGCCGCCTGGGTACGGCTGCGCGGTGCCGACGCGCTGCGCGAGGCCTGGGCCGAGGCCGGGATCGACGTACGCGATCCGAATCGGTCCGCGGCCAGCCTCTGACGCTCGTCAGCGCGCGTAGGCCGCCAACTCAGGTTCGGCAGCGACCGAATCTTCGATGAAGTGCCGGGGCACCTGAGTGAGAAAGCTCGACCCGGTGGGCGCGGAGTCCGAGTCGAAGCGCACGTCGGGCATCGAGGTGGTGAAGCACAGATTGTGCGAAATGCGCTTGCGCACTGCCGGTCCGTCGTGATCGAGGGCATCGAGGACGATGTTGTAGGCAACGTTGTCGCCCAGAATGGTGAAGTGCTCCACGGGCCGCAGCGGACAGACGTCCTGGACGGCGATGTTCGCGGCTCCGGCAAGAGTGCTCGCCCGCGGTTGCGGATAGATGAGTTCGTCGAATCGGGTGAAGATCGAGGTGTAGCTGGGACCCTGCGGTAGCGGCTGCGCGGCCAGCGCCGTGAGGAACTGCGATCCGGTGGCGATCTGCCAGTTCGCCGGCGGGCACTGCTGCGAGTCGGCACACCCGTTTCGGGCCGAATCGGTGCCGTTGAACGGGGTGGCGAGGGAGATGAAATCCGACACCAGGGCAGGTAGATCCGGCCAGAAGGTCAAGGCCCAGAGCTCGTCCAAGGGGCCGTGCTGGTGACCCATCAGGACGACCTTGCGGCCGCTGTCTGCGGCCATCGTCCGAACCGCATGCACCACGTACTGCGCCGAGATCTGCAGGTCTCCGTAGCCCTCGTCGGGAAAGGACAGGCTGCACACCGGAATGCCGACGGCAGGCAGGGACTGCAGGTAGTTCCAGCCGAACGATTGCCGATCGGTGGCGAACGCCGGGGTGAGCAGCACAGGATCTCGGGTGGCGTCGTGCAGATCGGTGGTGCACGTGAGCGCGCGGTCGAGCTCGGCAGGCGCGACGGTCAGCGGCGGGCCGGTACCCGGATCGGCGAGAACCGGCTGAGCCGACGCTGCCCCCGGCGCGTACGAGCAGAGCACGGCGACCACCGAGGCCAGTACCAGTGTGCGGATTCTCATCGATCCCTTCCGGACGGGAGTGCAGATCCTCTGCAGTCTCATCCGGTGCCGACCGAGGGGCTCACCGCCCGGAGGGGGTCGGGGTAATCACCAACAACCGTCGGAATCCGTTGGACGACGTCCAGTCTCGCGCGTGCCTGCTAGAGCCAATCGTTCTTGTGGAACGTACGCCACAATCCGATACACACACATGCGACGATTGCGGCGATCACGTGGTACCCGTACGTCCAGTGCAACTCGGGCATGTTGTCGAAGTTCATCCCGTAGATGCCCGCGACCATCGTGGGCACAGCGGCGATCGCCACCCACGCCGAGATCTTGCGCATGTCCAGGTTCTGCTGCATCGTCACCCGCGCCAGCGCAGCGTCGACCAGAGAACTGAGCACCTCGTCGTACTCGGAGATTCGTTCGGCGACCGTGGTGTGGTGATCCTGAACGTCGCGCAGGTAGCGCCGCACGGACTTGGGGACGCTCGGTTCCTGGACCAGCCTCGCCAACGGCGTCGACAGTGGTGTCACCGAACGGCGTAGCTCGACGACTTCACGCTTGAGCAGGTAGATGTTCTCGATCGGCACGTGGTGATTGGGCGAGAACACCTCTTCTTCCATGCCGTCGACGTCCCGCTCGATCGAGTCGGTCACCGCGAGATATTCGTCGACGACGTGGTCTGCCACCGCATGCAACACCGCCGATGGGCCCAGTGCGAGCTGTTCGGGGTTCGCTTCGAGGCGATGCCTCACACCGGCCAACCCCGAATGCTCACCGTGCCGGACCGTGATGACGAACTCGCGGCCGACCATCACCATGATCTCGCCGCTCTCGACGATCTCGTTGGCGGTCGTCACCGACTCGTGTTCGACGTATTTCACCGTACGCAGCACGAGGAACGCGACGTCGTCGTAGCGCTCGAGCTTGGGGCGCTGGTGTGCGTGCACGGTGTCCTCGACCATCAGCTCGTGCAGTTCGTACGTCTGGGCGATCGCACTCATCTGATGGTCGTCGGGTGCGTGCAGACCGACCCACACGAACCCTTCGCCACGGCTTCGCACCTCGGCAATGGCCGAGGTGTGCGTGAATCTGCCGGGCAACCGAGCGCCGTCTACGTACACGGCGCAGTCGACGATCGCGCGAGCTGTGGGTACCGGAATTCGCGGGCCCGGGTCGTGGTCGGCCTTGGACCCTCGTCGATGCAAAGACGGGAGCGACGGGCGCGGCGGAAGGGACGGCATGGCGGACAATCGTACGCCAGCAAAACGACGCCGGAGTGGGCCTGGAACACTGGTCTGGTGCGCATCGATCTCCACACCCACTCGACGGCGTCGGACGGCACCGACAGCCCCGCCGAGCTGGTCCGCTCCGCGTCTGCGGCGGGACTGTCGGTGGTGGCCCTGACCGATCACGACACCACGTCGGGATGGGACGAAGCGGCGGCAGCCGTCCCGTCCGGTCTGACTCTCGTGCGCGGCATGGAACTCTCGTGCACCGGACGCGGCGAGGACGGCAAGCCGGTTCCAGTGCACCTGCTCGCGTATCTGTTCGACCCCGCGGACGAGGCCTTCGCGCAGGAGCGGGTCCGCCTGCGCAGAGAACGGGTGACTCGGCTGCGTGCCATTGCCGAGAACATGGCGGCCGACGGTCTGCCGATCGATCCCGATGCAGTGCTGGCCTCGGCCGGAGACGCGGCCGGACGACCACACCTGGGCCGCGCCCTGATCGACGCCGGATACGTGCCGGACATGAATGCCGCGTTCGCCGGTCCGCTTGCGACCAGCGGCAAATACTATGTGGAGAAGGCCGATACGCCGCTCGAGCTTGCGGTGGAGATGATCGCGGCAGCCGGCGGGGTCAGCGTGCTCGCACACGCCAGGGCCCGTGCTCGCGGCCGCATCCTCGACCTGGACCACATTCGCGAACTCGCCGCGCTCGGGCTCGGCGGGGTCGAAGTGCACCACATGGATCACTCGCCTCGAGACACCGCGGTGATGGCCGATCTCGCCGCCGAACTGGACCTGATAGTCACCGGGTCCTCGGATTACCACGGCACCAACAAGACGGTGAAGCTGGGCGAGTACACCACCGCCCCGGAGCAATACGACCGGATAGTGGCGGCGGCCCGCCCATGACATTCGACGTGACGCTCTACCTGACGGTGTTGATCACCCTGTTCGTGATCATGGACCCACCGGGCGCGATACCGGTGTTCCTGTCCCTGGTCGGCCGCAAGAGCAAGGAAGCCCGCAACAAGGCTGCCTGGCAGGCCCCCGCGGTCTCGCTGACCGTCATCTCGGTGTTCGCGATCGGCGGCCAAGCGATCCTGAGCTACTTGCACATCGGCATTCCGGCGCTTCAGGGTGCGGGCGGGCTGCTGCTGCTGCTCATCGCACTGTCGTTGCTCACCGGAAAGGGCGCGGGCGGCGACGCCGCTGCGGAGGATGTCAACGTGGCGCTCGTGCCGCTCGGAACCCCGCTGATGGCAGGTCCCGGTGCCATTGCGGCGGTGATCGTCTACGTCAGTCAGGCCGACGGCGACGCCGGCTCGCTGCTGGCGATTGCGTTGGGCATCATCACCATTCACGTTCTGTTCTTCCTGGTGCTGCGCTTCTCGACGGTGTTGATCAGGCTTCTCGGCGAAGGTGGTATTTCGCTGCTGGCGCGTATCGCAGGTCTGTTGCTGGCCGCCATCGCCGTGCAGTTGATTGCGGACTCGGTCCGCGGATTCGTGGCCGGAGGATGACCGGGGCAGTGTACGGCGCAGGGGCAGGGCTCCGATTCCTGCGCGGATTCAGCGGTATCGTCACCGCGGGATTGGTGGTGCTCGCGATCGGGGTTGCCGTCACCCAATACCTCGGCCACTCCCGTGGCTTTCCCGGTCCCGGTGTTCTCTCCGTCGCCGCCCACATCGCCGCCGCCGTCGTCGCCGTGGTCGCACAGCGGTTTGCCGACCACCGGCGCGGGTTCTCTGCGGTCCTCGGGGCGATCGCGGTCTTCGGCGTCGCGGCCCTCGTCCTGTGGACCCAGTGGTGGCAATAGAACACTCGATGGTGGCTGACAGAGCAGAGGGGCCACGACCGGTTCGTTCCTGACTCTGTGGTCAGGTCGAGTGGCGATATGGCACACTGGGTCACCGACAGGGCTACAGCCCATCGCCGATTGTGCAGGCACACCCGCCTCACGCGCGAGACACGCTCTCGGCAGTTTGCAGCCAGCACTGGCTCACTCCGGTAGCCCTCATTTCCCAGAACCACTCACTTCGTTGACATGCCTCGCCTTGCTGGTCGAGGTCGAGCGTGCGAGGAGCTTTCACCGTGACGGCAGTCGAAGACACCACAGCACAAGACACAGCACCGGACGGCCCGGCAGCTATCACCGACGAGGAGATCTTCGCCGGACATCTCGGCGGCAAGCTGTCGGTCGAACTGGCGGCACCGCTCGAGACCCAGCGGGATCTGTCCATCGCGTACACCCCCGGGGTAGCCCAGGTCAGCCGCGCCATCGCTGCCGACCCGACACTCGCGAAGCGATACACCTGGACCGACCGCCTCGTCGCCGTCATCTCCGACGGTTCCGCAGTGCTCGGCCTGGGCGACATCGGCCCTCGGGCGTCGTTGCCGGTGATGGAAGGCAAGGCCGCACTGTTCAAGAAGTTCGCCGGCCTCGACTCCATCCCGATCGTGCTCGATACCAACGACGTCGACGAGATCGTCGAGACGATCGTGCGGCTGCGGCACAGTTTCGGGGCCGTCAACCTCGAAGACATCTCGGCTCCGCGCTGTTTCGAGATCGAACGACGCGTCGTCGATGCCCTCGAGTGCCCGGTGATGCACGACGATCAGCACGGCACCGCCATCGTCGTCCTCGCCGCGCTCACCGGCGCGACGCGGGTGCAGGGGCGCGCCCTGTCGGAGCTTCGCGTCGTCGTGTCCGGTGCCGGCGCGGCGGGGGTGGCCTGCGCCAACATCCTGCTCGCAGCCGGAATCTCCGATGTGGTGGTTCTCGATTCCAAGGGCATCATTTCGGCGGGGCGGGGCGATCTCGGCGACGTCAAGGCCGATCTTGCCGCTCGGACCAACCCGCGGGGGATCAGCGGGGGACCGGGCGACGCATTGGCCGGAGCCGACGTGTTCCTCGGCCTGTCCGCGGGCAAGGTCGACGAGAGCTACATTGCCTCGATGGCACCGCAGTCGATCGTGTTCGCGTTGTCCAACCCCGACCCGGAGATCCACCCGCAGGTGGCGGGAAAGTACGCCGCCATCGTCGCGACCGGGCGAAGTGACTTCCCGAACCAGATCAACAATGTTCTCGCCTTCCCCGGTGTGTTCAAGGGCGCGCTCGACGCGGGCGCTCGACGTATCACCGAAGGCATGAAGCTCGCCGCTGCCGAGGCAATCCTCTCGGTTCTCGGCGACGAGTTGGCTGCGGACAAGATCGTCCCGAGCCCACTCGATCCTCGTGTCGCCCCGGCCGTTGCGGACGCAGTTGCGGCAGCAGCGCGAGCCGAGGGCGTCGCGTAGGAAAACGGAAGAAACACCGGCGAACCCAGCCCTACCAGGGCCGGTAGTTCGCCGGTGTCTTTCGTTGTCGGACGGGTCAGACCTCGGCCAGTGCTGTCGGCGTCCGACGCAGGCGACCGGTGCCCGGAACGGACGCCCATACCGCCAGCGCGAGCAGGCCGTCGACGACGAGGGTCAGCACGGCCACCAGGATCGCACCGACCAGAACTCGCACGTAGTCGTACAGCGCGAGCCCGTCGAAGATGTATCTGCCGAGCCCGCCGAGGTTGACGTAGGCCGCGATGGTCGCAGTGGCGATGATCTGCAGGGTGGTGTTGCGCAGGCCACCGAGAATGAGCGGCAGCGCGTTGGGAATCTCGACTCGCAGCAGTACCTGGGTCTCGGTCATGCCCATGGATCGGGCGGCGTCGACCACGTTCGCATCGACGTTGGCGATGCCGGAGTACGTGCCGGCCAGCAGCGGTGGAATGCCCAGCAGTATCAGCGCGATGATCGGCGGCACCAGCCCCAATCCGATCACCAGAACCAGGAACACGAGAATGCCGAGAGTGGGCAGCGAACGGAGCGCGTTGACGAGCCCGACCACCACGGCTTCGCCGCGGCGCAGGTGACCGATGAGCAGGCCGACCGGTATCGCGATGACGGCAGAGAGCAGCACCGCGAGCAGGGAGTAATACATGTGCTCGACCAGTCGCGCGCCGATGCCCGTCGGTCCGGCCCAATTGGCACCGTCGACTATGTACGAGAACGCCTCGGAGAACAGGTTCATGTGCGCGCCTTCTTCTTCGGCGAACTCGAGTTCGGGCGGGTCCACGGGGTGAGTCGACGACCCAGCAGATACAGCGCCGCGTCGAATATCAACGCCAGGAACACGATCGAGATGATGCCTGCGAAGATCTGATCGGGATAGTCGCGCTGGTAGCCCTGCGTGAACAGCTGCCCGAGGCCACCGATTCCGATCACCGAACCCACCGAGACCAACGAGATGTTGGTGACCGTCACGACGCGAATGTTGGCTATCAGCACCGGAAGCGCCAAGGGCAGCTCGACCGCCACCGCTCGCCGCAGCGTCGAGAAGCCCATCGCCTCAGCGGAATCGACGACAGCGAACGGCACCGAATCGAGCGCTTCGGGAACCGCGCGAACGAGTAGCGCGGTGGAGTACACCGTCAGGGCGATCACCACGTTGAGCGGATCGAGCACCGGCAGACCGAGCACCGCGGGGATGGTGACGAACAGTGCCAGTGACGGCAGGGTGAACGCGATGCTGGCCACCGTCAACGTGATTCGGCGGACCCACTTCGTGTTTCGGACGAGAGTGCCGACCGGAATCGCGATGACCAGTCCGATGAGCAGCGGGACGAGTGAGAGATACAGGTGTGTTTTCGTGTAGCCGAGAACGACATCGAAGTTGTCGATCAGCCAGCTCACTGCTCGTCGCCTCGTGCCGCCTCGAAATGGTGCCGATTGCGCTCCTCGTCTTCCGACTTGCGTTGAGCAGCAAGGGTTTCGAGGATCTCGGCACCGTCGACACTGCCCACGGCTGCGCCGGACGCGTCCACCGCGACGCCTATTCCCGACGGTGACGAGATCGCCGAGTCGAGTGCCTGCCGCAGATCGCCGCCCTCGAGGAACAGGGATCCGCCCGCCGCAGAGCTCTCGTCGACGCTCCGGCCGTCGCGCACCTTCTCGACGCCGGTCGCATCGATCCAGCCCAGTGGATGCCGCTGCGAGTCGACGACGAGAACCCACTGCCCCTGGTTCAGCCGGAGCCCGTGGATCTCGTCCTCGGTGGCCGTCTCGATCTTATGCATCGTCACCGACTGCGCCGACCGGAACGACAGGCCTCGATAGCCACGATCGCGGCCGACGAAGGACGCCACGAAGGGCGTCGCCGGAGCGGCCAGAATCGTCTCGGGCTTGTCGTATTGCTGCAGTCGTCCGTGCGGCCCGAAGACCGCGATGTGGTCGCCGAGCCGTACTGCTTCGTCGATGTCATGGGTGACGAACACGATCGTCTTCTTCAGCTCCGCCTGCAGCCGCAGCATTTCGGTCTGCAGATCCTCGCGCACCACCGGGTCGACTGCGCTGAAAGGCTCGTCCATCAGCAGGATCGGCGGGTCGGCGGCGAGGGCGCGGGCCACCCCGACCCGCTGTTGCTGCCCGCCGGAGAGCTGCGCTGGATAGCGCGAGGCGAAGGCCGGGTCGAGGCCGACGCGTTCGAGCACGTCGAGTGCGGCCTTGCGCGCCGCGCGGCGCGACTCGCCGTTGAGCACCGGCACCGTCGCGACGTTGTCGACGACCGTCCGATGCGGCAACAGCCCGGCGCTCTGGATGACGTAGCCGATTCCGCGCCGCAACTTCACCGCATCGGTGTCCGCGATGTTGCGACCGTCCACCGTGATCAGGCCCGAGGTGGGAGTGATCATGCGGTTGATCATGCGCATCGACGTGGTCTTGCCGCAGCCGGACGGCCCCACGAACACGGTGAACGAGTGCGGCTCGATCACCAGGTCCAAGGAGTCGACTGCCGTGGTGCCATCCGGATATGTCTTGTTGACGTGCTCGAAGGTGATCATCAGCTGACCGGCTGGTCCAGGCCCTTGTCCTTGACCCACGCTGCCGCTGCCGCCGCCGGTTCTGCCTTCTCGTCACCGGACACCGAGGTGTTCAGCGCGATCAGCTCTTCGGTGGTGATCTGCGCCGACACGGCGTCGAGAACCTGGGTGAGCTTGTCCGACTGCTTGTCCGTGCGCAGCACCGGGATGATGTTCTGGGCGGCGAAGTTGTTTTCCGGGTCCTCCAGAACGACGAGGTCGTTCTGCGCGATCGCGGGCGAGGTCGTGAAGATGTCCGCGGCCGTGACCTGACCGGAGACGAGGGCCTCGACCGTGGCCGGTCCGCCGCCGTCCGAGATCGGAATGTAGTTGCCGGCCGAGATATCCAGGCCGTACTTGTCTCGCAGTCCCGGCAGGCCGCCGACGCGTTCCTGGAATTCCGGAGTACCGGCGAAGGTCACCTCGGACGAGAACGGTGCGAGATCGCCGATGGTGGTGAGGTTGCGTTCGGTCGCCGTGGCGCGAGTGACCACGACGGCATCCTTGTCCTCGCCGGGAGCCTGGGCCGTCACGGTCAGATCGTCGCCCAGGGCGGCGGGCAGCGCGGCGAGGACGTCCTCCGAGGACGTGGCGGTCGAGGATTCGTCCAAGTACTGCAGCAGGTTGCCGGTGTAGTCGGGGATCATGTCGATCGATCCGTCCCGCACGGCGGGGATGTAGGCCTCGCGGCTGCCGATGTTGAGCTTGGTGCTCACCTCGAAGCCGTTGGCGCGCAGTGCCTCGGCATAGATGTTGGCCACGGTCTCGGACTCGGGGAAGTTGGCCGAGCCGATGATGATGGAGTTGGTGTCACCGTTGCTCTGGCCGCCACCGCTGGAGAGTGGATCCGAATTTCCGCCGCAGGCGGTCAGAGCGGTGACCGAGAGAGCGAGCGCGGCAACGGCTGCCACGGCCCTCGGAGCGGAGAACGCACGCGTGATTCGGGAGGTGGTCATGATGTCCTTCCATCGGTTCGGGCACAGTCCTACCCATCTCCACCGGCCATCACCGCAGTACGGGGGAATCGGCAGAATCAGGACTCGGGCTGTTCGGGATGGTAGTCGAAATCCGGGTACCCATAAGGTTGGTTCGACTACCGTCTCGTTCGCATCTGTGCCCCGCAGTCGAGATCGGTAAACCAGACAGGCAGTGAACAGGAGGAAATGACGGTGCGTTCGTCGGTTCTGGCCACGGCCGTGGTGGTGTCGATCGCCGGACTCCTCGGTGGTTGCAGCGCGGCTCCTTCATCCGAGCCCGCGGCCGTAGTCGTCGGAGCCGGCAACTCGGACGTCTCCCGGCTGCTCGCACAGATATACGCCGGTGCCGTGAGGTCGACGGGAGCGGACGTCACCGTGGACGAGGATCTCGGTGATCGAGCCGAGTACCTCGCTGCCCTCGATCGAGGGGAGGTGACGATGGTTCCCGAGGTGACCGGGGATCTGCTGCGCACCTTCGACACCCTCGCCACGGCAACCGAGGCCGAGGACGTGTTCGTCGAACTGAACCGGTCACTGCCTGCCGGGTTGTCGGTGGGGGATTACGCGACGGCCGAGGACCGACTCGCCATCGCGGTGGCGTCGGGCACGGTGTTGGACGACGTCGTTTTCGGCGAAGACGTGACGATCGGGGTGGTCGAGGGTGAGGTGGATCCGCTGGACGTCGTACACGCTGTTCCGCGTCGGGAGCCGACGTTCACCGGGGCGAGTTTCGGAGAGTTCATGGTGTATCCGGATGCGCAGTTCGCCGTCGACGACCTGAATTCCGGTGCGGTGGGTGCTCTCGCGATCCGCACCGCGTCGTTCGGGCCACTTGCGAAAGAACTGACGACCCTGCCCGACGACGATCATGTGTTCCCGGCACAGAACGTCGTTCCGCTCTATCGCAACGGGGTGCTCGGTGAGAGTGCTCTGAGGTCGTTCTCGGTGGTGGCGGGAGAGCTGACGACAGCGGACCTCGCCGACATGATCGGCGAGGTCCGCAGCGGTGTTCCGTCAGGCGATGTCGCCGGCCGTTGGCTCGGCGAGCACAACCTCTGATGCGCTCGTCGTCGAGGCCCTGACCTTCCGGCCCAGATAGGCGCCCATGTGCTGAACAGCCTGGGCCGCTTCGCGCATGATCGACGCCTGCAGATGCGCGACGTGCCAGAGTTTCTTGTATTCGACGTGTTCGAGCTCGACGCCGGACAGGCGAAGCTTGTCCGCGAACGCGGTGATCTGTGCGAACAACACTTCGTCGGTGCCGACGTGCATGACGATCGGCGGCAGCCCGTCCAGGTTTCCCAGGAGTGGGGCGAAGCCCTGATCGAGCGGATCACCCGCGCCCAGGTAGGCATCGGCCGAGCTGTACGACCACCCGGTGTTGACCACGAGATCCCGGTCCTTGACTGCGTCGCGCGCACCGGGATCGACCCACGGCGAGATCAGTCCGAGGGCAGCCGGGCTGGTTCCGTCGTCCACCAGGCGACGCGCGGTGGCCACCGACAGTCCGCCGCCGGCCGAGTCGCCGGCGATGGCGATGCGGTCCGCGGTGAATCCGTGGGATCGAACCAGCTCACGGAACGCCGCCACTGCGTCGTCCAGACCTGCCGGATACGGATTCTCCGGTGCCAATCGGTAGTCGAGCACGTAGACGGCACTGGCCGATTCCCTGGCCAGGTGTGCAGCAAGTGAGCGGTGTGTGTTGATCGATCCGATCGTGTACGCGCCGCCGTGCAGGTACAGAATCGCGGTGTCGCGTTCGGTCGCGCCGACAGTGACGCGCTCGGCCTTTCGTCCGGCGAGGGTCAGCTTCTGCGCGACGGTTCCGTGGGGAAGCGTCTGCAGCGGAGCCCCGGCTTCGAGGATTCGCCGCTGAGTCCGGAACGAGAACCGCGGATTGAGCGCGACGCGGTAGAACGGCTTCAGCGCAGCCGCGACGATCGGCAGGGGGACGTAGAAGGACTTCATCGTGCGCCCGCCTACTTCTTCGAGCGCGGCAGCGCGCGCTTTGATACTGCAGCGATCAAGCCCTGGTATCGCGAGCCGGTGATGCGCTGCAGCAGATCGAGGGCAATGGCGTCGGATCCGATGAGTACCCGGCCCTTGCCCTTCTCGACACCCTTGAGGATGGTCTTGGCCGCATCGACGGGGGTGGTCTTCGCGAGCTTGGTGTCGAAGAACTTCGCGAAGTCCGCCTGGTCGTAGTTCTCGGCGACGGTGGCGTTGCGGGCGATGGCGGTCTTGATGCCGCCGGGGTGCACCACGGTCACCTTCACCGGAGCCTTGGAGATCAGCATCTCGATGCGCAGGGATTCGCTGAAGCCACGAACCGCGAACTTCGCCGCGTTGTACGCGGACTGCGAGGGGATCGCGAGTAGACCGAAGAGGCTGGAGATGTTGATGATGTGGCCGTCGCCCGAGGCCTGGATGTGCGGCAGAAATGCCTTGGTGCCGTTGACGACTCCCCAGAAGTCGACGTCGACGATGCGCTCGATGTCCTTGAACGAGGACTTGTCCACGTCACCGTGGTAGGCGATGCCCGCGTTGTTGTAGATCTGGTTGACCTTGCCGAAATGTGCGACGACGGCGTCGGCGTAGTCCAGCACCGTCTCGCGCTGTGAGACGTCGAGGAAATCCGACTTGACCTCGGCTCCCAGTGCCTCGGCCTGGCGGACGGTCTCGTCGAGCCCGGTGGTGTCGACGTCGGACAGGGCCAACTTCGCTCCACGTCCGGCCAGTTCGAGGGCCAGTGCGCGGCCGATTCCGGAGCCTGCGCCGGTGACGACGGCTACTTTGCCTGTGAATGCACTCATCGAGAGGTCACCTTGTCTGTGTTGTTGCCGGCGGGGCTGTTCGCCGACGGTGCGGAGGGCAGATCGGACGTTGCGACGCTACGGTACGCATCGAGATCGAAGTGTTTGGTCATCTTGCGGAACTCGAATGTGAAGCCCGGCCACAGTGTCGTGTTGTTGCCGTGCTTGTCGAGGTACCAGCTGGCGCAACCGCCGTTCATCCACACGCTCTTGGACAGCTGGTCCTGCAGGGTGACGTTGTACTCGTCCTGCACGTCCTTGCGCACCTCGATGGTGCCGATGTCGTGCTTGTCGATGGTGTTCAACGCGTCGACCAAGTAGTTGATCTGCGATTCGATCATGAAGACCATCGAGGTGTGTCCCAGGCCGGTGTTGGGGCCGACCAGAAAGAACATGTTGGGGAAGTTCGCAACCGCGGCACCCTTGTAACCCTGCTGGCCACCGTCGTCGAAGGTCTCGGCCAGTGTGCGGCCGTCCTTGCCGGTGATGCCCTGGTACGCGGGGGAGTCGGTGACGTGAAAACCGGTGGCGACGACGAGTGCGTCGATGGGCCGCTCGGTGCCGTCCTCGGTCACGATGGACCTTGCGCGGACCTCGGCGATGCCGTCGGTGACGAGATCGACGTTGCTCTGCGCCAGCGCGGGGTAGTACGCGTTCGAGATCAGCATTCTCTTGCAGCCGATCCGGAAGTTCGGGGTGACCTTGGCGCGCAGCGCCTTGTCCTTGATCTGGGTGCGCAGATGATTCTCCGACGCCCACTGCAACGGCTTCATGAAGGCTGGGGACTTCGTCAATCCGACGACCTGAGTCTCGCGCATCGCGTAGATGCCGGCGCGGGACAGCCGCTGGAAGCCCGGAACGTGCTTGAAGGCGAAACGCTCCAGCTTGGTGTACGGGCGATCGGCGCGGGGGAGGATCCACGGCGCCGTGCGCTGGTAGACGTCGAGGTGCTCGACCTGGCCTGCGATGGCAGGCACGATCTGAATCGCCGATGCGCCGGTGCCGATGACGGCAACGCGCTTGCCCGCGAGTGAGACGTCGTGATTCCACTGCGCGGAGTGGAAGACCTCGCCCTCGAAGTCGTGAATTCCCTTGATGTCGGGAAGGTTCGGCTCGCACAACGCGCCGACGGCCGAGACGACGATCTTCGCGGTGTAGTCGCCGGTGGTGGTCTTCACGTCCCAGCGACTGGTGTCGGCATTCCAGCGGGCCGAGGTGACGTCCGTCCCGAAGACGTGCTTGTCCATGACGCCGTATTTGCGGGCGACTCCGGAGATGTACTTCTGGATCTCGGGCTGGGTGGAGAACGAGCGGGTCCAGTCCGGATTCAGGGCGAACGAGTACGAGTACAGATGCGACGGCACGTCGCAGGCTGCGCCGGGGTAGGTGTTGTCGCGCCAGGTGCCACCCACATCATGGCCGCGTTCGATGACGACGAAGTCCTTCTTGCCTGCTTTTGTCAGCTTGATTGCGGCACCGAGGCCGGCGAATCCGCTGCCGATGATCAGCGTATCGACGTGACGCGGCGTCGTTGCACGGTCCGAAGTATCTGTTACGGGAAGACTCATGTAGAGGACAATAGAAGCTTATTGAGTGTGAGTCAATAGTTATTGACTAACACTCAATAGGATGATTGCATGGCGAATGTGAGCAACGCCGGCGTTCCGACAACAAAGAGGACACGACTCAGTCCGCAACAACGACGAGCACAACTGATCGAGCTCGGCACCGAAATGCTGGCCGAACGCCCCCTCGAACAGATCTCCGTAGAGGACATCGCCGATCAAGCGGGCGTCTCCCGAGGTCTACTGTTCCACTACTTCGCCTCCAAGCAGGACTTTCACCTCGAAATAGTGCGCGAGGCATCCCGGTCGATGCTCGAGAGAACAGCCCCCGATCCCGATCTCGAGCCCTTCGAGATCCTCCGCGATTCCATCGCCAACTACGTCGACTACGTCAGCGAAAAACGCGACACCTTCATCTCCCTGCTCCGTGGCACTGCCAGCGGAGACCCGCAGATGCGCGAGGTGTTTGAGCAGACCCGCACCACCATGGCCGATCGCACCCTGGTTCAACTCGCCGTGCTCGACATGGATGTGACCCCCACCGTCGACCTTGCCGTCCGCGGCTGGATCGCTTTCGTGGAAGAAGCCACCATCACCTGGCTCCGCGACCCCCGCATCAGTCGCGACGAACTCATCGACCTCAACGTCAACGCGCTGCCCGCCGTCGCCCTGGCACCGGGAATGATCGCCGCCCTCCTCGAATCCGACGCGGAAGTCGAAGTCGAAGCGGCGACCTGAGCCGCCCGCCCGCCACCCCGCTCGCGTCAATGGACCATTGCACCGCTCAGACGTATGCAGTGGTCCATTGACGCAGAAGCAGGGGTCTGGAAACGACGACAGCGGCCCACCCCTAGAAAGGGGTGGGCCGCTGTCGCTAGTGGACTTTTCTAGCCTTCGCCGACTGCGTTGAAGGCCTCGTCGATGATCTCGAGCTGCTCGACGGCGTGGACCTTGCTCGAGCCCGACGACGGGGCGGACATTGCGCGACGGGAGATGCGCTTGATGCCGACCAGTTTCTCGGGCATGAGCTCGGGCAACGCGAGACCGAAGAACGGCCACGCACCCTGGTTCGCGGGCTCTTCCTGAACCCAACGGAATTCCGTTGCGTTCGGGTAGCTTTCGAGCGCTTCCCGGATCCGGCGGACCGGCACGGGGTAGAGCTGTTCGATGCGGACGATGGCGACGTCGTCGCGGTTGTCCTTCTGCTTGCGAGCGAGGAGCTCGTAGTAGAGCTTTCCGCTGACCATCAGTACGCGCTTGACCGCACTGCGGTCACCGGTGCCGGTGTCGTAGGTGGGCTCGTCGAACACCGAGTGGAACTTGCCGTCGGTGAAGTCCTCGATGTTGCTCACCGCAGCCTTGTTGCGCAGCATCGACTTCGGGGTGAAGACGATCAGCGGACGACGGATGCCGTCACGCGCGTGCCTGCGCAGCAGATGGAAGTAGTTCGCGGGGGTCGAGGGGAGAGCGACGGTCATCGAGCCTTCGGCGCACAACGTCAGGAAGCGTTCGATGCGACCGGACGTGTGGTCGGGGCCTTGACCTTCGTGGCCGTGCGGCAACAGCAGCACGACGTCGGAGAGCTGACCCCACTTGGCTTCACCGGACGAGATGAACTCGTCGATGATGGACTGTGCGCCGTTGACGAAGTCGCCGAACTGCGCTTCCCACATCACCAGCGCGTCCGGGTTGCCCACGGAGTAGCCGTACTCGAAGCCGACGGCCGCGAACTCGCTCAGTGCGGAGTCGTAGACCATGAACTTGCCGGGGTTGTCGCTGCCCAGGTTCTGCAGCGGGGTGTACTCGGCTCCGGTCTTCCGGTCGATGATCACCGAGTGCCGCTGGGTGAACGTTCCGCGTCGGGTGTCCTGGCCGGAGAAGCGGATGTTGCGTCCCTCGTCCACGAGCGATCCGAGTGCGAGCAGCTCACCGAAGGCCCAGTCGACCTTGCCTTCGTACGACATTTCGCGACGCTTCTCGAGCACCGGCTTGACGCGCGGGTGCACGTTGAAGCCGTCGGGCACGTCGAGGTGGGCGTCGCCGATGCGGTGCAGGACCGATTTGTCGACGGCTGTCTTGAGCTTGGTGGGCAACTGCTGGTCGAGTTCGACGGACTCGCTGGGCTCGGGGGTGTACTTCTCGAGTTCACGCACCTCGTTGAAGACGCGTTCGAGCTGGCCCTGGTAGTCGCGGAGTGCGTCCTCGGCTTCCTTGAGCGAGATGTCGCCGCGGCCGATGAGCGATTCGGTGTAGCTCTTACGGACGCTGCGCTTGGTGTCGATCACGTCGTACATCGCAGGCTGGGTCATCGAGGGGTCGTCGCCCTCGTTGTGACCGCGTCGGCGGTAGCAGATCATGTCGATGACGACGTCCTTGTGGAACTTCTGACGGAAGTCCACCGCCAGCTGCGCGACCCAGGCGCATGCCTCGGGGTCGTCGCCGTTGACGTGGAAGATCGGGGCGGCGATCATCTTCGCCACGTCGGTGCAGTACTCGGAGGAGCGTGAGAACTCCGGCGAGGTGGTGAAGCCGACCTGGTTGTTGACGACGATGTGCACGGTGCCGCCGGTGCGGTAGCCCCGCAGATCCGACAGGTTCAGTGTCTCGGCGACGACGCCCTGGCCGGCGAACGCAGCATCTCCGTGCAGCATGAGAGGCAGGACGGAGTAGCCGCCCTGGCCGGTGCCCTTGTCGTGCAGGTCCTGCTTGGCTCGGACGAGTCCTTCGAGAACCGGATCGACGGCCTCGAGGTGCGACGGGTTCGCCGTGAGCGAGACCTTGATGTCGTTCTCGCCGAACATCTGGATGTACGTGCCCTCGGCACCGAGGTGGTACTTCACGTCGCCGGAGCCGTGTGCGGCGGCCGGGTTCATGTTGCCCTCGAACTCGGTGAAGATCTTCGAGTAGGGCTTGCCGACGATGTTGGCGAGCACGTTCAGTCGGCCGCGGTGCGGCATGCCGATGACGACCTCGTCGAGCGCGTACTCGGCGCTCTGGTCGATCACCGAATCCATCATCGGGATGACCGACTCGGCACCTTCGAGCGAGAAGCGCTTCTGCCCGACGTACTTGGTCTGCAGGAACGTCTCGAACGCCTCGGCGGCGTTGAGCTTGCTCAGGATGTACTTCTGCTGCGCCACAGTCGGTTTGACGTGCTTTGCCTCGACGCGTTCCTGCAGCCAGGACACCTGCTCGGTCTCGAGGATGTGGGTGTATTCGACGCCCACGTGGCGGCAGTACGAGTCGCGCAGGACGCTCAGCACGTCGCGCAGCTTCATCTTGTCCTTGCCGTGGAACCCGCCGACCTTGAACTCGCGGTCGAGATCCCACAGCGTGAGGTCGTGGCTGATCACGTCGAGATCCGGATGCATCCGGAACTTGTCCTTGGTGAACTGCAACGGATCGGTGTCGGCCATCAGGTGCCCGCGGTTGCGGTACGCCGCGATGAGCTCGAGCACTCGGGTGTTCTTGTCGACCGTGCCCTCGGGCAGATCCTTGCGCCAGCGGATGGGCTCGTACGGAATCTTGAGCGAATGGAACAGCTCGTCGTAGAACTCGTCGCTGATCAGCAGGTTGTGGATCGTCTTGAGGAAGTCGCCCGATTCCGCGCCCTGAATGATGCGGTGGTCGTACGTCGAGGTCAGGGTCATGAGCTTGCCGACACCGAACTCGGCGAGGCGCTCGTCGCTGGCCCCCTGGAACTCTGCCGGGTACTCCATCGCGCCGGCACCGATGATGGCACCCTGGCCCTTCATCAACCGCGGCACCGAGTGCACGGTTCCGATTCCGCCGGGATTGGTCAGCGAGATGGTGACACCCTGGAAGTCTTCACCGGTGAGCTTGCCGTCGCGGGCGCGGCGCACGATGTCCTCGTACGCGTTGTAGAACTGCGTGAAGGTGAAGTCCTGAGTGTTCTTGATCGCGGCGACAACGAGGGAACGGTTTCCATCCTTGCCGGGCAGGTCGATAGCGAGACCGAGATTGATCGCTGCGGGAGTGACGGCGTTCGGCTTGCCGTCTACCTCGGCGAAATGGCGGTTCATGTTCGGGAACGCCTTGACGGCCTGCACGATGGCATAACCGAGCAGGTGCGTGAACGAGATCTTGCCACCTCGGGTACGCGCGAGGTGGTTGTTGACGACGAGACGGTTGTCCACCATCAGCTTCGCCGGGATTGCACGGACACTTGTCGCGGTCGGAATTTGCAACGAGGCGGACATGTTCTTCGCCACCGCCGCTGCGGCACCGCGCAGAACCTTGCTCGACTCCTCGCCGAATTCGGCTGCAGCGGGAGCCGACTTGGCCGGAGCTGCCTTCTTCTCGGCAGGCTTGGCGGCAGGCTTCGAGGCTTCTGCCTTGGGAGCGGGGGCCTTCGGAGCTTCGGTTTTGGGAGCAGCCTTCGGCGCTTCGGTATTTGGAGCAGCCTTCGGCGCTTCGGACTTGGGAGCGTCGGTCTTCTGCGGAGTCGAGGCGGCAGGCTTGGCTGGGGGCGCGGGTGCTGCGGGAGGAGCAGACTTGGTCGAGCTACCGTTCGAGGCCGCGCCGTTGCCCGACGCGCCGTTGGAGTCGCCAGCCGTGTCGTCGTCCATCACGGCGTCGGGGTCGTAACCGGTGAGAAACTCGTGCCAGCTCGCGTCGACGGAGGAAGGGTCCTGCTTGAATCGCTGGTACATCTCGTCGACCAGCCATTGATTCTGTCCGAATTGGGTAGTAGAGCTGCTGCTCACGGCAGTAGTTCGCCTCGTTTCTGTCTTCGTTCCCGTTCAGCGCGCGTACATCTCCAGGCTAGACCTTTGGTCCAGCTCACATGTGTCCGGGACGTAGCTGTGATACGTACTCACCGGTAACCATCGGCCTCGTTGTCGATGACTCCTTGGACTATCGAATTATTCCCGCGGTTCGTTTCGGCTGCAGTCCACAACTGCGTGTAGAAGCCGCCACGGAAGCGAAGCTCCGAGTGTTGTCCGACTTCCACGATACGGCCGCCGTCGACGACCACGATGAGATCCGCTCGTGCGGCGGTAGCCAATCTGTGAGCAACGACCACGGCGGTGCGGGTGCGCGCGACGGCATTGCTGGCCGCAAGCACGGTGCGTTCGGTCGCCGGATCGAGTGTGGCGGTGGCCTCGTCGAGTAGGAGCAGGTCGGGGTCGACCAGCTCGGCTCGGGCCAGTGCGATCAGCTGTCTCTGACCCGCGGACAATCCTTGACCCCGTTCTCCTACGGGTTGGTGCATACCGCCACGAAGTGCAGCAATGGTGCTCAGAGCACCCACCGAACGAGCCGCCTGCTCGATATCGGCGCGGCTGGCATCGGGTCTGCCGTAGGCGATGTTCGACGCCACGGTTCCGGTGAACAGGTGCGCCTCCTGCGGTACGACGCCGAGTCGGTGCCGGTAGTCCGAGAGGCGATAGTCGCGCAGATCGTGGCCGCCGACCCGCACCGAACCGGAGGTCGGATCGTAGAAGCGGGCCAGCAGTTTCACCACGGTGGATTTGCCGGCTCCGGTGCGCCCGACCAGGGCGACAGTGGTGCCGGCAGGAATGGTGAGAGTTACCTCACGCAGTGCATCGGTATGAGCCCCGGCATACCGAAAACCGACGTCGACGAGATCGATGTCGGCCCTGAGGCGACCGCCCGGGAGAGCGGTGGGGTCCGCGGCGGTGGCAGTTTCGATCGAACTCGTAGTGCGTAGCAGGTCGCCGATGCGACCGACTCCGACGCGCGCCTGCTGGTAGCCGTCGAACACTTGCGAGAGCTGCTGGATCGGGCCGAAGAGCAGTCCGAGGTAGAGCACGAACGCCACGAGGGTTCCCGCGGTGGTCGCCCCGGTTGCGATCTGATGCGCGCCGACGAACACCACGACGGCAAGGGCGATGTCGGAGAGCAACGTGATGAGCGGAAAGAACACCGAGATCGCGGTCTGCGATCTCATCCGGCTCGCTCGGTAGCGGTTGGAACGCTCGGCGAACCGGGACGCGGCGTACTCCTCGCGACGGTATGCCTGTGCGGCGCGCAACCCCGTGACGTTTTCCTGGAAGTCGGCATTGACGATCGAAATACGTTCGCGGGACGTCGAGTACGCCGCCGAGGAAATTCGCCGGAAGATCACGGTGGCCACGGCAAGGGGTGGTACGACCGCCAGCGCCACCAGCCCGAGAGTGAGGTCGGTGACGAGCAGTGCGGCGGCAATGCCCACCACGGTCAGCACGCTCACCACGGCCGTCGATGCGCCCGTTTGAATGAACGACGAGAGCGCATCGACGTCGGTTGTCATCCGGGTCATGATGCGGCCGGACAGCTCACGTTCGTAGTAGTCCAGGCCCAGCCGCTGAATGTGCGCGTAACTGCGCACGCGTAGTCCGAAGAGCACCCGCTCACCCGCTCGCGCGGTGATCACCGTCGTCCAACAGACGACGAACCAACTCGCTGCGGCCAGCACGACGCCGATAGAGGTGGCGATCCACAGAGTGTTCGAGTCTCCGCGCGCCACTCCGCTGTCCACCGCAAAGCGCACGAGGGAGGGAAAAGCGATCGAGGCCAGCGAGTCCAGTGCGAGCAGCACCACCACGGCTGCGAGCAGCAACCTGACCGGTCCGAGCAACCTCGACAGCCGGAAACCTGGATCGGGGCGCCGGAGCTCGGATCCCGATGCGCCGGGATCCTCGGTCGCCGGAGGCAGGGCCGCGACGGCCTCGGCGATGGCCGGGGTGGGCGCGAGCGAGCCGAAGGCCCCTGCCATCGCAGGACCGTGCCCACCACCACCGCCGGGTGCGGGCGAGGCGATGGTGCCGGGCTCGGGAGTCGATTCGAGCGCGCTATCGGGCCACAGTGTTTCGGCCGAGGGCTCAGGGACCGTGCCCGGCTCGAACTCGCCGCCGCCTGTTTCGTCACCGCCTGTTTCATCACCGCCTGTTTCGTCACCGCCGGCGAGCAGGGCGCGGAACAGTGGACAACGCCGATCGAGTTCGTCGACCGTCCCGGTGTCGATGATGCGGCCGTTGTCGAGTACGGCGACTCGGTCGGCCAGTGTCAGGGTGGAGCGGCGATGAGCGAGGACGAGAGTCGCGCGAGAACGGACGCCGCGCAACGCGTCGAAGATCGCGGCTTCGGTCTCGGCGTCGACTGCCGAGGTGGCGTCGTCGAGGATCAGAATTCGCGGATCGACGAGCAGAGCTCGCGCGAGGGCGATGCGTTGTCGTTGACCTCCGGAGAGGGTGAGTCCGCGTTCGCCGACGAGGCTGTCGTATCCCTCGGGCAGCGCCTCGATGAAGGTGGAGGCCTGCGCCAGGCGCGCCGCGTGCTCGATCTCGTCCGTAGTGGCGTCGGGCCTACCGAGAGCGATATTGGCGGCGATGCTGTCGGAGAACAGGAACGGTTCGTCGAACACCAGGGACACCGCCTCGCGCAGCGATGTGGAGTCGAGGTCGTCGATATCGACGGACATGTCGCCGGATGTGAGCGCGATCCGGCCCGCGGAAGGGCGGTAGAAGCGGGGCAGCAGGAGCGCGAGCGCGGTCTTTCCCGAGCCCGCATGCCCGACGACGGCAACCGTTTCGCCGGGCGAGATAGTCAGGTTCAGGCCCGTGAGCACGTCCCGCTCGGGCTCGAATCCGAAGGTGACCTCGCTGATACTGACGCCGAGTGGGCCGTCGGGCAATGCGATCGGCTGCGTCGGTTCCGGGTCGGACGGCTCGGTGTCGACAACCTCGTAGACGCGTTCGACGGCAGCGCGGGAGAGCTGCGCCATGATGATCACGGACGAGACGGTTCGGGTGACGGCGGACAGCGTGGCGACGTAGGTGGCGAAGGCCAGAAATGTGCCGATGGTGATGTTGCCCTGCAGCGCAAGATAGCCGCCGAGGGCGATGACACCGACGAGACCGAGCTGGGGGATGGTGGCCATCGACGGTGCGAACCGTGAGTTGATCCGCGCCGACCGCATGCGCTCGGAGAACAGTGTGCGGCCGAGTGCTTCGATGCGGTCCACGGCGCGAGCTTCCTGGCCGAAGCCCTTGACCACTCTGACGCCGGTGACGGTTTCTTCGACATGCTGGGCAAGGTCGGCGGCGCGCTGCTGCGCAGACCAGGTGGCCGCGAACAGGATCGGGCGGATGCGGTAGACGACGATGCCGACCGCGGGAACGATGAGGACCGCGACCACGGTGAGCAGCGGAGACAGGTACGCCATGACCATGAGGGCAAGGACGAACTGCAGTAGCGCCCCGGCCGACAGCGGCACCATGGCCAGCAGTCCCTGCACGAGTTGCAGGTCGGTGATCGACCTCGACACGACCTGACCGGTACGGATCTCGTCCTGCTTGCGGCCGTCGAGCCGCTGCAACGAGGCCAGCAGGTCCAGGCGCAGATCGTGTTGGACGTCGATGGAGAGCCTGCCTGCGAGCATGCGCCGACCGAACTGGCAGGCGAATCGTACGAGACCCAACAGCGCAATGGCCACCGCGACCGTGAGGATGACCTCGCCCTTGCCCGCGGTCGCGTCGTCGATCGCCAACCTGGTGAGCAGTGGGAACGAGATATCGATGACCGCGGCGATCATCGTCACGCCCAGCGCGCCCAAGGCCGTGCGACGGTGCAGCATGCACTGCGCGATCAGACGCCGAATCCAGCCGCGCGGCGTGCGCGACGCATCGCTGTCGGCAGCGACATCACTACTCGACCGATCGAGCTCGACGAGGGTGCTGTTGTTCGCCGAGTCGCTGCCTGCGGCCTCGCCACGGTTCGTCACCGAATTACTGTGTGCCATCGATCGACAACGGTAGACCCGACCACCGACACGATCGGCAGGCGAATGCGGGTCCCGGCGTCGACCTCAGTCGATGTCGCGGGTGCGGGCCGTAAACCAGCCGCCACCGGTCAGCACCGCGGCCCACAGCGCGAGCCCGAGCGGTGCCCACGGCCACGACGCCAGATCAGCGGCGCCGTCCAACTGAGTCGCCGCCATCGTCGGCAGTGTCAGGTTCGACGGCAACACGATGGCGATCGGTCCCAATCCCACTCCGAACAGGATCAGCGAGAGCAGTCCCTCGCCGAACGGCAGCCAGGCGACCAGCACGATCGCGGACCACGTCGGAGATTTGAGCAACAGGCCCAGGCCGGCACCGATCATCGACCACAGCACGATGGCCAGTAGGCACGATGCCACGACACCGATGAACGGGCCGTCGAGAACCACGGTCCGGTCGTTGAAGATCAGCAGACAGATCAGGCTGGCCAGCAAGACGATCAGTCCGTATCCGAGCCCGAACAGGGCAGTGACGATGAGCTTGGCCGCGATCACCCCGTCGCGGCCGCGGGCCGTCAGGAAGCTGGTGGTGATGGTCTTGTGGGGAAATTCGGTTCCGGCATTGACGGCACCGAAGATGCCGGCGAACAGAATCGCGGCACCGGCAGCGACGTACAGGCCGATCGAGGCGACCCCACCCGAGATCTGGAGGTCCTCCTCGAATTCACCCAACTGGTTCGCGATGACCGAGGTGATGACGGAGGCGAAAATTCCGACCACGATCGGTGCGATCGCCAGTGCCCACCAGAATTTCAGCGTCGTGACTTTGCGGATCTCCGAGGTCAACAGCGCGTTCATCGGGGACCTCCGTTCCAGTTCTGCGGCGGACCGTAATTCGGTGGCGGCGCGCCGTGGCCCTGCTGATAACCCGGGGGTGGTCCGTAGCCCTGCTGGTAGCCCGCCGGTGGTCCGTAGCCCGGTTGATGTCCGGGCGGCGGTCCGTACGGATCCTGCCGAACGGGTGCCGCGGCGTATTGACCCGCGGTCATGGACAGGAACACCTGCTCGAGGTCGACGTGTTCGCTGGTGGTGCCGAATACCGTGACAGCGGCACCGACGGCGATGCGTGCGATGGCGGCCTCGTCGACGCCGGCGACGCCGATGCGCCCGTCGGGCAGCAGTTGAGTGTCGTTGATGCCGTTCGAAGCCAACGCGAGAGCGAGTTTTGCGGGGTCCGATGCCGCCACGAGCACGCGACTCGGGCGGGTGGACCGTAGCTGTGCGATCGAACCCTGATACATCAGTGCGCCTGCGCTGACGATGACCAGGTTGTCGACTGTCTGCTCGATTTCGCGGAGGATGTGACTCGATACCAGGACCGTGCGACCCGACGCGGCAAACCCCTTGAGGAAGTCGCGAAGCCAGGCGATTCCTTCGGGGTCGAGACCGTTCGCGGGTTCGTCGAGTACGAGGATCTCCGGATCTCCGAGCAGAGCCGTCGCCAGTGTCAGGCGTTGACGCATGCCGAGGGAGAAGCCCCCTGCGGCGCGGTCTGCGGCATCGCCGAGGCCTACCAGGTTCAGCACGTCGAGTGCGCGGCTGTCGGGCACCCCGATCGCGGCGGTGTAGATCTGCAGATGATGTGCGGCGGTGCGCTTGGGATGCAGGCTCAGCGAGTCGAGGACGGCTCCGACCGTGCGTGCCGGGTGCGTGGCCGCGCGAAACGGGCTGCCGTTGACGAGGCCGACACCCGAGGTGGGTGCGACGAGTCCGAGCAGCATGCGCAGGGTGGTGGTCTTACCCGATCCGTTGGGGCCGAGGAATCCGGTGACGGTGCCGCGTGGAACGACGAAGCTCAGCTCCGACACCGCGCGAACGGTGCCGAACTGCTTGGTCAGGGCCTGCGCTTCCAGTGCTGCTCCCGGATAGCTGGTCATCTGTGCGAAATCCCCCTGGCCGTTGGTCACCTCGTGTGCCGGCTGCGCGAGGCAACCGGTACCCGAGGCTACGGGGTGCTCGGGTGTCACCTGTGCAATGCGGCGGCGATCTCTCGGTAGGTCTCGAGCGGATCGGCGTCGTCGGGGAGCGCGTGCAGTGTCACGTGCGATGCTCCGGCACCCAGATGCTCGTTCAGTCGAGCGGCGATTGCGTCGGCCGTGCCGTGCGCCACCAATGCGTCGATCAGGCGGTCACTGCCGCCGTCACCGATTTCCTCGTCCGAGTAGCCGAGCCGGTTCAGATTGTTGGTGTAGTTGCGCAGGTGCAGGTAGGGGTTGTTGACCGGCGGTCGGCCGATCGACCGCGCCTGCTCCGGATCGGATTCGAGTACCACTTTGTGTTCGGGTGCCAGGATCTTGTTCGGTCCCAGTGCTTCTCGCGCCTCGCGGGTGTGCTCGGGGGTGGTCAGGTAAGGATGCGCACCGGCGGTGCGGTCGGCGGCAAGGGCAAGCACCTTGGGCCCGAGCGCCGCGAGGACGCGCCGCTCCACCGGCACTCCGGCGGTGTCGAGGTCGTCGAGATACGCCACCAGGGCGTCGTACGGCTTGGTGTACTCCTGCGTCGCCTCGGGGTGGCCGGCACCGATTCCGAGGAGGAAGCGTCCTGGGTGCTTGCTCTCCAACCGGTGATACGACGCGGCGACGTCGGCCGCGGAATCGGACCAGATGTTGACGATTCCGGTTGCCACGACGATCGTCTCGGTGGCGTCGAGAATCTCCTCACTGGTAGCCAGATCCGCCGGCGGCGAGCCGCCCAGCCAGATCGTGCCGTAACCGAACGATTCGATCGCGCGCGACAGTTCGGGGGTGAAAGCCGAATGAAGTCGCCAGACGCCGTACGTGCCGAGTTCAGGTGTGGAAGTCATATCGAGTGCAACCCCTCCGCCTCGCGATGATTCCGCATCTCAGGCGTCGGGCTCGATGACGAGATTCTCCGGAAAGCGAGCGGGCGGTGCTCCGAAGGCATCGCGGGCGTTTTTGATGACGCCCTTGCCGACGGCGCGGTTTCCTGCTCCGCCGATCGCCGCGCCGATTCCGGCGGGGAGCATCTTGCCTACCACCAGCGCGCTGCGCCTGGCGAGGTACTTGGTGATGAACTTCTTCGCCAGAGACTTGTTCATGCTCGTCATCGAGCCACGGGGGATGCGGGAGGTGATCAGTGGTCCCCAGTTCTTGGCGGTCTTACCGACCGTCCGCTGCACGATCTGCATGCCCGACTCGCCCAGCGCGACCGAGAGCACCAGTGCGCGCCGCTGTTGGTGGTTCTCGACGGGAATGCCGTGCACGGACGCGACCGACAGCGTCAGCAGAGCCGAGGACTCGATGAAGAATGCGGTTTCGGCACCCACGGCGGTGAGCGACGCGACGGTTCCGATGCCGGGGATCGCCGCTGCGCCGCCCACCGCCGATCCACTGCCGGTGACCGCGAGCAGGAATCGCTTCTCGAGGCGTTCGATGATCTGCGCCGGGGTGTCGTACGGGTGTGCCCGACGCACGTGCGCCACGTACTTGTCGACAGCAGGTCCCTGCAGGCGGCTGGCGTTGTCGAGAATGTTGACCAGCGCACGTTCGAGCTTGCCTCCGTTAGAGACCTCGACCTCTGCATCGTCCTTTTTCCCTGCCATCGGTATCTCTTTCGGTCGCGATCATGGTGGCCCGGGCAGGGCCGGGCCGTGTGGGGTGCGGTGGTTCAGGCGACCCAGTGCTCCGGCGGAACGAGCTCGTCGGGCTTCGGCGGTGGGGGAGCAGTTCCGTCGCCGAAGGGCGATCCGCCCAGTGACTCGCGCCCGTGTGGCTCCAGCCAGCTCTGCAGATCCGGGCCCTTCGGCACGATGCCCGACGGGTTGATGTCGGTGTGCACCTCGTAGTAATGCCGCTTGATGTGGTCGAAGTCGACGGTGTCGCCGAATCCGGGGGTCTGGAACAAGTCGCGTGCGTAGTTCCACAGCACCGGCATCTCGCTGAGCTTGCTGCGGTTGCACTTGAAATGACCGTGATAGACGGGATCGAAGCGCACCAGGGTGGTGAACAGGCGCACGTCGGCCTCGGTGATGTGGTCGCCGACGAGGTAGCGCTGCGTGGACAGGCGTTCGACGAGCCAATCGAGGCGGGCGAACAGTTGGTCGTAGGCCTTGTCGTAGGCCTCCTGCGATCCGGCGAAACCACAGCGGTAGACGCCGTTGTTGACGTCCCTGAACACCAGTTCGGCGACTTCGTCGATCTCGCTGCGCAGCGCCTCCGGATACAGATCGGGCGCACCGTCGCGGTGGTACTGCGTCCACTCCGTGGACAGGTCGAGGGTGATCTGCGGGTAGTCGTTGGTGACGACCTCACCGGTGGGAACGTCGACGAGGGCTGGGACGGTGATACCGCGCTCGTACTCCGGGAATCGCGCGAAGTAGGCGTCCTGCAGTCGGGGGATCTGCAGTACCGAGTCGACGCCGTCGGGCTCTTCCTGGAAGTTCCAGCTGCGGGGGTCGTGGGTCGGCCCGGGAATCCCCAGAGACAGGACGTCTTCGAGGCCCAGTAGCCGGCGAACGATGATGGACCGGTGCGCCCACGGGCAGGCCCGAGCCGCAATCAGTCGATACCGCCCGGGCTCCACCGGATAGCCGTCCCGGCCGTCTGCGGTGATTCGCGTCGGAATGTAGTTGGTGTCGCGCTTGAATTCTTTGCCCGGTTCCACGTAGGCCGCATCGTCGCCCATGCTCTCAACTCCTCTTGTCGGTCGCTCTACCCGACGCTACCCACATCGGATACACCTCAATCTCGGTCACGAGCGGAGCGCGGCGGTGTGACACGCGCCGATTTCCACGTAGCCCAGGCGCGCGGCAAGGCGTCGAGCAATGGTGTTCTCGGGGCGTGATCGCCACTGCGGGATCAAGCCGTCGTCGATGGCGTCGTTGGTCGCCAGCCGGCCGACCACGTGGGCGTGACCCCGGCGGCGATGCTCCGGGTCCGTCAGTACGCGCATGTCCGCCAGGATCAGCTGCTCTTCCGAATAACCGGCTGCGGCGAGGGAGCGCGCGGAGTCTGCGGGTCGATCGTCGCCGAGCAACGTGAACCAGTTTCTCGATACCGGCTCTCCGAATGCCTCGCTGACGTCGGCAGCGCTGCAGTGTGTCGCGAGGTTGCGGGCGTGCGCCGCATCGTGGGAGATCAGTGGGTCGTGTACGTCTATGGAATGGCCGATCTCCGAGCCGTATGCCAGCGTGTGCGTATCGATCTCGTAGCGCTCGGAGCGGTCTCCCAGCAACGACGACATCCAGGTTCGGTCGGTACCCGCCTGGCCGGTGACAGTGCGTGAAGCGTCCACCGCCCAGGACGGACCCGAGATCAGGGTGGTCCCGGCGATTCGCAGGACCGTGATGTCCTCGGTGTCGACGACATGCTCGACGCGTGGTGCGTCGGTGTCGAGGGCCCGATCGTCGAGGTGCAGTCGCCGACACCAGGCCAGGCGGACGATGTCGAGTTTGTGAGTGTCGAATCGGCCGGCGTCGAAAGGGGGGAAATCCACGTTTCGAGACTATCCATCGCGTCACCGCGCCCGTGAGCAACGTTCTCGTTTCGTCGTCCGGAAGAAATCTTTGGGACTTTTTCGCCCCCGGAGTATCGCTCAGCGCCGATAGATGGCAGACTCACTTTTGAGATTAGAGCTTCGACGTGAAGATCTAGCTCGCTTACAGAAGGTTTACAGAATGACGCAGGGCAGTGTGAAGTGGTTCAACGGCGAAAAGGGCTTCGGCTTCATCGAGCAGGATGGTGGCGGACCGGACGTTTTCGTTCATTACTCGGAGATTCAGGGTAGCGGCTTCAAGTCGCTCGACGAGGGCCAGCGCGTGGAGTTCGAGGTGGGCCAGGGTCAGAAGGGCCCCCAGGCTACCGGCGTCCGCGCCATCTGATTCAAACTTCGTAACCCGAATTCCCCTGGCGGAGTGAACTTCTCGAAGTAATCTCCACCAGAAACTCGGTGACAGGGCCGGATACACGGAAGAAATTCCGAGTATCCGGCCTTCGTCTGTTCGAACGGGACATCGACTTCGGTCGGTGTCCCTTGTTCGTTCACATGGCATTGTGCGCGGTATGTCCGGTTGATCCCAGGTCGGAGCAATGTCCGTGTTGCTTTCGGTCGAATCACGGCCGTATATTCCAGCTGGAATAATTCAGCCGGAATATCGAGACGAGGTTCAATGCGTGGCGAGGTGGTGAACCCGCTGGGTGTCTCGGTTCTGGCACTGCTGTCGGAGGGGCAGATGCATCCCTACGAGATGTATCAGCTGCTGCTGGAACGCAAAGAGGATCGGATCGTCAAGGTTCGACCCGGTTCGCTCTATCACGCGGTCGCGCGACTTCACGAGCAGGCGCTGGTCGCCGAAGTCGGAACCGATCGCGGCGGAAATCGCCCCGAACGCACGACGTACGAGATCACGCCCGCCGGCAGACGAGCTCTCGCCGATCGACTGGCCGACATCCTCCGCTCCCCGGTTCGTGAGTATCCACGGTTCACGCTCGGTCTGTCCGAGATGCACAACCTGCCGGCCTCCGAGACCGTCGCATTGCTCCGAGCACGCGTCGAGTACCTGGCCCGCGAGATCGAGGAACTGTCCGGGTATCAGCGGCTGGCGGCAGAACGCAAGGTGTCCGAAATCTACTGGGCTGGAATCGATTACACGTACCACATGCTGACGGCCGAAGTGAACTGGTTGACGAGCTACATCGATCGCGTCGACAGCGGAGAGTTGCCGTGGCCGCACGAGATCTCCGCACTCCACGCCACCCTGACCGATCGTCACCGACCACACGACCCGACGCCTCGGGGATGAGGAGAACGCCATGAACGCCGTCGAGACCGCTCCGCTGCGAGCAGAGATCAGACCCTGGCCTGCCCTGTGGGCGCTGTGCCTGGGATTCTTCATGATCCTGGTCGACACCACCATCGTGGCCGTCGCGCAACCTGCAATTCTCGCCGGGTTGAACACCGACATCAACAACGTCATCTGGGTCACCAGTGCATATCTGTTGGCCTACGCGGTGCCACTGCTCGTCACCGGGCGTCTCGGTGACAAGTTCGGCCCCAAGAATCTGTACATCGCAGGGCTCGTCGTGTTCACGCTCGCATCGGCGTGGTGCGGACTGTCCGGATCCATCGAGATGCTCATCGCGGCCCGCGCCGTGCAGGGCCTCGGCGCTGCGATGATCACCCCGCAGACGATGGCCGTGATCACCCGGGTGTTCCCGGCCGAGAAGCGCGGAACGGCCATGGGCGCGTGGGGAGCGGTCGCCGGAGTGGCGACCCTCGTCGGCCCGATCCTCGGCGGTGTACTCGTCGACTCGCTCGGGTGGGAGTGGATCTTCTTCGTCAACCTGCCGGTCGGCATCGTCGCAATCGTGTTGGCGCTGAAGTTCGTTCCGGTGCTGCCCACTCACGACCACAAGTTCGATCTGCTCGGCGTCGCACTGAGCGCCATAGGTCTGTTCTGCATCGTGTTCGGTATTCAGGAGGGGCAGAAGTACGAGTGGGGGACCGGAATCTGGATGCTCATCGGCGTTGGAGTTCTCATCTTCGCTGGGTTCGTCTACTGGCAGGCGGTGAACACGAGCGAACCCCTCGTCCCCTTGGCGCTGTTCCGCGATCGCAACTTCTCGCTGTCCAATGTCGGTATCGCGGCAATGGGTTTCGCAATGTCCGGAATGATGCTGCCGATCATGTTCTACGCGCAGAGTGTCACCGGCCTGTCGCCTACTCGGTCGGCGCTGCTGTTCGTGCCGATGGCACTGCTGACCGGCATTCTCGCGCCCAACGTCGGCAAGCTCGTCGACAAGACGCATCCGCGGTACATCGCCGGATCTGGGCTGTTCATTCTTGCCGCATCGCTGCTGTGGTTCGCCTACGAGATGACGCCCACCACCGCAATCTGGAAGCTGCTGCTGCCCGTCGCGGCCATGGGCGTGGCAAATGCGCTGATCTGGTCTCCGTTGGCGGCCACAGCAACTCGTAATCTGCCGATGAGTCAGGCAGGCGCGGGCTCGGGTATCTACAACACCACCCGCATGGTCGGCTCGGTGCTCGGTAGCGCCGGCATCGGCGCGCTCATTCAGTCTCGCCTGGCCGCGGAACTACCTGCCGGTGGATCAGCCTCGGGCGCAAGCGAATTCGCAGGCCGAGTGCCCGAGATGTTGCGCGACGGATTCACCGCCGCCATGGCGCAATCGCTGATCTTGCCTGCCGCAGTGCTGTTCGTCGGCATGATCGCCGTCTGCTTCTACGCCCGGCCTGCGTTCAAGTAGCCCATGTGTGTGGAACTTCGTAGCCCACTACGAAGTTCCACACACATGCGGCGCAGCCGCTCTACAGTCCCAGATCGCGGCCGATGAGTTCCTTCATGATTTCGTTCGAGCCGGCCCAGATCTTGGTCACGCGAGCGTCTTTCCAGGCTCGGGCGGCGCGGTATTCGTTCATGAAGCCGTAGCCGCCGTGCAGTTGCACACAGTGGTCGAGAATCTCGTTCTGCACCTGCGAGCTCCACCACTTCGCCTTGGCCGCGTCGATGGCCGTCAGTTCGCCCTGACCGTGCGCGGCGATGCAGTTGTCGATGTATGCCTGCGCCACATCCAGTTTCGTGACGAGCTCGGCGAGCAGGAACTTGTTCCACTGCAGCGAGCCGATCTGCTGCCCGAATGCTTTACGGTCCTTGGCGTACTGCAGCGTCTCCTCGAGGATGGGGCGCACGTGTCCGAGGTTGGCCACCGAGCAGCTGATGCGTTCCTGGGGGAGCAGCTGCATCATGTGGATGAAGCCGCCGTCGAATTCGCCGATCATGTTCGCACTCGGCACCCTGACGTTCTCGAAGAACAGTTCGGCGGTGTCGGATTCGGGCTGACCGACCTTGTCGAGTTTGCGGCCGCGGGAGAAGCCCTCGGTGCCGTTCTCGACGGCGAAGAGTGTGATGCCCTTGGCCTTCTTCTCCGGGGTCGTGCGGGTGGCGACGATGACGAGGTCGGCGGAGTTGCCGTTGGTGATGAACGTCTTGGACCCGTTGATGATGTAGTCGTCGCCGTCCTTGACAGCAGTGGTTTTCAGCGCGGCCAGGTCGGAGCCGCCGGACGGCTCGGTCATCGCGATGGCAGTAAGGATCTCACCGCTGCAGAAGCCTGGCAGCCAGCGCTTCTTCTGCTCCTCGGTTGTGAGTTTGACCAGGTACGGAGCCACGATGTCCACGTGAATACCGAAGCACGACGCCACCGCGGCACTCGAGCGCGCGAGTTCCTCGCCGAGTACGGCGTTGAATCGGTAGTCCTCGGCTCCGCTGCCGCCGTACTCCTCCGGTACTTCGAGTCCCAGAAAGCCGTTGCGTCCCGCTTCGAGCCAGATCTCGCGGTCTATGTACCGCTGCTCGACGAGCTTCTCTTCGACTGGCGCGATGGTCCTGGCGACGAACTCACGTACCGACGCGCGGAAGTCGTCGTGGTCGGACTCGAACAGGCTGCGCTTCACTTACTTGTTCCTCTCGGTAACGGCTAATTCTGCGAACAATACTCGCTGGTAACAACCGTCCTGAACGGGTGTGGCACTATGCGAGACATGGTTGACGCACCCACTTCGCTCGTTCGATCCACCACCGAGGCCGGCGCCGAGGTTGCCGTGCTCACCTTCGATCACGGTCCTCTCAATCTCTTCGATCAGGCGATGTTCGACGCGGTGGCCGCGAATGTGGCCGATCTCGTCGCGAATCCACCGCGTGCGGTGTTGCTGCGCGCCGAGGGCAAGGTCAACTCTGCAGGCGTCGACGTGCATGTCTTCGAGGGGTTGTCCGCCGCGCAGGGCGCCGATCTGTGGCGTGGTTTGTTCGCCGAGATCGCGCACCCGCTCGAGTCGCTGCCCTGCCCGGTGATCTACGCCGCGCACGGTTTGACGCTCACCGCGGCGTTCGAGATCTCGTTGGCCTGCGACATCATTCTTGCCGGACCCAAGGCGAAATTCGGTCTGGTCGAGACCGTCGTCGGGTTGACGCCGTCGATGGGTGGGCCACAGCGGCTGGCCGAGCGGGCCGGGTCGGGTCGGGCTCGCGAGCTCGTCATGACCGGTGATCTGTACGACGCGCAGACACTGATGCAGTGGGGCGTGGTCAATCGGATCCACGACGATGTCGACGCCGCGGCTCTCGCACTGACGCATCGACTTGCCGACGGACCCACCGTTGCCCACTCGGCAACGAAACAGATTGTGGCGGCCTGGCGTTCGGGTGGCGTGGCCCACGCGGACGAGATCACCTCGGAGGTCTCGGGCGCACTGTTCGAGACCGAGGACCTGCGCGGCGCAGTCGCGAGTTTCCTCGAGAACGGTCCGGGAAATGCGACGTACCGCGGCAAGTAGGCTCGTATGAGTGAGTAACGATCAACTGGCCGAACTGCACCTGCACATCGAAGGATCGCTCGAGCCGCCGCTGATATTCGAGCTCGCCGAACGCAACTCCTTGTCCTTGCCGTACAACGACGTCGACGAGCTACAGGCGAAGTACGAGTTCACCGATCTGCAATCCTTCCTGGATCTGTACTACGCGAACATGGCCGTGCTGCAGACTGCCGAGGATTTCGCCGATCTCGCCCGGGCCTACTTTCGCCGTACGGCGCAGGCCGGAGTGACGCACGCGGAGATCTTCTTCGATCCGCAGGCACACACCGAACGCGGCGTGCCCCTCGCGGCCGTCGTCGACGGATTGGCCGACGCGTGTGCGTCCAGTGAGCGCGAATTCGGCGTCACCAGTGGGTTGATCGCGTCGATCCTGCGAGACAAGCCGGTGCTACACGCGAATCAGCTACTCGACGACCTGTTGGCGATGCAGGCTCCCATCATCGGTCTCGGTCTCGATTCGGCCGAGGTGGGCTATCCGCCGTCGTTGTTCGTCGACGTGTTCGCCAAAGCGCGCGCCGAGGGGCTGCACGTCGTTGCGCACGCCGGTGAGGAGGGGCCGCCGGAATACATCTGGCAGGCATTGGATCTGTTGAAGGTCGAGCGCATCGATCACGGGGTGCGGTGCCTGGAAGACGAGGCGCTGATCGCCCGCCTCGTCGAGGAGCAGATTCCGCTCACCGTCTGCCCGCTGTCCAACGTTCGACTCAAGGTGATCGACGACGTGCAGCAGCTCCCGCTGCGACAGATGCTCGAGCGAGGGCTGTCGGTGTCGATCAATTCCGACGACCCCGCCTACTTCGGCGGCTACGTCGACGACAATTTCGCTGCTCTCGAAGCAGGTATCGGCCTCACCGGGGCCGAGCGTACGACGCTGGCCGAGAACTCGATCCGCGCGAGCTTCGTGACGCGGTAGGAGTGGAGCCTGCAGGAACGACCCAATTATCAGATCAGCTCGCCGTCACCGAGATCTTCGGGTAGCCGGTGGCACCGTCTGGCACGGTGTCGGCGGTCCGGTTGGTTTGTAGCTCCCCGGCGGAGTTGGTGGCTCGGGCTCGGATCGAATGTTGCCCGGCAGGCAGGTCCATCTCGACCGCCCATTGCCGCCACGTGTCCTTGGAGTACTGCTCGGAGAGCGTGGCCGGAACCCAGTTACCCTCGTCCACCTGTACTTCTACGGCGTCGATGCCGGTGTGCTGATCCCAGGCGACGCCCGCGATCATCGATTTTCCGGCCGACACCGAGCTGCCCGACTGCGGGGTGTCGATACGCGAGGCCGTTTTGATGGGGCCACGAGCTCCCCAACCACGGTCGGTCCAATACGCCGTCACGCGATCGAATCGGGTGATCTCGATGTCGGTGACCCACTTGGTCGCCGAGACGTATCCGTACAGGCCGGGGACGACGAGCCGGGCCGGGTAGCCGTGCTCGACGGGCAGTGGTGCGCCGTTCATACCGACGGCGAGCAAAGCGTCGCGGCCGTCGAGCAACACTTCCAGGGGCGTGCCCGCAGTGAAGGCGTCACTGCTCGACGACAGCGCCATGTCGGCATCGGCGGAGATGCCCGCTTCTTCGAGAATGTCTCTGAGCGGGTAGCCGATCCATGTCGCGTTGCCCACGAGGTCACCGCCGACGATGTTGGACACGCAGGTCAACGTGACCGTCTTCTCCACCGCCTGGCGCTCGGCGAGATCGGCGAACGTCAGCTCGATCTCACGGTCCACCATGCCGTGGATGCGCAGCGACCACGTATCCGACGCCACGCGCGGCACGACCAAGGCAGTATCGATGCGGTAGAAGTCCTCGTTCGGGGTGATGTACGACGCGAGGCCGTCGATCTGCAGGTCTGCCCCGTCCGGGATCGGCGGTTGGGGCGTCGGTGTCGGAAGCATGAAGCCGAGCCGGTCGGCGGTGACGGCGCGGGCCGAGGTGAGCATCCGGCCGGCCGTTCCGGCGACAACACCGAGTACGGCGGCACCGGCGGCCAGAGTCAGGAAGCTGCGGCGGTTCATGCCCTCCGTCGCAGGCTCTGTAGCACCGATCAGGGCGTGCAGAACGACGATGCCCACGATGACGCCGCCGATGGTCGGGACGGCGTAGAGGACCGTCGCGTCCGGTCTGGTCACTGCCGCGAGAACGCCGAGCACCCCCAATACTGCAAATACCACGGCACCGATGGGTTTGCGGGCAATTCCCGCCCCCGCGGCGATGGCGCCGATCACCACGGCCATGCCGAGGAACAGGGCGAGCTTGTCGGAGGTACCGAAGGTATCGATGGCCCACTCGCGGACGGGGGCCGGACTGTTGTCGACGGCCGAGGACCCGACGGCGGTCAGTGGGGACGAGGTCGGTCCGATGGGTACGGCGATCAGCTCACCGACGCCGAGGACGACCCCGGCCGCGATGATGCCGGACAGCGCGCGTTTTCCTGTGCTCACTCGCTCCAATGTAAGCGTGCGGGCAGTGGCTGCGTCCACGGGATGCTCCACTCGAAGCGCTGACCTGGAGGAAACCGCCAGAACGTCGCAGGACCGGAGCAGAAATTGTGCGCACCGCTACACCGGTCAGCCGCTCAGGACAGCAGGTGCCCGAGGTAGTTGCTCCCGAACAGTTGCGTCGGATCCAGCGAGCTACGGATGCGCACGAAGTCGTCGAAGTGTTCGTAGGAACCGCGCAATTCTGCGCTGCCGAGAGAGTGCAATTTGCCCCAGTGCGGTCGCCCGCCGACGCTGCGGCAGACGGCTTCGACGGCGCCGAAGTATTCGCGGTGATCGCGGCGGTGGTACTGGTGCACGGCGATGTAGGCCGTCGGGCGTCCGTATGCGGTGGAGAGCCAGATGTCGTCGGCCGCGGCGAATCGCACTTCCACAGGGAACGCGATGGAGAGCGCGGATCGCTCGAGCCATCGATCCACCTCACGCAGTACCCAGCCGATCTCGGAAGCCGGCACCGCGTATTCCATCTCGACGAACTTGACGGTCCGCGACGACGCGAACACCCGGTACGAGCGGTCGGTGTACTCGCGGGCCGACAGCGCCCGGGCCGAGACCGCATTGAGACGAGGAATCAGGGCCGGCGCGCGCGTCACCATGCGGTTGAGACCTTCGAAGACCGTGTTGGACAACAATTCGTCGTCGATGTATGAGCGCACCTTTCCCAGCGGCCGCAGCGCAGTCTCACCGGGCAGGCGAGTGTTGCGTTTGGTCAGTACGCGGTCGGTGTGCGGAAACCAGTAGAACTCGAAGTGGTCGACGCCTGCGACGGTCTCGTCGAGACCATCGAGCGTCCCCCGCAGCGTCGACGGCTCCTCGACGGCTCGCAGAGCGAAGGCAGGCACGCAGTCGAGGGTGACGCGGGTGATGACACCGAGTGCGCCCAAGCCGATACGCGCTGCGCTGAACAGCTCCACATTCTCGTCCCGAGAGCACCGCACCGGCTGTCCGTCCGCGGTCATCAGCTCGATGGCGTGCACCTGGGTGGCGATCCCGCCGAAGCGTGCTCCGGTTCCATGAGTGCCGGTGGAGATGGCACCGGCAACGGACTGCTCGTCGATATCGCCGAGGTTCGTCATGGCCAGGCCCAGGTCCCACAACAATGCAGTCAACTCGCGCAATCGGGTACCGGCGAGCACGGTCACCCGGGCGGAACCGTCGTCGGCGCGAACGACCGATTCGATACCGCGTAGCGAGTCCAGATTGATCTGGACACCGTCGGTGACCGCAATCGGGGTGAAGGAGTGACCGGCACCGACGCACCGCACCGACCGAGACTGGTCGACGGCAGCCTGCAGTACGACGCGCAGTTCGTCCACCGACGAGGGTTCGGCTCGATACGACGGATACGCATGCTGGTTGCCCGCCCAGTTCTGCCACGACCGCTCGATCATCGAATCACTATGTCAAACGCGCGTTCCGCAGGCTCCACTCCTGTCCTGCCCGGGTCGTTCCGCAGGCTCCACTCCTGTCCTGCCCGGGTCGTTCCGCAGGCTCCACTCCTGTCCTGCCCGGGTCGTTCCGCAGGCTCCACTCCTGTCCTGCCCGGGTCGTTCCGCAGGCTCCACTCCTGTCCTGCTCCCGGTTCCGCCGGGTCAATCCGAGGCGCAGACCTCGGACGCGCCCTAGTATCGGGTCATGCAAACGAGGTTGCCCGCGGACGTGCGACGCGCACAACTGGTGCAGTCGGCGATCGACGTCGCAGAGCGGGTGGGTATCGAGTCCTTGACGGTGCGCGCGCTCTCGGAGGATGCGGACGTCACCAAGGGCATCGTGCAGTACCACTTCGAGACCAAGCAGGATCTGGTGATCGCGATGGGGGAGCACCTCATCGTCGACGTCACCGAAATTCTGCACGCCGCGCTGGACAGCGCTGTCGGGACGCGTGAACTGCCCGGCGTCCGGGGCCTGCGAGAGCTGGTACACGGTGGATTGAGCGCGGTGTGGTTGCTGATCGAGAAGTCGCCGGATCGGCAGTTGCTCGCGTACGAGATCAAGACCTATCTGCTCCGCCATCGCGCGCTCGGCTCGGCGACGGCCGCCGAGATCGCCAGCGGACAGTATCGAATCCGAGATTCCGAGGCGCAGCTGTTCTTCGAGAAGTGCTCCGCTCACACCGGCACGCGATGGCTCGAGCCGGTCGAGTCGATCGCGCGGTTCGCGATGGCCACCCTCGACGGTCTGGTGCTGCGCTGGTTGGTCGACCGTAACGACCTCGAGGTGCTGGCGCAGATCGACGACCTGTCGGGGTCGATCGCAACCAAGGCCCACGACCGCTGAGGGCCCCGACACTCGCCGGGACTTCTGGGCCGCGGAGTGTTTGACTGTGTAGGCCCGGCAACGACGAAGGAATGAGCCGTATGAGTTCGATCGCCGGTGTCGCAATCACCGACTCGACACCACTGTCCCGCATAGCCACTGCCACCGAGGGACTCGAATCTCCTTTGGCTGCAGTCGATTCAGCAGCTCTCGACGCCAACGCGGCGGCTCTGCGAGCACGAGCGAACGGCGTACCGATCCGGATCGCCAGCAAGTCGGTGCGATGCCGGGCCGTACTCGATCGGGTCCTCGCGATCGATGGCGTGAGCGGAGTCATGGCGTACTCATTGCGCGAGGCAGTGTGGCTGGCGCGCCAGGGAGTCGAGGACATCCTGATGGGATACCCGAGCGTCGATCGCACCGCGCTCGCAGAGGTCGTCAACGATCGCGTGCTGTCGGGGCGTATCACGCTGATGGTCGACGACGTCGCGCAACTCGAGATCGTGCGCGACGCCACCCACAGTGAGCTTCTCAAACCCCGTATCTGTATCGACGTCGATGCCTCGCTGAGGATCGGGCCGCTGCACATCGGGGTCAGGCGTTCCCCGCTGCGTGAACCCGAGCAGGTTGCCGCCTTCGCGCGGGTTGCGCACTCGCAAGGGTTCAGGGTGGTCGGCCTGATGTTCTACGAGGCGCAGATCGCCGGGGTGCCCGATTCCAACGTCGCGGTGGAATTGATGAAGTCGCTGTCGTCCCGTGAGATCTCCACGCGCAGAACGGCAGTGGTCGAGGCGGTGACTGCAGCGGTGGGGCGTATCGAGATCGTCAACAGCGGCGGCACCGGTTCGCTCGACTTCTCGGCAGCCGATCCGGTCGTCACCGAGGTCACGGCCGGATCCGGCCTGTTCGCGCCGACGCTGTTCGATCGGTATCGCGCGTTCTCGGCCGAGCCGTCGCTGTTCTTCGCGTTGCCGGCGGTGCGCAAACCGACCCCGCAGATCGCGACATTGTTCGGCGGTGGTTACATCGCGTCGGGCCCGGCGTCGGCGTCCCGTTCGCCCCGTCCGGTCGCCTGGTCGAGGAAGGCCAGGGGGCTGGTCACATCCGGGCTGAAGTTGCTGCGCAACGAGGGGGCAGGCGAGGTGCAGACGCCGGTGAGTGGAGCCGATGAGGTGCAGATCGGTGATCGAGTCTGGTTCCGACACGCCAAGGCGGGCGAGCTGTGCGAGCGATTCGACACCCTGCATCTGGTGCACGCGGACGGATCGGTCGAGGCGGTTCCCACCTATCGCGGCGAGGGCATGGCGTTCGGCTGAATTCCGTTCTCGCACAAGCTCATGAAGGTGCCGAGGGTGACCAGTCCGGCCGGGGTCGACGGTAGGTAGTGGGTCAGTGCTCGCGATCGGATCAGTATTGCGGCCCACTGACCGCGCGATACAGCTACGTTGAGTCTGTTGCGAGAGAGCAGAAATCCCATGCCGCGCGGAACGTCCTCGATCGCCGATGCCGCCATCGAAATCAACACCACCGGTGCTTGACGGCCCTGGAATTTGTCGACGGTCCCCACCGAGACGTCGCCGAGTCCGGCGGCCGCGAGTCGCTCGAGGATGACGGCGACCTGCGCGTTGTAGGCCGCGACGACCAAGAAGTCGGCCTGCTCCATCGGCCGCGCACCGTCGAAGGAGTGTGGATCGCTCCACCGTAGGCCCAGTAGGTCCTGCACTCGTGCGACGATTTCGTCGGCCTCCTCCACCGAGTCCGTGGAATTGCCGTGATGGTCCAGGTAGACCGTGTGTAGGCCAGGATCGATGGATTCGAGCGAACGTGCCTGTGTCACATCGCTGTTGGACTCCAGTTTGCCCTCGTACGACAGCGCCGAAACCGGTGCGCACAGGTCCGGATGCATCCGCCAGGTCGTCGCGAGGAAGTATCCGCGATCGGCGGGCAGGGTCGGGTGACCGTTCGTGATCCAGCCCAGAGCCGACTCGTCCACGGGCTCGGGGTGGGTGCCCTGGCTGACCTGCGGCAACTGTGCGGGGTCGCCGAGCAGCAACAGATTGCGTGCGGACACCGAGACCGCGATGGTGTTGGCCAGCGAAAACTGCCCGGCCTCGTCGACGACGAGCAGATCCAGGGCCCCGGCCGGTATCCGGCCGGGGTTGGAGAAGTCCCACGCGGTGCCGCCGATGACGCAGCCCGCCTCGGCCTCGGTGACGAATCGGGAGTAGTCCGTCGGCTCGACGACGGTGTGGGCGGTCGGGGCTTTCTTGCCTACCCGGGCTGGATCCACCCCGGCTTTGACGATCGTGTCCAGCAGATTGTTCACCACGTGATGCGACTGGCCCACCACACCGATGCGCCAGTGATGGACATCGACCAATTCGGCAATCACCCGCGCTGCCGTGTAGGTCTTCCCGGTCCCGGGTGGGCCCTGCACGGCAACGTAGGAATTGTCCAGATCGAGCAGCGCAGCGGTAACCGCCGTTGCGTAATCGCTGCCCTGCGCAGCGGGAAGGCCGGTACCGGACCGGGTTCGGGGCGCGGACCGCGTCAGTAGATCGGCGACGGCCGTGCGCGGAAGATGCGGCAGAACGGCGCTGACCTCGGTGGCAACGCCGGCGATCGCTTCTTCGAGATATTTGGTCGCCGGCGGCGGTTCCGGTGCGGTCGCGATGGGAAAGTCGGTGTACTCGTCCACGCCCTTACGCAGGTTCTCCTGCACCACGACCATGTCGAGGGTTCCCTCGTAGCCGGTCTGGACAATCTCGACCGACGTGGTCGCCCGATGGTTCGGTTGCTGCTTCGGCAGTCCGTCGGGGGCCGGGTCGGCGTAGAGCAGTGTGACCTTCGAGCCCGAGAGGGCACCGTTGCTCAGGTGTCCCAGTAGTTTGATCTGCCGACGCAGAACTCGTTGCTTCGGTGCTGTTTTCATCCAGTCGTGCACCAGTTCGGCGCGCTCGACCTTCAGCACGTCGGCGGCGTCGGCCCACTCGTCCAGTGGCTCGGTCAGGCGATCGAAGTGACCCCACCAGAACGGCTTTCGCTCGCGCCGGTGATATCCGATGGCCCCGGAGAACAGGGCGACGGCCTGCTGCGTCGGGGTACGGTCCCAGGGCAGTCCTGCGTACTCGGCGAGTTGGAGCTCGAGTTCGCTCGCGCTGTCCCCGGCGCGCTCTTCGAGCTCGAGTTGCTGGTTCGCCCGCGGCTGCACACCGGCATCCGACGCGCGTTCGAGTAGCCAGTCACGCAGTCGCAGAGTCGATTCGCAGTCGGTTCGGTTGTACTCGGCGATGTCGGCCAGGAGAGCCGCGGCCTCGGCATCTTTGCCCTGATCACGTAGATCGCACCAGTTCGCGTACTCGACGATCGACGCCGCCGCGTCGGTGACCTCGCCGTCGCGGGCTGCGGGCATGTACAGCGGTTCGAGTTTCTTGATGCTGTAGGACCGGGCTCCGATGCGCACCGCGGATCGGACGACGGGATACAGGTCCACCAGCACGTTGTGTCGCAACAGGTCGTCGACCGCGTCCTCACCCACTCCGTACCGTCCGGCGAGCCTGAGCAGAGCGGTCTTCTCGTACGGCGCGTAGTGGTAGACGTGCATGTTCGGGTACACAGAACGGCGCGCGGACACGTAGTCGAGGAACTCGATCAGGGCACGGCGTTCCTGGGCGCGATCGTGCGCCCAGAACGGCAGGAATTCGCCGTCGGCGGTGTAGACCCCGAAGAGGTACTCCAATCCCCATTCGGTGCTGCCGTTTTCGGCCCACAGTGGGTCGCCCTCGAAGTCGAAGAAGATGTCGCCGGGATCGGGCTCGGGTAGCACTCCGAGGGCGTCGGCGTCGAAGATCTCGAACTCGGCGTCGCCGCTGCGCTCCTGGCGAACCTGTAACGCGGCCTGCGCCCGGAGATTGGCCAGCGTGCGCGTGGACATGCCGTCCACGGTCCCGGTCGAGGCGGCGAGCTGGTCCACCGTCACGATTCCCGCGTCGAACAGCTTGTCTCGGGCACTCGCGCGCATGCCGGCGACGAGAACCAGATCCCGATGCTGCTCCACTTCCACCGTGCAGGCCTCGCACTGCCCACAACCGGAGTAGCGCGGATCGAACCAGTCCACAACGCTGCCCTCGGCGTGATGTTCGTCGAGGATGTGTTGTAGGTGTTCGCGAGACTGTCGGTAAACCGGGAGTATCTCGGCGAGAGCGTGTGCGGAGTCGCTGCCGTCGCCGAGCATCAGGTGGACGTTCTCGCTCGGGGTGATCCCGCCGGCCCGCAGTGCGTCGGCATAGGCCGCCAGCTGCAGCAGCGCAGGCACTTTCGCGTGCCGCGACAGTTTGGTGTCGTAGACGGAGTAGCTCGGGCCCTGTGCCACCAGGAAGTCGCAGAAGCCCAGGAACCGACCGTCGAAGAAGGTGGCCTGGTATACCACTGGGGTGCGTGCGGTCAGGGCGGTGAACGTCGCCCAGGAGGCGTCGGCCAGTTCCTGCGCAGTGCGGCCCGGTCGCTCCATCGTCAGTACGCCGCCGGGGTAGCGCTGCTCGAATGCGTCCAGCTGGCGGCGTTCGTGCTCGAATCCGAGTGCAGACGTGCGGTCGAGCATGGGATCGGACTCGGCGACTGCTCGTGGGATCAGTCCGGTCAGCCCGTCGAGCCGGCGCAGCAACCCGAATTCGCAGGACGCTGCTGCCGCGAGGTCGCTGGCGCTGTAGATGACCCGATCGCCGAGGAGGAACACAAGCGCCAACCCTAGCTATCGACGTACGAGCGACCGACGAGAGCGCTACCGGTCACGTTGCGCGCGGAAGCCGTCGCGAAGAGGCAAAATGGTCCAATGCCTTTTTTCGACGGAGCCACCGGTGCGGTCCACTACCGAAACTGGACTGTTCCCGATGCTCGTTTCGGTCTTGTCTTTCTGCACGGTCTCGGTCAGAACAGTGGCCACTACCACCGCTTCGCTCGCGTCCTGAACGGACGCGGAGTGGACGTGTGGGCGGTCGATCACGTGGGCCACGGTCTCACCGAGGGGGAGCTGACCGACGCTGCTCAGATTCGCGGCCTCGCCCAGAATGCACTGCAGTTGCTCGACATCGCCGAGGCCGAGCATCCGGAGTTGTCGTTCGCGCTGATGGGTCATTCGCTGGGTGCGGCGACGGCCATCGCAGCGCTCGGCGCGCATCCGCAGGCGGTTCGGTGCGCCGTGCTGTGCGGCACCCCGAAGTCGGTGACCGGTGCGGCCGACGATCTCGCAGACAACGTGATCCCGATTCTCGCCGTGCACGGCGTCGACGACCGGTTGGCTCCGGTCGATGCGGTGCGTGAGTGGATCGGCGGCGTGCCCGACGCGTCCCTGCGCGAGTTCGAGGACGGCGGTCACGACCTGCTGCACGAGAAGATCCACCTGCAGGTGACGTTGTCGGTCGCGGAGTTCCTCGACGACCACATGTCCTGACCCGGCAGCCGTGAGGCCGGTACCGCACGCAGGAAGGGCCCGACGCGAGGAGATTGCGCCGGGCCCTTCTTGTGTGTTCTGTTCCTACGAGTAGATGGCCTCGATGTCGCTGCCACGCTCGGAGTGGATGATGTTGCGCTTGAGCTTCATCGTGGGGGTGAGCTCACCGGTTTCGACGGTGAAGTCGTGCTCGAGGAGCGAGTATTTCTTGATCTGCTCCGGGTTGGAGACCTTCTTGTTCGCCTCGGCGACGGCCTTGTCGATCTCTGCGACGAGGTCGGCGTTCTTCGACAGTTCCGCGAACGGGATATCGGCAGAGAGGTTGTGCCGTTCGAGCCAGCCCGGCAGTGCTTCGGGGTCGAGGGTGATGAGTGCTCCGATGAACGGCTTGGCATCACCGACGACGAGGCACTGGCTGACGATCGCGTTGGCGCGCAGGGCGTCCTCGAGCACCGCGGGGGCGACGTTCTTGCCGCCGGCGGTGACGATGATTTCCTTCTTGCGGCCGGTGATCGAGACGTAGCCTTCCTGGTCGATCGCGCCGAGGTCACCGGTGTGGAACCAGCCGTCGACGATCGACTCGGATGTGGCCTTCTCGTTGTGCCAGTAGCCGCTGAACACCACCGGGCCCTTGAGGAGCAGTTCACCGTCTTCGGCGACCTTCACCGAGTGGCCGTTGATGGGCTTGCCGACGGTGCCGACGCGCTGTTCCTTGGTGGTGTTGACGGTGACAGCGGCGCTGGTCTCGGTCAGTCCGTAGCCCTCGTAGACCGGTACGCCCGCACCGCGGAAGAAGTGGCCGAGGCGAGCGCCGAGAGGACCGCCGCCGGACACTGCGCGCTCGCAGTTGCCGCCGAGCGCAGCCCGCAGCTTGGAGTAGACGAGCTTGTCGAACACGGTGTGCTTGAGGTTCAGGACCAGGCCGGCTCCACCCTTTTCCTGTGCCTCGCTCCACTCGATGGCCGTGGCGGCTGCCTTGTCGAAGATGCTGCCCTTGCCGCCGTCGTGTGCCTTCTGCTTGGCCGAGTTGTAGACCTTCTCGAATACTCGCGGCACCGAGAGGATGAAGTCCGGCTTGAAGACAGCGAACTGCTCCACCAGGGTCGATACGTCCGAGGTGTGGCCCACGGTGGCTTTGGACTCGAATGCGCCGAACGAGATGGCGCGGGCGAACACGTGCGCCATCGGGAGGAACATCAACGTGCGGTTGCCCTCCTTCATCGAGTCGTGCAGGGCGATCTGGGTGGCCTGGACCTCGGCGTAGAAGTTCGAGTGCGTCAGCTGCACGCCCTTGGGGCGGCCGGTGGTGCCCGAGGTGTAGATCAACGTTGCCGGCGACTGCGCGGTGACCTGGTGGCGACGTGCATGCAGGTCCTCGTCGCTGACCTCGGCGCCGCGGGTGGTCAGTTCGTCGATGGCTCCGGCGTCGATCTGCAGCACCTCACGCAGATCCTTGGCACCCTCGGTGACCTCTTTGAGGTTCGAGGCGTGCGCTGCCGTCTCGACGACGAGCAGTTTCGTGGCCGAGTCCTCGAGAATCCACTGGGCCTGATCGGCGGAGGAGGTCTCGTAGATCGCGACGGTGCATCCGCCCGCGGTCCAGATGGCGTAATCGACGACGACCCACTCGTAGCGTGTCGCGCTGAGGATGGCGACGCGGTCGCCGAGTTCGACGCCGGAGGCGATCAGTCCTTTGGCTACTGCGGCGACTTCCTTGGCGAACTGGGCCGCGGTGACGTCGGTCCAGGTGCCGTTGACGAGTCGCTGGAACGGTACGAGGTTCGGCGATTCCTTCTCGTACCGGAAGACGGTGTCGGCCATGGATGCGTCGTCGGGAATGGTGAACGACGCCGGCACAGAATATTCGCGCACTGCTGGACCCCTTACGGAAAGAAAGCGTGGTAGTTGTGCATTTCATCACACCCGAGTCCGTAACGCACCACCGAGGTTGTCCGGTATGCGCATTTTGCCGGTCGATTCGGATGAGTTGAGTGTGACTTGGAGTACAACTTAACCGTCCGTCGTGGAGCTTCGCCGTCGGGTCGGGGCTGTGAGGCCGCTCGCACGAGCCGCTACCGTCGCCGTTTTCGTCACCTGATCAGCGCAGAAGGGGTCGAACAGGGCGAGCAGGTACTAAACTCTTCCGATATATGAGCACTTCAGAATCTGATCAGGATGCCGCCGTGACGTCTGACGAGACGAGTTCGCCCCCTCCGGAGTCCACGACCGTTCCCGGTGAGTCCACTACCGCTCCCGGTGAGTCCGCGTCCGTACCCGAAGGTGACGACATCACCTTCGCCGATCTCGGAATCGACGAGCGGGTCCTGAAGGCCCTGCGCGACGTCGGTTACGAGAGCCCGTCGCCCATTCAGGCGGCCACCATTCCGCCGCTGATGGCCGGCAACGACGTCGTCGGTCTCGCACAGACCGGAACCGGTAAAACCGCCGCGTTCGCGGTGCCGATCCTGTCCCGTCTCGACGTATCGCGACGGGTGCCGCAGGCCTTGGTGCTGGCACCGACGCGCGAGCTGGCACTTCAGGTCGCCGAGGCGTTCGGCAAGTACGCCACGCACATTCCGGGTCTGCACATTCTGCCGATCTACGGCGGCCAGGCGTACGGCATTCAGCTCTCCGGCCTGCGCAAGGGCGCGCAGATCATCGTCGGTACACCGGGCCGCGTCATCGACCACCTCGAGAAGGGCACGCTCGACCTGTCCGGCCTCGAATATCTGGTACTCGACGAGGCCGACGAGATGCTCAAGATGGGTTTCCAGGAGGACGTCGAGCGCATCCTCTCCGATACCCCGGAGTACAAGCAGGTCGCGTTGTTCTCGGCGACCATGCCCGCCGCGATCCGCAAGATCTCCAAGCAGTACTTGCACGATCCGGTGGAGATCACCGTCAAGACCAAGACGTCGACGGCGCCGAACATCACCCAGCGCTACGTTCAGGTGGCCCACCAGCGCAAGCTCGAGGCGCTCACTCGAATCTTCGAGGTCGAAGAGTTCGAGGCCATGATCATGTTCGTGCGCACCAAGCAGGCCACCGAGGAACTCGCCGAAAAGCTGCGGGCGCGGGGCTTCTCGGCGGCTGCCATCAACGGCGACATCGTGCAGGCTCAGCGTGAGCGCACCATCGGCCAGCTCAAGAACGGTCAGATCGACATTCTGGTGGCCACCGATGTCGCGGCCCGTGGTCTCGACGTCGATCGCATCTCGCACGTCATCAACTACGACATTCCGCACGACACCGAGTCCTACGTGCACCGCATCGGTCGAACCGGCCGCGCCGGTAGAGCCGGTCAGGCGCTGCTGTTCGTTGCACCGCGCGAGCGGCATCTGCTCAAGGCCATCGAGCGTGCGACGCGTCAGCCGATCACCGAGATGCAGCTGCCCAGCGTCGACGACGTCAACGCCCAGCGCGTGACGAAGTTCAAGGACTCGATCACCGAGAGTCTGGGCAACGAGAATCTGGCGTTGTTCCGTCGGCTGATCGAGGACTACGAGCGCGAGCACGACGTGCCGTTGGTCGATATCGCCGCGGCGCTGGCCATCCAGTCTCGCGACGGCGAAGCGTTCCTGTTGAAGCCGGAGCCGCCTGCCCCGCCGCGGGCACCTCGTGAGCCGCGGGAAGCTCGTCCGCCGCGGACGTTCGACGAGGATGCGGCCAGTTCGCATCACCGCAAGACCGGACAGGAAATGGCGACGTACCGCATCAGCGTCGGCAAGCGGCATCATGTCGCTCCGGGCGCGATCGTCGGTGCTATCGCCAACGAGGGCGGTCTGCGTCGAAGCGACTTCGGGCACATCAGTATTCGCCCCGATCACTCGCTGGTGGAACTGCCGGCCGATCTCGCCGACGAGACCGTCGAGGCGTTGCGACGTACCCGCATCAGCGGCGTGCTGATTCAGCTGCAACCCGATTCCGGTCCTCCCGGACGTAGTGGCGGGCCTCGCGGCGGCGGAAAGTTCAAGGGCAAGCGCTAGAGCGCTGCGCGCATGTGCGCGGTAATTCGTAGTGGGCTACGAATTACCGCGCACGACCCGAGGATCGACCGGGATCTCGGCGTTTGGTGGCCGAGGCCTCGGGTATCCGCCCGAGCATGACCACCGTCACACTTCGTGTCAATGGGGCCGATCGCGAGTTCGACTGCGATACCCGAACCACCCTGCTCGACGCGCTCCGCGAGAATCTCGATCTGATCGGTGCCAAGAAGGGCTGCGATCACGGGCAGTGCGGAGCATGCACCGTTCTGGTCGACGGGCGGCGAATCAACAGTTGCCTGACGTTCGCGGTCGCGCAGAGCGGTCGGGACATCGCCACAGTCGAAGGATTGGCCGACGGAGACACACTGCATCCCGTGCAGCAGGCTTTCGTCGACCGGGACGCGTTCCAATGCGGATACTGCACTTCCGGGCAGATCTGCTCCGCGGTAGCGGTGATCGAAGAGGCCAAGCAGGGTTGGCCCAGTGCGGTCACCGAGGACCTCGAGGCCACCGACGTCGAACTCGATTCCGGTGAAGTGCGAGAACGTATGAGTGGCAACCTCTGTCGCTGCGGTGCGTACGCCAACATCGTTCCGGCCGTACAGGACGCGAACTCGTGAGAACCTTCGAATACGAGACCGCCACCGCAGTCGACGACGCCGTGGCCCGCCTCTCCCAGGACGAACACGCGATGGTGCTCGGTGGGGGAACCAACCTCGTCGACCTGATGAAGCTCGGTGTCTCGCATCCGACGACCCTGATCGACGTGACGCGGCTACCGTTGCACGACATCGATATCTCCGACGACGGTTCCCTGCGCGTCGGCGCGGCCGTGACCAACAGTGATCTCGCTGTGCATCCGGTGGTTCGTCAGCGCTATCCGGTGCTCTCGCGTGCGGTGCTCTCGGGTGCCTCGGGCCAATTGCGAAACATGGCGACGACCGGCGGAAATCTGTTCCAGCGCACTCGATGCGTGTACTTCATGGACGCGTCCAAGCCGTGCAACAAGCGCGAACCGGGCTCGGGCTGCCCGGCGCGTGCGGGTGAGCACCGAAACCTCGCCATCCTCGGTGCCTCGGAGTCCTGTGTGGCAACCCATCCCTCGGACATGGCAGTCGCGCTGTCGGCGCTCGATGCGCGCGTCGTGGTTCGCGGAGTCGACGGTGAGCGTGTCCTCGAGATCGACGACTTCTATCGACTTCCCGGTGACGAGCCCGAGCGCGACAACACGGTTGCGCGGGAAGAGATCGTCACAGCCATCGAGATTCCGAAGCCCGCGGACACCTCCCACTCCACCTACCGCAAGGTCCGGGATCGGCAGTCCTATGCGTTTGCGGTCGCATCCGTTGCCGCCGTGCTCGATGTCGAGGACGGGATCGTGCGCGGGGTATCGATCGCGCTGGGCGGTGTCGCACACAAGCCGTGGCGGGCGCGCACTGCCGAGCACGCGCTGCTGGGCGCGGCCGCTGATGAGGCGTCGTTCCGGCGGGCGATGGCGCTCGAGCTCGACGCTGTTGAACCGCTCCGAGACAACGCATTCAAGATTCCGCTTGCGACCAACCTGGTTGCTCGCACGCTCGTCGAACTCACAGAGCTGGCCGCACTCACGGAACGAGGAGATCGGGTATGACCGCATCGATCGGGCAGTCGATTCGGCGGACCGAATCGATCGCGAAGGTGACCGGCCGAGCGAGGTACGCCGCGGAGCAGCCGCCGGCCGTCGGGCAGCTGTACGCCTGGTACGTGCCTGCGACGATTCCGGCGGGCACGGTCGAGCACGTCGAACTCGATGCCGATTCGGAGACGCACACCGTCCTGTGGCACGGCAACGCCGAGAAGCTCGGAGACGTCGAGGATGCCGAGCTGCATGTGCTGCAGTCGAGCACCGTCGCCTACCGAGGCCAGGTCGTGGCTGTCGTCATGGCCGACACCCTTCAAGCTGCGCGTGCGGCCGCTGCCCGAGTGCAGGTGCGCTACGCAGATGTTCGTTCGCCCGACAACACTCTGACGGCCCAGCACGCCTCGCTCTACGCACCGGAATCCGTCAACGCGGGATTTCCCACCGATGTCACCGTCGGTGATCCGGATGCCGCGTTGCAGACGGCCGCGCACGTGGTCGACAACTGGTACTCGACGGCTCCGATGCACAACAGTCCTATGGAACCGCACGCCACCACGGCACAGTGGTCCGACGGTGTTCTGACGGTGTGGGATTCGACGCAGGCACCGTCGGGAGTCCAGGGCGATCTGGCCACTGCCTTCGGCCTCGAGCCCGAGAACGTTCGTGTGATCGCCGAAAACGTCGGCGGCGGATTCGGCGCGAAGGGGAGTACCCGGCCCAACGCCGTCCTCGCGGCGATGGCTGCTCGGGCCACCGGCCGCACGGTGAAGCTGGTACTACCGAGGCAGGCACTGTTCGATCTGGTCGGATATCGCACGCCGACGCTCAATCATGTTCGCCTGGGGGCCGATGCGGACGGCATGCTGCTGGCGATCACGCACGATTCTTTCCAGCAGACCAGCACGATCTTCGAGTTCTGCGAGCAGACCGCCGAATCCAGTCGGCACATCTACGCGGCCGCGAACCGGCGCACCACGCATCGCTTGGCGACGCTCGATGTAGGAACGCCGCGGTGGATGCGGGCACCGGGGGAAGCGCCGGGCATGTTCGCGGTCGAGGTGGCGATCGACGAATTGGCCGTTGCCACCGGTATCGACCCCATCGAACTGCGCATCCGCAACGAGCCGGACGTCGACCCCGCGAGCGGCAACGCGTTCAGCTCACGAAGCGTGGTGCAGTGCCTCCGGGAAGGCGCAGAGAAATTCGGATGGGACCGCCGCGACGCCAGGCCCGGTCAGCGCCGAGAAGGGCGCACCCTCGTCGGGATGGGCGTGGCATCGGCGAGTTATCCGGTGCTGATCTCGCCGAGTACCGCCTCGGCTCGGGTGCAGCAGGACGGCACGATCACGGTGTCCGTCGCAGCGACCGACATCGGAACCGGCGCGCGCACGGTGCTCCGCCAGATCGCCGCCGACGCTCTCGAGGTCGATGCGGACAGCGTCACCGTCGAGCTCGGCGACAGTGCTCTGCCCACTGCTCCCGGAGCCGGAGGATCCTCGGGTACCTCGTCCTGGGGCTGGGCTGTCACCAAGGTTTGTCATGCGTTGAAATCTCAGGGTCCGTACGAGCCGGGCAACTCCGCCGAGGCAGATACCACCGAGGACGTCGAGGGCCAGAAGGAGTTGGCGCGCATGGCGTTCGGTGCCCAGTTCGCCGAGGTCGCCGTCGACATCGACACCGGTGAAATTCGGGTGCGAAAGATGTTGGGCGTCTTCGGCATCGGTGCGGTGATGAATCCACGCCTGGCCAGGTCTCAGCTCATCGGTGGCATGACGTTCGGGCTCGGGATGGCGCTGATGGAGAACGGCGTCGTCGACCACGAGTTCGGCGGGTTCGCCAATCACGATTTCGCGGAGTACCACATCCCGGTGTGCGCGGACGTCACCGATCTCGAGGCCGTCTGGGTCGAGGAGGTCGATACCGAGCTCGCTCCGATGGGCGGCAAGGGAATCGGTGAGATCGGTGCAGTGGGGTCTCCGGCGGCCATCGACAACGCGATCTACAACGCCACCGGCGTTCGAGTCCGTGATCTGCCGATTACGTTGGACAAGGTGCTACGGCAGTGGCGCTAGGCCAGAATCCGCTGCAGGAATTGCCGCGTGCGCGGCTCGGTCGGGTTCACCAGCACCTGATCGGGAGTGCCTCGCTCGAGGACGACGCCGTTCTCGATGAAGAGCACCTGATCGGCGACCTGCTGAGCGAAGCGGATTTCGTGAGTCACGATCACCATCGTCCAGCCCTCGGCCGCAAGGCTTTTGATGACGGCCAGAACCTCACCGACGAGCTCGGGATCGAGGGCCGAGGTGGGCTCGTCGAACAGCATCAGTTTCGGGTGCAGCGCGAGGGCGCGCGCAATTCCGACGCGCTGTTGCTGACCGCCGGAGAGCTGGAACGGGTATTGGTCGGACTTCGCGTCCAGACCGATCTGATCGAGAATCGCATGCGCGTCGCGGACGGCATCGTCCTTGGCGCGCCTCTGCACGATCACCGGTCCCTCGATGATGTTCTGCAGCACCGTCTTGTGTGGAAAGAGGTTGTGGCTCTGAAAGACCATGCCGCTCTGGGCGCGAAAAAGTCGCAGCTGTGCGGCATCGACCGGCTGGTCGAAGTCCACCGACACCTCGCCGATGCGGATGATCCCCGAGTCGGCCCGGTCGAGTGCATTCAGTGAGCGCAGCACCGTGGTCTTGCCGGATCCGGACGGCCCGATGATGACGGTGACGGTGCCGGACGGCACCGCGAACGAGATGTCCTTCAGCACCTCGAGAGTTCCGAACGATTTCTTCAGCGCGGATACTTCCAGCAGGTCTGTCATTTCGCCACGTACCTGTCGAGTCGGACTTCGAGTTTGCCTTGGAAGAACGAGAGAATGATGCAGATCACCCAGTAGTACAGCGCTGCAACGGAATACAGCGTGAAGAAGTCGAAGGTCGGGGCCGCCGCGAGTTGCGCGACGCGCAGCAGTTCGGTCACCAGGATGGTCGAAGCGAGGGAGGTGTCCTTGACGAGCGAGATCAGCGTGTTGGACAGCGGGGGTACCGCGGTGCGGAGGGCCTGCGGAAGCACGATGCGCTGCAGCGTCGTTCGGTACCCCATGCCGATGGTCTGCGCGGCCTCCCATTGGCCCTTGGGCACGCTCAGTATCGCCGCACGGATGACCTCGGCCGCATAGCCACCGACGTTCAACGAGAATGCGACGACTGCCGCCGGGAACGGCGAGATCACGATGCCGAACTGCGGTAACCCGTAGAAGATGATGAACAGCTGCAGTAGCAGGGGAGTGCCACGGATGATCGAGACGTAGAACCGGGCGACTGCAGCGAGCGGTTTCATCGACGAAATGCGCGCGAGCGCCACCGCGAGAGCGATGACGAGCCCGACCACGAAGCTGATGGCGGTCAGCGGAATGGTCATGGTGACTGTCGCTTCGAGCATCGGCCACAGGTTGTCGAGAACCAACTGCATCTTCGACGGTGCGGTCGAGCCCGCATCCTCGCTCACCGGCGCGGCGGTGTCGGCGGTCGGTGCCGCGACGTCGCTGCCGAAATACTTGCTCGAGATCTCCGCGATGGTGCCGTTCTCACGCAGTGTGTCGATGGCGGTGTCGACCTCGTCCATCAGCCCGCTGTTCTTGCGGGTCACGAAGGATTGCAGGGTCGTGTCGCCGGTATCGCCGGCAATCTTCACTCCGGTGTCGCCGGTCTGCTGCAGGTATTCGGCGATCGCGAGCGAGTCGTTGACGGTGGCGTCGACGCGGCCGTCCTTGACGAGAGTGACCGCCTGGACGAATCCCTCGACGGCCTCGACGTTCGCTCCTGCGTTCGCGGCGACCTCGGCCCAGTTGCTCGTCGAGGACTGGGCGGTGGTCTTGCCGGCGAGGTCCGCCAACGAGGAGATGGTGGTGTCGTCTGCGGCGGTGAGGATTTGGCCTTGCGACACCGTGTAGGGCTTGGACAGGTCGTAGGCCGCTTGCCGAGCCGGAGTGATCGAGACCTGGTTGGCGATGAGGTCGAATCGTTGGGACTGCAGGCCGGCGAAGATCGAGTCGAACGGGGTCTGCACGAAGTCGACGCGCACGCCCAGCTCCGCGCCGACCGCGTTGACGACGTCGATGTCGTATCCGGTCAGTTGCCCGTCCGCGCCCTGATAGCTGAACGGGCTGTAGGTGCCCTCGGTACCGACCACCAGGACACCCTCGTCCCGGATGCGTTCCAGCAGTGACTGCGTGGACGAACTGCACCCGGACAAACCGAGTATGCCGATCAGAATTGCGACCAGAGCGAGGGTCGATCTGCGCACCATGCGCGCCTGCTTTCGCTGTAATGACGAGTGGAGAAAAACCTACCCGTCGATCTCCAACTCCGCTGACACCACCACGGTGTTGTTCATGGGGAGTGCGGCCACCCCGAGCGCAGTGCGCGCGTGGCTACCGATCTCGGGACCGAAGAGCGCAAGCACGATGTCGGAGAAGCCGTTGACGACCGTGGTGGTCTGAGTGAAGCCGTGATCGGCGTTGACCGACCCCGTCACTGTCAGCCATGCGCTGATGCGATCGAGGTCGCCGATCGCGCGGGCGACGCTACCGAGGACGGCCAGTGCAGTATCGCGGGCGGCGTCGGTGGCAGCGTCGAGACTCACCTGCGACGGAACTGCGCCGAACGGGCCCGCCAAGGTGCCGTCGGGTGCCAACGGAGAGTGACCCGAGGCGAAGACGCGGCGGCCGCGCACCCGCACCCATTCGAACGAGAACTCGAAACCGGGTGGTGCGGTCGGTTCCCCGGGCAACGTGAAGCCCAGTTCGGTGATGCGACGTTCGATCTCCATGATCGAAAATCCTGTCAGACCGCGACACCGTTGATGGTGCGAACGGTCCAGCGAGAACCGTCGTGTTCGAGGGTGGACACGCCCGCGTTGAGAATTCGCGGGGAGTGCCGGCGCCGGATCGCGTCGAAGATCGCTCGGATGACGCCGCCGTGTGCGACGGCGATCACCGCCGCCTCCGGGTAACGCGAGGCGATGTCGTCGACGGCGCGCACGCCTCGCACGATCAGGTTCGAGCGCGGCTCCAAACCCGGGTACAGACCGTCCGGCCAGTGCGAATATGCATCCCAGTCGGTGAATCCCTCGGCGTCGCCGAAGTGCCGTTCGGCCAGATCCGGGAATTCGTCGGTGCGGGTCAGACCCAGGTGAGCGCCGATGATGTCGGCGGTTTCGGCTGCTCGGACCAACGGTGAACTGACGAGGTGGTCCCACCCGCGGTACTCGAGTTGGTAGCCGGCCTCGCGAGCCTGAGCACGGCCGGTGTCGTTGAGAGGTATGTCCGATGAGCCCTGCAGACGCCCGTGCAGATTCCAGTTCGTTTCACCGTGCCGAACCAGTGCTAGAAAAGTCATAGTGAGCGGAGAATATCCCAGAGTTACCAGGGAGTACGGTCGATACAAGGATACGCGAACGAGCTTGGAGGATTGTCGATGAATCTTGCCCTGACAGAAGAAGAGGCCGCGTTCCGCGAGGAGATGCGGACGTTCTTCACCACGAAGATCCCTGCCGAGATTCGCGAGAAGAGCGCGACGGGTCAGGAGTTGAGCAAGGACGAAGTGGTCACGACCATGCGAATCCTGAACGAGAACGGCTTGGCGGTGCCTCACTGGCCTGCAGAGTTCGGCGGTCGCGACTGGTCCGCGGTGCAGCGTCACATCTGGCTCGACGAGATGCAATTGGCCTCGGTGCCGGAGCCGTTGGCGTTCAACGCCTCGATGGTCGGCCCCGTCATTGCGACGTTCGGCTCGCAGGAGCTCAAGGAGAAGTTCCTGCCGAAGACGGCGAACCTCGACATCTGGTGGTGCCAGGGGTTCTCCGAGCCAGAAGCCGGATCGGACCTTGCGTCGCTCCGCACCACCGCGATTCGCGACGGCGACGACTACATCGTCAACGGGCAGAAGACGTGGACCACGCTCGGCCAGAACGCCGACTGGATCTTCATGTTGGTGCGAACCAACCCGGACGCGCCGAAGAAGCAGGCCGGAATTTCGTTCCTGCTCATCGATCTGGACACCCCCGGCATCGAGATGCGGCCCATCAAGCTGGTCGACGGCAGCGTCGAGGTCAATGAGGTCTTCTTCGAGAACGTCCGCGTTCCGGCCGAGAACCTCGTCGGCGAGGAAAACCAGGGCTGGAGCTACGCCAAGTTCCTGCTCGGCAACGAGCGCACCGGCGTCGCCCGCGCCGGACACACCAAAGTGCATCTGGGACAGGCGAAGAAGCATGCCGCGCAGACGAAGGTCGGCACCGGGACGCTCCTCGAGGACCCGTTGTTCGCGGCCAAGATGGCCGAGGTCGAAAACGAACTGCTCGCCCTGGAGTTGACTCAGCTTCGGATGGTCTCGAGCTCGGACGACGGCAAGCCGAATCCGGCGTCGTCCATCCTCAAGCTTCGGGGATCGGAACTGCAGCAGTCCACCACCGAATTGCTGATGGACGTCGCTGGACCGGATTCGCTGCCCTACGAGGCAGGCGAGGACATCGAGAGCGAAGGCTGGGCACAGCGGTCGGTACCGGGGTATCTCAACTTCCGCAAGGTCTCGATCTACGGCGGCTCGAACGAGGTTCAGCGCACCATCATCGCCTCGGCGATTCTCGGACTGTAAGGGAGCATCTGAAGACATGGATTTCGAACTCAACGAAGAGCAGAAGCTGCTGCGCGACACCACCCGTGAGGTGTTCTCGCGTGCCTACGACACCGAGAAGCGCAACAAGATCGTTGCCGGCGAACTCGGGTGGAGCACCGACGTCTGGAAGCAGCTGGCCGAGGTCGGCCTGCTCGGTCTGACGTTCAGCGAGGACGACGGTGGTATGGACGCCGGTCCGGTGGAGATCATGGCGGTCATGACCGAGGTCGGACGCCGTCTGGCGCCGGAGCCGATTCTCGACGCCGTTCTCGTTCCCGGCGGTTTGATCTCGGAGCTCGGCAGCGCCGATCAGCGCAAGCGGCTCCTGCCGCCCGTGGCCGAGGGATCGTCGATGCTGGCGTTCGCGCACAACGAATCCGGTAGTCGCTGGCCCAACGTCGAGGTCGCTACCACCGCCACCGAGGATGGCGGATCGTGGTCGATCAACGGCGTCAAGAACCCGGTTCCGCACGGCGGCAGCGCAGATGTGATCGTCGTGAGTGCCGCACTCGCCGACGGCGGAACGGGCCTGTTCGTCGTCGACGCCGACGCGACCGGCCTCACCCGCAAGTCCTACGCGACCCACGACGGTCAGCGCGCCGCTCAGATCGAGTTCGTCGATGTTGCGGCCGAGCCGCTCGGCACAGCGGAGAATGCGGCGGCCGCGATCGAGGGAGCCGAGGTACGGGCGCAGGCCGCGTTGTGCGCCGAGGCCGTCGGTGCCATGGAGGAGTCGCTTCGGTTGACCACCGACTACCTCAAGGCGCGCAAGCAGTTCGGGGTTCCGCTGGCCAAGTTCCAGGCGCTCACCTTCCGGGCGGCGGATATGTACGTGCTGCTCGAGCTGGCCCGCAGCATGAGCCTCTACGCCACGATGGCGTTGGCGGACGGCAATGTCGACCCGACGATCGCCTCGCGTGCGAAGCTGCAGATCTCGCGGTCCGGTCGCAAGATCGGCCAGGAGGCGATTCAGCTGCACGGTGGAATCGGCGTCACCGCCGAATATCCGGTGGGTCACTACACCAGTCGACTGGTCGCCATCGAGCACACTCTCGGCGGTGCCGACGAGCATCTGCGCATTCTGGCGTCCAAGGTCTCCGATCACGACCTCATCGAGATCTGACCTGTAAATTGGGTCGTTCCGTAGGCTCCACGCCTGCTCGGATACACGTCACAGAAACCTCGGGCCCGGTCACCTTCCGAAGGTGACCGGGCCCGAGGTTTTCGTGAACGGTGTCAGCTGCCCAAATCTGCCTGAACGACAAGGTCGGCAACCGCTGTGGGATTCGATACCAGAATGGCGTGCGAACCGGGTACCTCGGTCACCGTCGCCCCGGCTCGTTGTGCCATGAAGCGTTCGGCCGACGTCGGGATGATCTGGTCTTGCTGGGGAATCAGTGCCCAGGAGGGCGTGTCGGCCCAGGACGGTGGGCCGCTCGGCTCGAGCAGAGCACCGGCGGCGATGGTCTTCTGGTGAGCAGCCATGCGGGCCGCCTGCTCCTCGCTCAGGTCAGGCGCGAAGAACGTGCGAAACAGAGCGGGCGTGACGTACGAGTCGACGTTCTTGCCGATCACGTTGGAGGTGTCGTCGACGATCGACAGGCCGATCACCGGTGGGACCAACGCCGTCACAGGGAATCGGAACGGATCGAGTTCGAGCGCGACGGGTTCGCCTTCGACCGGCATGAACGCAGCAACGTAGACCAGGGCCTCGACGTTCTCGGCGTGCACGTTGCTGATCACGGTGCCCGCGTACGAGTGGCCTACCAACACCACGGGGCCGTCGATACCCTCGACGACGTCGGTCACCGAGGCCGCATCGAACGCAGGGCCCCGCAGGGAGTTCTCAGCTGTGACGACGGGGTAGCCTCGGCCGCGTAGGTTTGCCGCGACGCCGTCCCAGCTGGTGCTGTCGGCGAAGGCTCCGTGTACGAGAACGACGGTCGGCAGCCCCTGTGCAGCGGCCGGAGCAACGCCGATGCCGACCATGGTGCCCACGGTCAAGGTCGCGGCCGCGAGCAATGAAGTCCAGCTTCGTGTACGCATGCTTCCAACTTGCCACACGCCATAAGTTCTCGCGGTGTTCACCGCCTGGATCGGACCAGCTTGGTCTCAGGGAGAGCTCGTATGCTTGGGTTGTAGGCAGTCGCGTTTGCCCGACCGGGTGATCGTGAAACGGTAGGTCCGATCGTGAGCGAGAGTTCGATGAAGTCTCGGATGGCCGAGTACCCACGTCCCCATCACTGTTTGCTGCACATCAGTGACACGCATCTCGTCGACGGTGAAGGCCGGTTGTACGGCGGGGTGGACAGTGAGTTACGGCTCGAGCAGGTAATGACCGACGTTCGCAACTCCGGCGTCCGCCCCGACGCATTGGTGTTCACGGGCGACCTGACGGACAAGGGCGAGCCGGGCGCCTACGAGAAGCTGCGGGCTCTGGTCGAGCCGGTCGCCGAGGAACTGGGCGCGCAGATCGTCTGGGCGATGGGCAATCACGACGACCGCGCGACGTTCCGTCAGAAGCTTCTCGACGCCGAACCGAGTGGTCGGTCCATCGATCGCCTGCACGACGTCGACGGTCTTCGCATTGTCACCCTCGATACGACGGTCCCCGGCGAGCATCACGGCGAACTCGGCGACGAGCAATTGGCCTGGCTGGCCGACACTCTCGCAACGCCGGCCGAATTCGGCACCATTCTGGCGATGCATCATCCGCCGGTGCCTACTGTGCTCGATCTCGCCGTGCTGGTCGAACTGCTCGATCAGCCGCGCCTCGCCGCCGTGCTGCGCGGAACCGATGTGAGATCCATTCTCGCTGGGCACCTGCACTATTCGACGACCGCCACGTTCGCAGGCATTCCCGTTTCGGTCGCGTCGGCCACGTGCTACACGCAGGATCTCAACGTGCCCGCCGGCGGATTGCGCGGCCGCGACGGTGCCCAGGGATACAACCTGGTCCATGTATACGACGACACGATCGTGCATTCGGTGGTGCCGACGGGATCGTACGACACCGTGGGAGAGACGGTGTCCGCACAGGAAACCGCGCGCAGGTTGAGCGAAGCGGGAGTCACCATCGCAGACAGCGCTCGCCGAAAGACCTTCAGCGACGCCTGAGTGTCAGCGCTCGTCGTTGCGGGGGCGTTCCCAGGGTGCGGCGATGGGGAAATACTGATCCAGGAACTGCGTCACCGACCGCGTGCGCAGATCCAGGTCGACCTCGGGAAAGCTGCCGTCGTTGAGGCAGAAGAAGTCGACCGACCGCTTGGGTAGCAAGTTCTCCATGGCTTCCAACCCCGCTGCGGTAGTGGTGTCCACATACCGAACCTTGGCGTCCTTCTGGACCACGGCGCGACCGCTCATCAGTGCGTAATAGTGGTACAGCGAATTCGTCACCGAGATATTGGTACTGGCCCGGAATGCACTCGCTGCGGTGGAGGCGAATTCGTCCGGGAATTCGTTCTCCATTTCCTGCATCACACTGCGGCGCAACGGAGTTGCTGCATGTTCGAGGTGTCTGGTGGTGGTCATCCCGAATCGGTCCTGCAGGATTCGACGGTTCACTCGTGCCGCATTCTCGAACCCGCTGCGATCGGCGTCGCTGTAGCCCAACCCGATTCGGGTCGTCGCCTCGATGAACATGCTGATTCCGCCGGGGGAGAAGAACATCGAGGGACTGACCGGACGGCCGAAGAACATGTCGTCGTTCGAGTACAGGAAATGCTCGGACAGTCCGGGGATGTGATGCAGCTGACACTCGACGGCCTGCGAATTGTGGGTCGGTAGAACGGATGTGTCGACGAAGAACGCCTCGCTCGGCACGAACCTCACCGTGGGATGGTCGGCGAGCCATGCCGGTCTCGGCGAGTCGGTGGCCACGAAGATGCGTCTGATCCACGGCGCATACATGTGAATCGACCGCAGCGCGTACTTGAGCTCGTCGATCTGACGGTAACGAGCGGCCGAATCGTCGCCCTCGCCGACCACGTAGTTGGACATCCGTCGCGCGCGCTGGGCCTGAAATTCCGCCGAGGAGCCGTCGACCCACGAGAAGACGATGTCGATGTCGAAATTGATGTCCGACGCGTGGTCGGCGAACATGTTCTCGATGGTCGGCCAGCTTCTACCGAAGCGTTCGACAGTTCCACGAACGGCCTCGTCGGGCCGGATGTTGCGTCTGGTCAAGGAGTTCTCGATCGGTAGCACGATCTCGGACGGCGAGAACGACCACAGTTCGATCTGTACCGCCGTCGACGCGCCGTAGTACAGCCCGCTGAAGGGCTCTACCCGTGGGCGGTACAGGCGCACGATCCGCGCGTTCGCCGACGGCGACAGCGTGCCGTCGGCCACCAGCACTGCTTTTCCGCGGGCGTCGACGGTCTTGGAGTAGAACGGCTCGGCGTGGCAGGCATGCACCAGCGCGGCGGTGAGTGCTTCTCGGGCGGCCAGTTCGATGGCGATGACGGGGCGTTCGTCGTTTCCGCGAACGAGCAAGTATTTGATGCGTGCGGAGTCCAGTACGGCGCGAACGAACAGCAGATCCTCGACCATGGCCTGGTGGGGAGTGGTGGAGGTGATGGTCAGCGCGTAGCGGCCGTCGTGGCTCACGACGTCGGATCGTTCACTCAGTCGCGCTGCGGATGCTGCAGATTCTCGGGTGGCGGCATCGTCGGTCTCGTGCTCCGGTGGAACGAGGTAGATTTCGTGCGGGGCAGAAGACGTGGTGATGGCGTTCCTTCCGGAGTGTGCGCGCTGGCCGAGAAACCCCGGTGCCCGCTCAGTCTAGTGCAGGTCCGCGGCATTTCCGACGGGCTGCGGTAGAACCCGGCTCGCCGCGACCAGGCCCAGTGCTACTCCAGCGGCGTCAGCGAGAGCGTCGGCGGCCGATCCTGACCGGCCCAGCGGCAGAATCGCCTGCAGAAACTCCGAGGCGATCGCGAATCCCAGCACCCACAGTGCAGTCCGAATCCAGTCGATCCCGGCCAGGCGTGAGGTGTACGCCAGTACCGCGAACAGGACGAAGTGAATGATCTTGTCGCTGTGCTCGAACCCCGACGGCACCCCGGAAGCGGGGGTGAACAGTACGACCAGCGACACCACGAACGTGACGGCGAGGGGAACCTGATACTTCGACGGCGAGAACACCTGCCGAGTTTACCGGCGCTGCAGCACCACAACTGTGTCGATTCGCTCATCGCCGTCGGGCGTGATGCGGGTCCGATGTTCGGCGTGGATCACCTCGAACCCGTCGCCGGCCGCAGCGACGACCGGTTCCGGTGCAAACAGTCGATGCCTGGCCGGATGCTGCGCCGCATGGCTGTCGCTTGGACTGTGGCCGACGATCAGGAGACGTCCCTTCGGTGCGACCGCTGCGGCGAACCTGCGGGTGGTCAGTTCGAGTTCGTCCGGTGGCACCTGCAGGAAGTGCACCGACACCAGATCGAACGCCGCGGCCGGGGGAGTCCAGTCCAGAACATCCTCTTGTTGCCACTGCATCGAGAGTGTCGGCGGCTCGAGTGCCTGTTGTGCTGCACGAGCGCGGCCGAGGGCTACATCGGAGATGTCGACACCTGTCACGTCCCAACCCGCACCGGCCAGCCACAGGGAGTCGGCACCTTCACCGCAGCCGATGTCCAGGGCGCGGCCCGGAGTCAGCTCGGACGCTTCCTGTACCAACACTGCGTTGGGATTGCCGCTCCAGATCGCGGTGCGCTGGTTGTAGAGGTCGTCCCAGAATGCTTCGTCGAAGGTGCCGTTCTCGAAATCCGGTTCCGTGTTGCTCCGGTCGGCGGGATGAGCGTGCGCGTGCGTGTGATCGGCCATGGTTCGAGACTGCCCGCTCACGTACGCGGGCGCAAACAAATTTGCTCGATCAGCAAAGAGAGGTTTTGGGTAGAGTGGCTCGTCATGGACGAACCGGAACGCGAAGTACTGACGTGGGAAACCTTCGGGGACGTCTCGCGCGACCTGACCAAGAAGATCGTCGACGACGGCTTCGTTCCGGACATCGTCATCGCGATCGCCCGCGGAGGGTTGATTCCCGCCGGAGCGATCGCGTATGCCATGGGTGTCAAGGCTGCCGGCACCCTCAATGTCGAGTTCTACTCCGATATCGAGGAGACTCTGGCCGATCCTGTTGTCCTGGAACCCCTCTTGGATACCGACTCGATCGTCGGCAAGAAGCTGCTCGTCGTCGACGATGTCGCCGACTCCGGTCGCACACTGGCTCTGGTCATCGATCTGTTGAAAGTGCATACGCCCGATGTGCGCTCGGCCGTCATCTACACCAAGCCGAGAACCATTGTGCAGCCTGACTATTCATGGCGTGAGACCGACAAGTGGATCAATTTTCCGTGGTCCACGTTGCCGGTCATCAGCTGAGTTATTCGCTGGAGACGTCGATCAGCACCTTGCCGACGGTTCCGTTCTCCACTGCGTCGTGCGCGGCTGCGGTCTCGCTCAGCGAGTAGCGGTGCAGCGGAAGCCCGGTGTCTTCACCGACCTCCAGCACGCCTGCGGCCGCGGCGGCGCTGACGTCTGCCTCGGCATTGCGCAGAGCCTCGTCGCCGACGGTGTAGAGGAGAATGAACTGGTAGCGAGTGTTGAGCACCATATTCGGCCGAACGTCGAATGTGACGGTGTCGCCGCCGTTGTTGGCGTAGACGGCAACCGATGCTCGGTTCGCTCCCACGGCAGCGTTGAGTGCGGCGTTCTGAGCGGGAGCGACCTCGACGATCAGATCGATTCCGGCAGGGATCAATTCGCGAATCTCGGCTGCGGCGTCGCCGGTCTTGTAATTCACGACATGGTGCGCACCGGCCGCAGTGGCCAGAGCGCCCTTCTCCGGTCCGCTGACCGTCGTCACCACGGTCGCGCCGGCCCACCGAGCCAACTGGATCGCGGCGTGTCCGACGGCACCGGCACCGCCGGCAACCAGAACCGACTTGCCGTCCAGCGCGCCTGGATGAAGCCGTGTGGGTCCGTCCTCGGAGACGGTCAATGCGCGGTGCGCCGTCATCGCGGGGACTCCGAGGCTTGCGCCCACGTCGAACCCGACGCCGTCGGGCAGCGAAACCACCCGGGAGGCGGGCAGAATCGCGAAGGCCTGTGCCGTTCCGGTCGGACGTTGGTGCTGGGCGAGGTAGACCCAGACCCGATCTCCGACGGAGACTCCGTCGACGTCGGGGCCGACAGCGTCGATCACGCCGGCACCGTCCTGGTTCGGTACCACCTCGTCGAATGCCAGCTTCTCGCCCGGCCCGGAGCCGGTCCTGTTCTTCCAGTCCGTCGGATTGACGCCCGAGACCACGATGCGTACGCGCACTTCGCCTGCGGCGGGAGCGGTCACCTCGCGATCCTTCAGTTCCAGGACGGACGAATCGCCGGTGCGGGTGTACACGATCGCTGAAGCAGTCATACCGGGGTCAACGCGCGCGGCCCGCCCCGATGTTCCCCGCGAGGTAATCGGGGTATGCATGACTGGTCATCAGTGCTGTCGAAGAAGAGATGGATCTTTCATGAACCACAACGACCTGCTCACCGACGCGTTCGACCGGATCAAAGAACTCGTTCATTCGATATTGGACGACATCCCCGCCGCCGCGTTGACCTACCGGCCGGACTCCGATGCAAACAGCGTCGCGTGGTTGGTGTGGCACCTGACTCGGGTGCAGGACGACCACATCGCCGGTGTTGCCGGAAGCGAGCAGCTCTGGAACTCCGACTCGTGGTTCGAGCGCTTCGGTCTTCCGTTCGACCGGTCCGACATCGGATACGGCCAGTCGTCCTCGGACGTCGCCGAGGTCACCTCCAGCGCCGAGCTGCTGCGCGAGTACCACGACGCCGTGCACTCGAAAACCGTTGCGTACCTGAGCAGCGTCGGTGTCGACGACTTGGACCGGATCGTCGACGAGAACTGGGATCCGCCGGTGACGCTCGGTGCACGGCTGATATCGGTGGTGTCCGACGACCTTCAGCATGCCGGGCAGGCGAGCTACGTGCTCGGCCTGTACACCCGGCAGGCCCAGTAGTCAGGCGTAGCGCTTCTGCAGGTTTTCCAGCGTCTTGGCGATGTTGCGACGCTGGAACTGCGGGAACGTCTTGCCGCTGGTGACGATCTTGTCGAACACGAGGGCCAGGGCATCGGGCCACTTCGTGCGGTCGTCGGTCCAGGTCTCGGTGACTTTCGTGCCGCTCGCCACCGGCTCGAAGTCGTAGCGCCAGGTTGCGTTCGCGCCCTTGATCTTCGGAGTGCTCTTGCCGATGGCGTGGACGCGAAATTCGAATGTCTTGCCCGGGTCGGCTGCGGTGACGGTGCAGCGAGTGATCCACTTCGCCCGGCCGCGCTTGTTGGTTCCGTCGAACACCATCCCCACGTAGGCACTCTCGCGAGCGTCGTGGACCGTGGCACCCGTGTTCTCGGGGCTCCACCCGCCCATCTTGGTGGGGTCGCTGATTGCAGCGTAGAGCGTGTCGGCGTCGGCGTTCACGACGATGCTGTCCGAGACGGTGAATTCACGTGTCATGACGACGCACCGTTCTTCAGACCGGGATGGATTCGAGTGAGCATGGGCACTAACAGCGTTCGCGGGGTGATCTGGGCGAAGATCGATCCGATGCGGTTGGCGGGCCCGGGGATCGAGACCATGCGTCCCTTGGTCATATCGTCGACGGCTGTCTTGGCCACCGTTTCTGCCGACACCCACATGATCGATGGAAGTGCCTTCTCTGCATCGTCTTTCGCGAACCCTGCGGCCTCGCCGAATCCGGTCTGCACCGGTCCGGGGCACAGTGCGGTCGCGGTCACTCCGGTTCCGCGCAGCTCACCGGTCAGGGACTGGGTGTACGAGAGCACGAATGCCTTGCACGCGCCGTAGCCGGCCTGGCCGGGCAAGGGCTGGAACGCTGCAGTCGAGGCCACATTGAGCAGTGCGCCGCGCCCTCGCTGGATCATGCCGGGGAGGAATCGGGTGCACAGGTCTGCGACGGCGACCACGTCGACCTCGATCATGTGCATCTCCGCGTCCGGGTTCGATTCCGCGACGGGCCCGAGAGTGGAGAGTCCGGCGTTGTTGATCAGGATGTCCGGGATCATGCCGAGCTCGGTGATGCGGCCGAGCAGTTCTGCGCGCACCGTGCGGTCGGAGAGGTCGGCGGCGAGGACTTCGGCGCGGACGCCCAGCGCGCGGATTTCGTCGGCCAGTTCGCTCAGCTTGTCGGCGCGGCGGGCGACGAGAGTGACGCCGTGGCCACGGGAGGCGAGTTCGCGGGCGATGGCAGCCCCGATTCCCGAAGACGCTCCCGTCACGACGGCTGTCCGGTCAGGGGCTGGGCGGGGAAGGCTCATGGTCCCACCGTAGCGAACGCGCCTTGTGCAGCGCATTTGAGTACGTATAGAAGGTTAGCCTACTCTTACTTTGCTTTCCTGATTGTTCGTCGAGAGGTAACCATGTCTTCAGCTCCGTCGGCCGGCCCACGGACTGCCCGTCGTACGACTTTGCTGTCCGCCCTCGTCGTGTCGGCCCTCGTGGTCGGTGCGTGTTCCAGTACCGATACCGCCGACGCAGAACAGGCCGATGGCGGCGAATTTGTTGCCGTCACTATCGATTCGGCACTGGGCCAGGCCGTCATTACCGACAAGCCGGAGCGCATTGTCACCCTCGGGCAGGGATCTGCCGAGACGGCGATCGCGCTGGGTACCGTCCCGGTCGGTGTCGAGGAGTATTCGTGGGGTGCCGACGAATCCGGTTATCTGCCTTGGGTTCACGACGCGGTGACCGAGCTAGGAGCCGAATTGCCGCAGCAGTTCACCGGCGGAACAGAATTGAACATCGAAGCGGTCGCGGCGCTCGCGCCGGATCTGATCCTGGCCCCGTGGTCGGGAGTGACGCAGGATCAATTCGACAAGATGAGCGCGTTCGCTCCGGTGGTCGCATACGAGGAGCAGCCGTGGACAACGGCCTGGCAAGACCAGATCATTGTCATCGGCAAGGCCATGGGTGAGGAGCAGAAGGCGGCAGAAGAAATCGACAAGATCGAGAGCCGCTTCGCCGACGCTGCTACCGAGCATCCTGATTACGCCGGAGTGAGCTTCTCGTACATCTACAACACCGGGCCCGGGACGCTCGGGGTGTTTCTCGCCGATGAGCAGCGCGTTGCGATGGTCCGCGCCCTCGGGTTGCAGGTCGATCCGGTGGTGAACACGCTCGACGAGACCGAGGGCACCGACTCGGCGGTCATCGGGTTGGAGAACGCGAATCTGTTGAACGATTCCGATCTGATCTTCACCTTCTACTCGGATCCGCAGAACCGCACCGATACCGAGAAACAGCCCGCGTACAAGCAGATTCCGGCGGTGTCGCGTGGTTCGGTCGTCGCGCCGACGGATCAGTCCTTCGTGACCGGGTCGTCCATCATCAACCCTTTGACGGTGCCGTGGGCACTCGAGCGATATGTGCCGATGATCGACGAGGCCGTCTCGACGCTGGGCGAAGCGGGGCCGTCGTAAGCGGACGTATGCTTTCGCCGTTGTCTCGATACCGAGCTGTTACGACTGGGAGGCCCGGTGGCGTCTCACCGGCCAGCGAGGGTTCCGTCGAACATGTCGAAAGGGAGAACGGACTATGGGCGTCGCATCGATCGTGACTCTCGCGGTAATTATGGTTGCCGGCTCGATGTCTGCGGTCATCATCGCCGTTACCACCCGTCGGAAGAAATAGGCATTGCACCGCACGGTGACTGCATCAGCAATGTACTCGAATCAGACTGTCGAACAGGCTCTTCCGGCCCCGCACCGGGTTCTCGGCGCGGGGCTGGTGTTGTTTTCGGGGTCGCTCAGGTGAGGTGGTTCAGGCGATGTGGGGGCCTGCTCGGGCGTGGGATTGTAGGGGTTGTCGGTGGGGGTCGACGGTGGCCGGGGGTATGAACCAGGGGTGGTTGTCGGCGGCGATGAACACTTCCCAGTCGGAGTGGTGGATGAGTCGGTGGTGGAATCCGCAGAGGAGGACGAGGTTGTTCATGTCGGTGGGTCCGCCGTCTGCCCAGTGCCAGATGTGGTGGCCTTCGGTCCAGGCGGCGGGTTTGCCGCAGCCGGGGAAGGCGCAGCCGTGATCGCGGGCGGTGAGGGCTCGTTTCTGTTTGGCGGTGACGGTGCGGGCGGTGCGGGCGAGGTTGAGTGGGTTGCCTTCCTCGTCCATGACGATGGCGGTGAGGATGCAGTCGCAGGCGAGTTGTCGGGAGGTGTTGCGCGAGAG
>NZ_CAPS01000055.1 GCF_000333955.1 Rhodococcus sp. AW25M09
ACTTCGACGTGAACACCGCCTTGCAGTACGACGCGTCGGAAATCGGCTTCCCGGTGCGCAATCCGAGCATCCCCGAGGAATGGACGCCCAATTCGGGAAGCCGCGCGACCATTGCCGGGGACAGCGGTGGACCGGCGACGACTGTCGGCTACATCACCGGTACCGGTGCCTATCTGCAGCTGACCCAAACCACCGCCACCGAGCAATTGCTGGTTCCGTTCGTGGCGGGAGAACCGGTGTACGCGTCGGGAGCACAGAACGTGTCGGGCCGAGACTGGGTGGTCTACGGCGAAGAGGGCTCGCGAACGTACTGGGTCTCCGATTTCGGCGACGTCCGAATACTGCTGGGCGGCACCGCAACCACCGAGGACTTCACGACACTCGCCGCAACCCTCGACGTCACCGAACCGCTCGCGCCCTAGCTGTCCTTCTCGGTGCTGGCGAGCGCGGTCTCGATCCGCTTGCGCGCGCCTGCGAGCTGTTCCTCGCAGCGGCTCGCGAGTTGCTCGCCGCGCTCCCACAGGGCCAGCGAGGCGTCGAGGTCGAGTCCGCCCTGCTCGAGTATCTTGACCACACCGACCAGTTCGTCGCGTGCTTCCTCGTAGCCCAGTTCCGACACCGGCTTGACTTCGTTCTCGCTCATCCGTGCTCCTTCTGTCATTTGACTCTCCCCATGACGGCGGCGGTGACGGCACCGTCGGCCACCCGCACTCTGATCTGTGTACCCGGCGGCGCATCCTCCACCGAACGAAGAACCTCGGGATCCGAGCCGGGAACCACACGCTGCACGACGGCATAGCCCCGGGCAAGTGTGGCAGCCGGTCCCAGCGTCGACAGCCGGGCCCGCAGATGCTCGACGAGCGTGTCCTGCGTCGTGAGTTCGCGCTGAACGTCGCGTCGGGCCGCGTCGGCGAGTCGCCGAATCTCTTCGCGGCGATGTTCGAGCGAGGCCAGCGGGTCCGCCAGCACCGGCCGGTGCCGAAGCATGTCCAGGCCGCGTGCCTCGCGCTCGACCCAGTTACGCAAAGCAGCAGCACTTCTCGATTTCAGTTCCGAGACCAGTGTTCGTTCCGCGACCGCGTCGGGAACCACGAGCTTGGCGGCATCGGTGGGGGTGGCGGCTCGCAGGTCTGCGACGTGGTCGCTGAGAGGACTGTCGGGTTCGTGGCCGATGGCGCTGACGATCGGCGTGGTGGCTCGGGAGATCGCGCGGCACAGAGCCTCGTCCGAGAACGGCAGCAGATCCTCGACGCTGCCGCCGCCACGGGCCAGGACGATGACGTCGACGCTGGGGTCTTCGTTCAGATCTTTCAGCGCGTCCAGAATCGCCGGCACTGCCTGTGGCCCCTGTACCGGGGTGTTGCGAACCTCGAATCGCACCGCGGGCCAACGCCTTTGCGCAACGGTGAGGACGTCCTTCTCGGCTGCGCTGGCGCGGGCGGTGATGAGTCCGATGGTGCCGGGCAGGAACGGCAGCGGGCGTTTGAGGCGCGGGTCGAACAATCCTTCTGCCGCGAGAAGAGCTCGGAGTCGCTCGATCCGGGCGAGCAGTTCACCGACACCCACTGCCCGAATATCGGTGGCGCGCAGCGAAATGGTTCCGCGACCGGTGAAGAACGACAGTTTGCCGTACAGGATGACTCGTGCGCCTTCGGTCAACGGAATGGGCGAACGTTCGAGCAACTGAGGTGAACACGTCACCGACAGCGACATGTCCGCCGACGGATCACGCAGCGTGAGAAAGGCGGTGCGGGTGCCGGGGCGCGCGTTGATCTGCGTGAGCTGCCCCTCGACCCAGATGCTGCCGAGTTTGTCGATCCAGCCGGCGACCTTCATGGCAACCGTGCGCACTGGCCACGGTTGTTCGGCGGAACTCGCGCCTGCCTGGGTGGGGCCGGACTGGGTCGAGGGAGTGCTCACTTGGCCTTGGCGGTGGTGATGCGGTTGGCGAGCATCGTCTTGAACGGTGCACGGGCGAGCGTGCCGTTCTCGTAGTCGAGGAGAGTCTCGAGGTCCTCGACCGAGAGCGTGCGCAGGCGTGCGCGCAACTGGGCCAAGGCCAGGGTGTCGAAGTCGATCATCTCGACGATCTCGGGCTTGTTCACAGTGGGAGCGCGCTTGGCCGAGGGGTTCTGGACCGGCTCGTCCAGGGGTGGCGTCGAATAGAGCGCGAATCGGCCGTTCGCCGCGATCGGCTCGGGTGCGTCCGGCACATCGACGTCATCGGTGACGACAGGTGCATCGAAGGCGTCGTCGCCGTTCTCGTCGAATCCGTCCTCGTCGAATTCGGCCCACGCGGGCTGCTCTTCGCGCGGAGTGCCGACGACCGGCAGAGTCGCGATGATCAGATCGCCCTTGATGGCCAGTGCCGTCACCTGCTGCTGGAATCGCATTCCGCGGGCCAGCGCTTCGCTGACGACGGTCATCGGCAGCATCAGGGCAGACCCGGGAAGCTTGCGAGCCTCTTCCACGACGGTCACCGCGACGCCTGCGGCCACGCGTGCTGCAAAGGGGACTCTAGTCATGCCCACCAGACTGCCCGAAGTCGTGAACTTTGGGTAGCCGACAGGCGGGAGAAGCAGCACGTTGCGCACCAGCACGTATCCTGGAAGGCATGTCTTCGGCCGTTCCTCTGAATCTTGGTATTACACAGTCCGCCGGTGCGGGTAAGTCCGCGTACGCCGGGGGCAAGCGAGTGCTCCTCGCTGAACCGCGTGGCTATTGCGCCGGCGTCGATCGTGCGGTCGAGACCGTCGAGAAGGCACTGGAACAGCACGGTGCGCCGGTGTACGTGCGGAAAGAGATCGTGCACAACCGGCACGTGGTCGAGACGCTGTCCGATCGCGGCGCGGTGTTCGTCGAGGAGACCGACGAGGTACCCGAGGGTGCGCTGCTGGTGTTCTCGGCTCACGGCGTCTCGCCGGCCGTGCACACGTCCGCGGCCGAGCGAAATCTGCGCACCATCGACGCCACCTGCCCGCTGGTGACCAAGGTGCACCAGGAAGCGAAGCGGTTCGCTCGTGACGACTACGACATTCTCCTGATCGGTCACGACGGCCACGAAGAGGTCGAGGGCACCGCCGGTGAGGCTCCCGAGCACATACAGCTGGTGGACGGCCCCGACTCGGTCGACAGCGTCACCGTCCGTGACGAGAACAAGGTGATCTGGTTGTCGCAGACGACACTGAGCGTCGACGAGACGATGACGACGGTCGCCAAGCTGCGCGAGCGATTCCCGACGCTGCAGGACCCACCGAGCGACGACATCTGCTACGCGACGCAGAACCGTCAGGTCGCGGTGAAGGTCATGGCACCGGAATGTGACCTGGTGATCGTCGTCGGCTCGAAGAATTCCTCGAACTCGGTGCGTCTGGTCGAGGTCGCGCTGAGCGCCGGTGCGCGGGCGAGCTACCTGGTCGACTACGCCAAGGAAATCGATCTCGCGTGGCTCGACGGGGTGGAGACCATCGGAATCACCTCGGGTGCGTCGGTCCCGGAGATCCTGGTGCAGGGCGTCATCGACCTGTTCGCCGAGCACGGATACGCGGACGTGCAGCCGGTCACCACCGCAAACGAAACCTTGGTGTTCTCGCTGCCCCGCGAACTTCGCCCGGCTCGCTAGGGCCTGTACTGCTGTTCAGGCCGATGCGGGTGGGGAATGTTCAGTCGGTGCGTCGGTCGCGGTAGCGAACCTGCGGCACCGGATGCGGGGGAATGTCATCCCGTGCAGAGGCCGGCAGCGAGTACTTGCCCGACGAATCGTTGGCGGGATAGGTGTTGCCGCCGGGAGCACTGGTCTGGGGTGTCACCACCGGGCGTCCACCGGTGCTGTAGGGGTCGGCCACCTCCCGAGGAGGTTGCACGCGCGCCGAACGTTCGCGGCGAGGTTCGGTCGAGTACCGAGGTTCGGCCGGCCGCGGACGCTGAGGCTGCTGAGACCGGGTTTGCGGATACTGCGGCCGCTGGTGATCGGGTTTCTGCTGCTCGGGTCTGGCGTAGTCCGGTCGAGGTGAGTCGGCGGCGGAGTATCGAGTCTGCGGAGATGCCGGCGGCGCGGACGAGCGACGGTCGGTGGCGGACCGGGGACGAGAATCGGTGCTTCTGCGGCCGACATACGGCTCAGCCACGATGTCGGTGGCCTCGGTTGGGGACACGGTGCTGCGATCGGCCGATGGGGCAGCTCGCCGGCGAGTGCGGTCGGGCCGCTCCTCCTGAGCTCGTCGCTGGGCCCTGCTGGGCTTGTCTTCACTGGTCTTGGCGCTGCGCCGAACCGTGTCACTGGACTTCGGGCTGCGCCGAACCGCGGCGGCATGTGTGTTCTGCCGTTTGAGCATGATGCGCAGTGCACCGAGTCCGACAGCCGCGACGGTGCCGAGCAACATCAACGGAAATCGATTGACCAGCGGAATCGCGACGTTGAGAAGGATGTCCTTGAGGCCGGTGCCGGGGTCTTCGGTGAAGTACTGGTAGGACAGCGGCACCGCCACGAACAGAATCAGCGGGGCTTGCACCATTGCGGTGAACAGCCCGCGGTAGCGAACCAACACCACTGCAGCTATACAGCCGAGAATGTAGAAGAACGCGAACGCGCCGGTCAGTTCCGTCCCGCGGGCGGCGTCGACGAGGAAGCCGAGAAAAGTCAGTCCCACGGCGATCGCGACAGCACCCCATGCAGGTACGCCGGGCAGGGTCGCGAGGATGGATCGGTGAGCCAGCGGTACCCCGGAGCGGGCACGTTGGGAGGTAGACACCCCTCGAGGTTAGCCGTAGTTCAGCCGACTGCATCGTCGACATGACCGAAGTCGCGCCGGTAGCGGGACGAATCGGACAGTGTAGGTCGTGCGTCCACCCGACCGATCTGCACCGGCTCGGCGTCGAACAGTTCGAGTTCGTGCAGTTTCCGCGCCGTCACACTCACCCTGCTGTCGACCGACCCGACGGTGGAATTGAAGGACTCCACCGCCTTGCCCAGGTTGGCTCCGAGCTTGTCCAAGTGCGCCGACACGACCCCGATGCGGGTGTACAGCTCTCGGCCCAACTGTTGGATGCGCGCCGCGTCCTCGGCCAGTGACTCCTGCTTCCAGGTGTAGGCGACGGTGCGTAACAGCGCGACCAGTGTGGTGGGGGTGGCCAGGATCACGTTCCGACCGAAGGCGTACTCGAGCAGTCCGGTATCCGATGTCAGTGCAGCATCCAGGAACGGATCACCGGGAACGAACAGCACCACGAATTCCGGGGTCGGCTCGAACGCCTGCCAGTACGCCTTGTCGGCCAACTGGTCGATATGTGTACGCAGTTGTTTGGCGTGCCGTCGCAAGTTCTTCTCGCGCGCCCCGGAATCCTCGTCCTGAGCGGCGTCGAGGTAGGCCGCGAACGGCACCTTGGCGTCGACGACGATCTGTCGACCGCCGGCGAGACGGACGATCATGTCCGGTCTGATGCCGTCCTTGCTGACCTGAGTGTCGAAATCGCAATGTTTGACCATGCCCGCCAGCTCGACGACCCGCTCGAGCTGGATCTCGCCCCAACGTCCCCTGATCTGCGGTGCGCGCAGTGCCGTGACCAGCTGGCCCGTCTGGGTCGAGAGGTGGATCGATGCCCGGTGCATACCGGTGACCTGCTCCGACAACCCCGCGTAGGCCTTGATCCGGTTGTGCTCGACTTGCCGCACATGCTCGGAGAGGGCATCGACGGCGTCGTGCAACGGCTCGACCAGGTGCGAGACCTGCTGACCGATCACGGTCGAATTACGACGCGCGGAATCCTCGTTGACCGCGCTCAGCGACTGGCGAAGCAAGGCCTCGTGCTCACGCATCGCGGCCAATTGAGCCTCGGCTCGCACCGCTCGATCGCCCGTGCGCGAGGCGTGCAGCAGCCAGCCGACGACCGCGCCGATGCCGAGGGCAACGAGCAGGCCGAACGCGGTGAGAATGTTCATGGCGCAGATGATGCAGGACGGCACCGACAAGTTCGGTCGGCCCAGTTCGTGGCCCAGGCTCACTTCCCGACAGGCCGATGCACCTCGAGGAGTTTGTCGGCGGCACCCGATAGCGTCGTCGGTATGAGAATCCTGCACACCTCGGACTGGCACATAGGTCGCACCTTTCACGGTGTCGACCTGTTGGCCGATCAGGGCGCGGTGCTGGGGTCCATCGCGGAACTGGTTGCGGCGCAATCGATCGATGTGGTGGTGGTGCCGGGTGACATCTACGATCGCGCCGTGCCCAGTGCAGATGCCGTCCTGGTCTGCAATCGCGGGCTCGAATCAATTCGGGCAGCCGGTGCCGTCATCGTCGCGACCTCGGGAAACCACGATTCGCCGGCCCGCCTCGGGGCCGGTGCTGCGTTCGCCTCCGCCGGAGGCCTGCACCTGATGACTCGGGTGGGCGATGTCGCCACCCCGGTCGTCATCGAGGACGAGCACGGCGACGTTGCGTTCTACGGCATTCCGTATCTCGAGCCCGAAACCACGCGTCTCGAACTCGATGTTCCCGCCGCGCGCACCCATGCCGAGGTACTCGGAGCCGCGATGAATCGCGTCCGCGGTGATCTCGCGGCGAGAACCGAGGCAGGGCAACACGTTCGCTCGGTCGTGCTGGCACATGCGTTCATCGTCGGCGGCGAGGCGACCGGTTCCGAGCGGTCCATTTCCTCGGGCGGTATCGAAACCGCGCCCGCGGCGGCCTTCGACGGAGTCGACTACGTCGCACTCGGCCACCTGCATTCTCCACAGGTTCTCACCGACAGGGTGCGGTACTCCGGTTCGCCGCTGCCGTATTCGTTCGGTGAGCGATCACACCGGAAAGCGGTGTGGATCCTCGAACTCGACGCGAACGGGCTCGGCAGCGTGGCACGAGTAGACCTGCCGGAGGTGCGCGGGCTCGCCCGCATCGAGGGCACGGTCGAGCAATTGCTCTCGGACACGGCCTATTCCGAGTTCGAGGACCATTATGTCTCCGCGGTGCTCACCGATGACGTCCGCCCGGTCGACGCAATGCGACTGCTGCAGCAGCGTTTTCGATATGCGATACATCTCGAGTGGCGCCGCCCCGAGGGTTCCGGCGAGCTTCGCTATCGCGACCGTGTGCGTGGGCGCAGCGATCTCGACATCGCCACCTCGTTTCTGACGGACATGCGTAGCGCGCCCACCGCAGCGGAGTCCGCACTCCTGGCTCGTGCCCTGGTCTCCGTGCAGCGTGAGAGCGAGGCGACTGACGGTACCGCCACCACCGGCGACCGCGGTGCTGCATGAGGCTGCATTCCCTCGAGATCACCGCATTCGGCCCCTTTGCCGGCACCGAGACGGTCGATTTCGATGCCCTCGGGGCAGATGGGCTCTTTCTGCTTCACGGCCACACCGGGGCCGGTAAGACGACGGTGCTCGACGCCGTGGCGTTCGCGCTGTACGGAACCGTGCCCGGGGCTCGTCGCGAGGGCAAGCGACTGCTGTCCGATCACGCGGCCGCGGGTGCGGTACCTCAGGTGACCCTGGAAGCGACTCTCGGTGGTCGACGCATCAAAATAGTGCGCAGTCCGGAGTTCCTGCGGCCCAAGCTCAGAAGCACCGGCACCACCAAACAACACGCCAAGGCCAGTCTCACCTGGCTCGACGGTCGCGGGCAGAATCTCACCCGGCTGAGCGAGATCGGTGACGCCGTCAATGCCCTGCTCGGCATGAGCGCCGACCAGTTCTTCCAGGTGGTACTGCTGCCCCAGGGGGAGTTCGCGCGGTTCCTGCGAGCCGACAGCGACGAGCGAGGGAATCTACTCGAAAGACTCTTCGACACAGGACGATTCGGTGATGTCGAGGAATGGTTCGCGCAGCGCCGCCGGGAACTGGCCGCCGAACTTGCCGACGCACACCACGCCATCGACATCATGCTCGGCAAGGTATCGCAGGCATCAGGAGTGCCCGAGCCCGTGAGCGAGGACGGTGAACAGTCGGATCCGCTCGAGTGGGCGGCCGACGTCCTCGGGAACGCCCGGCAGAATCGGACTCTCGCGCAGGGTCGGGCGGTGCTGGTCGACGCGGCAGCTCGGCGTGCCTCCGATGCGCTCACCCAGGCCACCGCCACCGTCGACCTGCAGCGGCGACGCCATCTCGCCGAGGGGCAACTCACGCAGTACCGGGAAGGGGATGCGGCACGTGCGGCGCTGAGAACCGAGCTGGCCGACTCGGTGGCCGCAGGACCGATCGCCGAGGCTGCGGCCGACCTTCTCCTGGCACGCGCTGCCGCCGACGCGGCGACGACCGCGCTCGCCGCGGCCGAGCACTCGCTGCCGAATTCAGCTGAGGGGCAGCGCTTTCACGACGCGCTGCACTGGCCACCCGCGCCGGGCGATCCGTCGGCCGAGCGCACTGTGGTCGCCCAGTTCGTGCGCGACTGGACCACCGACGTCGCGCGGATGCAGTCGTTGCTCCAAGTTGCGCGTGAAGCAGACCGCATCGAGGGAACCCTCGTCGACTATCGAGCACAGCAACGCATTGCCGCAGCGCAGATCGACCGCACCGTGCAGTTGCAGGCCTCGATGCCCGAGAAGATCTCGGCCGCCGACGCGCGGGTGGCACGAGCAGAGGCCGCCACGGCAGAGTTGCCGGGCCTCGACGAGCGTTGCGAGCGGGCCCGCGCTGCGGCCGAGTCGGCAATCGAACTGGTACGCAAGCGCGCGGTTCTCGTCGCTGCCGAACGCGCCCGCGACACCGCCGGTGCAACACACAACACGGCCTGGGAACGCCTGCTCGATCTTCGTGAGCGCCGCATCGACGGGATGGCAGCAGAACTGGCGGCCCGTCTGGAACCGGGCGAGCCGTGCGAGGTGTGCGGATCGGAGCTGCACCCCCATCCCGCCGCGGCACAGGCGTCGACTGCGTCGAAAGCGCAGGAAGACAAGGCTGCAGCCGCCGAACGCGCCGCGGCCACCGAGCGGGACCGAACGGTCGCGGCCGTCGCGGAGGCCAAACTCGCGGTGGACCTCCTGCACGATCGCACCGGGGGAGTGGCCCTTGCGCAGCTGACCCGGATTCTCGACGTCGCAACCAGCGCGGTGCAGGCTGCTCGTACGACGGCCGCGGACGTCGGTGCGGCGTCGGCTGACTCGAGCCGATTGCGCCGTGAATCGGACGCGCTCGCGGTCACTCTCAACGACCTCGTCGCCTCGCGTGGCGCGGTGGACGAGCGCATATCGGCCACCGAGGAATCGCTGGGGCGGATGCGCGCGTCCGTGGCCGAGGAAGTGGGGCAAGGCCAGTCGCTGGCCGAACGAATCACCGAGCGTGAAGCATTGCTCGACGGTGCCCGCAGAATCGCGGAGGCGCGGATCGCCTGGCTCGACGCCACCGCGCAGGCCGACGCGCTGCGCGGCGAACTCGACCGACGGGTGACGGCGTCGAATTTCGATTCCGTCGACGCCGCAGCCGGGGCCGTTCTCACCGCCGATCGGGTTCAGCGGATCGAGAACGAGCTCCGCGCCGCCGACGAGCGTCGGGCACACGCCGAGCACGTACTGCGCGAGCCCGCCATCGTCGCCGTCGCCGGGCAGCCGCCGGTGGATCTGGATCCGCTCCGATCGGTGTGCGACGAACTCGACGGCGAGGTCAGGTCCGCTGCCGCAACGGTGGCGGAATGCCGGAGGCGTGCAGACGATCTGGAGCGTCTGATCGCCGAATTGCTCACCGCGGCCCAAGCGATCGCGCCGCAACGGGCCGAATTCGACGAGCTCGCCAACCTTGCGGACGTGGTGGCCGGGCGGGGACAGAATGCCCGGAAGATGTCGCTGCGGTCCTATGTTCTCGCGTCCCGGCTCGAGGACGTCGCGGAGTCGGCATCTGCGCGGTTGCGTCGAATGTCCTCGGGGCGATACGAGTTCGTCCATTCCGACGAGGCTGGAGCCCGAGGTAAGCGCGGTGGCCTCGGCCTGGATATCCGAGACGACTACACCGGCGTCGTGCGTTCGGCCAAGACCCTCTCGGGCGGCGAAGCGTTCCTCGCGTCGCTTGCGCTCGCATTGGGGCTCGCCGATGTCGTGGCCGCCGAATCCGGTGGCGTCGTGCTCGACACGATGTTCATCGACGAGGGTTTCGGCACGCTCGACGCCGACACACTCGAATCCGTGATGGCCGTCCTCGACGAACTACGGGCAGGCGGACGCGTCGTCGGCGTCGTCAGTCACGTCGACGAGATGCGCCAACGCATCCCCAGTCGGCTCTACGTCAAACGGGAGCGCACCGGATCGACGCTTCAGGTCGTCGCGTCCTGATCCGAGGACGCATCTTCCGATTCGGCCTTCTCGTCCGCGTCCCTCGATGTGGCCAGGTCTTCGGCCGTCGGGGCCTGATCTTCGAGTTCGTCCTGGGCAGGCTCGTTCGACCGGGCGTCGACCTGCTCGGACAGGTATCGGATCAGCACGGCGGCAACCGCAGCAGTCGGGACGGCGAGAAACGCACCGATGATGCCGAACAGCGAGCTACCGCCCGTCACGGCGAGCAGCACGATCGCCGGGTGCAGATTCATGCTGCGGCTCTGCAGAATCGGCTGCAGCACATTGCCTTCCAACTGCTGCACCGCAACGATGATGGCAAGCACGATCAGCGCCGTCGTGAGCCCGTTCGCCACCAGGGCGACGAGGACCGCGAGTGCACCTGCGACGAACGCGCCGACGATCGGGATGAAGCCACCGAGGAACGTCAATGTCGCAAGAACCAGTGCCAACGGAACGCCGAGAATGATCAACCCGAGGCCGATGAAGAAGGCATCGATGAAACTCACGATCGCCTGGGTTCGGATGAATCCGCCCAGCGTCACCCACATCCGCGAGAGCACCTCGGCCAGGTGGCGTCCGGCCCGCCCGCCGGAGAATCCGTGCAACCACGGCAGGAACTTCGGTCCGTCCTTGACGAAGAAGAAGGAGAGTACGAGTACCAAGGCCAGCGTGATGAGGATCGAACCGGCGGCCGATACGCCGGTGAAGACGCCCGAGGCGATCATCGTGCCGCTGTCCTGTAGCCGCGAGACGATGGCGGAGACAGCGGAGTCGATCTGGTCCTCGCCGAGGTTCAGCGGTGGTCCCTTGACCCAGTTCTGAACCTGCGTGATGCCGCCCGAGGCTTTGTCGACCAAATCCGGCGCCTGCTCGGCAACCGAGGGAATGATCAGGGTGATCACGCCGCCGATGACGACGAAGAACACCACCAGCGAGACAGTGGCGGCCAATGCGGCCGGAAAACCGAGCCGCATCATCAACTTCGCCGGCGGCCACAGCACGGTCGCGACGATGACCGCCAGCAGTACCGGCAACAGGATCACCCACAGGTGACCGATCAGCCAGCCCAACACCCATGCCCCGGCCGCAATCGAAATCAGGATGAGCGACCACTTGGCAATCCACAGGCCGCCGACTCCGATGAGGTCACCGCGATCCTTGTCGGGCTTGGCCGATGCCCTGGATGTTCCTGACGATGCCGATTCGGTCACTGGGCTTCCTCACGCTCGGCGGATAGCAGATCGTGAAGAACCATAACGCCCGGTGTCGGCCGGTCGAATGCCACCGTCACCCGAAGCAGTGCCGGTCAGACCTGCTCGTGCGTCAGCAACCACGTCTTCACCGGCAGACCCCAACGAAAGCCGCCGAGAGCGCCGCCGATACGGACCACCCGGTGGCACGGCACGAACAGCGCGGTGGCATTGCGAGCGCACGCCGACGCCGCGCCGCGGATGGCAGCGGGTCGGCCCGAGAGCTCGGCGAATTGGGAGTAGGTCACCGGCTTTCCGGGCTCGACGGTGCGCAACACATTCCAGGCGTGCATCAGGAATTCACCGGACCGTTGGGCGACGGCGATCTCGTCGATGCGATCCAACTCGCCGCGGTGGTACGCGTCGACGGCGGCGGTGATCGCACCGAGATCGGCGCAGGTGCGCACGGTGTCGGGTCGTATCGCCGGGTGAACCAGCATTCGTAGTCCCTCGACGTCGGCGGTCCAGCCCGAGGCGAGGACGCGCTCCTGTGCGTCGACGATGGTGGTGAACGGGCCGATCGGGGTGTCCTGAGTGGCGGAGGCGGCGGTCATGCTTGTCTTCTTTCCAGTGCGGTGAGCCATAGGTGCATCGAGACGTAGGAACGCCAGGGTGCCCAGCGTGCGGAATTCTTCAACGAGACACCCAGTGCCTCGGCACCTTGTCGGACGACGAGGTCGGTATCGAGGAGAACATCGGGATCGCCGAGCAGGCGCATCACGACGTACCGAGCGGTCCACGGTCCGATACCTTTGAGCGCAAGCAATTCTCGTTCCAGATCGGGAGCTTCCCGCGCGGGATGCAGCACGACGGTTCCCGACGCGATGGCGTCGGCGACGCGGATGACGGTCTGCACGCGGGCCGCGGGCCCGGTGAGAACCTCGTGGCCACGTTCGGCGATGACCGCGGCCTCGGGAAACAGCCGGGTGACGGCTGCGTCACCCAGATCCAGCGGTGCCCCGAGAGCATCGACGAGCCGGGCGGTGTGGGTGGCCGCGGCCTTCAACGAGATTTGTTGTCCGATCACTGTGCGCAGCAACATCTCTGCGCCGTCGACCACTCCGAGCGCGCGAATGCCCGGGTGGGCGTCGACGCTCGGGGCCAATTGTGGGTCGTCACGCAGGGCGTCGTCGACGGCGAGGGGATCGGCGTCGAGGTCGAGTAGATGCCGGATTCGGGCGACAGCGGGAGCGAGATCGCGCATGTCCTGCAATGTCACTGCAGCACTGACGAATCCGTCCATAACCCGCAGTGACACCAGTCCGGCAGCGTGCGGCAGGCGCAGCGATCGCACGTAGGTACCGTCGGAGAACGATTCGATGCCGTCGACCACATGGCCTCGGAGAAACCACTCGATCCAACCGCGGTCCAACGGTGGGCGGTAGGGGAGCCGCAGGGTCACTGTTCCTCCGGCGGTGGGAGTCGCGGTGCGGTGCGCTTCCCGGCGCAGGGTCGTCGGATCGACCGCGAAGACTTCCTTGACGGTGTCGTTGAACTGTCGAACGCTGGAAAAGCCTGCAGCGAAGGCGATGTCGGCCATCGACATGTCGGTGGTTTGAATCAGAGTGCGGGCGGTGTGTGCCCGGTGCGCGCGAGCCAAGGCGAGGGGGCCTGCGCCGACCTCGGCCGTCAACACCCGGGTCAGTTGGCGGCTCGAGTAGCCGAGAGTGCCGGCCAGCCCGTCGACGCCACCGCGCTCGATCGCTCCGTCGGAGATCAGCCGCATGGCGCGGGAACTGAGGTCCGAATGAACGTTCCAGCGTGGGGAACCGGGAGTGGCGTCGGGCTGGCAGCGGCGACAAGCGCGGTAGCCCGATTGTTGCGCCGCCGCTGCGGTGGCGAGAAACGAGACGTTGCCGGGCTTGGGCGTGCGAGCCGGGCAGGAGGGCCGGCAGTAGATGCCGGTGGTACGGACGGCGGTGAAGAACTGGCCGTCGAACCGCGCGTCACGCGAGGAGACCGCGCGATAGCACCGTTCGAAGTCCAGTTCCGGCACCTGTCGTTCGCTGCTCATGGCTCTACTGTGTCAGCGCGACCCCGCCAGTGCTAGCGGAAATCGGACGGGGCTGCGCCCCTCGTGCGCCTTTTGCACCCCTCCAGGTATGCAAAAGGCGCACGAGGGCGGAGCCCTAACAGCAGCGGGCCCCTGGGTTCCGGTCTGCTTCTGCGTGCCGGTCCTTCCAGTACTGACGCACGGTCGGTGGTTCCTGCCCAGGGTGATGCCGAGCCAGGTGGGCGACGTAACGGTCGTAATCGTGATCGCCCATCACCGAGGTGATCCACCACCACAGCCCGCGCATCTAGTGCCCCGCCCCGGGTCGACGCACGGTGCCGGCGTCGATGAGTCGGTCCCATTCGGCTTGAATTTCCTTCTCCGCTTTCGTCGGCACGAATCCGGCGGGTCCGAAGATCTTCGACGGTACTTCCGGCTCCTCGTGGTCCGGAAGCCCGCCCGCGCGGACGGCCTGGATGCATACGGCGATTCCCGCGCCGGCGACGATCAGCACCAGGAGGGCGAAGAGGATCGACAGTGTGCCCTGGATGAAGGTGTTGCGAATGACCGCATCGATGGCCTCGGACGTCTTGGCGTTGCCGAATTCGCTGAGCCCCTGTGCTTTCGCGTCACGGAACTGCGAGTTCTGGGTCCAGTAGCCGATCGCCGGAACCGAGGAGAAGATCTTCTGGTACGACGCGGTCATCGTGACGATCAGGTCCCAGGCCAGCGGGAGCCCGGGGATCCAGGCCCACTTGTACAGTCCGCGCTTGACCACGATCGTCAGTACGACGGTCAGGGCGATGGCGGCGAGCAACTGGTTGGCGATGCCGAACAGCGGGAACAGTGTATTGATGCCGCCGAGCGGATCGGTCACGCCCATGAGAAGGATGGCACCCCAGGCGATGACGACGATGAACGAGCAGATCCACGCACCGGGACGCCAGGACGGATCCTTGAACTTCTTGGCCGACTCACCGGGCAGGTTGCCGATGCTGTCGGAGAGCATGAAGCGCGCCACGCGGGTACCGGCGTCGACCGTGGTGAGGATGAACAGGGCCTCGAACATGATCGCGAAGTGGTACCAGAACGACTTGAGCCCTGGCCCGCCGAACACCTGATGCAGCACCTCGGACATGCCGAACGCGAGTGTCGGTGCGCCGCCGGTGCGGGAGATGATCGACTCCTCGCCGACATCGGCTGCGGCCTGGCTCAATTCGGCCGCCGAAATATCGCCGCCGCTCAAGCCTTGTCCGTTGACGTAGGTCGCTGCGGTATCCGCGGTTCCGCCGGTGAGCGCCGTCGGTGCGTTGAGGGCGAAGTAGAGGTGCTGGTCGAGAATGCATGCGGTGACCAGGGCCATGATCGCGACGAACGACTCGGTGAGCATGCCGCCGTAGCCGATCATCCGCATCTGCTTTTCCTTCTCCAGCAGCTTCGGTGTGGTGCCCGAGGAAATCAGCGCGTGGAACCCGGAGAGTGCGCCGCACGCGATGGTGATGAACAGGAACGGGAACAGCGATCCGGAGAAGGCGGGTCCGTTGCCCTCGGTCGCGAAGGAGGTCATCGCAGGCATCTGAATCTCGGGCCGCGCGATGAGGATTCCGACGGCGAGCAGCGCGATGGTGCCCACCTTCATGAACGTGGACAGGTAGTCGCGCGGTGCCAGGAGCAACCAGACCGGCAGGATCGAGGCCATCAGGCCGTAACCGATCAAGCACCATGCGACGGTGACCTTGGAGAGCGTGAACCAGTCGGTGCCCCAGTCTGTTTCGGCCACCCAGCCGCCTACAATGATGGCCATGAGCAGCAGGACGACGCCGATCAGAGATACCTCGGACACTTTGCCCGGACGGAGGTAACGCAGGTAGACGCCCATGAAGAGGGCGATCGGGATGGTGAGGGCGATGGAGAAGACGCCCCAGGGGCTCTCGGCGAGCGCGTTGACCACGACGAGTGCGAGGACGGCGATGATGATGATCATGATGACGAAGACGCCGATCAGCGCAGCGATGCCGCCGACGACACCGAGTTCGTCTCGGGCCATCTGCCCGAGGCTCCGGCCGCGGCGTCGGGTGGAGATCCACAGCACCAGGAAGTCCTGAACTCCGCCGGCGAATACGACGCCGATGATGATCCACATCGTGCCGGGTAGGTAACCCATCTGGGCGGCGAGGACGGGGCCGACGAGGGGACCGGCTCCGGCGATGGCTGCGAAGTGGTGGCCGAACAGCACCCGACGGTCCGTCGGCATGTAATCCTTGCCGTTCTCCAGGATTTCGGCCGGGGTCGCACGATCGTCCCGGGGGAGGACTATCTTGCGTTCGATCAATCGGGCATAGAAGCGAAACGCGAAGATGTAGGTGCAGACGGCCGCGATGACGAACCAGACGGCATTGGGGTTCTCGCCGCGAACGATCGCGATGATCGTCCAGGCAACGCCGCCGAGCAGGCCGATGGCCACGAGGAGCAGACGTTTGGCGGTCGTCATCGGATGCGTCTCGACGACCCCGACAGGGGGCAGATCTGGATCCGTCTTCAGCAATTCGACGTGTGGATCGCCGGCCGCTTTCAGTGACATGTGTGGGTCTCCAAGCTCGCAGTTGTGACTGCGATCACCCTATTGGCGACGAGTTGGTTCGTCCTCGGATTGACGCATCGCGCTGCGCCCGGCGGTCGTTGGAGTGCGACGAACGGAAGGCAGCCGGAACGAACCGGAGCGTCAACTGCCGAGCGCGTCGTCGACGGCCCGGGCACTGAGTACCTGGTCCAACACCATTGCGGCGCTGCCGATGACTCCCGAGAGGTCCCCGTGGGTCGTGGCCTGAATGGTCAGAGCCTTGGTGGCCAGCGCGGTGGCGTTTCCGTAAACGGTCTCCCGCAGCCCGGCGACGAAGATGTCGTAGGCATTGGCCATGTCGCCCCCGACGATCAGTACCTCGGGGTTGAGCAGGTTCACGGCTCCGGCCAGGGTTTCACCGATGTGGCGTCCACTGTCGCGAATGAGTCTGCGGGCTTCGGGGTCACCGCTCACCGCGAGGTCGACGACGCCGCGGATGTGGCCGACTTCTCGGCCCTGTTCGGCGAGCGCGCGTACCAGCGCCCAGCCGCCGGCGATGGCCTCGAGGCAACCGCTGTCGCCGCACCTGCATGCAACTCCGGCTGCGGCTGCGGTTTTGGTGTGGCCGAATTCGCCTGCGGCTCCCAGCGATCCACGTTGCAACGCCCCGCCCGCGACGATCCCGGCACCGAGACCCGTCGAGGCCTTGACCAGTAAGGCGTTCTGGAATCGATCACGATTGTCCCGGCGTTCGGCGAGAACCATCGCGTTGGCGTCGTTGTCGAGAAACACCGGAGCCGACGTGATGTCGGCGAAGAACGGTGCCAGCGGCACCCCGTCCCAGCCGTGCATGATCGGCGAGTCCAAGCTGCAGCCTCGCTCGGTGTCGGCGGTGCCGGGGATGGACAGACCTACCCCGAGGATGCGATGCCCGGTCCGGTGCGACTCGTCGAGCAATGCCTGCAGCCGCTTGGTGATCTGCGGCATCAGCTCATCCGGGCCCACGCCGATCTCCTGGTCGACGGTATCGCCGGCGAGAAACTCTCCACCGAGAGTGAAGACGCCCAGTTGCGACCGGCTGCGTCCGATCGCGGCGGCGAGTACGACGCCTGCGTCTACATCGAAAGACACTCGCGCCGGAGGGCGTCCGCCGGTCGACTGGGTGTCCTCGGTTTCGATGACCAGTCCGAGACCGGTGAGTGCGGCGACGCGGGAGGCTACGGCCGACCGTGACAGGCCGGTGATCCGGCCCAGTTCGGCTCGGGTGTCGGCCTCTCCGTCGCGAACCAGAGCGAAGATCTCGCCTGCGGTCGCAGGCGGAGCGCTCAGGCGCGGCATCGACATATATGCCATTCAACCAACTGGCAACTTCTACGGCAACACCCTAAGAATTGCTACTTATAACTTTCAAGAACATAAGTTGGGTTGCTGATGTGCTTAACTCCACTTAGGCTGGGTCTCGAGAGACCGAACATCGGAGATGCTCATGGACACACTTCATCCGGTCCTGCGTCAGGTCACCGACCGCATCGCAGACCGTAGCCAGTTCGATCGCACCAAGTACCTCGCCCGAATCGCAGCCGCAGGGGATCGCGGTCCCGCCCGCGGCCGCCTCGCGTGCGCCAACATCGCCCATGGCTTCGCGGCCTCCGGCAAGGCCGACAAGCAGGCACTGCGCGGCATGGTCAAGCCCAACATCGCCATCGTGTCGGCGTACAACGACATGCTTTCGGCGCACAAGCCGTTCGAGACCTACCCCGCAGTGCTGAAGAGGTCCGTCATCGACGCCGGTGGCATCGCACAGTTCGCCGGTGGCGTGCCCGCCATGTGCGACGGCATCACCCAGGGCCGCGACGGCATGCAGCTCTCGCTCTTCAGTCGCGACATCATCGCGATGTCGACGGCAATTGCGCTGTCTCACGACATGTTCGACGCCACCCTGATGCTCGGCGTGTGCGACAAGATCGTTCCCGGAATGCTCATCGGCGCACTGAGTTTCGGCCATCTACCCGCGGTGTTCGTGCCCGCCGGTCCGATGACGTCCGGACTTCCCAACGGGGAGAAGGCAAAAGCCCGACAGCTCTACGCCGAGGGCAAGGTGGGCCGGGAAGCGCTACTGGACGCCGAGGCCGCGTCGTATCACGGCAGTGGCACGTGCACGTTCTTCGGAACGGCCAATTCCAATCAGCTGCTCATGGAGGTCATGGGCCTACATCTGCCCGGCTCGTCGTTCGTCAATCCCGGAACTGCAATGCGCGACGCGTTGACTCGTGAGGCCGCCCACGTCGTCACCGGTCTGACCTCGCTCGGCGACAATTACACCCCGGTGGGGGAGGTCGTCGACGAGAAGTCGATCGTCAACGGCTGCGTCGCACTGCTGGCCACCGGTGGTTCCACCAATCACACGATGCACCTCGTCGCCATCGCGAAGGCCGCCGGAATCACGCTGACCTGGCAGGATCTGTCGGACTTGTCGGCCGTCGTGCCACTGATGGCCAGGATCTACCCGAACGGCAAAGCCGACGTCAATCACTTCCATGCAGCAGGTGGCCTCGGGTTCGTCATCGGTTCTCTGCTCGACGCCGGGCTGATACACGAGGACGTCACGACCATCGCAGGCAAGGGCCTCACGCGCTACACGCAGGAACCCAAGCTCGACGGTGACGGTGTGATGTGGCAGGACGGCACTCGAATCAGCCACGACAACAGCGTGTTACGTGGAGCAACCGAGCCGTTCAGTGCTGACGGCGGACTGAAGATGCTGACCGGGCCGATCGGAAAGTGCGTCATCAAGACCTCCGCACTGGCCCCCGAACATCGGGTGGTCACCGGACCGGCACGTGTGTTCGACGACCAGGCGGACTTCCTCGAGGCATTCGACGCGGGCCTGCTCGACAGCGATTTCGTCGCCGTCCTGCGCTACCAGGGCCCACAGGCCAACGGTATGCCAGAGTTGCACAAGCTCACCCCGGCCCTCGGAATCCTGCAGGACAAAGGCCGTTCGGTCGCGCTGATCACGGACGGCCGGATGTCCGGTGCTTCCGGAAAAGTCGCTGCGGCGATCCATCTCACACCTGAGGCTGCGAGCGGTGGACCGATTGCGAAAATCCTCGACGGTGACATGATCACTCTCGATTCCGTCGGTGGCACATTGTCGATCGACGTTCCGCTCGCCGAGTTCGAGGCACGGCCGGTGACCGGTCGAGTGTTGGACGCCGACGAATGGTCCAGTACCGGACGCGATCTGTTCTCCGGAATGCGTGCGCTCGTCGGCCCGGCCGACGAAGGCGCAATGTTCGTGATGCGCTGAGTCCCTGTAACTCCAGAAGAAGGTAAGAACGTGACTGCATCCCTGCTCGACCGCGTACCCGTCATCCCCGTCGTCGTCATCGAGGACCTCGAGCACGCCGTGCCCATCGCCCGTGCCCTGGTGGCCGGCGGAGTACCCGTCATCGAGCTGACCCTGCGCACCCCGGTGGCGCTCGATGCCATCGAGCACATCGCGGCGGAGGTCCCCGAGATCCTGGTCGGTGCAGGCACTATCGTCACCCCCGGCCAGGCGAAACAGGCCGCCGATGCGGGTGCTCAGTTCCTGGTCTCGCCCGGTTGCACACCGTCCCTGACGAAGGCCATGCGAGACACCGGGTTACCGCATCTGCCCGGTGCTGCAACGGTGTCCGAGGTACTCGCGCTCCTCGAGGCCGGCTACACCGAGCTCAAGTTCTTTCCGGCCGAGGCGTCGGGCGGTGCGAATTTCTTGAAGTCGATCCATTCGCCGATCCCCGCCGCGCGATTCTGCCCGACGGGTGGCATCTCCACCGCAAACGCGTCGACCTACCTGGCGCTGCCGAACGTCGGCTGCGTCGGCGGTTCGTGGCTCACTCCGGCCGCAGCTGTCGCAGCACAAGATTGGGATGCCATCGTCGCTCTTGCGGCAGCCACGGCCGAACTGGTGTGAGCTGAACTCTCCGCAGATGGAACCAGATGTCACGGTGCGGCGTCCTACTAGCTGTCCGTCATCGAACCATCGGGGGAAATCTTCATGTCGTATCCGTACGAGCAGCCAGCGTCTCAGCCGTATCCAGCAGCGCAGCCCTATGCACAGGCACCCACCCTGCCGGCCTCCAATGCAGGGTGGGCCGTCGTGGCCGTCATCTTCTTCTGGCCGTTGGCCATTCCGGCGTTCAACCATGCGCTGAAGGTGCACCCGCTGTGGCTGATGGGTGATGCGCAGGGCGCGCACTATTCGTCGAATCGCGCCGGATTCTTCGGAAAGCTCTCGCTCGGAGTCTTCGCGGTGTTCATCGCGCTCTATATCGCCTTCATCGCACTGGTCATCGCGAACTCGTGATCGGCGGCTCAGCGGTCACCCGCGGGTGACCGCGATGCCGCCGTCCACGTACAGCGTCGTTCCGTGCACCATCGCTGCGCTGTCGGACACCAGGAACAGCACGCCGTCGGCGATGTTCTGCGGGGAGAGCACCTTTCCTGCCGGCGTTCCTGCTGTCATGGAGTCCAACACCGAACGAGCATCCTCGTTGCCCGGCGTCAGCGTCGCGCCGGGCGCGAGAGCGTTCACTCGAACACCACGTGGGCCGAACTCGGCGGCCCAACTGCGAACGAGCTGCTCGTCGGCGGCCTTGGTGGCGGAGTACATCGCTGCGAAGGGGCTCCCCATAGCGGCCATCCACGAACCGATGTTCACGATGACTCCGCTGCCGCGCTCGGCCATAGAGGGTGCCAGTTCGCCCACGAGCACGTGCGGAGCTCGGACGTTGACGGCAAGCATCGCGTCGAGCTGATCATCGGGAAGGTCTGCGGTGGCGGTGGCCGGATAGATGCCGGCGTTGTTGACGAGAATGTCCACGCGACCACCGAGTGCGACGTTGGCAGCCCTCGCGAAGTCGCGGATGTCCTGGTAGCTGCTGCAGAGGTCCACCGATACGAACGTTGCCATCCCACCGTCGGCGGTGATTCGATCGACCACTGCGGCTCCACGTGCGGCGTCCCGGCCGCTGATGATCACCGACGCTCCGTGCGCGGCGAGGGTCGTTCCTATTGCCGCGCCGATTCCGCTGCTCGATCCGGTGACGACGGCGGTCCGTCCGATGAGTTGCTGTGATGTAGAAGAAGTCATGACGTCATGTCTATGTGTGCTGCCGCCGGCGAGCCAGGCGTCGGTCAACCTAGGTCTGTCATGACCAGGCTCGTGGTCGCCGATGTCGCTATGTTGACATCATGAGCAATGACAGGTCGGCCCTCAGCGCCTTTTTGCGTGACCGGCGCGACCGAATCACTCCGATCGACGCCGGGTTGCGTACGTATCCCGGTGCCAGGCGGGTGCCGGGGCTGCGGCGAGAAGAGCTGGCGGTGCTGGCCGGAGTGAGTCCGGATTACTACAGCAAACTCGAGCAGGGTCGGCAGGCGAATGTGTCGCCAGAGGTACTGCGGGCAATCGCCCGGGCCTTGAAGTTGGACGAGGTGGAGTCAGCGCATCTGCTCGATCTCGCCTCCCCGGCCGGGCCCGTGAGCGATGCGCCCCAGCAGCCGAATCCGGGGCTGCTTCAGGTGATGAAGGCGCTCGATCATGTTCCGGTGATTCTGCTCGGGCGCAGCGGGGTCATCCTGGCCAGCAACTCGCTGGTTCGATCCGTGCTGAGTCTGCCGTCGTCCGCCGGGCACTCGCTGTTCCACTACCTGTTCCGCAATCCCATCGCCCGCGAGCGAATCGTCAATTGGTCGCAGTTCGCGGCGGCCTCGGTCGCCGGGCTGCGCCGCGATCTCGCTCGTCGACCGGGGGACCCTACCCTCCAAGCATTGATCGACGAATTACGTTCGGCCGAGCCTTGTTTCGAGCAGTGGTGGAGTGGCCAGGAGGTGGGCGAATTCGCGGGTGCAACCAAGATAATTCAGCACCCGGCGGCGGGTACCCTCCAGTTCGACATCGAGATTCTGGCCTCGCCGAGCGAGCCGGATCAGAGTCTGATCGTCTACACGGTCGAGGAAGGGTCGAGTACCGCGAAAGTCCTGCCGATCCTGGCGAGCTGGGACCCGAGTTCGGCGATCACCTCGTGACCGGTGAACTCGGTCGGATCACGTGATTCTCACGCCGCTCGGGGTGCACGGAATCGACGCTGCCCGGGCACTGTCCGAGCTGGCGGTGTCCTCAAAGTAGACTCCATAGACCGTGAGCCTCACCCTCGGAATCGTCGGACTGCCCAATGTCGGCAAGTCCACCCTCTTCAACGCACTGACCAACAACGATGTGCTGGCCGCGAACTATCCGTTCGCCACCATCGAGCCCAACGTCGGTGTGGTCGCGCTGCCGGATCCCCGGCTCGAGAAGTTGGCCGGGGTGTTCGGTTCGGAGAAGCTGGTGCCTGCGCTGGTGTCGTTCGTCGACATCGCCGGCATCGTCAAGGGTGCGTCCGAGGGCGCAGGCCTGGGCAACAAGTTCCTCGCCAACATTCGTGAGGCCGACGCCATCTGTCAGGTCGTGCGCGTCTTCGCCGACGACGACGTGGTGCACGTCGACGGTCGCGTCGACCCCAACGCCGATATCGAGGTCATCGAAACCGAACTCGCGATCGCCGATCTGCAGACCCTCGAGAAGGCCATCCCGCGACTCGAAAAAGAGGTGCGGATCAAGAAGGATCGCAAGCCTGCGCTCGACGCGGCATTGGCCGCGCAAGCCGTGCTGAACGAGGGCAAGACGCTGTTCTCGGCGAAGGCGAAGCTGGACTTCGAGCTGCTCGGTGAATTCCAGCTGCTCACCACCAAGCCCTTCCTGTACGTCTTCAACGCCGACGAGTCGGTGCTGACCGACGACGCGAAGATCGGCGAGCTCGCTCGTCTGGTTGCCCCCGCCGATGCGGTGTTCCTCGACGCGAAGATCGAGTCCGAGTTGCTCGAACTCGACAAGGAATCGGCAGCCGAGCTGCTCGAATCCGTCGGACAGACCGAGCCCGGTCTCGACGCGTTGGCTCGCGCCGGCTTCCACACCCTCGGTTTGCAGACCTACCTCACCGCGGGCCCGAAAGAGGCTCGAGCGTGGACGATTTCGCAGGGTGCTACCGCGCCCCAGGCGGCAGGCGTCATTCACACCGACTTCGAGCGCGGCTTCATCAAGGCCGAAATCGTCTCCTTCGACGACCTGATCGCCGCAGGTTCGATGGCCTCGGCCAAGGCGGCAGGCAAGGTGCGCATCGAGGGCAAGGAATACATCATGTCCGATGGCGATGTGGTGGAGTTCCGCTTCAACGTCTAGCCTGACGCGCGACATCACTAGGTCACCCGGGCACATCACTTGGTGGCAGCCCACTGGCAGCTCGCGGCCCCGGTAAATACTGAACTATTCCGATCGGTGCGGAACAAAACAGTCTGAATCCCGGATTTTTCACAAGTTGCTGACGATTGGTCCGATTCTCTCCCTTCCTTCGTGCAAGACTGCCTCGACAACAGCGGTCGCACAGCGCCGCGGGCAGTGGGGGTTCTATGTTCGGCGTGCGGCCGGTTCTGGTGGGGATCGCAGTTCTGCTCACCTTCGTAGCGGGCGTGCCCGCCGCTGCTCAAGACATCGACACCGAAAATCCTGCACCGAGCCGGCCGGCGCGGATCGAGAACCGAATCGATACCGGCCCGACGCTGACGTTGCTGTCGGTGTACTCGCCGAGCATGGATCGGACCATCGAGGTGCAGGTTCTGACCCCCGCGGAGCGTAGAGGCCCGCGCCCGACGCTGTACATGCTCAGCGGATCCGGTGAGAACGAACCGTCGAGCAGCATCTGGCTTCGCAAGGGCAACGCGGCGGAGTTCTTCCGTGACAAGAACGTCAACGTGGTTCTCCCGCTTGCCGGTCCAGCGAGCTTCTACGCCGACTGGGAGAACGACGACCCCCGCCTCGGCCGCTACCGCTTCGAAACTTTCCTGACGCAGGAGCTTCCGCCGTTGATCGACGCGGAGTTCGAGGGCAACGGCAGTGACGGTGTGGCGGGCCTGTCGATGGGCGCACAGTCGGCGATGATGCTGGCCGCCCGGAACCCGGACAAGTACTCGGCCGTCGCGGCGTACAGCGGGTGCTTTCTGTCCGAGGGCATAGTCGGGCAAACCCTCATGCGAAGCATCGTCGCCGCCTACGGCGGCAACGCGAACAATATGCTCGGTGGGCCCCTCAACGCGGGCTGGGCCGCCCACGACCTGCTGGTGAACGCAGAAGCGCTGCGCGGAATGTCCATCTACCTCTTTTCAGCCAGTGGCCTCCCCGGTCCGCACGAGCGGTACGAGACGCTCGAAGACCTCGACACGCTGGTGATCGGCGGGGCGATCGAAGTGGGCACCGATTTCTGCACGGGCCTGCTGCGTGACAGGCTCGTAGAGCTGAACATCCCGGCCACGTTCGATCTGGGCAGCCCGGGTACGCACTCGTGGCCGTACTGGGCCGACCAGCTTGCCAAGAGCTGGCCGACGCTGGCCGCGGGGCTCGAGCCGTGAGCTTGGAAGCAGCTGCGTGACCGACTCGAGGGCAAATTCTCGGCTCGACGAGGCGAGTTCCGCATCGTGTATCAGATCTACGAAGACCGAGTTGTCGTGCGAGTGATCGCAATTGCTCATCGACGGGACGTCTATCGGTAGCTCCACCGGTGAGCGTGGTCGTCTGCGGCTCACATCGATATTGGCTACGCTCCGAATCAGACGATAGGAGAACGTAGATGGGTCTGCAGGAACTCGAAACGTTGGTGAACCAGACGGCCACCGCCGGTGAACCTTTCGAGCGTGGAGCCGATGAGGCGGAGCAAAGATATCTGTCCTCGCTTGCGGCCCGGTCGAGTACGAAGCTGATCTGTGAGGTCGGGTTCAATGCCGGTTTCTCGAGTTGGGCATTTCTCGAAGCATCGCCCGATACGACCGTCGTCTCCTTCGACCTCGCCGCTTACGCCTACAGTGATGCTGCGAAAGCCCATATCGACGAGCACTTTCCGGGCCGTCACACCCTGATCCAAGGCGATTCGCACACCACCATCGCCGCATATGCGAAGGAACATCCGGACAAACGATTCGATGTCATCTTCGTCGACGGTGACCATTCGGTGGAGGGTGCTCGCGCGGACCTCGACGATCTGCGAGCGCTCGCCGCACCGGACACGGTCGTGATCATGGACGACATCACCCCGTGGCTCTGGTTCGGTGAAGGCCCCACTCAGGCCTGGCAGGAAGAAGTGGAAGCCGGCCGGATTCTGCACACCAGCTACTTCCGCGACGGCGAGCCCGTCGACGAGGTGACGCCCCCTGCTGCCCGCGCCTGGGCCGAAGGACGCTACCGCTTCTGACGCAACCGTTTGCCCACGGATTGTTCAGATGCCTACCTGTGAGGGTGGGCATCTGAACAATCTGTGGGCAAATGACTACCCTTTGCCGCGCAGTCTTTTCTCCAACGGCGTCGGGAACGACGGAACCACAGCGGTACCGTCGAGCAGGGCGGTGAGGCGTTCGGACTCTGCTGCAACGGCTTTCGACACCGTCGATCCGACGTCCTCGAGCAATTCGGTGACCACCTCGCCGGATCCAGTCACCGCCCAGCCGCCGACGATGCGGCCGCCGGACCAGATGGTCGGACCGATGTTGCCGAAGGTGTCGAACAGCGGGGCCTTGTGCTCACCGAGATACCAGGCGCGGTGCTTCCATCCCATCGGTGTGGGATCGAGCGCGGGCAGCAGCATGACGCTGGTGCCAGCAGGCTTGTCGAAGGTAGTGCCGGGCAGCATGATTCCATCACCCTCGGTCAGTTCGACCGTCACGGTGTCCAGGCCGGAGACTGCCCCACGAGTCTGTGTCTTGTTCCAGCCCGTCCACCATTGCAGGTCGTCGAGAGTCGCCGGACCGAATACCTCGAGCCAGCGTCGGGCAAGTTCGGCTCGTGCCTCGGTTTCGTCGAGATAGGGAATTCCGTCCGGCCACCAGTGATCGATCGGTGCCCATGCATGCCGCCGAGAAGTCCATGCTCCCCGCGGCTCCACGCGTACCAACTTTCCTTCGGCGGCCATCATCACCAGCACCTCGGAGGTGACGTATCGCTTGACGTCGTAGACCTTGTCGGTGGTCGGCAGCAGCGCGGTCTTGAGGCCGGGGACAGTGGACGAGAGCTCGGCCCCGGTCGCCGTGCCCATCGAGCGCAGCGCCGCCTCCGTATCTTTTTCCGTTGCTGCAAGCCAGGATTCGACATCGTCGATCACCGGTTCGGTCGGTAGTGTCGAGACCTGTTTGACCAAGCGCGCCCGCATGGTGCGCGCGACCCCGAGGCTCGCTGCAGAGTGGATCATCGGAACGTCGTCGTGAGCGACGACGAACATCGTGCGACGCATCGCCATCAGGCGGACCAGGCTTCGACGCTCGTACATCGCGTCGCGAACATCGGACAGTCCTAGTGATCGAGCGCGCGCCAGAACAGAGAGGTACACCGTCGCCGGGTCGGTGGCATGCAGTGCGAGCAATGACGACACCACCGCGTCGGTGGTCGAGGCGCGTGAGAAGTGCTGCGCGACGAGCCGGTGTCGCCGCTGTGCATCGGTGATCTTCACCGGCTCAGTGTGACGGCTTCTGGGGCACGAAACCATGGGGAGGTTTCGGCGATAGTCCAGCGGCGGTGTACGACGGGCGGATGCCGGGTGCGGCTCAGAGTCTGGCTTGGGCCAGGCGTTGGCTCGAGACGCATTCGGCCAGTTCGGCACGAATCTTGTCGCGTTGCGATTTCGTGAACCGCCAGATCTGCAAGGACAACGCGTGCTGTGCGTCTGTAATGCTGACACCGAGTAAATCAGCGACCGCTTGTTGTGCGTCCGCATCATCGTCGGATTCGCTTATCGTCTGCATGAGCTCGCCCCAGCGGTCAACGGCGGCGACGAGGACCGTGAGCACTTCAATCCGGTCGGCCAGCATTCGTACGACGAATGCTGGATCGTCCGGGCCGCCCGGGATTGCGTGTATCGGTCCGTCGCCTCGAAAACTCTCAGCACCCATATGTTCAGCATGGCAGACGGACAGTCCCCGTTGGCCGAGGTTTCGACTGCGTAGGTGCAGCGCTGTGGCTGGGAATTTCACGTTGCCGCTTCGTCCAGGACTGCCATGCTGCGGCAGGCTGGATTTCTCGGCGCTCTCGTATTTGTCGAAGATGTCCTTGGGTAGCGCGCTTTATGGGATGGTGCAGTTTCCGGTCGACGGAGGGAAATTGGTATGCGGGTTCGTCAGTCATCGATGCCCGTTGCGTGTGCGATTCTCATTTGTTCCACCGCGGCGGGGTGCGGTGCCGTGGGAACTGACGCCGTCGAGCGGACGAACGCCCCGGCCGCTGTCCACGCTTCGCCGACCGAAGACGTCACCTCGGACGGGACGCGTGATCCAGTCCCCGACCGGGTCACGGTCACTCAACCGGCTCACGTCGACACCAATGTACGGCCCGCCGACGTACCCGTATGGCCCGGTCCGGATCCTTCCGACTTCCTCGTCCCGAATCCGCCGGCAGGAGAAATTGGTCGACTCGCCGGTGCGGAGGCAGAGGATGTCTTCGTCGCGGCGCAGAAAAATCCCGGTGAGTTTTGGAACGTCGGGGGCGTCGTGCTGTGGTTAGTGGTTACGTAGTCCGGCGCGCGCAACGCCTGTTCAGTCGACTCGAGGAATCGACTGCGCGTGCAAGTCCGGTGTTGTTCACTTCCAATCCGGAATGCGCAGGAAGAGGCAGGGCGGATTCGATTATTCGAACGGCGGAATTGCTGTCTTCGAATCCTGCAGCAATTTCCACAGACTTGGAGAAGGTCCGATCCGGTCCGGTGGCCTACCTCCGGGACTCCGGATGCGGCGTTGAATGTAGATTGTGGCGACAAGTTCAGCGTGATGAGAGTAGCGAGCCCTGCACTCTTGGATTTCGTGGTTGTTGCTGTTCATGCTCAGAGGAAGCGCTGTTGAACAGAATCCGTCAGATTTTTCGACGTCCGATCAGTTGGGTTCTCTGTGCGCTTGTCTCCGCTGCATCCGTCCTCTTCGCAGGCTACAACTTTCAGGGCGACAGCCGTTGGGATGTTTTTCTGCAATGGCACCGAGGTCCGCCGCTTGTTGCGTTGGTCCTGGTTGGTTCGATCTGTGAGATTCTCTTCGCGAACGGCCGGATGCGTCGAACGCGGGCACTCATTTTGGTGCCGGCGGCGATCTTTCAACTGAAAGATGCGCTCTTTTTCCTGTACGCCCCGGATCCGACCAGGTTGCCGGGTATCGCTAGCGCCGTACTGATCCTGGTGGCTGCTGTGGTTGCGCTGGAGAAACAAGGTTCGGAAAGGTTTGTCTGATTTTTTGGCCGACAGGCCCGGGTCGCACTGGACGGCCCGGTGCCGGGTCGCTGGCTTATTGATACTCGGCCTGGGAACCTGGGAGGACATGAACCGATTGGGAAGAGGGTGACGGACACATGGTGCTTGCAGTGTGTGTCATCGCGCTTGCTGTGCTGCTCCACGTCGTGGCAGCTCGAATCGCGTCGCGTGAGAACTACGGCCGTAGGTTGCCCACCGTGAACGGCTCGTATCCGGTCAGGCCTGTCCAGCGTGCCCGAAGCGCTCAGTCCGCTGGATGGATGCTGAGTATCGTCGGTGCGCTACAGCTCGGCAATCATTTCTGGTTGACCGAGCCGTGGCTGGCCATGGGCGTCGTGGTGGCGGTTCTTCTGCTGGTGAACGGCTTACCGAGTGTGCTGGTGACTGCGCTGCACAACAGCAATCTGCGGACGGAAAACTAGGGCCGGAACAATTCCGACGCCTGCCACTGATAAGCGATCAGGACGTAAAGACTTTCCCAGGATTCAGGATTCAGGATTCCGTCGCCGGCGTGGGAGATGTTGGCGATTGTCGTCTCGTACCTCCGCGGGGAGAGATTTCGACAACTGTTCGACGAGCGACATGCCTCGACTGTTGCTGCGACCTGCACCTCCGCGGCTGAACCGACTGTTCTGGCTGCCTGGCCGACAGCGGGTGCAGCGCTCAGATCTCGATCCCCGTCGCCTCGACCACGCTGGCCCACAGTGCATCTCGCACCCGAGGGGAATCTCCACGCCAGGACGGGTAATGCGTCGGCCGCGGAGCTCGGTCGTGCCAGAACGTGCCGGTGCTGGTCAACGCGGGGTCGGCTGCCACGAGCCAGACGATGGTGTCGGCACCGTCGTCGGCGCTGCGCAGAATCGGTCTCAGCACCGAACCGAACATCGGCATCGAACCGGTGACGCCGGGAGTGGCTGCCCAACCCGGGTGCATGCTGTGCACCACCGGGTCGTCTTCTTGCGAAAAGTGTTCGGCCAGTTGCTCGGCCAGCACCACCTGCATGCGCTTGGTCCTGGCGTACGCCGTCATGCCGGAGTACCGGCCGCTCTCGTACTCGAAGTCCGAGTTCTGCATCGGCACCGCATACATGCCGCCGCTCGAGACGAAGACGACCCGTGATCCGGCATCGAACAGTTCTCGCAGTCCCACCGTCAACGCGACCGGCCCGAGAACATGGGTGGCGAAAGCGGATTCGTGTCCCTGAGCGGACATCGTTCGCTCCTCCGGCATGACCCCGGCGCAGTGCACCAGAGCGTGCACCGACGTGAGTTCCGAGGCCAGCGCTGCGATCAATGCCGCCACGGAATCGAGATTGCTGACATCGCACTCACGCACCACCAGGGAGGCGTCGGGCACCTCGGCTCGGATGGCAGCGACGGCGGACTCGAGTCGCTCGGCGGACCTGCCGACCAGATGCACTCGCGCTCCGAGCCGGGCGAGTTCTTTCGCCGTCGCCGCGCCCAATCCCGACGACGCGCCGGTCACCACCACGTCGATGGGGGAGGGAAAGGGTGCCGGATCGGCGGCCCAGAAGCGCCGACGCACCGTGGCACCGATTCGGGAGTATCCGGGAACGACAGTTCTGTCGAGGATGGTGTCCACCGTGCGGCTCAGCAATGACATAGTGCGCAAGTACCCCGAGGTGTCGGGATATATGCGCGTCGGCGCCGGCCGCTCGATGCCATGATGAGTCCATGGCGCACCCCACGGTCTCCGACGTCACCCGCGACATCCTCGCCGAACTGCCTGCTCATCGACGCGAGACGTTCCAGCTGCGTCTCGAGCAGTGGTTTCCCGATCTGCACGACGCGGTCACTGCCGTCTACCCCGACCCCGACGCCGTGGCGGCAACACTGGTCGAGATCGCAGCGCGTGCGTACGCAGCCCGCGCCGAGGATCTGCATCGGCTCGATCAGCGCCGATTGCTCGAGCCCGACTGGTTTCAGCAGCCCGACATGTTCGGCTACGCCTGCTACGTCGACCGGTACGGCCAGACCTTGCGCGGCGTGGGCGAACGTCTCGACCATCTAACGAACCTCGGCGTCACGTATCTGCACTTGATGCCGTTGCTGCAACCTCGGCCCGGTGACAACGACGGAGGATTCGCCGTGATGGACTACCGCGCGGTGCGAGAAGACCTGGGCACCAACGAGGATCTGCGTGCGCTCGCGGACACCCTTCGTGCACGCGGCATCAGCCTTGTGGTCGACCTCGTGCTCAATCACGTTGCCCTCGAACACGAGTGGGCGGTGAAGGCGCGCGCCGGCGATCCGAAGTATCGAGACTACTTCCTGATCTATCCCGATCGAACCACCCCGGACTCCTACGAGCGCACGCTCCCCGAGGTGTTCCCGGACTTCGCACCCGGCAGCTTCACCTTCGACGACGAACTCGGCGAATGGGTGTGGACGACGTTCAACGAATGGCAGTGGGATCTGAATTGGGCCAATCCCGCTGTGCTGCAGGAGTTCGCGAGCATAGTCCTGCATCTGGCCAACCTGGGCGTCGAGGTGCTCCGCCTCGACGCGATTGCATTCCTCTGGAAGCGGCTCGGTACCAACTGTCAGAATCAACCCGAGGTGCACGCGGTCACCCAGGCTCTGCGCGCCACCGCTCGACTCGCTGCTCCGGCGACCCTGTTCAAGGCCGAGGCGATCGACGGACCCCGCGACCTCCTGCCCTATCTCGGGCAGGGCCGGCACACGGGTCGAGTATCGGACATCGCGTACCACAACTCGTTGATGGTGCAGGTGTGGTCGATGTTGGCAACGGGCAGTACGGCATTGGCGCGTCACGCCTTGGCGTCGCTGCCACCCACGCCGCCCAGCGGCACCTGGGTGACGTACGTTCGCTGCCACGACGACATCGGCTGGGCCATCGACGACGGCGACGCAGCCTCACTGGGACTCTCTGGCGCAGGGCATCGACACTTTCTGGCCGACTGGTATTCCGGCGAATTCGACGGCTCCTGGGCCGAAGGCCTGGTGTTCCAGTACAACCGGGACACCGGCGACCGCCGGATCAGTGGAACCGCGTCCGCGCTCACCGGGCTGGGCCCGTCGCGTCTCGATCCCGACGGCGCGTTCGGGCGAATCTTTCTGGCGCACGCCATCATTGCCAGCTGGGGCGGTATTCCCGTCGTGTGGAGCGGCGATGAGCTCGGCTCCCCGGGGAATGCGAACTGGGCCGACGAACCGGCTCATGCCGAGGACAACCGGTGGGTGCATCGGCCGCGCGTGACCGATGCCGATCGAGAAGGCCGATTCCAGCAGGGGAGCGATGCGCAACGGGTGTTCGACGGTATCGCCCGCATCGCGAAGGTACGTGCCGGCCTCCCGATGTTGCACGCCGAGGCACCGGTGGACGTGCAGACCGATACCGATGACGGTCTGCTCGTGGTGCGCAGGCGTCATCCCAGCGGCACGCTGCTCGGCCTCTACAACGTGACGGCCGAGCATCGAGCCTTCCCGCACGCTCAGCTGATCGAGCTCGGCATCCCGGCCCCGACCGAGGTGCTATCGCAGCACGATCTACACGTCGACGACGCCGGATCGGTGTGGATGCCGCCCTACGCCGCGTGGTGGATCGTCGACAACCCCCTGCGTTAGACAACCCCTGCGTTAGGCAACCCCCTGCGCTAGAAGAGGCGGGCCCGTGATCGGGCTGTTACCCTCCCCGAGACGGTCGGTCGATACGAACAAGGGGACAATCTCCATGCTGCATGGTCGGATACGAAGTCTGGTGCTCGCTGTGGTGGCGGTGTTGGTCGCCACGATGGCAACGGTGCTGATGGGGACCGGTGTGGCGAAGGCCGACTCCGAGCTCGTCTACGTGTACTCGCCGTCGATGGACAAGAACATCCCGATCAAGGTCCTCACAGCGGCCGGTGGCGGACCCGCTCCCACGCTGTATCTCCTCGACGGCCTCCGCGCACCCGAGGACAACAGCGGCTGGCTCATCGAGACCGACGTCGAAAGCTTCTTCGCCGACAAGCACGTCAACGTGGTCATTCCGTTCGGCGGCGGCGGAACTTTCTACTCCGACTGGCAGCGCGACGACCCCAAGCTCGGACGGGTGAAGTGGGAAACGTTCCTCACCCAGGAACTGCCGCCCTTCATGGCCGATCGTTTCGGCAGTGACAACGTCAACAACGCCGTGGCCGGCCTGTCGATGAGCGGCACCTCGGCACTGAACCTCGCCGCACACCGCCCGGACTTCTACAAGGCGGTCGCCTCGTTCAGTGGCTACCCGACCGCGAGCAGTCCCGGATTCGCGCAGGGCATCTCGGTGGCCGTGGGCGAGATGGGCGGCAACGCTCGCAACATGTGGGGTGCGTGGCCTTCCGCGGACTGGATCCGCAACGACCCGTCGCTCAACGTCGGCGCGCTGCGCAATACGGCGGTCTACGTTTCCTCGGGAAGTGGCTCACCCGCAACGGACCCTGTGTTCAACCCGACGAGCAGCAGCTTCGACCCCGTCAGGTTCGCGCAGATGGTGCCGCTCGAAACTGCAGCGGGTATGAGCAGTCGCGCCTTCGTGCCCCTCCTACAGGCGGCAGGCGGACGGCCCAACGTCAAGATCACCGGCACCGGTGTGCACTGGTGGAACCACTGGGAGCAGCACCTGCACGAGGCGTGGTTCGAGACCATTGCCCCCACAGTCGGCGGCTGACCAGATTATCTGCAAGCGCGTGCTTGAACCGCAGCGATACCGTGCCGCGCAGGCTGCCCGCGCTCATCGCCCACATTCCTTTCGGTAGAGGTGAGAGCGACTCGGGCACCCAGGGATTCCTGAGGGTCAACCCGTATGCGAACAGCAGCAACGAACGGACGGTTGGCTGCTGTGCTCCGTTCGGCTCGTGCTTGTGGGTGACCTGCCAGGCAGACTTCCCGTAGCCGATGCCTTGTCGGAAAGCGGCACGGGCCGTCGTCCTGAGTCGATAGGCCACCATCGCGTCGGGTGCGTGGCCGAGAGTCAGGCCGGCCTGCTGAATGCGCCAGGAGAGGTCGGCGTCTTCGCCGCCACCGAGAAAGGTCTCGTCGAACTTTCCCACTTCGTCGACGACGCGCCGCCACATCCCGAAATTGTTGCCGTGCGCGTACGGAAGATACTCGGTGTCGAATCGCTCCTCCGGCGCCGGAACCACTCGCCAGGTGGACACCTCCGCCGAATTCAGTGTCCGTACCTCGATCGGTCCCCCGACTGCGTCGAAGGATTCCGCTGCCCGGGTCAGGGCGGTGAGCCAATTCGGGTACACGGCATCGTCCTGGTCGGTGAAGGCCAGAAAATCGCCGTTGGCCGCGTCGATCCCTGCATTCCTCGCGTGTGGGGTACCCCTGACGTCGGAGCTGTCGATCCAGCGGATGTTCAGCGGCGACTCGAAGTGCGCAACGTGCTCACGGAGCCCGTCGGTGGACCCGTTGTCGCTGAGAATGACCTCGAACTCGCCCTCGTAGTCCTGCGCGGCGAGCGCTGCCAACTGAACGTCGAGATCGGGTAGACCGTTGAAGGCCGGCACGATGACAGATACAAAACCAACTGGCATGTTTATTGACGTTACCTGGGTGAATCCCGTTATTCTGACCGCTATGACGACACCGAGGATCACCGTCGACTACACGGTGCTCGACTGCCCGGAACCGGCTGCGCTGGCGCGCTTCTACAGCACCATCCTCGGTTGGGAGTCGGTGCGCGACGACGGCGACTGGGTGGTGATCCACGGCCCGGGCGAACTCCGTCTGGCATTCCAACGGGCACCGGAATTCACCCCGATCGACTGGCCGAGCGAGGGCATCAAGATTCACCTCGACCTGGTGGTGGACGACATGGAGCAGGCACGAGATTTCGTCGTCGATGCCGGGGCCGAACTGATCGACCACGCTCAGTCCTCGTTCTGGGTGTTCCGCGATCCCGTGGGGCACATCTTCTGCCTGTGCAAGCGAAGTTGAGCGACTCCCAAATGGCCGGTGAAGCCGCTCCCGTGCTCGTGGAACGCTCGGCCGTCGTGCGGGCCGACGCCGCAACCGTGCACGCACTGATCGACAACTTTCACGAGTGGGTGAAGTGGTCGCCCTACGAAGGCATCGACCCCGATCTGATGCGCACATACGCCGGTCCCGACGCTGGAGTCGGAGCCTCGTACGCGTGGTCGGGTAACCGCAGAGCCGGGGCCGGGACGATGACCATCATCGAGTCGGTTCCCGCTCGGCGAATCGTTCTCGACCTCGCGTTCACCAAGCCGTTCGAGAATCGGAACGTCACGACGTTCCTGCTCGAGCCGACTGCCGACGGCACGCGCGTGACCTGGCGAATGTCGGGCAAGCAGAACGTTGTTTTCAGGCTGATCGGGAAAGTGTTCCCGATCATGGACAAGCTGGTCGCACCGGACTTCGAGAAGGGCCTCAGGCAACTCGCGGTTGTGGCAGAGCAGGCCTGAGCTCGTTCTCTCGCAGATCCGCCTGTTCGATGAGCCAGCGCGCGAGTACCTGGCAGCCGGTGAATTCGCCTTCGTACGGTTCGCGCGCGTAGGCAATGTGCCGACCGCCGCCGGGGTTCGCCCACTCGAACCGATGCCAGCGCATCGACTGCGGCAGATAGCCGGCAAGCTCGGCGGCTGCCGTGCGGAGGCGTCGAACATCTTTCTTCCACTGCGAGGGCCGGAGGCGGGTTCGGGTTGCGTTCTGGAAGCTGTTGCTGCGCAGTAATGTCCACAATTCTCGCAGCCAGATCTTGGGGGTACGAAACGACATCCATCGGGTGAGGTCGGCGATGTCGCGAATCAGACTGTCGTCACTGGCGTTGCAGATCATGTCGGACTTCAGGCCGATCCAGCGGATCGGAATCGACTCCGGTAGAGCCGGACCCACGCCGGCGACGCCGCGTCCGGTGCACTCGCTCACCGCACCTGCCGGTTGTTGCGGATCGGACACCAGGCCTGCGGCAACGATGCGACTGCCGTCGATCGTTCCGTCGTCGACGAGACCGAGGACCTCGCGCACGACGCTCGCTCCCTGGGAGTATCCGATCAGCGTGATCGGTCCCGTGGTGCCCTCGATCGCACGACGCAGGCGTCGGACGCCGATCGCTGCGCTGTGCCGAAAGGACAGGCCACCGAGCGCGACGGGACCGTACGACGCCGGGTAGCCGACCCACTGGCCGATGAATCGGTCGTCGAGGGCGCCCATCACGGAAGCCAGCAGTCCGGTCACCCGCGGCCGTCGGTCGGACGGACGCGATTCCCCGGTACCTCCGACGGCGAGTACGGTGACTTGTTCCTGGCTCATGGGTATCAGTGTGGTGCGCGAACCTGAGCCCGCTCCCCGGCAAATGCTGAGAACTCCCTGGCAGTTCGGTCCCGATCATGCAAGTGCAGCGCGTACTTCACGTAGGGCGTCACGAAGAAGCGCCTCGTACCCATCCGGGTCGGGGACGGCCGCGCTGTTGGAGGTGATGCCGACGGTGACGGTGTCGCCGATGCCATGGACTCCATGGGTCAGGCTCATGGCAGGGGAGAGCGCGGGGAAGCCTGCGGTGAAGCGGACCGAGCCGCCGCAAAGCGTGAGGTCCGCAGCACCGCGCGAGACGCTGGATACGACGGTGTTGCCGGTGACCGTCGGCGGAGTCACGGTCGGATCGAACTGTGCAACGCCCCATTCGGCCAGGAACGCAGGCACGTGGGCCTCGGCGGCGTCCTGTGATGCACGGGCCGCTACCGACAGTGGATGATTCGCGCGCGCTCTGCGCGCGGTCAGATCGGCCGAGACGAGCCGGCTGCGAGTGAGAATATCCGGTTCTTCGAGGTACAACCCGACGCCGACGTTGCCGAAGTTGTTCCGTGCGTCGCCCCGTGCTTGTCTGGCGAGGGTCACCTCCGCGGCCAGATCGGGCGGATTGCCGAGAAAGCGTTGCAGGGCCACCGATATCGCAGTCATCGCGAAGGTGGTGATGGTGGTGCCGGCGGACTGCAACTCGGCCTTGGGTAGCACGATGGTCCGAATGGACGTCCGGCCGCTGGGCGCAACGTCGACGGCGGTCAATGGGCGTGAGCGCGCCGGTGGGGGGATCGCCCCGGAGTCGGTGGCCTGTCCGAGGAGTTCCGCATCGCGTCGAGCACGAGGTCCGAAGCGAATCATCGAGGTCACGTGCAGCGGAAAGGTTGCAGCGGAACGGGATACGGACATCAGCTCGGCTAACGGTGGAACGCGAGTCGCCGACGGGTGCGGGCGGGAGCCGGTGCCTGCCGAGCAGATCGCGAGCAGTCTGCGTTGCCACTGAACCGTCGGCGGCTGCGTGCGAAAGTTGCAGCACCGCAACAGCGGCGGGCCGGCCGCCGCCGGGCGCGTCGGCGACGTTCGGATACAGGTGCAGGTGCCACACCGACACCCGGGGGTCGACTTGATGCTCGAACGACGCTGCGATCGCGTCGAGGCACTCCCGCCAGGTACGCGGCTTCTGGTGGACGGAGATCGCGTCGGAGCGCGGATTCGCTGTGGTCCACCGGGGATAGTCCAGGCGCAGCGGCGCGTCCGTGATGTGTGTGCGCAGCACATCGATTCGAGTGCTGCGTTCGTACAATCGCGTCACCTCGGCGTCGAGGTTCTCGGGTCCGTGATCGAAGCAGAACAGCAAGAATTGATCGCTCGGAATCTTTGCCGACATCCAGTACGCACGCGCATCGGCCGGGTGCAGGCGCGGCGTCGTCGAGTGGCGTTCGGGGTGGTTGTCGTCGATTCGGGCACGGGGCACCCGACGAGCCTATTCGCCGCGGCGAGAATCTCTGGGGTAGCAAACGGACCGGTCTCGTTCTGTGAACTGTCACCAGCGCGAGCCGAGGACTTCTTCGGTGGCCTTGCCGATTTCCAGCGGCATCGGCGCTAACCTGTGGCAATGCATCGTCCGCCCTCGCGTTCGCGGCGCAGTGGCACCACAGGGTGGGAGTCGTGACGCCCAGAGTGGCCTCGGGGTACCGCGCCGGCCTACGTTCGTCGACCAACGCCGCCGCGTTGGCCGACTACGTCACCGACATCTCCTACACCGAGTACGGCTCCGCGGCCTGCACGCTCGGGGTAGCGGCGGACAACACGGTATTTCTCGCCCCGGCATTGACCGTCGACGGCATCGGTGTGTTGCGCTCGTCGGATTTCGGAGAGTCTTGGCGCGCATCGGTACCGCAGGGCGTGCAGAGCTGTCGCCATCGGTCGTATCTGTATTTCGACGACGTGGCCGACCGCCTCTTCATGCACGCGGGCCGATTCGACGCGATGCCGCCACGTCCGCTGCGAACGGGCTTCACCCTCGGAGTCAGCGAGGATCGCGGTGAAACCTGGCGCACCCGAAAGGTGGCATCCAAAGCCCGGATGGACGCGAAAATATTCGGCGGGCCGCGCACCTCGAGCACCGGGCGAGTCACGTATCTGTCTGCTCCGACTCCGTTCGCGGTGCGAGTTCGGCCGTTGCTCAACGTCACCCGTCACGTGATCTGGCGGTCCTTCGACGGCGGCGTGAAGTGGGAGGTGGCGGGCGGTTTCGATATCGATCCCAAGAACATTCCCGGGCTACCGGGCCGGGAGTACGTCGCATTCGGCAAGGGCGTCGTCGCTGCGGACGGCACTGTTTACATCGGCGGCCGCTACGGTCGACGGTTCGCCGTGGCAACAAGTCGCGACGAGGGTCTGACCTGGGACGTTCGAATGGTTCCCGGTTCTGCGCTGGCGAGGTACCACAATCCGTTGCATTTTCTGCTGCGCGGTTCACGATATCTGGTGCCGGAGTCGATCGCCGTCGACGACGAGGGAAACGTCTTCGTGGTGTGGCCGGACCGTGACGGATTGCTCCATGCTGCGTGGTCCTCCGACGGAGCGGTGAGCTGGTCGAGGCCGGTGGTGGTCTCGGCACCGGGGGTACGTGATGCCCGCTTCGGGGCCATTACGGCCACCGGGTCCGGGCGGGTGGGAATCGCCTACTACGGACGCGAGAGGGGGCAGGCCTTCCACGGATTCATCGCGCAGTGTCGTGATTTCCGCACCGGTAGCCCGGTGTTCGTCGGTGGCAAGTTCAACGAACCCGATGCGCCGCTGTTTCCGCACGGTTTTCGCAGTGGCTTCCGAGATTTCGCGTTGGGGCGCTCGCTCAACGACAACGTCAGGGTTCATTTCGCCCCCAACGGTGACCTGCTGGCCGGGGCCACGATGCAGATGCGCGGCAGAAACAAGCAGCGTCCCTGGGCGGCCCGCTCGGAACACACCGAGATGCAGGCAGTGCTGGGCCGGCTGGGCCGGATCGTTGCAGTCTGAACAGAAAGAAGGCCCTGCAGCGTTGCGCTGCAGGGCCTTTCGGAACCGACGGTGCTCGTCAGGCGACGTTGATCAGCCCGACGGTGGGGAAGAAGAAGCAGCTCTTGTCGGTGCCGTCCAGAGCCTTGTGGTTCACCGTGCCGAACACCGCGGCGAGAACGGTTCCCGATCCGGTCTCGACGGGTACAGCGCGGGCACCGGCGGCAGGTAGGGCGTTGATGGCGTCGACGACGAAGGGCTCCGCGAGGGCCTTCAGTTCGTCCGGAATGCCGGAGTTGGCGAGGATCGACTGGGCGAGCGTGGTCGCCAGGCCACCGAAGTCGGCGAAGCCACCCTGCAGCGTGTTGACGTTGAACCAGGCGACCTGCATTCCGGTCTTGTCGGCCGAATCGTTCACGATGCCGGCGGGGACGAAGGCGAACATCGTCTCGCCCTGTTCGACGGCATTGAGCTCGGGGAGCTGTATCGAGGGTAGGCCCGCAATCGTGGGGATCGAGGGCGTGGTCAGTCGAGGCCACGGGCCGGCCGCTCCGCCTGCGACACCCGGAACGATGCCCAGCGGCGAACCTGCCGTCGCGGCGCAGTTGATGGCTGCGGTGGGGTAGAAGAACGGGGTGATGCCGAAGTCGGTCAGAGCCTTGTTGGCAGCATCGAGCGCAGCGAACGGATCGACGCTCGCGTCCTCGGCGACCGGGGTACGCGAATCGGCAATGGCGGTCGCGGCCTCCAGCGAGGCTCCGCCCTGGCCTTGCAAAGCGGCGATCGCCTGGGCCAGCGGATCGGTCGGTGCCGGATCGGCCGCCGCAGTGGCGGGAACTGCGAGCAATGCCGCGCAGGAGAGCGCGACCGCGCCCGCCAAGCGGCTGAGGCGTCGAGACATGTGTGACTCCTGTGACTGATGTGGCCAATGTTGCATGTGCGCTGATACCACCACACATGATCTGAGCGCCACAAGTTCTGGCACGTACCGTTGTTGAATCGAGACGGTTCACTCGAGACGGTTCGATCGAGACCGTCCACGCTGCTCATCCCACGTCGATGCCGAAGTCTCGGACGATCCCCTCCAGGCCGGAGGCGTAGCCCTGGCCGATTGCGCGGAATTTCCATTCGGCTCCGCGACGGTACAGCTCGCCGAACACCATGGCGGTTTCGGTGGAGGCGTCCTCGCTGAGATCGAAGCGGGCGAGCTCGCGCCCGTCGGACTTGTCGACGACGCGGATGAAGGCGTTGACGACCTGACCGAAGTTCTGCCCCAGAGTATCGGCATCGTGGATGGAGACCGGGAACACGATGGAGTCGATCTCCGGGGTCAACGCGGCCAAGTCGATGTCGATGCTCTCGTCGTCGCCCTCGCCCTCTCCGGTCCGGTTGTCGCCGGTGTGCTCGATGGCGCCGTCGGGAGAGCGCAGGTTGTTGTAGAAGACGAAGTAGAGGTCGCTCAGCGCCTTCTTGGTGGAACCGAGGGCGATGGCGCTGGCGTCGAGGTCGAAGTCACCGCCGGTAGTGCTGCGCACGTCCCAGCCCAGTCCGACGGAGACGGCGGTCAGGTTCGGTGCTTCCTTCGTCAGTGAGACATTTCCACCCTTGGCGAGAGTTACGCCCATGTCCATCCACTCCTTCGCGTGTTCGTCCGTGCATCGTCCTACCCACCCTATTCATGCCTGCGTTCGCGGTGCTCGAGTTGCCGGTGTGAACCACGGGGCAACGTGCGGGGTGTGAACTATGGGGCTGGCGGTACCGATGGGATTGTGGTGGGATACGACAAAAGATCACAAATTAGCAGCGGTGGTGCAGTTCTGTAGGTAGGCGCGCCGCGGCGATCGAACGACAACGGAGATTTTTGTGCAGGTTTCGCGACGTGGATTGTTCAAGTACGCCGCTGCAGGGTCCGCTGCCGCCGTCGGATTGGTCGCCCTGGGAACGACCACTGCACATGCCGAGGCCGGACTGGGAACACTCGTCGACTATTCGGGCGGGGTGCCGTCCGCCTCGGCGATCAAGGAGGCCGGTCACCTCGGGGCCGTCCGGTACGTCTCCGACCGCCGTCCCGATGCCAAGTGGATGATCGGCAAACCGATGCTCAAGCCCGAAGCCGAGTCGCTCACGTCCGCAGGGTTGGAAGTTGTCTCGAACTACCAGTTCGGAAAGGGGGACACCTCCGATTGGCGTGGCGGATATGCCGCGGGCGTGAGGCATGCCGAGCGTGGCCTCGATCTGCACCTGGCTGCCGGTGGTCCTGCGGACCGCCCGATCTACGTCTCGATAGACGACAACCCCACCGCAGCGGAGTTCGCGACTGCGATCGTGCCGTACATCCTGGGATGGCAGTCGGTGATCGGAGCCGAGAACACGGGCATCTACGCCAATGCGCCGACCATCGAATTGGCCTCGGTGGCAGGTCTGGGCCAATGGTATTGGCAGCACAATTGGGGATCGCCGAAGGGCTTCGTTCATCCGGCGGCTCATATCCATCAAATCCGCATCGACAAGGATTCTGTCGGAGGAGTCAAGGTCGATATCAACAATGTGCTGAAGGCCGATTACGGGCAGTGGTCGAAATCCACCGCCGATATCTTCTGAATTCCATCGATGTAATTCATCGTTTGCGAATCGGCTTTGTTGCGGCGCGCACCGTCCGGCGATTGCCACATTTCCTATTTCGCAACACGCTCGAATGCACGTCACCCCCGGCTGGTATCAGCCGGGGGTGACGTGCATTCGGTACCTGTGAAGCTACGGGACGTAGACCGTGCCGATCGTAGGGAGGAAGGTGCAGCTGCGAGGAGCGGCTGCGGGATCTGCCTGCGACTGCGTGGTGATCGAGCCGGAGATGACCGACAGCACGCGTCCGGGTCCGGTATCGGCGATCGCCGACAGTGTCGCGGGGCCGTCGGTGTTGATCATCGCTGCGCCGGTCAGGTCCTGCGTTCCAGATCGACGGTTGTCGATGTTGAGCCAGGTAACGGTGAGAGGTGCAGTCTGCTCGGCGGCGATCGGAGCGGTGCCGAGCGCGGTGAAGACGAAGCCTGCCTGGCCCGCGCCCGGTCCGGGAGGAGGCAGGGTGGCCGGGCCCGGGACTGCGAGAGCAGTTCCGACGGAATCGGCGGTGTCGGAGATGCAGCCCGTGCCGAGTGTCGGGTACAAGAACTGGGCGATGACCGGGCCGTCGGTAGGCAGCTCGGGGCCGCCGCCGCCGGATCCGTCGAGGAACGTGATGACCGTCTCGAGCAGTGACTTCAGCTGCTCCGGAAGCTGCGCCGTCGCAAGCAAGGCACGGGCCTGACCCAGCAGGTCTGCGGCCGGCGCGGCTCCGATATCGGCGGGCCCGGCTGCAGCTCCGACGATGGCAGGCGCAAACGAAGCAAGTGCTTCGACGTCGCGAAGATCGGGCAACGGCTCGCCGGGTGCGGGGAAGAACTGAGCGATCAGCGCGCCGGGATCAGTCGGTGCCGCAGGTAGGTCAGCTGGGGCCATGGGCACCAGTGGCTGTGCGGATGCGCTGGTCGGTACGACGAGTGCGGCGGCTGCGGCTACGGCCAATGCCGTAACGACGCGACGCGTTCCGCGGGTACGAAGCACGGTGATAATCCCCATTCTGATCATGACGCGGGCCCTCGGCGACAGCCGGTGCTCGAGGGGTCACTCTATGTAGCGCAATCCCCGATGTACAGCCGTTGCGGTCGAGCCCTCCCCGTCGCATCTATGCCAGGGCAGTCTATGTGTTCCACGGTGCGAATTCTCCGTAGGGGCCAAACGATAGCGTGTTACTGGAGTGGTCAGTGTTAAAGGTGATGCAAATGTTACTCGGCCGCCCGTGCAGTTAGGGAAGGTAAGAGGCGACCTATAGGCTCAGCGATCGATATACGGCATCTATACCGAACGGAACCGCACGCACCGTGAACCGAATTGTTCGGCTGGCCCCCGTTCTGCTGGCAATCTCGGTGATCAGCCGCTTCGTCTGGGCGTTCGTGACGCCCAACGGTATGAACCTCGTCGATCTGCACGTCTACGTCGAGGGCTCCGCCGCACTGCTCGGCGACAATCTGTACGACTACACGTATTCGGTGCAGACCCCGGACTTTCCGCTTCCGTTCACGTACCCGCCGTTCGCGGCGCTGGTGTTCTTTCCCCTGCACTTCCTGCCGTTCACGTTGGTCGGGGTCGTGTGGCAGGCCGCGACGATGGTCGCGCTGTTCGCAGTGGTGCGGCTGACGCTGTCGATGATTCTGGGCGAAGAACGCAGCGCCGAACCTCGTTGGGTTCGCATCGCGACGCTCTGGACTGCTCTGGGGCTGTGGTCCGAACCCGTACGGACGACGCTCGACTACGGCCAGGTCAACGTGTTCCTCGTGCTACTGGCGATCCTTGCGGTCCGCAGCACTCGGTGGTGGGTGGCAGGCGGACTCGTCGGCTTCGCCGCTGGGATCAAGCTCACTCCGGCCATCACAGGGCTGTACTTTCTGGCGACTCGGCGGTGGAAGGCCGCGGCGTTCTCGGCAGTGGCCTTCGCACTCACGGTCGCGGTCAGCTACGCGGCGCTCGGTCATCAGGCCGCCACCTACTTCACCACCCTGCTCGGCGACGCCGATCGCATCGGCCCGGTCGGCTCGGTCTGGAATCAGTCACTGCGTGGGGCCCTCAGCCGGATCGTCGGCTCCGACGTCGGGCAGGGACCGCTGTGGATTGCAGCCGCAGCGATCGCGACGGTCCTGGCGATCGCGGCATGGCGTGCGATCGATCGCAGCGACTACCTGGGTACCTTGGTCATCGTCCAACTGCTCGGCCTGCTCATCTCGCCGATCTCCTGGTCGCACCACTGGATCTGGGTGATCCCGATGGTGATCTGGCTGGTACACGGGCCGCTGCGCACCGTCACCGGGGCCAGGGTCGTCGCGGGCTACTGGTTGGTGACGGTCATGGTGGGCGTGCCGTGGTTGCTCAGCTTCTTCCAGGAATCGATCTGGACCATTCCCCGTCCCGCATTCGAGGCGTGGGCGGGCGCGGTCGACGTGATCGGATCGGCTCTGTTCCTCGGCTGGGTCGCCTGTGCCGGTCGCGTCAGGAGTGGAGCCCGCGGAACGACCGTGTGAATCAGCACGCCGCGATCAGAGCATCGATCCGACGCGCCAAATCCACATCCTTCTGGGTGAGCCCCCCGGCCGAATGTGTCGACAGTACGAACGTCACCGTCCGCCATCTGATGTCGATGTCGGGGTGGTGGTCCGCCTCCTCTGCGGCCTCGGCCACGCGGTTCACCGCGTCGATCGCCGCTGGGAACGACGTCAGCTCGACGGTTCGTGTCAAGGATTTCTGCACTACCGTCCAGTCGGTGAGCTGGGCGTCCTGAATGTCGCGGTCGGTCAGCAATTCGGTCATAGAAGGATGGTGGCATGTCCGGTACCCCCACCGCTGTGGTTGTCGCAGCCGCGTTGACCGATGGCGGCTCGCTGCTGCTCGCGCAGCGGACTCGTCCCCCGGAGCTGGCCGGACGCTGGGAACTGCCGGGCGGAAAGGTCGAGCCGGGGGAGTCCGAGGAGGAGGCTCTGGCGCGGGAGCTGCGTGAGGAGCTGGGCGTCGAGTGCGCGATCGGAGCCGCATTGCGCGGTGACGTCGACCTCCCCGGCGGGCTGGTGCTGCGTGCCTACCGTGCGGTGCTCGTCTCGGGAACGCCTGCGGCGCTGGAACATTCGGCTCTGCGGTGGGTGGGTGCGGACGCGTTGCCGACGATGGATCTGGTCGATGCGGACCGACTCTGGCTGCCTGAACTGCAGGACATTCTGCTCACTTCGCCCGGGCGGTCTTCAGGCCCTTCTTGAGGTCCTTCTTGGTTGCGCCTGCCGATTCGAGCTTCTTCATTCGCATGATGACCACGGGGCAGGTGAGGCACCGAACCTTCTTGCGGCAGCATTTTTTCTTGGGCTTCATTCCCGAGATATCCTTGGCCTTCACCTTGCCCATGAGAACCAAGACTAATGGGTGGCGCAGGTCACAGACCTGAGGGTGGCGCGGGGAACCGTCGGCTTACGGGTAAACTCGACCAGTCGCGAGAACCTCGCGGTGCAGCGCGCTTCTCTAGCGACATAAGCACGCTAGCGAACAAGAGCCCGCATTCGACTCCAGGAGAATTTTTCGCGTGAGCGCCCCAAGCAGTGCAGACAACATCGACAGCACCACCACTTTCCGCAACGTAGCCATCGTTGCACACGTCGACCATGGCAAGACCACCCTGGTCGACGCCATGCTTCGGCAGTCCGGCGCGTTCGAGGAACGTGCCGAAGCGATCGACCGTGTCATGGACTCGGGTGACCTCGAAAAAGAAAAAGGCATCACGATCCTGGCCAAGAACACGGCCGTTCACAAGCGCAATGCCGACGGCACCATCACCGTCATCAACGTGATCGACACCCCTGGCCACGCCGACTTCGGCGGCGAGGTCGAGCGCGGCCTGTCCATGGTCGACGGTGTCGTTCTGCTCGTCGATGCCTCCGAGGGCCCGCTGCCGCAGACGCGTTTCGTGCTGCGCAAGGCGCTCGCCGCGTCGTTGCCCGTCATTCTGGTCGTCAACAAGACCGACCGTCCCGACGCGCGTATCGAAGAGGTCGTCTCGGAGAGCCACGATCTGCTCCTCGATCTCGCCTCCGATCTCGACGACGAGGCGTCCGAGGCAGCCGAGCTCGCACTCGACCTCCCCGTTCTCTACGCCTCCGGCCGTGAGGGCAAGGCGTCGCGCGTTCAGCCCGAAAACGGCCATGCTCCCGACGCCGAGAACCTCGACGAGCTGTTCGAGGTGCTCCTCAGCTACGTGCCGGCTCCCAAGGGCAACGTCGATGCGCCGCTGCAGGCGCACGTCACCAACCTCGACGCCTCGGCGTTCCTCGGCCGCCTCGCCCTGGTTCGTATCCACAACGGTCAGCTCTCCAAGGGACAGACCGTGAGCTGGATGCGTGAGGTCGACGGCGAGCCCGTCGTCCAGAAGGCGAAGATCACCGAGCTGCTCAACACCGTCGGTGTCGAGCGCGTGCCCGGCGAGAAGGGTGTCGCAGGCGACATCGTCGCCGTCGCAGGCTTCCCGGACATCATGATCGGCGACACCCTCGCCGATCTGGAAAATCCGGTCGCTCTGCCGCGCATCACCGTCGACCAGCCGGCCATCTCGGTCACCATCGGCACCAACACGAGCCCGCTCGTCGGACGCGTCAGTGGTCACAAGCTCACCTCGCGCATGGTCAAGAGCCGCCTGGACCAGGAGCTCATCGGTAACGTCTCGCTCAAGGTTCTCGACATCGGTCGCCCCGATGCCTGGGAGGTCCAGGGTCGTGGTGAGCTCGCGCTCGCCATCCTCGTCGAGCAGATGCGTCGCGAAGGCTTCGAGCTCACCGTCGGCAAGCCCCAGGTGGTCACCCAGCAGGTCGACGGCAAACTGCACGAGCCCTTCGAAGAGCTGATGGTCGACACACCGGAGGAATACCTCGGCGCTGTCACTCAGCTGCTCGCAGCCCGCAAGGGCAAGATGGTGCAGATGACGAACCACGGCGCAGGCTGGGTTCGCATGGAATTCATCGTTCCTTCGCGTGGCCTGATCGGTTTCCGTACCGAGTTCCTCACCGACACCCGCGGCACCGGTATCGCCAACGCCGTCTTCCACGGTTACGCACCGTGGGCAGGCGAGATTCGTGCGCGTCACACCGGCTCGCTCGTATCCGACCGCCACGGCAGCGTCACCCCGTTCGCGATGATCCAGCTGGCCGACCGTGGCACGTTCTTCGTCGAGCCGGGTGCCGACACCTACGAGGGCATGGTCGTGGGTATCAACCCGCGTCAGGAAGATCTCGATATCAACGTCACCCGCGAGAAGAAGCTGACCAACATGCGTCAGTCTTCCGCAGACGTCATGGAGACCCTGGCCAAGCCGAAGAAGCTGGACCTGGAAATGGCCATGGAGTTCTGTGCAGGCGACGAGTGCGTCGAGGTGACCCCCGAGGTCGTCCGCGTGCGCAAGGTGCATCTCGATTCCAACGAGCGGGCCCGCGAGCGTTCGCGCAGCAAGACTCGCGACAAGGCTGCTCTGTAAGAATCATCCGTGCGGGAGAAGCGGCGTGTCACATTCGTGGGGCGTCGCTTCTGTCGTACCGGTAGCCCACCACGAAGGAGATCCTCGTTGCGCACGGTGCTGATGCCGATGGTTCTGGTTTCTGCCATTGCTCTGGTTCTCACCGCGTGCACGGCGGATCCGCCGCCGCCCATCGAGAGCGTGGAGACTCCGGTCAGCACGACGATGGTTCCGGCCAAGACCGGTGATCCGGTGGTCGTCGCCATCGACGATGTGGGCATCGGATTCAACCCGCACCTGCTGGCAGACCAATCGCCTGCGACGGCAGCGGTCAGTTCCCTGGTGCTGCCCAGTCCCTTCCGCCCAGTTCGCAATCCCGAGACCGGGGTGACCACCTGGGAGCCGGATATGTCGTTGTTGATCTCGGCCGAGGTGACCTCGCAATCTCCGTTCACCATTCGGTATCAGCTGCAGAACGCAGCTCAGTGGTCCGACAGTGCGCCGATCACCGCGGAGGATTTCCGCTATCTGTGGCAGGAGATGATCACTCAGCCCGGCGTCGTCGATTCTGCGGGATACGCGCTGATCACCGACGTCGCGTCCTCGGGCGGCGGCAAAACGGTCGATGTGACGCTCGGTTCTCCGTATGCGGCGTGGCAACGTCTGTTCACGGACCTGGTGCCCTCGCACCTGCTCAAGGACTCGCCCGGCGGTTTCCAAGGTGCCCTCAACGACACCGTGCCGGTCTCCGGTGCCCGGTTCAACATCAAGACTGTCGACCAGGGCCGGGACGAGATTCTGCTCGAACGCAACGATCGATTCTGGGGCGAGCCTGCAACGCCCGATCGGATCCTCATCCGACGAGGCGGTTCCCCTGCTCAGCTCGCCGATTCTCTGCGGTCGAGTGACGCGCAGATCGCCCAGGTTCGCGGCGACTCGGCCCTACGGGCCCAGCTCTCGGCGATTCCCGGCGTGCGGACCGATACCATTCGGCAATCGCGGGTGCTGTCGATGACAGTGAACGGGCGAGCGCCGAACATGGCCGATCCTGCTGTGCGGCAGGGAATCTTCGGTCTGCTCGATCCGAATTTGCTGGCCACCGTCGGATCGGGCGGCGCGACGGATCGCCGAGCCGCGGCGCAGCTGTCCTCTCCCTCCGATCCCGGATACACCGCGACGGAGCCCGCACCCATCGGCACAACGGCTGCCCTCGACCTGCTTCGAGGTGCCGGCTTCGTCCCGACACCCGACGCGTTGGTGACATCGACTCCGAGCCCGGCCACATCCACCACCGCTGCCCCGACGACGAGTGTTCCGACGGACGGTGCCGACCCCACCGGCGCGGCTGCGACGACCAGCGCTCCGGTGCCGGGAGTCGACCGCCTCGCGGACGCGACCGGCACCGCGTTGCGGTTCGTGATCGGTGCCGTCGAGGACGACGACACCGCGCTCGCTGTCGCCGGAACAGCCGCGGACGAACTCGTCGGGGCAGGCATCGATGCGACAGTGACTCCGCTGCCTGCCGATCAGTTGTATTCGACGGCGTTGACCGATGGCATCGTCGATGCGGTGGTCGGGTGGACCAGTGCGGGTGTCGACCCGGCGACGGCGCTGGCCTCGCGATTCGGCTGTGTCGCGGACCCGACCCCGGACGGCGCTTCCGCCGTACAGGCTCCGCGCAACCTGTCGGGCTTGTGCGTACCGGAACTTCAAGCGACGATCGACAGGGCTCTCGCGAGCGGTCTCGATTCGTCCGAGATTCGAAGCGAAGTCGAGCCCGAGCTGTGGTCGCTGGCGTCGACGCTGCCGATCATGCAGGACTCGTCGGTGGTGGCGGCAGTTCCCGGTATCAGCGGCGTCTCGTTGACGGGCCCCGTCGAGGTGGGCATTTTTTCGGACGCCGCGCAATGGATGCGGACGCCCCGGTGACCGCGAGCAACGAAGAAGTGAGCCGATGACCGACGACAGAGCACCTGTGATGACGGAGCAGGCGATGACGGAGCCGCAGCGGTTGCTCCTGGTCCATGCCCATCCGGACGACGAGACCATCACCACCGGCGGCACCATCGCCCACTATGTGCGGGCCGGTGCCGACGTTACGGTGCTGACCTGCTCGCTCGGTGAGGAGGGGGAAGTGATCGGCGAGGCGTGGGCCGATCTGGTCGTCGACCGTGCAGATCAGCTCGGTGGCTATCGCATTCTGGAACTGCACCGCGCGCTCGCGGCGCTCGGCGCCAACCCGCCTCGGTTCCTCGGTGGGCGGGCCGCTGGCGTGACTCGGGGATGGCCGGGACGTCGGCCGCACGCAATCGGCGTGCATTCGTCAACGCCGACCGCGACGAGGCCCTCGGAGCCCTGGTGAAGGTCATGCGCGAGCTACGGCCGCAGGTCGTGATCGGATACGATCCCGAGGGCGGTTACGGTCACCCGGATCATCAGCAGGTGCATTCGCTGGTGACCGAGGCGGTCGAGGTCTGCGGGACGCAGTCGTACCCTCGGGCCGGGTCGCCGTGGGAGGTGTCGAAGTTCTACTGGACCGTCACCGGCCACGAGCAGTTGCAATCGGGACTTGCCGCGATCGACGACATTCCGGCCGGATGGCGACTCCCTGCCGAGGGTGAGCTTCCGAGCGTGCCCGAGAACATGATCACCACCAGCGTCGACATACGCGGTGTGCTCGGCGCCAAGCGCGACGCGCTGCGCGCACACGCCACCCAGGTGACCGTCGCACCGTCGGGAAGTGAGTACGCACTGTCCAACGACATCGCCCAACCGATACTGCTGGACGAGCAGTACGTACTCGTCAGAGGCGAGCTCGGTGCCGATGAGACGGGCAGGGAGACCGATCTGTTCTCCGGCGTACTAAGCTGTGCTCCGCATCACTGAATCGATCAGAGAACTGATCTCACCACAGCAGGGGCGGAACACTTATGTACAACTGGGTAGTGCAGGACGCAATCGTCGCGTTCGTCGATTCTCTCAAGCCGCAGTTCGGCGCACAGGCAGATCTGTACCAGTACGTTCTGGGCCAGATCGCCATGGGTGCGAGCAATCTGCTCACCTCGCTGGGCTATCCGCCGGTTTCCTGAGTGCCGATGCCCGGTTTTTTGAATGCGGTGCACTGAAACAACCGGGGTCAAGGCAGTATTGGGCGCATGATCTCGAAGGCCGCGTCCAATACTGTCGCCCTGGTGTCCTGGGCTACCGTCGCAGTACTGGTGTTCGACGGCTTTCTGTCCGGAATTCTGTCGGTCTTCTTCCTGCCGACCTACCTCGGTTCGGTGCAATTCCCCATCAGTGCAGTGCTCGGCGGCATCGCCAACGTGGCGTTGATCATGGCCGCGCGCAAAGTCGCCGAACGTCCGATCTGGGTGGCGTCACCACTGGCCGGATGGTTCGTCGCGGTGGCGGCGTGCATGTTCGGCGGCCCGGGCGGCGACGTTCTGTTGCTCGCGGACTGGCGCACCATGGTGCTGATCATCGCCGGGGCAGGGCCGCCCGGAGTGTTGCTGTTCATGTTCCGCTTGAAGGCGATCACAGCAAGCGTGCATGCCGACCCGCATCACGTAGCACGTCCTCGATCATCGTCGGAGTCAACAGTCCGGTGAAGGTGTTTCGCTGGCTCACGTGATAGCTGGCGAACACGGTGATCGATCCCAAATCGAGTCGAACTCCATGGCCGAACTTCGGTGCGGGCCTGGGTACTTCCCACCCGCTGGCAGCCAGTATCGGCAGCAGGGATTGCCAACCGAAGGCACCGAGAACGAGCACCGATCGTAGCGTCGGGCGCAGTAGTCGCAATTCGTCACCCAACCAGGGCTTGCATCTGTCTCGCTCGGCGGGCGTCGGCTTGTTCTGCGGGGGAGCACAGTGCACCGGAGCGGTGATTCGAACCCCGTTGAGCGTCAATCCGTCTCCGATATGCGTTGCCGTGGGCTGACTTGCCAGTCCGACCGCGTGCATTGCGCGGTACAGCACGTCCCCGCTTCTGTCGCCGGTGAACATCCTGCCGGTGCGGTTCGCGCCGTGTGCCGCCGGTGCCAGCCCCACGATCAGCATGGACGCATCGTCCGGACCGAATCCGGGAACTGCTTTGCCCCAATAGTTTTCGTCCGCAAATGCCGCGCGCTTCTCGGTGGCGATCTGCTCGCGCCACTGGACCAGGCGAGGGCAGGCGCGGCACTGTGACACCGCCAGATCGAGCTGCCCGACGGTCTGTGGACGCGCCTTCCTCATGTCAGTTCCTGCGGAGCCAGATGTCTCCGGCCCCGGGGGTCACGGCGTCGATCATCGCCCACGCGTTCTCGACGGGAATGTCGACCACTTCGTAGTGTCCGACGCCAGCAGGCGTTGCGGCGACGATGGTGGCCACCCCGGCGCGGCGCTGGAAGAAAGTCTGCCGCACGGTCCAGCCGATGATTCCCGCTGCCTCGAGGCTGTGTCGGCTCCTGTCGAGCGAGCCGTGCTGGGTGATCAGCCAGCCCGGTAGCACCGCATGGCCGAGGCCGCGGTAGCGATCGTGCGCCAACCCCACGCCGGCCACGAACAGCATCGCGAGCACGATCCAGACGAGAAGCGGGATGGGTGCGCCGACATACTGCGCAATTCCCACACCCGCCGCGAGTACCAGTAGTGGCGCAAGCGCACGGGTGTACCGGCGTCGGCGCGCAGCGGGCCCGTGTCGGAGCAGGGGCCGCTCGGCAGCGCCGTGCAGACCGGCATCGCCGAGCACCGTGGTCATCATGCGCAGAGCCTCGACGCGCGGGGCCTGGGGGAGCAGCAGGGACGATTCCTTCTTCTCGGCACTGACGCCGGTCATGATGGCGTCGAGTCCGGCCCCGTTCACCGCACGCAGCAGGAGCGGTTGGGACAGCGAGGTGCCGCGAAGTCGCTTGCGATCGAGTGTCGACTGGCGCGTGCGCAGCAATCCGTGGCTGACGTGCAGCGTTCGCCCCTGATCGGTGACCGTCAAATTGCCGTAGGTCAACAGGTAGCGGACACACGCGAAGATGCTCGACACGACGAGCAATGCCACCAGCGCGGCGACAACGAACATCGCGATTCCGAACTGCTCGGCCGAGTCGATGCTGTTCGAGACCACCGACGACTCGGCCAGTCTCTGGCCCAGCCCGTACTGGAACAGCACGCCGACGGCTGCGGCGATGGTGACGATGCCGGTGATCGAGAACGGTGCGAACCGCACCCACGAGAACTGCCAGTGTGCGATCTCCACACCGGGATCCGTCGCCGCCGTGGGCATACCGTCGGTCGCCGGGATCTGCCCCGACACTCGCTGCAGCAGATCTCCGCGGAGTGCCGGCACGAGAGAGGTGTCGAGTGCGTTGAGTTCGAAGGCTTCGCCCTTGCCCGCCTGCTGGCCGGTACCGATCCGCAGGATGGACAGTCCGAGCACCCGGTGCAGTACGTTCGCTTCCACGTCGACCGAGCGAATTCTGTTGCGCGGGATGGACAGAAGCTTTTTCTGCAATACCCCGCTGCGCAGTTGTACGTGCACCGGGCCGATCCGGTAGCTGGTGGTGAACCATCGCAGGATCGCGAACACGACGACGACCGCGAGGATGCCGAGACTCCAGAAATGGTTGCCACTCTGGCTGCCGAGGAAGAACGACACCAGCAGCACCGGCAGAATCTTGATGGCCTCGTTCACCGGATGCACCAGCAGCATCCGCTTGTCCAGACGCAGCCACGGCTGCTCGTCCTCGACGGCGAGCAGTTCTTCCTGTTGGTCGGTGCTGCCCGAGGTCACGTTGCGTCTCCGACGGTGCGGCCGGCGATGTCGGTCAGTCGGGCGACCGTCTTGTCCGCGACGTCCTGATTCAGCGCGGTTATTTTCACCGCTCCGGCAGATGACGCGGTCGTGACGGTGACCGTGGCCAACCCGAGCAGGCGATCGAGCGGTCCACGCTCGGTGTCGACCGTCTGCACTCGCGAGATCGGCGCGATGCGTCGCTCCTGGCTGAGCCAGCCGGTGCGGGTGTAGACCGCTGTCTCGCTGATCTCCCATCGATGCACGCGATACCGCCACTGCGGCACGACCGCGATGTGCAGTGCGGCCAGCACGATCGAGGCGACGAGGACGGCACCGTGCGGCCACGTCGTCCACCGAGAGTCGACGACGGCCCAGACGATCTGCGCGATGAAGACCGGCAGCCACAGCAGACCTGCACTCAGGGCCCAGAGAAGACGTGCACGCGGGGACGGTCGACACTGCGGATCTGTCATCGTTGTCACGGGTACAAACCTAGAGGTGTCCTGTGGCATCCACCACCCGTCGTGCGCCTTTTGCACCCCTCCAGGTATGCAAAAGGCGCACGACGGCGACAGCCGTCGCCACCGCGGGTGGCACGGCCGTACCACGAAGGCGCATGATCGACGGGTGACTTCTCTACCTGACTCTGCACCTGCCCCCTCCGCGATGCGACGAGTGTTGCGTCGCGCTCGCGATGGTGTGTCGCTCAACGTCGACGAAGCCACGGTGTTGCTGCACGCCCGTGGTGAGGATCTGACCGATCTGATGGCCTCGGCGTCTCGGGTGCGCGATGCCGGACTCGAATCCGCGGGCCGGCCGAAGACGGTGTCGTACTCCCGCAAGGTATTCGTACCGATCACCCGCCTGTGCCGCGACAAATGTCATTACTGCACGTTCGTCACGGTGCCGGGCAAGCTCAATGCTGCCGGTCACGGGATGTTCATGGATCCCGACGAGATCATCGACGTCGCCCGCAAGGGTGCTGCGTTGGGGTGCAAGGAAGCATTGTTCACTCTCGGAGACCGCCCAGAGGAGCGGTGGCCCGAGGCCAAGGAGTGGCTCGATTCCCGCGGCTACGATTCGACGCTCGACTATGTGCGTGCCATGTCGATCCGGGTGCTCGAGGAGACCGGGCTGCTGCCACACCTCAATCCGGGAGTGATGTCGTGGCAGGAGCTTTCGCGACTCAAACCGGTGGCACCGTCGATGGGGATGATGCTCGAGACGACCTCGCGTCGGTTGTTCGAGGAGAAGGGGCAGGCTCATTACGGCAGCCCCGACAAGGATCCCGAGGTGCGGTTGCGAACGCTGACCGACGCGGGTCGGCTCAATATCCCGTTCACGACGGGCATTCTCGTCGGGATCGGTGAGACGTTGCGTGATCGGGCCGAGTCGATCATGGCAATTCGTAAGGTGCACAAGTCTTTCGGGCACGTGCAGGAAATCATCGTGCAGAACTTCCTGGCCAAGTCCGATACCGCGATGCGGTCGGTGCCCGACGCGGGGTTGGAAGAGTTTCTGGCGACGATCGCGGTGACCCGCATGGTGGTGGGCCCGTCGATGCGGATTCAGGCTCCGCCGAACCTGGTCGAACCGGAGGAGACCGCGGCGCTGCTCGGTGCCGGCGTCGACGATTGGGGCGGGGTCTCGCCGCTGACCCCCGATCACGTGAACCCGGAGCGGCCGTGGCCGAACCTCGACACCCTCGCCGAGTTGTCCGCGAGCGCGGGTTGTCGCTTGGTGGAACGTACCGCAGCGCAGCCCCAGTACGTGCTCGCCGGTGCGCCGTGGATCGATCCGCGGATTTCGGCGCACGTGCGGGCACTCGCCGATCCCGAGACCGGGATGGCGCGCGCCGGTGTGAACCCCACCGGTCTGCCGTGGCAGGAGCCGGACGAACAGTGGGAGTCCTCGGGCCGTGTCGATCTGAACACCGAGATCGACACGCAGGGCCGGAACACCGAGACTCGTTCGGATTTGGCGAATGCGTTCGGTGACTGGGAATCGATCCGTGAGCAGGTCCGTGATCTCGCCGGACTCGAGCGGGTGGACCGGGATCTGGTGTCGGCGCTGACGGCGGCGGAGAAGGACCCGGCCGGGCTCTCGGACGAGCAGTACCTCGCACTCGCGACGGCCGAGGGCACGGGAATGGATGCCGTCGCTGCCCTTGCGGACGATCTGCGTAGGCAGGTCAACGGCGACACCGTCACCTACGTGGTGAATCGGAACATCAATTTCACCAATATTTGCTACACCGGCTGTCGTTTCTGCGCGTTCGCGCAGCGCAAGGGTGACGCGGATGCGTTCACCCTGTCCACCACCGAGGTCGCCGATCGGGCGTGGGAAGCGCACGTCGTCGGTGCCACCGAGGTCTGCATGCAGGGCGGTATCGACCCCGAGCTTCCGGTGACGGGGTACGCCGATCTGGTACGGGCGGTCAAGGCGAAGGTGCCGTCGATGCACGTGCATGCGTTCTCGCCGATGGAGATCGTCAACGGAGCATCGCGTGGTGGTCAGTCGATCCGTGAGTGGCTCACCGAACTGCGTGCGGCCGGGTTGGATTCGATCCCGGGTACCGCCGCGGAAATCCTCGACGACGAGGTCCGCTGGGTACTGACCAAGGGCAAGCTGCCCGCGGCGGAGTGGATCGAAGTGATCACCACCGCGCACGAGGTGGGGCTGCGGTCGAGCTCGACGATGATGTACGGGCACGTGGACAACCCCTCGCACTGGGTCGGTCACCTGAACGTGCTCAAGAAGATCCAGGACAAGACCGGTGGGTTCACCGAGTTCGTGCCACTACCGTTCGTGCACCAGTCCTCGCCGCTGTATCTGGCCGGGGCCTCGCGGCCCGGGCCCACCAACCGAGACAATCGTGCGGTGCATGCCCTGGCCCGAATCATGCTGCACGGCCGAATCGACAACATTCAGACATCGTGGGTGAAATTGGGAATCACGGGTACACAGGCGATGCTGAATGGAGGCGCGAACGATCTGGGCGGGACCCTGATGGAGGAGACGATCTCGAGGATGGCGGGTTCGGAGAACGGTTCGGAGAAGACCGTCGCGGAACTGCACGAGATCGCCGACGGCATCGGACGACCGGTTCGTCAGCGCACCACCACCTACGGCCCGGCCCCGGCCGTGTCGGTCGCCGGCTTGATCTGATCCCCAGGTCCCTTTTCGAAATGGAGCTTGTCTGACATGGACGACCGTCGAGTCGCCGCGGTACTGAGCAGTGCCGTTGCCATCATTGATCCCGTGCTCGACCTTCTTGCCACACGGGACCCGATCGGTCTCAAGGGTCGGACGTTCCGTGAGTCCTCCGAAGACGATTCGACTCTCGACAACGTCATCGACTTCCTCGCGAAGGCCTTCGACACCACCGACTTCCCGGGCACCGCAGGCTGGGAGGAGCTCGACGGCGACGCGCGCTCGCAGTGGTGGGTCAATCGCATCGGAGCCCTCAACACCGTCGCGGTGGCGTTCCCCGGTGTGTTCGGCATCCTGGTCAACCGTCTGCCGATCCAGGATCTGCTCGGTTTCGCCAACCAAGCCATGGTGCTCGTGGCCGTGGCCCGCGAATCAGGAGTGACCGACCGCGAGACGCACGTGGCCCTGCTCGGGTCGGTGCTGTGCAAGCGTGACCTGACGTCCATCCCGGACAGCGCCCCCGCGAAGAAGGAAGAGTCGCCCAAATCGGGCCCGTTCGCACTGCTCCGCGGGATGTGGCAGATCGCGAACGTGCTGCGCGACGTCACCGGGGAGCTCGAGAAGCGACCGCATCCCCGCGGCTTCTACCGGGTGATCGGCGCAATCCCGGTCATCGGAGGTATCGCGGGATATCTCGGGGAGCGCGGGGCGCTGTCTCGGGCTGCCAAGCAGGGTCGGAAGTGGCTCGCCGCCCACCGTGAGGCTTCCGCCTCGACCGAGAAGCAGCTGCGGCGATAGGCGACAAGGGGCAGGTGAGGCAACCCTGGTCGGCTTGCCTCCGGTCCGGACGGCGATACTAGGATGCTCAGGGCGCGTGAGCGCCCACGATCGATACAGGAGGGGAGAGCAGCAGTGACTTACTCGATTGCAGAACCGTGCGTAGATGTACTGGACAAGGCGTGCATCGAAGAGTGCCCGGTGGATTGCATCTACGAGGGTAACCGAATGCTGTACATCCACCCCGACGAATGCGTCGACTGCGGAGCATGTGAGCCCGTGTGCCCCGTCGAGGCCATTTTCTACGAGGACGACGTTCCCGAGCAGTGGAGTGCGTACGTCGGTGCCAACGTCGACTTCTTCGACGACCTCGGATCGCCGGGCGGCGCAGCGAAACTGGGTAAGACCGATTACGATCCGCCGTTCATCAAGGCTCTGCCTCCCATGGGCGAGAACTGACGATCTTGGCACGTAGAGCGGTGGCAGCGACGCTGCCCGATTTTCCGTGGGACTCGTTGACCGCCGCCAAGGACAAGGCGTCGGCGCATCCGGATGGCATCGTCAACCTGTCCGTCGGTACGCCGGTGGACCCGGTGGCCGAGGTGATTCGCACCGCGCTGAATTCGGTTGCGGGCGAACCCGGTTACCCGACGACCGTGGGCACCCCGGCGTTGCGGGAGTCCGCGGTCGCGGCGCTGGAACGCCGCTACTCGATCACCGGAATCTCGGCCGACGCCGTACTGCCCGCCATCGGCACCAAGGAGATGATCGCCTGGCTGCCGACCTTGCTCGGGCTCGGAGCGGACGATCTGGTCGTGATCCCCGAACTGGCTTATCCCACTTATGAAGTGGGTGCGCTGCTGGCCGGTGCGCGAATCCTTCGAGCGGACGGGCTCAATCGGCTCGGACCGGAGCGGGCGTCGCTGATCTTCGTCAATTCGCCGTCGAACCCGACGGGAAAGGTGCTCGGTGTCGATCATCTGCGCAAGGTCGTCGGATGGGCGCGCGAGCGCGACGCCATCGTCGTCTCCGACGAGTGCTACCTGGGCCTGACCTGGGACGCGGACGCCGTCTCCGTCCTCGATCCGCGCGTGTGCGACGGTGATCACACCAACCTCCTTGCCGTGCACTCGCTTTCGAAGACCTCGAACCTCGCGAGCTACCGCGCCGGCTTCGTCACCGGGGATGCGTCCCTTGTCGCGGAGCTGCTCGAGGTGCGCAAGCATGCAGGCATGATGGTGCCGCTACCGATCCAGGCCGCCATGACCGCGGCCCTGGCAGACGACGAGCACGAGAACATTCAACGCGAGCGTTACCGGGCTCGGCGGTCGGTGCTGAAGTCGGCCGTCGAAGAAGCCGGATTCACCGTCGACCACTCCGAGGCCGGGCTCTACCTGTGGGCTACGCGGGGCGAACCGTGCCGTGACACCGTCGACTGGCTCGCCGAGCGCGGCATCCTCGCTGCTCCGGGGGAGTTCTACGGTCCGAATGGTGGACAGCACGTGCGCATCGCTCTGACGGCCACGGACGAGCGCATCGACGCTGCTGCGGCTCGATTGCGCGGGTAAGCGCTCAGCGTCAGTTGTTCCAGCTCGAACTGGGTGTTCTCATATATCCATGACCCTCACCCTGCTGCTCAGTTTCGCCGGCGTGTGTTTTCTGCTGGCGATCCTGCCTGGGCCCGATTCGTTCCTGGTGCTGCGTTACAGCATCGGCGGATTGCGGCCGGGAATCGCGGCAGCGATGGGAGTGGCGATCGGTGGATTGTTCTGGGCCGTGTTGGTGGCCGTTGGGCTGGCAGCGATCGTCGAGCAGTCTGCGACGGCGTATCGCGTCGTCAAGATTCTGGGCGGGCTGTATCTGCTCTACCTGGGCGTCAAGGCCTTTCGGGCTCGCCGCAAGAACAAGGTGGCAGGTGAGCCACTCGTCCCCGTCGCTGCGTCCGCGTGGTCGGCCTTCGGTGCCGGAGTTCTCTCCTGCGCGCTCAATCCCAAGGTCGGACTGTTCTACCTCGCGGTGGTGCCTCAGTTCCTCACCGTGGTCACGTTCGCCGGTGCCATGACGCTCGGCCTGGTCGAGGTGGTGGTGGCCGCGCTGGTGATGGGAGCGTTCTCCGTCGTCGCATCGCGTGCGGTCGCGTTGCTGCGCAAACCGGCAGTGACCGACTGGATGGACCGCATCAGTGCCGGATTCCTCGTCGCCCTCGGTGTCGGAACGGTCGCGTCCTCGGCGTAGCGGCAGGTAATGCCCGGCTACGGTTCGAGGTCCGGGTCACTCACATCCCACCCGCCGCGTCGGATCCGCAGAATGTAGACCAATTCGTTGCTGCCGAATGCTTCGACGGTCGTGAAGCGTTTCGGCTCTGCGTTGACCTCGGGATTACGCGCGTGGGCTTCCTCGTAGAGTTGCCCGGCGCGAAGGTCGGCCAGCTCTACCCGCGTCCAGAAATCGTCGGACTGCACCGAGTACACCAACCTCGGGGCACCGTCGGCGACATGGGCGATCTCGATGTCGTCGTCCTCCGAATCCCCTTCGCCGAGATCCAGGTCGAGTTCGTCCTCCGAATCGACGTCCTGCTCGGCGTCGGTTCCGATCAGATAGACACCCGCCTGCAGGTCACCGGCAGCGACCGTCATGTACTCGGCGTAATCGCCGGTGTCGATTCCGTCCACGTCCATGTATGTACGGTAGCCATGTGCTGCTTCGTTCACTGAATCCACTCGCCGTTGCGCGAGGAGACGACATTCCCGACGCCGTCACCATCGACGGAGTCTCGCTCTCCCGCGCCGACATTCTGGGCGCGGCCACCTCCGTTGCCGAACGGATCGCGCGGGCCGACCGCCTCGCGATCTACGCGACACCGTCGGTCAAGACGGTGCTCGCGGTCGTCGGTGCGTTGATCGCCGGGGTCACCGTAATACCGGTGCCACCCGACGCGGGTATCGCCGAACGTGAGCACATCCTCCGCGACTCGGGCGCACAGGCGTGGCTCGGTGAAGCGCCGCCGGAGACGTCGGGCCTCGAGGTTCTGCCGGTGCGTCAACACGCGCGCTCGTGGCACAGCTACGCCGAACCGCAGCCGTCCTCGGTTGCGTTCGTGCTCTACACCTCGGGTACCACCGGCCCGCCGAAAGGCGTGCTGATCTCCCGCAATGCCATTGCGACAGGCCTCGACGCATTGGCCCAGGCCTGGGCATGGACATCGAAAGACACCGTCGTGCATGGTCTTCCGTTGTTCCACGTGCACGGGCTGATCCTCGGTGTGCTCGGCCCGCTACGGTTCGGCAGCCCGCTGATCCATACCGGGAGGCCCACCCCGGAGCTCTACGCGGCGGCACGCGGCTCCCTCTACTTCGGCGTGCCGACCGTCTGGTCGCGGGTGGCCGCCGACGAGAGCTCTGCCCGCGCCCTCGCCGACGCCCGGCTGCTGGTGTCCGGCAGTGCGCCGCTGCCTGTTCCGGTGTTCGAGAAGCTGCGCGAACTCACCGGCCAGGCCCCGGTCGAGCGGTACGGCATGAGCGAAACCCTCATCACCATCAGCACGCGCGCTGACGGGGAGCGTCGACCCGGCTCGGTGGGACTTCCGGTGGCGGGCGTCGAGACTCGGTTGCGCGGCGAGCAGGGCGAAATCCTGCCGCACGACGGCGAATCCATCGGCGCACTGCAGATCCGCTGCCCGATGCTGTTCGACGGTTACCTGAACAACCCCGAGGCGACCGCGAAGACCTTCACCGAGGACGGCTGGTTCGACACCGGAGACGTCGCCCTCATCGAACCCGACGGGTTCCACCGCATCGTCGGGCGAGCATCGACGGACCTGATCAAATCCGGCGGCTATCGCGTCGGCGCGGGGGAGATCGAGACGGTGCTGCTCGGGCACCCCAGCGTCGACGAGGTCGCCGTCGTCGGTGTGCCGGACGACGATCTCGGCCAGCGCATCGTGGCGTTCGTCGTAGGTACGGACGTCGAGGAGCGGGTACTCATCGATCTGGTGGCCACCGAGCTGTCGATCCACAAGCGGCCCCGCGAGATTCGCGTCGTCGACGCACTTCCGCGCAACGCGATGGGCAAGGTACAGAAGAAGCTGTTGAGCTAGTCGTCAGCGGGAGTGGAGCCTGCGGAATGACCCGAATATTCGTGAGCGTCAGCGCGCTGGTGGGGCGGCAGTTAGCCTCGAACGTATGACCACTCTCGACGGCGCACGCATTCTCGTCTTCGGTGCCAGCGGCGGGCTCGGCGGTCCTTTGGTCGACCAGCTCGCCCAGGCCGGTGCTCGGCTGACAGTCAGCGGCCGGAGCCTGGAATCCTCGGAGCACCACACGGTGAATGCAGATCTCACGCTGCCGGATTCGCCTCGCTCGGTGATCGCGGAGGCCGTCGAGCACCACGGCGGGTTGGATGGGATCGTCATCGCGGCCGGAGTTGTGGCGTTCGGCCCGGTCACCGAGGTGGACGACGACACCGTCGACGAACTGTTGCTGCTCAATTACCTCGCCCCGCTGCGGGTGTTGCGGGAAGCGTTGAAGACGCTCGGCCAGGGCGGGTTCGTGCTCAACATCAGTGCGGTGGTGGCCGACAAGCCGATGCCGAACATGGGTGCCTATTCGGCGAGCAAGGCCGCATCGAGTGCCCTGCTGAAAAGTGTTCGTACCGAGGCCCGTAAGTCGAAAATCCGAATCGTCGACGTGCGTCCACCGCACACCGAGACGGGTCTGGCGACCCGACCCATTGCCGGGGAGGCACCGAAACTACCGCAGGGACTGACGCCTGAGTCGGTGGCAGCACGCATCGTCACGGCGATCACCGACGACGAGACCGACGTCGGCGCGGATCAGTTCTCGTAAGCTATTGTCGGCATCGTGACCGATACACATGTGACCGACGCAGCCAGAAGGCTCGTGCGTCGTCGCACCATCGATTTGTGTCTGGTCTGCACTTCTTCCTGTTCGTAACTGTCGATCGAACCCATCCCCGACGAGCATTTCGCGCTCCTCGGGTAGTTCCGGCAACCCTATCGATCGAACAGGATCATTCATGACCACATCTGTGTCCCACCTCGGCGGCGTCATCGCCGCCACCGACGACGCCGTGCAGGCCGACGCGAAGAACGCCCAGGTGGTGTTCCGCGGATCGGCCACCGCGCACGATGCCGTCGCCAGCACCGTCACGCTCGGCAAGTTCAGCGTCGAGGTCGACGAGCCGCCCGCCCTCGGCGGCGAGAGCACAGCCGCCAACCCGGTCGAGTACTACCTGGCGTCCTTGCTGTCCTGCCAAGTGGTCACCTACCGCGTCTGGGCCGAGAAGCTCGGCATCGTCGTCAACGACATCACGGCCAAGGCCGAGGGCGACCTCGACGTACGCGGGTTCTTCGGCTTCGACGACGACATACGTCCCGGATTCGGTGAGGTGCGGGTGATCGTGACGATTACCGGACCCGAGACGCGGGAACGGTACGAGGAATTGCAGAAGGCCGCCGACGATCACTGCCCAGTGCTGGATCTGACGCGCAATCCCACCCCGATCCGCACCGTCCTCGAAACGGCCTGAGGCCATGAGCGAACGGGCTTTCGGTCTGCGTACCAGGGCAATTCACGCCGGCGCGAGGCCCGATCCTTCCACCGGTTCGCGTGCTGTGCCGATCTATCAAACGGCGAGCTACGTGTTCGAGAATTCCGCGGACGCAGGTGATCTGTTCGCTCTGCAGAAGTACGGCAACGTCTACAGCCGTATCGGTAACCCGACCGTCGCTGCCTTCGAGGAACGCATCGCGAGCCTCGAAGGCGGCATCGGGGCGGTCGCGTTCGCCAGCGGTCTGGCGGCCGAGTTCGCAGTGTTCGCCGCGCTCGCGGGTACCGGCGATCACATCGTCGCCGCAGCTGGACTGTACGGCGGCACGGTAACTCAGCTGGACGTCACGCTTCGACGCTTCGGTGTCGAAACCACCTTCGTGCCCGGCACCGATCCGGCGGATTACGCTGCCGCGATCACCGATTCGACCAAGCTCCTCTACGCCGAGATCATCGGCAACCCGTCGGGTGAGATCGCCGATCTCGACGGTCTCGCCGCCGTCGCACACGATCACGGGATTCCGTTGGTGATCGACGCGACGATGGCAACGCCGTGGCTGAGCAGGCCGATCGAGTTCGGTGCCGACATCGTGATCCATTCGGCGACCAAGTTTCTCGGCGGACATGGTTCGACGCTCGGGGGAGTGGTGGTCGAATCGGGTCGATTCGACTGGGGCTCAGGAAAATTCCCGCAGATGACCGAGCCGGTGGCTTCGTACGGGGGCCTGTCGTGGTGGGGGAACTTCGGTGAGTACGGGTTCCTGACCAAGCTCCGCAGTGAGCAACTACGCGACATCGGCGGCGCACTGGCACCGCAATCGGCATTCACGTTGATCCAGGGGGTGGAAACTCTGCCGCAACGCATGGACGCGCACGTCGCCAATGCCAGAGTCGTTGCCGAGTGGCTCGAACATGATTCGCGCATCGACTACGTGAGATGGGCGGGGCTGCAGAGCCACTCGCATCACGACCGGGCGTCGAGATACCTCCCCGCCGGCCCGGGTGCGGTGTTCGCCTTCGGAATCGACGGAGGTCGCGATGCGGGCCAGACGTTCGTCGAGAGCGTCCAGGTTGCCAGCCACGTCGCCAACATCGGCGATGTGCGGACTCTGGTGGTTCATCCGGCCAGCACCACACACCGTCAGCTCTCCGACGATCAATTGCGCGGCGCAGGCGTCGGTCCGGAGCTGATTCGCATCAGCGTCGGACTCGAAGACTCCGAGGACATTCTGTGGGACCTGGATCAGGCCCTGACCCTGGCAACCGGAAAGGAACGGTCGTGAGGACAAGCACCTGGCAAGGCCCGTCCGCCCAGGAACGTCAGCGCATTCTGCGGGAAACCAAGACCGTCGCGATCGTCGGCGCGTCCAAGAATCCCTCGCGGGCAAGCTACTTCGTCAACCGGTATTTGTCGTCGACGAGCAACTACGAGATTTTTCTCGTCAATCCGACGATCACCGATATCGAGGGCACGACGGTATATCCGACGCTCGCGGACCTGCCGAAGCCTCCGGATCTGGTCGACGTCTTCCGCAAGTACGACGACCTGCCCGCAGTCCTTGCCGAAACCACTGCAGTGCGGGCGAAAACGATCTGGCTGCAGCTCGGACTGTGGCACGAACAAGTGGCTAGCGACGGAGAGTCAGCCGGATTGAACGTCGTCATGGATCGGTGTCTGAAGATCGAGCACGCTCGATTCCACGGAGGACTGCATCTTGCCGGATTCGATACGGGAGTGATCGATTCGCGTCGTACACGGGGTTAGCGGGGTTTCACGCCTTCAGCAGGCGGCCACTGATCACGGTCGCCAGGCCGCGTGGGGCGAGGCGAACGCTGCCCGCGCTGATCTTGTTCGACAGACCGGACACGACGCTGGCGGGGGTGCGACGAGAATCCAACGCCCGCATGGCGGTCGAGACCACCTGCTCGGACGTCTGAAAGTTCCCTACCGCTGCATCCTCGGATCCCACGACGTCGAAGAATTCGGTGCGCGTGGGGCCCGGGGAGAGAGCGAGCACTTTCAGTGGCGAGGTGCGGTGCTCGAATGCCAGGGCTTCGGTGAAGCTCAACACGAACGCTTTCGTCGCCCCGTACACGGCCATGTTGGGCGTGGGCTGATACGCGGCGGTGCTCGCCACGTTGATCAGTGCGCCGGTCAGCGTCGGCAGGAATGCGTGCGTCAAGTCGACCAGTGCGCTCACATTGAGCGCGATTTCTGCAGCCACACGCTCGGGATCCTCGTCGGCGAACCGACCGTGCGTTCCGAAGCCTGCGTTGTTGACGAGGGAAGTGGGAGTTATTCCTTTGTCGGTCAATGCGGTTCGCAATTTCGCGCCGACACCCGGTACCCCCAGGTCCATCGCGACGACGGTAGCGGTGACGCCGTGGTCGGCTTCGATCCGGCGTGCGAGCGTCTCCAGTCGATCGGCCCGCCGCGCCACGAGGACGACGTTCTCGCCGCGTGCGGCGAATCGGGTGGCGAATTCCTCGCCGAGGCCTGAACTTGCTCCGGTGATGAGCACTGTGGAAGTCATGGACGCAAATGTAGGCAGCGCCATCATTGTTGTCAATGCCAACATCGCTTAGGGTGATCGTATGGCAACGCGGCGCTACCACCACGGTGACTTGCGGGCGGTACTGCTCGACGAGGCCGAACGGAGCATTGGGCGAGGAGGTGTCGAAGCGCTATCGCTCCGGCAGTTGGCCAGAGATGTCGGTGTCAGTCATGCCGCCCCGGCTCGCCACTTCCGGGACAAACAGGCACTGCTCGATGCATTGGCGCTGAACGGTTTTCAAGAATTGAACCGCCGAATGGGCGCTGCGTCGACGGCCCCCGGCGAGCTGACGTCTCGGTTCCGCGGTGTCGCGCGCGCCTACCTCGGATTCGCCGTCGAGCATCCCGAATTGCTGGACGTCATGTACAGCACCAAGCATCATCCCGATGCCAGCGAAGAGCTGAAAGATGTGGCGCAGCACAGTATGACGGCCACCGAAGCGCTGCTGAAAGACGCGATTGCCGCCGGCGTGATCACCGAGGCCCCGCCCGAGATACTCGCTCGTGTGGCCTTCGCGAGCGTGCACGGCGTCGCCATGTTGGCCACCGGTGACCTGCTGGACGGTGTCCCGGCCGAGGACTTGCTCGATGCGACCGTCGACACTCTGCTGCGCGGGTTCACCTGATCTGGTCGTTCCGCAGGCTCCACTCCTGACTGATCTGGTCGTTCCGCAGGCTCCACTCCTGACTGATCTGGTCGTTCCGCAGGCTCCACTCCTGACTAAGTTGAACGGCATGACCGAATACGACTTGCAACGCTTCGTCGACGCCCAGGATCCCGTCTGGAAAGCGGTGACGCAGGAGCTGAAGGCGGGCCGGAAGCAGACGCACTGGATGTGGTTCGTTTTCCCGCAGTTGACGGGATTGGGGCGTAGCGCGACCGCCCAACACTTCGGCATCGCGGACCTGACCGAGGCAGAGCTGTTCCTGTCCCACGAGGTGCTGGGGCCTCGCCTGAGGAAGGCGGCTCGATTGACCGTCGGCGTCGAGGGGCGAACAGTCGACGAGATCTTCGGCTATCCCGACAATCTGAAGCTGCACTCGTCCATGACGCTGTTCGCCGAAGCTACCGAGGGGGAGTCCGTCTTCGGTGAAGTGGTGCAGAAATATTTCGACGGTGAATTCGATGGTGCAACACTCGACTTGCTCGATGAGCGATACCGCTAACATCGCACCTATGAGCATTCCACTCGCCGGATCCATTGCATTCGTTCACGCCAGCTGGCACCTGGATATCGTCGACCGTGCGCGAGTGGGGTTCGCCGCCGAACTCGAGCTGCTCGGCGAAGCCGATACGTCCATCGACGTCTTCGAGGTACCCGGAGCTTTCGAGATCCCGTTGCACGCGCAGCGGTTGGCCAAGACGGGGAAGTACTCCGCGATAGTCGCTGCAGCTCTGGTGGTGGACGGCGGAATCTATCGACACGACTTCGTCGAGACGGCGGTCATCGACGGCCTGATGCGAGTTCAGCTGGACACCGACGTACCGGTGTTTTCCGTAGTGCTCACCCCGCACCATTTTCACGAGCACGCCGACCACACAGCCTTCTTCACCGCGCACCTGGAGAAGAAGGGTGTCGAGGCCGCTCGTGCTGTGGTGAAGACCTTGGCGTCGCTGGGGACCATCGGCTGACGCCGTGGCCGATTCTGCGCGCAGGCCCGATGGCAGCTCTGCGACTGAGCTGGATGAAGTACTCGCGGAACTCGAACGGAGAGCCGATCTTCCACCGCCTCGAGTGCGGCACCTCGCGGGAAGACTTCGAGCGCCTCACTGACCCTAGTTTCTGGGAGACCGGAGCGTCGGGTCGTCGCTACAGTCGCGAACACGTCTGGTCGGTTCTGGAAGAGCGGTATGCGTCCGACCCCAGCGGCCGCCTCGAGTCCGACTGGGAGGCCAGCGGGTTCGAGCTCCTCGAAATTGCGCCCGCAACTTATCTGTTGACGTACACGCTGATCCTCGAGAAAAGACTTACCCGCAGGATGACGCTGTGGCAGCGACGTGACGGCGATTGGAAGATCCTCTATCACCAGGGAACCCTCGTCACCGACTACGAATAGTGATCGATGAGCCGACCTCTACCACGGGCCACCGACACGTTGCGATTCACGAATAGTTAAGCACGGCAATAGTTTTCGATTCGATCATCATTGCCAGTCGAACGCACGTTCGATACACTTCATGACATGACCACAGCGATCTGGCAACTGAGCGAGGACGAACTCCTCGCCGCCGCCGCTGACGTCTCCCATCAGATACAACTGTTGGAAGCCCGGCGCATCGCCCTCGTCGCCGAAATCGACACCCGCGTCGGCAAAGACAAACTCGGCTTCCCCGGCCCCGCCGGCTGGCTCACCTCCACCACCCTGCTCTCGGCAGGAAAAGCCAACAAGATTCTCGCCCTCGCCCGCGGGTTGAAGAACTTCCCCGACATCGCCGACGCCGTCAACACCGGTGTCATGTCCCTCGACCATGCCGCCCTGATCCTCGACTTCGCCGAAACCCCACCCAAGGACCTCCCCCAAGAGGGCCGCGATATGGCCCGGGCAGCGCTGATCAAAGCCGCGACCGGACCCGAAGCCCGCACCGGCCCACTGCGCGCAGCGATCACCCGCTTGAGCGACCACTACGGCAGCAACAAGCCACCCGCCGAGGACACCGACCGCAACGAACTCTTCGCCTCCAAAACCCTGAACGGGCGCCTGGCACTCAAAGGCGACTTCGACGCCGTCACCGGAGAAAAACTGCTCACCGCACTCTCACCCCTGACCGAACCCAGACCCGCGGTCGACGGCACCCCAGACCCGCGCAGCCCCGCCAAGCGCAGAGCCGACGCGTTCGGGCAGATCCTCGACCACTACCTCTCCTCCAGCGACCGCCCCACCGAAGGCGGCGACAAACCCCACGTCAACC
>NZ_CAPS01000054.1 GCF_000333955.1 Rhodococcus sp. AW25M09
AGGCACGCAACAAAACCGCCGACACCGGTGACATTGCCGTGAAGCTCGATCAACTCATTGCTCGCTTCGGCAGGGAACGTGCCCCCGCGCACGAAGTCGAATACGTACCGAGCGAACGTGGTCAAACCGCCTGCCTCGCGCGCAATCCGGCGGACTTTCGATACTGGGAACCCGACACCGATGGCGAAGTCGGCGGTAGCGGCCGCGCACGAGAACGGGTTGAACTGTGGCGTCACAATGCCACCGGCCCGTTCCGGATTGGGAATGTTGTTCTGAATCCATGCCCGTACCTCCGGGTCGCTCGGTGCTCTCTGCTGCAAGTCTTGTGGGACCCGCTCCAGCGCCGAGAATGCCGCCGCAAGGTTCTCCACCTGGATTTCTTTTGATGTAGCAGCGACCGGTGCAGCGCTCGCAACCTGAACGGACACACTGCTGATAACTGCTGCGATGACAGCTGAGGTAAGTGCGGTGCGAATTTTTCGGGGTTCTTCTCGAGTCGATCCTCCGGCGGTCACCGGGGCGATGTGTGCACGAAGCTACGAGGCAAATGTCATGACCGCGAACGCGCAGGGCGAGTTCATCGTCGTCACGATGCGAGTGAAGAACATCGGGGACAAGCCGCAGAGCTACTTCGGCGACGACCAGAAGATGATCGATGCGCAGGGCCGCGAGTACGGGGCATCCAGCGAGGCCGGTATGTACATGAACACCGGAGTCGCCGTGACGGGTGAGATCAACCCCGGCAATTCGATAGACGTGAAGGTCGCATTCGACGTGCCACCAGGAACCGCTCCCGCCGCGTTGCAGCTACATGACTCGATGTTTTCCAGCGGTGTGAAAGTGGCTCTTGCTTGACCTGTTTCGTTGGATCAACTCGGCCACCACCCGCGGACCCGGCGTTATCCCCATACGCCTACCCATCGACAAGATAGTGTGACCTTGACTCCCCATCCGCCTGGCCCCGTGATCACACGAGTGCGAATCGCTCCAGCACCACCTGGGTGTCGTCGTTCACGGTGAAGTGCGGATCGCCCAGTTCCGCGCGAGTCTCGGTCGAGTGCCAGAACCTCTCGTGCCCGTCTCGCCATTGCGCGACGTCGGCGTATCCCTCACCCTCGTCGAGAGCATGTTGCAGCGAAACATCCTTCAGGGCAACAATATCGACGGCGATCGTTTCGACGACGGCCACTGCGCTGCCCGCCGAGTCGACCACCGCACAACGTTCGCCGACTCGCGGAAGCACCTCGTCTGTGTGCTGAACCAACAAGCTGGCCGTTGTGGTTTTCGCACCGGACAGGACGGCCGCAACCAGTGCGTCTCGCAGCGGACCCGGATAGGCGAATTCGACAATCGGAAGTTCGGTCACTCTCACATCATATTTCGAGGTCGGCCCACACCAGTCGGTGGTCCGAGGGATGCTCGGGCAGATCCGGCCAGTACACCTGCGAATCGACCACCGTCAGATCCTCCGAGGGGAGTACGTAGTCCACACGCAGATCACCCGGGTTCGGGTCGGCGAAATCTGCTGTGTCCGTTCCGTGTCCATCGGACGTGGGAGCCGGATCCTGAACCCGCGGAAGGTCGAGAACCTGCGCGATCGCACCGGCGACCGAATCTCCGTCGACCGGATCGCTGTTCTGATCGCCCAGCATGACGAACGACGCTCCGTCCTCCAGCCCGCCGCGCACACCGTTGTCGTCGTAGAGGTAGTCCGCACCCGAGATGTATTCGGCACTGAGCCTGATCTCGTCGTGGTTGCGCTTGCCGTTGCGGTCTTCGGGTCCGTCGAAGGACGGGGGAGTGGGGTGCGAGGCCAACACGTGCAGCGTCTTTCCGTTCACGTCGATCGGTACGTCCCAGTGCGATTTGCTGGACAGTCGCAGCGCGTCGGACACATCTCCGTAGTGCTCGCGCGGCAACAGCGAATCCGGCATGTCCTTCCACAGGAAATTCTGGAACGTGCGTACCGAATCGGTGTCGATCGGATACTTCGAGAACAGCGCCATCCCGTACTGACCCGGGAACTGGCCGAATCCCCAGGCGTCGCCCGGGCCGCCGAGCGCGCCGTCTCGGTCCAGGTCGAGTCCCGAATCGACGCCCGTGTTCACCGGTGCGGTGAAGGAGTAGGGGTACCGCTGGTCGAGATAGTTGTCGTTGAAGAGCGCCACCGCATCGGCACCCGAGTAATCGAACTCGTTGATCAGCAACACATCCGGTGAATTCGCGGCGATCGTATCGGCCACCGCGCGCGCCTGTGCGTTCTCGCCGGTCAGGTCGGTCACCAACTGTCCGGCCGCGGGTCGATTGAGACTGGCGTTGAACGTCGCCACCCGGATGCTCGACGCGTCGTCGGGGGCCGAGTCCGTAGAGGAGCAGCCGGCGGACGCGATGGCGAGGATGACGGTGACGGCCACAAGTCTCGACATTTTCACGCTCGCAACCGTAAAGAAGGTAAGCGAACACGAGGTTACAAATTAACAAGCAGGCGTGCTTGCTTTTTTCTCGACCCTTTGTGAAGCTGGACCCATGGCAGATCTCGACTCCCTCGTAGACGACCTTCGCGGCGAGGGCAACGACCTCGATGCACTCGTGGCCGAGCTGACTCCGGAGCAGTGGGCGGCATCGACCCCCGCTGCAGGCTGGACCATCGCACATCAGATCGCACATCTTTCCTGGACCGACCACGTCGCGGAGCGAACCACGTCCGCCGCGGCGGGTGATTCCGCCGCCGAGGCGGACTTTGCCGTGGTTCTGCAGGGTGCATGGGAGAACCCCACCGGCTTCGTCGACGACGCCGCCGAGGGTGAATCTCGCAACCCCGAACTGTTGAACGACTGGCGTACCCGACGCCGCGCCATGACCGATGCACTGACGCAGGTCCCGTCGGGAACCAAGATCACGTGGTTCGGACCCCCGATGAGTGCCGCGTCCATGGCCACCGCGCGGCTGATGGAGACCTGGGCCCACGGCCAGGATGTCGCCGACGCACTGGGCGTCACGCGGGCAGCCACCGACCGGATCCGCGGCGTTGCGCACATCGGCGTCCGTACAAGGGATTTCGCCTATGCGGTGAACCAGCAGACCGCGCCCGCCGAGCCGTTCCGGATAGAACTGACCGCGCCGTCGGGTGAGCTCTGGACGTGGGGGCCCGAGGACGCCGCCCAGCGGGTGAGCGGCCCGGCGCTCGACTTCTGCCTTCTCGTCACTCAGCGCGCCCACCGCGACAACCTCGACATCCATGCCGAGGGAAGCGATGCCGCGCACTGGCTCACCATCGCCCAAGCCTTCGCAGGCCTTCCCGGAGCAGGACGAGACCGAGCATGACAAGAGAAGGCATGACTGTGCGTATCGGTAACTGTTCGGGCTTCTACGGAGACCGGCTCTCCGCAATGCGTGAGATGCTCGAGGGCGGCGAACTCGACTACCTCACCGGCGACTATCTCGCCGAGCTCACGATGCTCATTCTGGGCCGCGACCGGATGAAGGACGCGACCCGCGGCTACGCCAAAACCTTTCTGCGTCAGGCCGAGGACTGCCTGGGTCTGGCTCTCGACAAGGGCGTCAAGATCGTTGCGAATGCCGGCGGACTCAATCCGCGAGGACTGGCCGAGGCGCTGGAGAAGCTCGATTCCGGTGCGAAGATCGCCTACGTCGATGGTGACGACCTCCTGGGAAGGGCCACCGAACTCGGTCTCGGCAGCCCCCTGACGGCCAATGCGTACCTCGGCGCGTGGGGCATCGTCGAGTGCCTGAACTCCGGTGCCGACGTCGTGGTCACCGGCCGTGTCACCGACGCCAGCGTGATCGTCGGACCGGCTGCGGCGCACTTCGGCTGGACGCCAACCGATTACGACGCCCTGGCCGGAGCCGTCATCGCCGGACACGTCATCGAATGCGGAACTCAGGCGACGGGTGGCAACTACTCCTTCTTCACCGAGATCGCAGACATGTCGCGTCCGGGATTTCCGATCGCGGAAATTCACGAAGACGGCTCGAGTGTCATCACCAAACACGAGGGCACCGGCGGTGCTGTCAGCGTCGGCACGGTGACCGCACAGTTGCTGTACGAGATCACCGGCGGGCGCTACGCGAACCCCGATGTCACCGCGCGCATCGACTCGGCGATGCTGGCGCAGGAGACCAGCGATCGAGTGTCGATCACGGGTGTGACCGGAGAAGCGCCGCCGCCCACCTACAAGGTGTCGCTCAACGCGCTCGGCGGTTTCCGCAACGAATTCACCATGGTGCTCACCGGCCTCGACATCGAAGCCAAAGCGGCACTCGCGCACAGTCAATTCGAGTCCTGGCTCAGCGATCGTCCGGCCGAACTGGAGTGGACTCTGGTGCGTACCGACAAGCCGGACGCCTCGACGGAGGAGACGGCCAGCGCCCTGCTGCGCTGCGTGGCCCGCGACAGCAACCCCGATGTCGTAGGGCGTCAGTTCTCCGCAGTGGCAGTCGAACTCGCACTGGCCAGCTACCCCGGATTCTCGGTCACCGCGCCGCCTGGAAACGGAGCGCCGTACGGGGTGTTCACGGCCGGCTTCGTCGACGCAGCCGAGGTACCGCATGTTGCGCATCGGGCCGACGGCACCGAACGTGCCATCGCGCCGTCGACGGAGACACGAGCGTTGGAACCTTTGGAAGAGCCCACACTTCCGGAACCCAGACCCCCGGAAGCAACCATCCGAGCGCCTCTCGGCATCATTGCTGCGGCTCGAAGCGGCGACAAGGGCGGTAACGCCAACGTCGGGGTGTGGGTGCGCACCGATGACGAATTCGCCTGGCTGGTACATGCATTGACGGTCGAGCAACTGAAGCGGATGTTGCCCGAGGCCGAGCAACTCACCGTCACGCGGCACGTATTGCCCAACCTGCGTGCCGTCAACTTCGTCATCGACGGCATCCTCGGACAAGGCGTCGCATCGCAGGCCAGATTCGATCCGCAAGCCAAGGGGCTCGGTGAGTGGCTGCGGTCGCGGCACATCGACATCCCCGAAACGCTGGCCTACAGCTCAGGAGTGGAGCCTGCGGAACGACCCGACAAGAGTGGAGAACTGATATGAGCATCTGGACGACGCCCGAGCGTCAGCAGTTGCGAAAGACCGTCCGCAGCTTCGTCGAGCAGGACATCGCTCCGTACATGAATCAGTGGGAGAGCGACGGCGAGATTCCACGTGACCTGCACAAGAAGGCGGCCGCTCTCGGTTTGCTCGGAGCCGGTTTTCCCGAGGAGGTCGGCGGCGACGGCGGGGATCTCGCCGACGCGGTCGTGATCTGCGAGGAGATGCATCAGGCCGGTGCCTCGGGCGGTCTGTTCGCATCGCTGTTCACCAGCGGAATCGCGTTGCCGCACCTGATTGCAGCCGGCGACGCCGACCAGATCGAGAAGTGGGTACGGCCAACCCTGGCGGGGGAGAAGATCGGCTCGCTCGCGATCACCGAGCCGGGTGGCGGCTCCGACGTCGGCCACCTCAGGACGAAGGCGGTCAGGGACGGCGAGCACTTTGTCGTCAACGGATCGAAGACGTACATCACCTCGGGCTGCCGAGCCGACTTCGTCGTCGCTGCTGTCCGCACCGGAGGCGACGGTGCCGCAGGGGTGTCACTGCTCGTCATCGAGAAGGGAACGCCGGGCTTCGAGGTGACCAGCAAGTTGGACAAGATGGGTTGGCGCGCATCCGATACCGCTGAGCTTGCATTCGTCGACGCCCGCGTCCCCGTGAGCAACCTCGTCGGTGCCGAGAACAGCGGCTTCGCGCAGATCGCGCAGGCGTTTCTCACCGAGCGCATCGCCCTCGCCGCCCAGGCCTACGCCAGCGCGCAGCGATGCCTCGATCTGACGTTGCAGTGGGTCCGCGATCGGGAGACGTTCGGAAAGCCGCTCATCGCACGGCAGTCCGTGCAGAACACCGTCACCGAAATGGCGCGCAAGATCGACATTGCCCGCGTCTACACCCGGTCCCTCGTCGAGCGATCCCTGCAGGAGAACCAGGACTTCATCGCCGAGGTCTGCTTCGCCAAGAACACCGCCGTCGAATCCGGAGAGTGGGTCGCCAATGCGGCAGTGCAGCTCTTCGGCGGACTCGGCTACATGCGCGAAAGTGAAGTCGAGCGGCAGTATCGCGATATGAGGATCCTCGGCATCGGCGGCGGCACCACCGAAATCCTCACCGGACTGGCAGCAAAACGATTGGGGTACCAGGCATGAGCGTGCTGAAGTCCACCCTCGACACCACATCGGAGCAATTCAACGGTGCGACCGAGGCGATGAACACCAAGCTCGGCGAGATCGACGCCGAGCACTCGAAGGCTCTGCTGGGCGGCGGCGAGAAGTACATCGAGCGGCACAAGAAGCGCGGCAAGCTCTTGGCCCGCGAACGCATCGAGTTGCTGATCGACGAGGACTCCGCGTTTCTCGAACTGTGCCCACTCGCGGCCTGGGGCAGCGACTTTCCGGTGGGAGCCAGCACCGTCATGGGCATCGGCGTCGTGTGCGGCGTCGAATGTCTCATCGTCGCCAACGATCCGACGGTCCGCGGCGGGGCCAGTAACCCGTGGACTCTCAAGAAGGGGTTCCGCGGCAACGACATCGCGACCCAGAACCGGCTCCCGGTCATCTCCTTGGTCGAGTCCGGCGGTGCCGATCTGCCGACGCAGAAGGAGGTCTTCATTCCGGGCGGCCGAATGTTCCGCGACCTGACACAGCTGTCGGCGGCGGGCATTCCGACGATCGCATTGGTGTTCGGCAACTCCACCGCCGGTGGCGCATACATTCCCGGTATGTCGGATCACGTCGTCATGGTCAAGGAGCGATCCAAGGTGTTCCTCGCCGGGCCGCCCCTGGTCAAGATGGCCACCGGTGAGGATTCCGACGACGAGTCCCTCGGTGGGGCCGAGATGCACGCCCGAAAGTCCGGTCTCGCCGACTACTTCGCCGTCGACGAGCAGGATGCCATCCGCATCGGACGCAGCATCGTCTCCCGGTTGAACTGGAAAAAGAAGGGGCCCCAGCCGCGCACCGAGGTCATCGAGCCGCTGGCCGATCCCGAGGATCTGCTCGGCATCGTGCCCACCGACCTGAAGATCCCGTTCGACCCCCGCGAGGTCATCGCCCGCATCGTCGACGGCTCGGATTTCGACGAGTTCAAGCCCATGTACGGCGGCTCTCTCGTCACCGGATGGGCCGAGCTGCACGGCTACCCGATCGGCATTCTCGCCAATGCTCGCGGCGTGCTGTTCAGCGAGGAATCGCAGAAGGCGACGCAGTTCATCCAGCTCGCCAACCGATCGAATACGCCACTGTTGTTCCTGCACAACACCACCGGCTACATGGTCGGCAAGGAGTACGAGGAAGGCGGGATGATCAAGCACGGCTCGATGATGATCAACGCCGTCTCGAACTCGACGGTTCCGCACATCTCGATCCTGCTCGGTGCGTCGTACGGAGCCGGCCACTACGGCATGTGCGGCCGCGCCTTCGATCCGCGATTCCTGTTCGCCTGGCCGTCCAGCAAATCCGCCGTGATGGGCGGCGCGCAACTCGCCGGTGTCATCTCCATCGTCGGACGCGCCGCCGCCGAAGCTCGCGGACAAGCCTTCGATGCCGAGGCCGACGCCGGCCTGCGCGCGATGATCGAGGCGCAGATCGAAGCCGAGTCGCTGCCGATGTTTCTCTCCGGACGCCTCTACGACGACGGTGTCATCGACCCCCGTGATACCCGCACGGTAGTGGGAATGTGCCTGTCGGCCATCGCCTCTGCCCCGATCGAAGGCACCGCCAACTTCGGTGTCTTCCGGATGTGAGAGACATGACTGTGTTATCTGGTCACTACGCAGGCTACGCTCCTGTCAGCAGCATCCTGGTCGCCAACCGCGGTGAAATCGCCCGACGCGTCTTCACCACGTGCCGCGCCGAGGGGATCGATACCGTCGCGGTGTTCTCCGATGCCGACGCGAACTCCCCGCACGTGCGCGAGGCCGATGCAGCCGTGCGCCTGCCCGGTAACAGCTCGAGCGAGACCTACCTGCGCGGTGAGCTCGTCATCGCCGCGGCAGTACAGGCCGGAGCCGACGCAATACATCCGGGATACGGATTTCTGTCCGAGAACGCCGATTTCGCGCAGCAGGTGCAGAACGCGGGGCTGACGTGGATCGGACCGCCCGTCAAGGCCATCGACATGATGGGCTCGAAGGTCGAGTCCAAGAAGATGATGGCCGACGCCGGGGTGCCGGTGCTGACGCAACTCGATCCCGCGTCGGTCACCGAGAACGAACTCCCGGTATTGATCAAGGCATCTGCGGGCGGCGGCGGGCGCGGCATGCGCATCGTGCGCAGCCTCGACAGCCTGCAGTCCGAACTCGAAGCGGCCGAGCGCGAGGCGTTGTCGGCTTTCGGTGACGGCACGGTGTTCGTCGAGCGCTACATCGAGACCGGCCGGCACATCGAAGTTCAGGTCATGGCCGACCGATTCGGCACCGTGTGGACGGTCGGCGAGCGCGAATGCTCGATCCAACGTCGACACCAGAAGGTGGTCGAAGAAGCACCGTCGCCACTCGTCGAACGCGTCGACGGTATGCGCGAAAGGCTCTTCGAGGCCGCGAGACTCGCTACCGAGGCCATCGGGTACGAGGGTGCAGGCACCGTCGAATTCCTCGCCGACGAGAAGGGCAACTTCTTCTTCCTCGAGATGAACACTCGTCTGCAGGTGGAGCACCCGGTCACCGAATGCACAACGGGACTGGATCTGGTTGCGCTGCAGATCCGAGTGGCGTCGGGGGAGCGGTTGCCCGCCGAGCAGCCGGTGACGCGCGGCCACTCCATCGAGGTTCGCCTGTACGCGGAGGACCCGGCCCAGGATTGGCAGCCGCAGAGCGGTGCCGTGCACCGATTCGAGATCCCCGGCTCGCAGTTCGAGGTTCTCGACAAAGCAGGCATCAGAGTGGACTCCGGCGTCGAGACCGGCAGCGTGGTGGGCACTCACTACGACCCGATGCTGGCGAAGGTCATCTCCTTCGCGCCGACGCGAGACCAGGCTGCGAACCTACTGGCGAAAGCATTGCAGAGGGCCACGATTCACGGGCTGAAGACCAACCGAGATCTGCTGGTCAACATTCTGCGGCATCCGGCGTTCCTGGCGGGGGACACCGACACTGCCTTTTTCGCCACCCATGGCCTCGACGTTCTGTCGCTGCCGATCGCACAGGGCCGTGCCGCGCAATTGTCGGCGCTCGCGGCCGCATTGGCCGATGCAGCGAACAACAGAAAGCACGCCCGAGTGAACGCGGGACTACCGGGCGGCTGGCGGAACCTGCGGTCGCAGCCACAGCGAAAGACCTACAACGACATCACTGTCGAGTATTCGATCGGGCGCAACGGGCTGACGTCCTCGCTCGATGGCGTCGAACTCGTCGATCACACTCCCTCGCAGGTGACGCTCGACGACAACGGGATTCGGCGTACGTTCGAGGTGCACAGCTACGGCTCGGATGTGTTCGTCGACTCCGCACTCGGGCCGGTTCGGCTGGTTCGGGCTCCACGCTTCACCGACCCCACCGACGAGGTGGCGGCCGGGTCTCTGCTGGCTCCGATGCCGGGTAGCGTCATCAGAATCGCTGCAGCGCAGGGCGATACCGTCACCGCCGGTCAGCCGATCCTGTGGCTGGAGGCGATGAAGATGGAACACACGGTCACCGCGCCGACAGATGGTGTGCTCACCGAATTGAACGTGCAGCAAGGTCAGCAAGTCGAAGTAGGGCAGGTGCTGGCAGTGGTCACCGAAGAATCTGTAGGAGAGGAACAATCATGAGTTTCGTCGAAACCGAAGAGCAGAAGGGGCTGCGCAACGCAGTCTCGTCACTGGGCAAGCGGTACAACTACATCGACTACGTGCTGCCCAAGGCACGCAAGGGTGAGCCACTGACCGAACTGTGGAACGAGGCAGGCAAGCTCGGCTTCCTCGGCGTCAACCTGCCCGAGGAGTACGGCGCGGGGGCGCAGGCATCTACGAGCTCGCGCTCGTCCAGGAAGAGCTTGCCTCGCACGGCGCCGGTCTGCTCCTCGTGGTCGTCAGCCCGGCGATCTGCGGCACCATCATCGGTAAGTACGGCACCGCCGATCAGAAGCAGGAGTGGCTCACCCCTCTCGCCGACGGTTCCAAGATCATGGTCTTCGGCATCACCGAACCCGACGCGGGATCGAACTCCCACCAGATCACCACGACCGCGCGACGCGATGGTGACCAGTGGGTTCTCAAGGGCAACAAGATCTACATCTCCGGCGTCGATCAGGCCGACGCCGTCTTGATCGTCGCGCGCACCGAGGACTCGAAGACCGGCAAGCTCAAGCCGGCCCTGTTCATCGTGCCCACCGATGCCCCCGGTCTGCAGAAGACGCAGATGGAGATGGACATCGTCGAGCCGGATCACCAGTTCGTGCTGTTCCTCGACGACGTTCGTTTGCCGGCCGAGGCGCTGGTGGGTGAGGCCGATGCCGCGCTGATGCAGCTGTTCGCGGGCCTGAACCCCGAACGCATTCTCGGTGCCGCGATGGCGATCGGCATGGGCCGCTACGCCCTCGACGCAGCGGTGAAGTACGCCAAGGAACGCACCGTCTGGAAGACGCCCATCGGGGCTCACCAGGGACTGTCTCATCCGTTGGCGCAGTGCAAGATCGAGCTCGAGCTCGCCAAGCTGATGATGCAGAAGGCAGCGGTGCTCTACGACTCCGGCGACGATTTCGGTGCCGCCGAGGCCGCGAACATGGCCAAATACGCTGCCGCCGAGGCCAGTATCAAGGCACTCGACCAAGCGATCCAGACCCACGGCGGGGCCGGACTGAGCAGTGAGTACGGCTTGGCCGCGATGCTCGGGGCCGCCCGCATCGCCCGCGTGGCACCGGTGAGTCGGGAGATGATCCTGAACTTCGTCTCGCAACATTCGCTCGGGCTGCCGAGAAGCTACTGATGGCGGTCACGTACGAGTTGGGCAGCAGGACAGCGTATGTGACGCTGGATTCGCCGGAGAACCGAAACGCCTTGTCCTCGGTGCTGGTCGAAGAGCTCACCGCCGGTCTCACGGCTGCGGCGGAGAACGACCACGTCAGAACGATCGTGCTCGGCCACACCGGCGGAACCTTCTGTGCCGGTGCCGACCTTCGCGAGGCAGGTGCATCGCCGGAGTTGCGCACCCGGCAGATGCTGGACCTGATGCGGTTGATCATCGACACCCCCAAGCCCGTCATCGCGCGCATCGACGGGCACGTGCGGGCGGGCGGCATGGGTCTGGTCGCCGCCTGCGATGTAGCGATCGCCGGACCCGAGAGCTCGTTCGCACTCACCGAGGCTCGCCTCGGACTTGCCGCGTCGGTCATCTCCGTCGCCGTGCTCCCGCGACTGACCTCTCGGGCCGCGAGTCGCTACTTCCTCACCGGAGAGACGTTCGACAGTGCCACGGCCGAGGCGATCGGCCTGATCACCGTGGCCGACGTCGTCCCGGCGGCTGCGGTGGCCGACTTCATGATCATGTTCTCGAAATGTTCGCCGCAGGGCCTGGCCGAGTCGAAGATGCTCACCACTGCGGCCATCCGGCGCGAGATCGACGAGCGTGGGAGGGCCGTCGCCGAGCAATCTGCCAGGTTGTTTGCATCCGACGAGGCGCGAGAGGGGATGATGTCCTTTCTGGAGAAGAGGCCCCCATCCTGGGTGGTCGAGAAGTAGGGCGGCCTAGAACAAGTAGAGGGAGATGGTGATGGCGCGCGAACCCAAGCAGGACCGAAGCAGGGTGACGCGTCAGCGACTGCTCGAGGCGACGATCGACTCACTCGCCGAGCAAGGTTGGGGTGCGACGACGGTCGGCGTCGTCGCCGAACGCGCCGGAGTCTCTCGCGGCGCGACCCAGCACCATTTCCCGACGCGTGAGGATTTGATCACCGGGGCGCTCGAGTACATGTTCGACATTCGAATGGACCACGCGCGCCGCGAGGCGCAGGACATTGCGCCCGGGCCCGGACGGACGAAGCTCGTGGTCGAGCGGCTCGTCGAGTACTACACCGGCCCGATGTTCAAAGCGGCACTGCAGGTCTGGACGGCGGCGTCGGCCGATCCCGAGCTACGCGATCGGATCGTGCCCCTCGAGGAGCGGTTCGGTCGTCGCGCGCACCAGATGGCCGTCGAGAACCTCGGGGTCGACGACAACGATCCCGTCACCCACCGCCTCGTCCAGGCGACCCTCGACCTCGCCCGCGGTCTGGGTCTGGCCGATGTGCTCACCGACGACGCGCGCCGACGGGCCGAGGTCGTGCGGTCGTGGGCCGATGTTCTCGACGTGTCGCTGCACGCGAGGCAGTCCACTGGATCGATAGCTCTCTAGAACAGCCGGTCTGCAGTACCGAGCAACCTGTGCTTGAGTCTGGCTGGTGACTTCCGATTCCGCACGCGTGCACCGCGGCCACATTTTTCACGTCGCCGGATCGCCCACGGTCATCGATGCCGCGGACGCGCTGGTGTCGATTCCCGACGGTGCCCTGGTGGTGTCCGAGGAAGGGAAAATCGAATTCTGCGGCGAATTCGATTCTCTTCCAGAGCAATACGCGCAGCTGGACACCGCCGATCATCGACCGGGATTTCTACTTCCGGGGTTCGTCGACACCCACATTCACTTTCCGCAGACCTACGCCGGAGATTCCTACGGCGGCGGCCAGCTCCTCGAATGGCTGAACGCGTGCATCTTCCCGTCCGAGTCTCGCTTCGCCGATCCCGAGTTCGCGGCCGCGGCGGCACGGGACTTCTGCGCCGCACGTATCCGGGCCGGCACCACGCAGGCGATGGTGTTCGGATCGGCCTTCCCCCATGCGCAGGATTCGTTGTTCTCCGAGACCGCGAAGCACGGACTGCGCATCGTCAGCGGGCGAGGCGTCCAGACCACCGGGCCGGCGTCGGCGAAGGCATTGATCACCGGTGAGGACGAGGCAATCCGGCTCGTGTCGGAGGAGATCGAGAAGTGGCACGCCGCCGATACCGGCGATGTCGAGACGGCGATGTTGCACGTGGCCGTCGTGCCGAGATTTTCGCTCTCGGTGACGACGGAGACGTTGAAGAATCTCGGCGAGCTCTACGATTCGGTCCGTGCCCGAGGCGTCTACTTCCACACTCATCTGAACGAGAACAACCGCGCGGGTACCGGCGAGATCGACGCGACGAAGGCCGCGTATCAGGTGGAGAACTACCTCGACACCTACGACGGCAAGTTTCTGCCCGGCTCACAGGTGGGCGGCAAGAGCTTTCTCGGCAAGCGCACCATCCTGGCCCATGCGGTGCACTGCCAGGACGCCGAACTGGAACGAATGGCCGAGACCGGCACCTCCATCGCGCACTGTCCGACGTCCCAGCAGTTTCTGGGCTCGGGCACGATGCCGTGGAAGCGAACGGTGGCGGCGGGAGTGAACATCGCCCTCGGCTCGGATTTCGGCGGCGGCGACGAATGGTTGCTTCCGCAGGTACTCGCCGACGCGTTCAAGGTGCACATTTCCGAGGCAGACGAGGAGGGATTGTCACTGCACCCGGCAGAGCTGCTGTTCACCGGAACCCTCGCCGGGGCTCGGGCGCTGGACATGGAGAACCGAATCGGCAACTTCGACGCAGGCAAGGAAGCGGATTTCGTCGTCGTCGATCCGTCCGTATGGCCGCAGTTGGCGGCGGCGATCGACCACGGTGTCCGCGCCGACGATCCGGAGCTGGCCCGCGATCAAACCCTGTTCGCTCTGCTGATGGCCATGCGAGAACCGGCGATCGTGGGGGTGTACGTCCGGGGACTCGCTGTCCACGGCCGGTGACGAGAGACCCGTCGGTTGATAGGTTCGGTGCGAGATCCGAACGGCAACCCGAACAGCAGGCGAAGGACGGCATGAAGCGAGTGGTACTGGCCATCACTGCAGTCGCCGCGCTGGTCGCAGGCTGTGGTGGCGGCGAGAACGACGCCGCATCGTCCGAAGAAGTGACAACGACCACCACGGCATACGAGCCCGGTCCCTTCTTCGGTGAATGCGGATCGATCACCGACGCCGAGGTGCAGTCCGCGTTCGGAGCGGGCCCGTTCGGACAGATCACCCGCAACTCCGTCGGCTGCCAGTGGGAAACCGTCGGCTTCGGCGGCCCAGGCGTCAGCTTCTCCTGGTACCGCGGCAGTCCGATCGGACGCGAACGGGCCGGTTCGGAGTTGATCGGGCGTCCGGCCGACGACATCGAGATCGACGGCAATCCAGGGTTCGAGGCCGAGCAAGGCACGCTGTGCGAGCTCGGCGTGCAGTTCGGCGACGACTTCTTCCACTGGTCGATCACATATTCCGACGGACCCGCGGCGCGCCCGCCCTGCGACGTCGCAAACGAGCTCGCGAAGCTGACCGTGGAGCGTAAGCAATGAGAAACAGTCGAGTGATTGCTGCGGCCGCGACCCTGTTGCTCGTCGCCGGTTGTTCCCAGACCGTCGAGGGGACCGCGTTGCCGGCCAGCTTCGGGGGATCGGGTGGACAAGAATTCACCAAGTTGTTGACCGAGTGCGACGCCGTGTCCGACGAGCAGATCCAGGAAACCACCGGAGCCGACGCCATCGCGCGGGGCTTCTTCGGGGCCATCTGTCGGTGGGATCTCGTGGGTTCCGCGGGCACGGTGAAGGTGACGTTCAACTGGTTCGAATCCGGCACGCTGGCGGCCGAGCGAGCCGCTGACGAGAAGATGATGTACACCGTCGGGGACACAACAGTGCAGGGTCGCAAGGCAATACAGGCCCAGCGTCCGAACGATTCGGCATCGTGCGGGGTCTCGGCGGGAGCGGACAGGGCGGGCATCTTCGGGTGGTGGGTGCAGTACCAGCCGGACGCCGCGCATCCCGATCCCTGCCAGGCCGCGGCGAAGCTGGCCGACCTCACGCTCAACCTGAGCCGGTAGGTTGCGCGGGCTCATCAGGGGTGTTTTGACCCGAGGCAACGCTGCCAGGTATCGTTATGGGTCGTGTCCGGCCTGGCCGGAACGTTTGTGTGCCTATGCGAGGTACAGCCGTGCGCACGTTCGCTTGAAAGAGCGCGCAACCGGCTGGACGTGTGGGGGTATGCGACACACCCGACCGCGGGGTGCAAGAGACCCGCAGAAGTAGTACCGGAGCAGCAGCGGTACCGGGTGAGGAGCAGTGTTCTCTTGCTCCAACTGCTAGATCCCTGTTTATCGACACGAAGAAAGCCGGTTTATGCCAACGATCAACCAGCTGGTCCGTAAGGGACGCACCGACAAGGTCGCGAAACTGAAGACCGCTGCCCTCAAGGGCAGTCCACAGCGCCGTGGCGTGTGCACTCGCGTGTACACCACCACCCCCAAGAAGCCGAACTCCGCTCTCCGTAAGGTCGCGCGCGTTCGCCTCACCTCTTCGGTCGAGGTAACGGCATACATCCCCGGTGAGGGTCACAACCTGCAGGAGCACTCCATGGTGCTCGTTCGCGGCGGTCGTGTGAAGGACCTCCCGGGTGTGCGTTACAAGATCATCCGCGGCTCGCTCGACACCCAGGGTGTCAAGAACCGCAAGCAGGCTCGCAGCCGCTACGGAGCCAAGAAGGAGAAGAGCTGATATGCCACGCAAGGGCCCAGCACCCAAGCGGCCGCTGATCAACGACCCGGTCTACGGATCGCCGTTGGTCACGCAGCTCGTCAACAAGATCCTCCTCGACGGCAAGAAGTCGACTGCAGAGCGCATCGTCTACCAGGCTCTGGAGCAGGCTCGCGAGAAGACCGGCACCGACCCCGTCGTCACGCTCAAGCGTGCACTCGACAACGTCAAGCCGGCCCTCGAGGTTCGCAGCCGTCGCGTCGGTGGTGCCACCTACCAGGTGCCCGTCGAGGTTCGTCCCGGCCGCTCCACCACGCTGGCACTGCGCTGGCTGGTCACGTTCTCGCGCGCTCGTCGTGAGAAGACCATGGTCGAGCGTCTGGCGAACGAGTTGCTCGACGCGAGCAACGGCCTCGGTGCCGCTGTGAAGCGTCGCGAGGACACTCACAAGATGGCCGAAGCCAACAAGGCGTTCGCCCACTACCGCTGGTGATCTCCTCGCTCGGGCGGCACTCGGAACTATCCGATGCCGCCGGAGCGTTGATCAGCTCAGGCAATACCTCTTCCAACACCAAGGCGGGTTAACTCGTGGCACAGGACGTGCTGACCGACCTACTCAAGGTCCGCAACATCGGCATCATGGCCCACATCGATGCCGGCAAGACCACCACTACCGAACGCATCCTCTTCTACACCGGTATCTCCTACAAGATCGGTGAAGTTCACGATGGCGCAGCCACCATGGACTGGATGGAGCAGGAGCAGGAACGTGGCATCACGATCACTTCTGCTGCCACGACGTGCTTCTGGAACGAAAACCAGATCAACATCATCGACACCCCCGGGCACGTCGACTTCACCGTCGAGGTGGAGCGTTCGCTCCGCGTGCTCGACGGCGCTGTCGCAGTGTTCGACGGCAAAGAAGGTGTCGAGCCGCAGTCCGAGCAGGTGTGGCGTCAGGCCGACAAGTACGACGTGCCGCGTATCTGCTTCGTCAACAAGATGGACAAGCTCGGCGCTGATTTCTACTACACCGTGCAGACCATCATCGATCGTCTCGGTGCCAAGCCGCTGGTCATTCAGCTGCCGATCGGTGCGGAGAGCAACTTCGAAGGCATCGTCGACCTCGTCGAGATGAACGCGAAGATCTGGCGCGGCGAGACCAAGCTGGGCGAGACCTACGAAACCATCGAGATCCCCGAAGATCTCAAGGAGCGCGCAGCCGAGTACCGCGAAATGCTGCTCGAGACCGTGGCCGAGTCCGACGAGGCGCTTCTGGAGAAGCACTTCGGCGGCGAAGAGCTCACGATCGACGAGATCAAGGCTGCCATCCGCAAGATGACGGTCAACAGCGAGCTGTACCCGATCCTGTGTGGATCCGCGTTCAAGAACAAGGGCGTTCAGCCCATGCTCGACGCGGTCATCGACTACCTCCCGTCACCCCTCGACGTTGCCGAGACCATCGGACACGCCGTCGGCGACGAGGAAAAGGAGATCACTCGCAAGCCGTCCGCAGACGAGCCGTTCGCAGCTCTCGCGTTCAAGATCGCGACGCACCCCTTCTTCGGCAAGCTGACCTACGTCCGGGTGTACTCGGGCAAGGTCGACTCCGGCGCTCAGGTCATCAACTCGACCAAGGGCAAGAAGGAGCGTCTGGGCAAGCTCTTCCAGATGCACTCCAACAAGGAGAACGCGATCGCGACCGCGTCTGCCGGTCACATCTACGCCGTCATCGGCCTCAAGGACACCACGACGGGTGACACGCTCTGCGATCCGCAGAACCAGATCATCCTCGAGTCCATGAGCTTCCCGGACCCGGTCATCCAGGTCTCGATCGAGCCGAAGACCAAGTCCGACCAGGAGAAGCTGGGAACAGCAATCCAGAAGCTCGCCGAAGAGGATCCCACCTTCTCGGTGAAGTTGGACGAGGACACCGGCCAGACGGTCATCGGCGGCATGGGCGAGCTCCACCTCGACATCCTCGTCGACCGTATGCGTCGCGAGTTCAAGGTCGAGGCCAACGTCGGCAAGCCGCAGGTCGCGTACCGCGAGACCATCCGCAAGACGGTCGAGAAGCACGACTACACGCACAAGAAGCAGACCGGTGGCTCCGGCCAGTTCGCGAAGGTCATCATCAAGCTCGAGCCTTTCGAGGGCGAAGACGGCGCGACCTACGAGTTCGAGAACAAGGTCAGCGGCGGTCGTGTGCCCAGGGAGTACATCCCCTCGGTCGACGCAGGTGCTCAGGACGCCATGCAGTACGGTGTTCTCGCCGGATACCCGCTGGTCAACGTCAAGGTCACACTGCTCGACGGTGCGTACCACGATGTCGACTCGTCGGAAATGGCCTTCAAGGTCGCCGGCTCACAAGCGTTCAAGGAAGCCGCCCGTAAGGCCAGCCCCGTCATCCTCGAACCCGTCATGGCCGTCGAGGTCATCACGCCCGAGGATTACATGGGTGAGGTCATCGGCGACCTGAACTCCCGCCGTGGTCAGATTCAGGCCATGGAGGAACGCAGCGGTGCCCGTATCGTCAAGGCACTGGTTCCGCTGTCGGAGATGTTCGGCTACATCGGAGACCTTCGGTCGAAGACGCAGGGCCGCGCTAACTACTCCATGGTCTTCGATTCGTACGCAGAAGTTCCCGCGAACGTAGCGAAGGAAATCATCGCGAAGGTGAACGGAGAGTAATTCTCTCCGCTTGCTGGACCACGCTCGACCTGTAATAAGAAACAACACATACGCGTGCTTGCCCCGCAGGGGTACGCACAGATCAGTCCAGGAGGACACACAGTGGCGAAGGCGAAGTTCGATCGGACGAAGCCGCACGTCAACATCGGCACCATCGGTCACGTTGACCACGGTAAGACGACGCTGACGGCTGCAATCACCAAGGTTCTGCACGACAAGTTCCCGGACCTGAACGAGGCATCGGCTTTCGATCAGATCGACAAGGCTCCGGAGGAGAAGGCTCGTGGTATCACGATCAACATCTCCCACGTCGAGTACCAGACCGAGAAGCGCCACTACGCGCACGTCGATGCACCGGGTCACGCCGACTACATCAAGAACATGATCACCGGCGCGGCTCAGATGGACGGCGCAATCCTGGTCGTGGCAGCTACCGACGGCCCGATGCCGCAGACCCGCGAGCACGTGCTGCTCGCTCGCCAGGTCGGCGTGCCGTACATCCTGGTTGCACTGAACAAGGCCGACATGGTCGACGACGACGAGATCATCGAGCTCGTCGAGATGGAGGTCCGCGAGCTCCTCGCTTCGCAGGAGTTCGACGAGGACGCACCGGTCATCAAGGTCTCCGCACTCAAGGCCCTCGAGGGTGACGAGAAGTGGGGCGAGTCGGTTCTGGAGCTCATGCAGGCCGTCGACGATTCCGTTCCGGATCCCGTCCGCGAGACCGACAAGCCGTTCCTCATGCCCGTCGAGGACGTCTTCACCATCACCGGCCGTGGCACCGTGGTCACCGGACGTATCGAGCGCGGCTCGGTCAACGTCAACGAAGAGGTCGAGATCGTCGGCATCCGCCCCGGATCGACCAAGACCACCGTCACCGGAATCGAAATGTTCCGCAAGCTGCTCGACTCGGGTCAGGCAGGCGACAACGTCGGCCTCCTCGTTCGTGGCATCAAGCGCGAAGACGTCGAGCGTGGACAGGTCATCATCAAGCCGGGCACCACGACTCCCCACACGGAGTTCGAGGGCAACGCTTACATCCTGTCCAAGGACGAGGGCGGCCGCCACACGCCGTTCTTCAACAACTACCGCCCGCAGTTCTACTTCCGTACCACGGACGTTACGGGCGTTGTGACCCTCCCCGAGGGCACCGAGATGGTCATGCCCGGTGACAACACCGAGATGTCCGTCACGCTGATCCAGCCGGTCGCCATGGATGTCGGCCTGCGTTTCGCTATCCGTGAGGGCGGTCGTACCGTCGGAGCCGGTCGCGTCACGAAGATCATCAAGTGATCTAGTTTCACCCAGCACTACACAAGCGGCACTCACCTTCGGGTGGGTGCCGCTTTTGCGTGCGCCGCTCCCGCGGACTGGGGGGAGAGAGAGACGGGCGGACGAGAGAAAATTCGGACGCATCGGGCGCAGTCGTCCCGTAACGTCGCAGCGGTGCTACTGACCGTGACTGCAAATGCGACAACCGATTTCCCGGACGCCTCCGAGATCGGGTATCTGTTGCACAAGCACCCCGATCGCGTGCAGACCCGCGACCTGCCGATGGGGAGAACGACGGTGCTGTACCCAGAAGTCTCGGCCGAGCGCACGACTGTTGCCGTCCTGCTGGACGGGAATGCGGCGTCAGGCCTTGCGGTAGCTCTATCGAGACTGTTCAAGCAGACCCTCGCCGGCGTCTGCACCTCAAGGACCGAACTGGTCTCTGCTGCAATCGATCTGACCATTTCGCTGCCTGCCGCACCGTCGCGTGGTTCCGCCGATCTCGCGTCGCGGCTGTTCGGTCCACTGGGGTGGAAGGTCGAGGCGACGCCTATTCCGCTCGATCCGACGCAGCCGAAGTGGGGCGACTCCGAATACATCGACCTCGCACTGACCGGCATGTTCACTCTGTCCGCCGCCCTGCGGCACCTGTATGTGCTTCTCCCTGTGCTCGACGACTCCAAGCACTACTGGGTAGGCGAGGACGAGGCCGACAAACTCGTTCGAGCAGCGGGGGATTGGCTCGGAGATCACCCTGAGTCGTCGTTGATCGCGTCCCGCTATCTGGCGCACCGCCGCGAACTCGTGGCCTCGGCGCTGGACCGACTGGTTCCCGACGCGCCACAGGGCGACACGGCACCGCGGGATCCGACGTTGGCCGAGCAGCGAGTACGCGACGTCCTGACTGCGCTCATAGTGGCCGGCGCGAAATCGGTGATCGACCTGGGATGCGGCGAGGGCCGTCTACTGCGGGAACTTCTCGTGAACAGCACCTTCGACCGCATCCTCGGTGCCGACGTGAGTGATCGTGCACTCGCCAAGGCGCACCGCCGGTTGCGTGTGGAGGATATGTCGGATCGGCAGAGAGCACGCATCGAACTGGTCCAGTCTTCGGCAACGTACCGCGATGTGCGGTTGCAGGGATTCGACGCGTTGGTGCTCATGGAGGTCATCGAGCACGTCGACCTCGATCGGCTGCCGGCGTTGGTGCGCTCGGTCTTTCGTGATGCCCGGCCCCGAACGGTGCTCATGACCACACCCAACTCGGAGTACAACGTGCTGTATCCAGGCCTCGAACCGGGAGCCTTCCGGCACGTCGATCACCGATTCGAGTTCACCCGCGCCGAATATCAGCAGTGGACATCGTCGGTGGCAGACGCCCACGCCTATTCGGTTCGTATCGAGGGGATCGGGCCGGTCGACGAGAACCGAGGGACTCCAACCCAGATGGCCGTATTCACCCGAGAGGAGCAGGACCGATGAGTGCTTTCGACATTCCGGATCTCTCCCTCGTCGTGCTCGTCGGCATCAGCGGTTCCGGCAAGTCGTCCTTTGCAGCATCACATTTCGGCCCGTACGAGACGGTATCGAGTGACGCGTGCCGTGGGATGGTCAGCAACGACCCCAATCTGCAGAGCGCAACCAAGGACGAGTTCGCGGTGCTGGAGTTCCTTGTCGCGACCAGGCTTCGGGCCGGTCTGCTCACCGTCGTCGATGCTACGAACGTCCAACCGGCTGCGCGCAAGGCGCTGATCGCGCTGGCTCGTGAACACGACGTGCTCCCGGTTGCCGTCGTATTCGATGTGCCGGAATCGGTGTGTGCGGGGCGCAACGAGGAGCGCACGGACAGGACGTTCGGACGAGACGTATTGCGCCGCCAGCAGTCTCAGTTGCAGCGTTCGATGCGCGGCCTGTCCAAAGAAGGTTTTCGCGCGGTCCATGTACTCGACGGTGTCGAGGCGGTGGCGTCGGCGCAGTTCGTTCGGACGCCGCTCCGCAGCGATCGCCGCGTGCTCACGGGACCGTTCGACGTCATCGGCGACATCCACGGCTGTCTTGCCGAACTCGAAAGCCTGCTCGATGCACTGGGTTACACGCTCGACCGCGACGAGGCCGGTCGGGCGGTCGGTGCGACGCCACCGCCCGGTCGTACCGCGGTGTTCCTCGGCGACTACGTCGACCGCGGACCCGATTCGGTCGGTGTACTGCGGCTGGTGATGGGAATGGTCGGTGCCGGATCGGCGCTGGCAGTTCCGGGCAACCACGAGAACAAGCTCGTCAAGGCACTGCGGGGGCGGAAGGTGACCGCATCGCACGGTCTGGCCGAGACCCTCGAGCAACTCGAAGCCGAATCCGAAGACTTCCGCAGGGAGGTCCTCGAATTCTGTGACGGGCTCGTCGCGCACCTCGTGCTGGACGACGGAAAGCTCGTCGTTGCCCACGCCGGTCTGATCGGGAAGTACCACAACAGGGCGTCGGGCAGGGTTCGAAGTTTTGCACTGTACGGCGACACCACGGGCGAGACCGACGAATTCGGCCTGCCGGTGCGGTATCCGTGGGCCCAGGACTATCGCGGCTCGGCGACAGTGCTCTACGGGCACACGCCGGTCCCGGAAGTGGAGTGGGAGAACAACACTGCGTGCCTCGACACAGGGTGCGTCTTCGGTGGGAAGCTCACGGCGCTGCGCTATCCGGAGCGCGAGATCGTCTCGGTGCCGGCTGAGCAGGTGTGGTACGAGCCAGCGCGACCGATGGGCGCGTTCACTCGTGATGCCGCGTCGCTCGATCTGTCCGACGTGATCGGGCCGACGGGTGTCGAGACGTCATTGCGTGGGCGTGTGTCTGTTCGGTCCGAGAATGCCGCGGGCGCACTGGAAGTGATGAGTCGGTTCGCATTGGCGCCGCAATGGTTGCACTATCTGCCGCCGACCATGGCACCGAGTAGAACGTCTGAGCGCGAGGGCTACCTCGAGTATCCGACCGAGGCGTACGAAGCTTATCGGGCGCTCGGTGCGTCGACGGTGATCTGCGAGGAGAAGCACATGGGCTCGCGGGTGGTCGTGGTGGTGTGTCGAGACGCCGATACCGCTCGGGAGAAGTTCGACGCTCAGGAGGGAGTGCTCGGCACCGCGTACACGCGAACCGGTAGACCGGCGTTCGACGAGTCGCTCACCGGTGAGCTGATCTCCGGGGTGTCCGACGCGATCGAGAAGGCCGGTGTGTGGGACGAATTGGGCTCGAACTGGCTGATTCTCGATTGCGAACTGATGCCGTGGTCTGCGAAAGCGGAGGGCCTGATCAAGACCGAGTACGCCGCGGTCGCAGCAGTGTCTCGGGCGAATCTCGAGGCCGAAGCCGCCGTGCTCGCTCGGGCCGACTCTCGTGGTCTGGCCGTGCAACAACTACAGGAGGAGAACGCACTGCGCCAGCACAACCTCGGCGAGTTCACCGATGCCTATCGGCGCTACATCTGGCCGACGGACGGATTGGACGGTGTTCGGATCGCGCCGTTTCAGGTGCTGGCGTCCAACGTCGAGACGTATGCGGATCGTGCGCATCAGTGGCACCTCGATGTGGCCGATCGGTTGGTAGTCGCCGCTCCCGAGGTGTTCGCCACCACCCGTCGGATCGAGGTGGATCTCTCTTCGCCTGATTCGATTGCAGCAGGGGAGAAGTGGTGGGAGGAGTTGACGGCACAAGGCGGCGAGGGCATGGTCGTCAAACCCGCGGGTAATGCTCCGCGCGGAACGATGCAGCCCGGCATGAAGGTTCGCGGCAGAGAATACCTGCGGCTGATCTACGGTGCCGACTACACCGACCCGGATCGACTGACTGCACTGCGCAACCGAAACGTGGGACACAAGCAGTCGATGGCCCTACGCGAATACGCGCTGGGAATGGAAGCGCTGGATCGGTCGGTACGCGGTGAGCCGCTCTATCGCATCCACCAGGCGGTGTTCGCTGTCCTGGCACTGGAATCGGAACCCGTCGACCCGCGGCTGTAAGTGCCTAGGTACCCCCGGCGAGACGTATCCACACCACTGCCGCAGGCACTATCATTCGGCGATGACAATCAGACTCGTTGTGTCCGTGGAGACGAAGGCGGGCCTCGGCGCTCGACAGGTCGAGGCATTCGCCGCGCTGGCGCCTCTGGTTCGCGCGGAACCGGGTTGCCTGCAGTACGACCTGCACCGGGTTCTCGACTCGGGGGAGCGGTTCGTCATTCTCGAACACTGGGAATCGGCTGAAGCGCTGGCGGCTCACGGCGAGGCCCCGCATATGCTCGACGCCGCTGTCACGAACAAGGAGTTCCGAGCGGGGCTGGCAGAGGTGCTGGTCATCGAAGGCGCGGCCGTCGGCTAGACCTCGCGCGCAGCCTCGGCTCAGGCCTTCTGGTTGGGATCGATGTGGGTTTCAGTCGGTCAGATTGCAACAAAGGGACATTGATCCCAACCGGGAGAGGCGTCGGCAAGCGGCAGTCGACCGGATCACTGCGGCGCAGTGGCACGATCGACGTGCAACTGAACGCGGGTGGCGACATACGTACCAGCGAGTGATTCGGCCACGAACTCGGCGCGGGATTCGGCCCTGGAAGTGAACGCGACCACATCGAAATCTGCTGCAGCGTAGACAGACACGGCGATAGTGGGCATTCCGCGGTCGTCGATCGCCGTGCCGCGAGCTCGGCGAACACCGGGGAATTCTGCCAACTCTGCCGCGACGCCCGATGCGATTGCGCTCAGGTCCACGTGCGCCGAGAAATGTGGCTCCTCGATGACACTCGCCGTCCCGGTTCGACGCGGAGAGAAGTTGCCGATCAACAATCCCAGCGCCGCCACGACGGCCACTACGACGACGATCACCAGCGTCGGCACCCACCAACCCTGCTGCGGCAATTCCGCAATGCGCGCACGATCGAAGCGAGACAACGTCTCTCGTGCCCACGGAGCGTCGTAGTGCCAGGCGAGGGCGAAGCCGCCGGCTCCCAGGAGGACGAGCCCGGCGGCAACGGCCAGGAGTCGATCCACCCCGGCGACGAGTGTCTTCATCACGACACCCTCGTCGGTTGTGCGACCGAGTGCTTCACCGTCAGACGTCGTCCGGCCGAGGCGACGGACACAACCGGCGCAAGTGCTTCGCGCACAGCAGCGTCGATACCGTCGACATCGAATGCCGCATCACGCTCCACTCGTACCTCGATCTTCTTGCGCGTGACGACTGTGTGTGCGACCGAGACTCGACTGTGTGACTGCGCTGCAGCACTGCACAATCGGGCGATGTCGGTGGGCGTGGCCCAGACAGTCGAAGACGATTCGCCCAGGCCGGAATGAGTTCTCGTGCGAGGTTTGACTCCGATGAACACCAGGAACAATCCGATGACGGCAGAACCGACAGCGGCGGCGATCATCCAACTCTGCCAGTGCAATTCGGCGACCCACGAGACGGCGTCGGCGATCCACGGGCTGCCGCCGATGCTTCCGTGTGCAATGAAGAATTCGCGACCGGCAACGAAGGCCACGCCGAGGAGGGCGAACCCGAACAACAGTGCCACCGGCATCGCGGCCGGACCGGCAGTGGGTGGGCGGGGTGAAATGGTCTGTGCCACGTGCACACCAGCGGTCGGATCGGTACTGCGATCGAGGATGGTCTCGGATACCAGCACGTTCACTCGATGCACGTGCAGTCCGGTCATCGTCGCCAATGCAGCTTCGACGGTCGCGTGTACGGCCTCGCTGACCTCGGTGATCTGCGACGGCCACGTCACGCCGATGTAGAGGTTGACGGCGATCGTGCCGTCGCCGAGAGTGATGTCGGCCCGCGGGAGTTCTCGCCCGGTCAGTCGCGACATGCCACCGGTGGTGCGGGTGACACGAGGATCCTTCAAGGCCGCCGCGATGGCGGTCCGGGATATCGCCCGATCCTTTATTTCCAGGCCGCCGCGAGAATCGGGGTCGGTATCGACACCGTCGTCGGATGCAGCCTGCGTCGTCACCGAGATCCTTCTGCCGTTCGCGGCCCGCTCGATTGCGGTTCGCGCTCCACAACTGTAGTGACGACCCACCGCCGATGCCGTCGCAGTAGTAATTGTTCCTGGCATACTTCGATCGTGTCGGAAATTGTGCGGGTGACTGCGTCGGATATCTCCTCGGCCGAGGAGTTGTTGGAACCGGTCATGCGCCGGACACCGGTGGTCGCCTCGCGGATTCTGTCCGACCTGACCGGCCACGAGGTGCGCCTCAAATGCGAGAACCTGCAGCGCACCGGGTCGTTCAAGCCGCGCGGGGCGTACAACCGCATCGCCAGGCTCGACGCCGAGCAACGCGCGCGCGGAGTCGTCGCGGCCAGCGCCGGCAACCACGCTCAAGGTGTCGCGTGGGCGGCCTCCCAGGTGGGAATCGAGTCGACAGTGTTCATGCCGGTGGGGGTGTCACTACCGAAGTTGGTGGCCACCAAGGCATACGGCGCGACGGTGCATCTGGTGGGAAACACGGTGGACGAGGCGCTGACGTCGGCGAGGGAGTTCGCCGAACGTACCGGAGCCACCCTGATTCATCCGTTCGATCATCTCGACATCGTGGCGGGTCAGGCCACCCTCGGTACCGAGTTGCTGCAGCAGATGCCCGATGTCGGCACCATCGTGATTCCCACCGGCGGCGGGGGTCTGCTGGCTGGTGTCGCCGCGGCGGTCAAGCTGACCAAGCCCGGCATCAGAATCGTCGGAGTGCAGGCCGAAGGTGCTGCCGCATGGCCCGCATCACTGAGGGCGGGACACCCGATCGCGTTGGAGTCGATGTCGACGATGGCCGACGGCATCGCCATCGGTCTGCCCGGCTCGGTGCCCTTCGACCATGTGCTGGAATGGGTCGACGACGTCGTCACCGTCAGCGAGGACGCCCTCTCGCGGGCGCTGGTGCTCTGCATCGAGCGAGCCAAACTCATCGTCGAACCCGCAGGCGCGGCAGCGGTGGCGGCGCTGATGACGCATTCCGCGGAGGAGCTCGGATTGACCGGCTCGGTGTGTGCCGTTCTCTCCGGCGGAAATATCGACCCACTGTTGCTCACGCACGTCATCACCCACGGTCTCCGCGCCGGAGGACGCTACCTCGCTGTGCGGGTCACCATTTCGGACAAGCCGGGCGGACTCACCGGTGTGCTCGGGGTGGTGCGCGACGCGGGGGCGAGTGTGGTCGACGTCGTCCACTCCCGTACCGGCGGACGCCTGGGACTGGAAGAAGTCAACGTGATGCTGACCGTCGAGACCCGTGGCCCCGATCACCGCGGTTCGGTGCTCGATGCTCTCGGTGCGGCCGGATATGCGGTGCAGGTCGAAAGCTGACGGCCCGGTCCACACAGGTCCGACTGGTACTTTGATCAACGACTTGGACCAGGACATCAGTGGGAGATATTTGCATGGCTCGGCTCGTCGCGATCATCTCCGCTGTGCTGGGAATCCTGCTGACGATCGCGATCCCGCTGCTGCCGATCGAGCAGCAACAGTCCTCGTTGACGTGGCCGCAATCCGACCCGATCGGCAAAGTGGAAGCTCCGCTCGTCGGCTACACCCCGATCAGCCTCGACGCGAGCATTCCGTGTGACGCCACAGATCAACTTCCCGACGGCGGATTGCTGTTGTCCACCTCGCCCAAGGGATCGCCCGACGCCTATCGCTACGGTCTGGTCGCCGAGGTCACGGGTGGAGACGTGCCGAACCTGAAGGTGACGTTGCGTGATTCGGTGCTGCTGGAAAAGCCGGTATCGGAACTGACCGGTTGCACCCTCACCATCTCGTCGAACAACATGTCGACGACCGTCGGACTGTCCGGTGCCGACACCGCGACGCGCGAGGGCGACGTCCGGCCCCAGCTGGTCGGAGTGTTCAGCGATCTTCGCGGCGAGGTCCCCGGCCTGACCTCGACCTCGCAGCTCGACAGCAGGTTCTCCTCGACTCCCAGTGCGTTGAAGTGGTTCGCGATGATCGTCGGCGTACTCGCCACGGGCATCTCGCTGGTGGCCCTGCATCGCCTGGACCTGTCCGACGGCCGGCGTGCCCGACGGTTCTTGCCGCGTCGCTGGTGGAGCTTCGGGGCGGTCGACGCTGTGGTGATCGGGACCCTGCTGGTGTGGCACCTGATCGGCGCGAACACCTCCGACGACGGTTACCAGCTCGGCATGGCCCGCACGGCCGATCACGCCGGGTACATGGCCAACTACTTCCGTTATTTCGGTGTGCCCGAGACACCCTTCGGCACACCGCTGTACGACATGTTCACCCTCCTCTCGCACGTCTCGACGGCGAGCGTCTGGATGCGGCTGCCGACGCTGATCTGCGCCGTCGTCGCGTGGCTCGTCATCAGTCGCGAGGTCATCCCGCGGTTCGGTGCTGCTGCTCGCGCGTCGAAGACCGCGCTGTGGAGCGGCGGCCTGGTGCTGCTCGCGTTCTGGCTGCCGTACAACAACGGCCTGCGCCCGGAGCCGTTCGTGGCGCTCGGTGTGTTGCTGACGTGGTGCTCGGTGGAGCGCTCGATCGCGACCCGCAGATTGCTCCCTGCGGCCACGGCGATTGTGATCGCGGCGTTGACGGTCACGTGCGGCCCCTCCGGTTTCATCTGCTTCGCTCCGCTGATCGCCGGAGCGCGGCCGGTGCTGCAGATCGTCGTCGCCCGCGCTCGGGAGTTCGGCAACACAACCCTGGGCGCGGTAACCCTGCTGGCCCCGCTGATCGCGTCGGGCACGGTGGTGCTGGTGTTCGCCTTCGGCAACCAGACCGTGGCGGGCATGCTCGAGATGCAGCGGGTGCACAATGCGGCCGGCCCGAGCCAGGCCTGGTTCGACGAGTACCTGCGCTATCAGTGGCTGCTGAACATGGACATCGACGGCTCGCTCGCGCGCCGGTTCGGGGTGTTCGTCATGCTCGTCTCGCTGATCGCGGTGGTCGTGGCGATGCTGCGCAAGGGCGGCAAGATCCCCGGCACCGCAACCGGTCCGGCGCGGCGGATCGTCGGAATCACCGTCGGGGCGATGGCGTTGATGATGATCACCCCCACCAAGTGGACCCACCATTTCGGCGTCTTCGCCGGCCTCGCTGCCTCGCTCGCGGTACTGGCGGCCGTGGCGACCGGCGCGGCGGTACTGCGCTCACGGCGCAACCGACTGCTGTTCGCTGCGTCGGTGTCCTTTCTGCTGGCCCTCGCCTTCACCGGAACGAACGGGTACTGGTACGTCTCGGCATGGGGAGTTCCGTTCTGGGACAAGCCGATTCTCGTTGCCGGGCTCGGCATCTCGACGATGTTCCTCGGTCTGACCGTGCTGTTGTTGCTTGCCGCCGTGTGGTTCCATCTTCGCGCGCCCTACGTGCGGATGGACAAGCCGATGGCGCGCTGGTGGTCGGTGCCGCCGATCGCGGTCGCGGCAGCATTGATGGTGCTGTTGGCCGTCGCATCCATGGCCAAGGGCGCTGTGGCACAGTGGCCGTCGTATTCGGTAGCCAAATCCAACCTCTCGGCGCTGGCCGGAAACACGTGTGGTCTTGCCGACGACGTGTTGCTCGAAACCGACCCCGATGCCGATGTGTTGCAACCGGTCAGCGGAGACGCATTCGCCGCACTGGGTGCCGAGAACGACGGGTTCAGCCCCGATGGGGTGGCGGGCGACCTCACCGCAGACGAGGAAGCATCGGCGTCGGGCACCTCCAACACCGTCGATACGGAACAACAACAGCAGCCGACGTCGACCACCGGAGCCGGAACCGGCGGCAGTGCATTGCCGTTCGGCTTGGACCCGGCTACCGTCCCGGTACTCGGTTCGTTCGGATCCGATACCCCCGCGGCCTTGACCACCGGCTGGTACGCGCTGCCGGAGGACCGCGGGGACCTGATCTCCATCGCCGCTGCTGGACGCATCCGCTCGGTGAACTCCGATGGCATCGTCACCTACGGGCAGAGCCTCGAACTGGAGTACGGAATCGACGGTCGCGCACAGGGCCGGGTGACGCCCATCGACATCGGCCCGACGCCGTCCTGGCGCAACCTGAGGGTTCCGATGGACCAGATCCCCACCGGCAGCGACATGATTCGCCTCGTGCTCGCCGATACGGACCGCGATTCCGACCAGTGGCTTGCGATCACTCCGCCGCGGGTACCGCGCACGCAGACATTGAACGAGGTGGTCGGCCGTGAGAATCCGGTGATGTTGGACTGGGAGGTGGGCTTCAACTTTCCCTGCCAGCATCCGTTCGATCACCGCCTCGGCGTGGCCGAGGTTCCGCAGTACCGGGTACTCCCGGACCGGAGCGGTGCCGTCATCACCAATGCGTGGCAGGACCATTACGGCGGTGGCCCGCTCGGGTGGATCGACATCGTCGCCTCGGCGCGTACCATCCCGTCGTATCTGAAGAACGACTGGGACCGCGACTGGGGATCGATCGAGCAGTACTTCCCCTACGACGAAACGGCCGAGCCGGCGCAGATCACTACCACCGAGGTGCAGCGTTCGGGCCTGTGGACGCCGGGTCCGATCAAAACCGGTTAATCTCTACGTGTTCTTCGGTCCCTATACCGACTGACAAAGAAACGGGGAGAGGGCCATGGCGAACGCTATCGAAGTAGAGAACCTCGTACTCCGCTACGGGAAGAACGTCGCGCTCGACGGGATCGATTTCACCGTTCCCGAGGGGACGGTGCTCGGTGTGCTCGGACCCAACGGGGCCGGCAAGACGACGGCCGTCCGTATTCTGGCCACGTTGTTGAAGGCGACATCCGGCTCGGCGCGGGTCTTCGGACTCGACGTGTCGACGCAGGCGAACGAGGTTCGCGGCACGATCGGCTTGACCGGCCAGTTCGCGGCCGTCGACGAGTATCTGACCGGATACGAGAACCTCGAGATGGTCGGGCGGCTGTTCGGCCTGCGCAAGGCGGAGGCCAAGAAGCGCGCCGACGAACTGCTCGCGCGATTCGACCTGGAGTACGCACGAGACCGCACCGCCAAGCAGTACTCCGGCGGTATGCGACGACGGCTCGACATCGCGGCGAGCCTGATCGGTCGACCGCGGGTGGTGTTCCTCGACGAGCCCACCACCGGACTGGATCCTCGCAGCCGAATCACCATGTGGGAGTTCATCGCGGACCTGGTCCGCGACGGGACGACGATTCTGTTGACCACGCAGTACCTCGAAGAGGCCGACCGGCTGGCCGATTCGATCATCGTGCTGAACAAGGGGAAGATCATCGCCCGCGGCACGGCGGACGAACTCAAGGCACAAACCGGCGGCGAGCGAGTCGAATTCGTGCTCACCGATCGCTCTCAGGCCGATCGCGCCAAAGATATCCTGACTCCGCTCGGCGTGGAGCCGCCCACATTCGACGAGCAGGTGGGACGCATCGTCATGCCTGTGAACGGCGGATCCAAGGATCTGTCCTCGGCTCTCGGTCACCTGGAAGCCGCGGGGATCGAGGTGGTCGATGTCGGTCTGCGACGGCCGAACCTCGACGATGTGTTCCTGAGTCTGACCGGTCAGACCACCGGAGAGCCCGAGACGGCGGAGGAAGAGAAATGAGCAACGTTCTCCTAGATTCCGCGATCATCACCAAGCGAAATCTGATCAAGCTCAAGCGAGTTCCCGATCTGCTGTTCTTCGCGGCACTGTCGCCGATCATGTTCGTGCTGCTGTTCGCCTATGTCTTCGGCAGTGCGATCGACGTTCCGGGAATCGACTACAAGAGCTTCCTGATGGGCGGTATCTTCGTCCAGACCATGATCTTCGGGTCCTCGCTCACCGGGTCCTCGCTGGCCGAGGATCTGCAGAAGGGCGTGATGGACCGGTTCCGGTCGTTGCCGATGGCACGATCGGCAGTGGTCATCGGGCGCACAGCGGCCGATGTCGGCAACAACATCGTCACCATCACGATCATGTCGATCACCGGACTCATCGTCGGCTGGCGCATCACGTCGTCGTTCTTCGATGCGCTGCTGGGGTACGTGCTGCTGTTGTTGTTCGCGTACTCGATCTCGTGGGTGATGGCCTTGGTGGGCCTGACCGTACGTTCGCCGGAGATATTCAACAACGCGTCGTTCATCGTGATCTTCCCGTTGACGTTCATCGCGAACACCTTCGTGCCGATCGACAATTTTCCGAGCGTGCTCAAGACGATCGCGGAATGGAACCCGATCTCGTCGGTGACGTTGGCGGTGCGTGAGCAATTCGGCAACACCAATCCGATGGCACCCCCGGCGGAAGTGTGGCCGTTGCAGAACCCCGTGCTCTACACCTTGATCTGGATCGTGGTGATGCTCGTGGTGTTCGTGCCATTGTCGGTACGCAAATACCAGAAGACGATGACTGCCTGATGCGCACTGCGGCGGTATGGGCATGCGCGCTGGCCGCTGCGGTGGCGCTCGGGGGATGCAGTTCCGACCCGGCAAGTGCCGAACGATTCGACTACCAGCTCGGTGCAGCGTACGAGACCGAGGGCGGTGTCGATACTGTCGTCCGAGATTCGACCGCGAAGCCACTGCCCGGCGCGTATTCGATTTGCTACGTCAACGGCTTTCAGACGCAGCCCGGTTCCGCGTGGAACCCCGAACTACTGCTGACCGACAGCGACGGCGAGGCGGTGATCGATCCGGAATGGCCGGACGAGAACATCCTCGACCCGAGTACCGCCCAGAAGCGGGCAGAGATCGACACTGTTCTCGGGCCCGTCATCGACGCCTGTGCGGCACAGGGATTCAGCGCCGTGGAAATCGACAACCTCGACACCTGGACCCGATTTCCGGACCTGATCGACGAGGATTCGGTCATGGCATTGGCGCGCCTCTACGCGGACCGGGCACACGCGTCGGGCATGGAGATCGCGCAGAAGAACACCCCGGACGGAGCCGGTCGGATCCGCGAGGACGTCGGATTCGATTTCGCTGTGGCGGAGGAGTGCCTTGCGTACGACGAATGCGGCTCGTACATCGAGGCGTACGGCTCACGGGTGTACGACATCGAGTACACCGACAATCTCCCGGAGTCGTTCGAGGAGCTGTGCACGCGACAAGATCGGCCGTCCGTCACGATTCTTCGAGACCGAGACCTGGTGGCTCCGACCGATCCGGAGTACGTGTACCGGCAGTGCTGACCTGCGTCGACGACTGCACCCCCGGCCGCAGAGCGACCAGGGGTGCAGGCGAAAAATGTGCCGACTCAGGTGTGGTACGGCTCCGCGCTGACGAGCGTGACCTTCATGGTCTTGCCGTTGGGCAGCGTGTACTGACGGGTGTCGCCGACCTTGGCGTCGATGAGCGATCCGCCCAGCGGCGACGCGGGGGAGTACACCTCGAGCTTGCTGTCGCGGGCACCCTCTTCGCGAGTGGCGATCAGGAAGGTCTCGGTGTCGGACTCGTCGCCGTCGTAGTAGACCTTGACGACAGATCCGGGCAGTGCGACGCCGGACTGGGTCGGTGCTTCGCCGACCTTCGCGTTGTTGAGCAGTTCCTGCAGCTGGCGAATGCGTGCTTCCTGCTGACCCTGATCCTCGCGCGCAGCGTGGTAACCGCCGTTCTCTTTCAGATCGCCTTCTTCGCGACGCTCGTTGATTTCGGCGGCGATGACGGGGCGATTGGAAATGAGCTGGTCGAGTTCGCTCTTGAGCCTGTCGTGTGATTCCTGGGTAAGCCAGGTCACCTGGGTCTCGGTCATCTCGATCACTCCCTCGTAGTCGGAATCTCGACATCGATTCCGGTTTCTGGGCAGGTAGGGCACGCAACGAACAGGGGACTCCAATGGTTGGATCCCCTTGGTCGGCCCACATCCTGGAGCCGTCGCCATCGTTAGCAGTTGAACCCTGCCCGCAATGCAGCAATACACGGCACCTACTGCGGTGGCCGTGTATGACCCGAGCTTACCACGAACAGGCAGTTCGCCTATCGAGCGCGTAAATACTCGGGAACATCGAGGCTGCAGCCGTAGACGTCGCCGACGGCCGGCGCGGACGATGTCGTCACCTCGGTTGTCATCTCCACGGTGGTGGACGCCGACTCCGGTCCGATGTACACCTCACGCCTGCCGGTCTCGGAACCGTCGCGTGAGCGGGCGCGGACGATGCACACGGCCGGTTGCTCGGGATCTTGCCGGGTGACGCTGAAACGGATCGACATCGTGTTCTCGTCGACGATGTCGAACGAGAGCTGACTGCCTTCGATCGGTTTGACCGAGAACTTCGTGTATCCGTAGTAGGCCACGCCCACTCCGACCAGCAGGACCAATGCCACCAGTGCGATCTTCGTCGCACGTTTCGGGGCCCGCCGAATACCGCTGGGGCCGGAACCCGACGGGTATCTACCTGCGGGAAGTGCGTTGGTCATGGCCGCTCTCGGGGTCGATTCGGGGGTGCCACTGGGGGCCTGTCGGCGTCAGGTGGAACTATAGGGCAGGCAAGAATCAGGCGAATCCGAGGTGAGGAAGAACGTGTCCGGACTGCGGCTCATGGCAGTGCATGCCCATCCCGACGACGAGTCCAGCAAAGGTGCTGCGACTACGGCTCGCTACGCGGCCGAAGGACATGACGTTCTGGTCGTCACCCTCACCGGTGGCGAACGGGGTGACATCCTCAATCCGGCCATGGACATTCCTGGAGTGCACGAGCGCATCCACGAGGTTCGGCGCGAGGAGATGGCCGAGGCCGCTCGCGTACTCGGCGTTGCGCAGACCTGGCTCGGATTCGAGGACTCCGGGTTGCCCGAGGGCGATCCGCTGCCGCCGCTGCCCGATGGTTGCTTCGCGTTGGTCCCGTTGGATGTCTCGACCGAGGCACTGGTCAAGGTGGTGCGTGAGTTCAAGCCGCACGTCATCACCACCTACGACGAGCGCGGCGGCTACCCGCACCCCGACCACATCCGCTGCCACGAGGTCTCCATGGCGGCGTGGGAGGCAGCGGGAGATCCCGAACGTTTCCCCGATGCGGGCGAGCCCTGGACGCCGCTCAAGCTCTACTACTCGCACGGCTTCATCCGTAAGCGCATGCAGCTCTTCAACGACTGGTTCACCGACCGCGGCGAAGAAAGCCCGTTCGTCGACTGGCTCAAGCGCTGGGACGGTCAGAAGGACGAGATCATCGGCCGTATCACCACTCAGGTTGCCGTCGGTGACTACTTCGAGCAGCGGGACGACGCACTTCGAGCGCACGCCACGCAGATCGATCCCAACGGATCGTTCTTCGCGGTGCCGGTGGACATCCAGCGCAAGCTGTGGCCCACCGAGGAATTCGAGCTGGCTCGCACCCGGGTGACCACCTCACTGCCCGAGACCGACCTGTTCGCCGGAATAGACGAGACCGACCAGTGATCGTCTCGATTCTCGCCCAGCAGCCCACCGGGCCCGAGTTCGGCAAGTCCTCGCCGATCGGGCTGGTGATTCTGGTGGCGCTGCTGGTCGGAACAGCCCTGCTGATCTGGTCGATGAACAAGAAGATCAAGCGGCTGCCCGCCACGTTCGAGAAGGGGGATCCGGCGCTGGATCAGGCCCTCGACGAGGGTACCGATCGCGGCGGGATCGCCACCTCCACTCCGCCGAAACCGGATTCGGCAAAACCTTCAGTACCCGACGAATCCTGATGCTCGACGCCAACGCGCTCGGCGAGTCCACCAGCCCGTATCTGCGGCAGCATGCGGACAACCCGGTGCACTGGCAGCAGTGGGGCGCGCAGGCTCTGCAGTCCGCCCGCGATCGTGACGTGCCGATTTTGCTGTCGATCGGATATTCGGCGTGCCACTGGTGCCATGTCATGGCCCACGAATCGTTCGAGGACGAGGCCACGGCGGCGTTGATGAACGAGCAGTTCGTGTGCATCAAAGTCGATCGCGAGGAAAGACCCGACCTCGATTCGGTGTACATGAACGCCACTGTGGCGATGACCGGCCAGGGTGGTTGGCCGATGACGTGTTTCCTCACTCCAGACACCGAACCGTTCTACTGCGGCACCTACTTCCCGCCTGCCCCGCGTCAGGGAATGCCGTCGTTCCAGCAGTTGCTCACCGCGATTGCCGACACCTGGTCGACGCGGAGACAGGACGTGTTCGACGCCTCCGCCGCCATCGTCACCGAACTACGCAAGCAGAGCGCGGGAGTCCCGGCCGGCGGGCGCCCGATCGACGCCGACACACTGGCCACCTCCGTCGCGGCGATCTGTGCCGACGAGGACACCACCTTCGGCGGCTTCGGCCGAGCACCGAAGTTTCCGCCGGGCGCACTGCTCGAAGGTCTGCTCCGACATTACGAGCGCACCGGCGACGTCGAGGTCCTCGGAGTCGTCCGCCGCACCGCGTCGGCCATGGCGCGCGGGGGCATCTACGACCAGCTCGGCGGCGGGTTCGCGCGCTACTCCGTCGATGCCGAGTGGATCGTTCCGCATTTCGAGAAGATGCTCTACGACAACGCCCTGCTGCTGAGGTTCTACGCGCACGCAGCCCGAATCGACAACGATCCGCTCGTTCGGCGGGTGGCGTCGGACACGGCGGAGTTCATGCTCCGCGAATTACGCACGGAGAACGGCTGTTTCGCATCGGCGCTCGATGCCGACACCGAGGGCGTCGAGGGTCTGACCTACGCGTGGACACCGGAGCAACTGACCGAGACCCTCGGTTTCGAGGACGGTGTCTGGGCGGCGGGCTTGTTCGCCGTGGCGTCGGCAGGCACGTTCGAGGCCGGTATGTCGGTGCTGCAGTTGCCCGCCGAACCCGAGGACTACGAGCGGTTCGCCCGGGTTCGTCGTGCGCTGTCGGATGCTCGTGCCATCAGGCCGCAGCCTGGCCGCGACGACAAGGTGGTCACCGCCTGGAACGGGTTGGCGATCACCGCGCTGGTCGAGGCCGGGACCGGGCTGGGACAGCCGAGATGGGTCGACGCGGCCGTCGAGTGCGGCGAACAACTCTTCGCCGCGCATGTGGAGACGGGCCGGGTCCGTCGCGCCTCACTCGGCAGCGCGGTGGGCCAGGCGACCGGTGTGCTCGAAGATTACGCATGTCTGGCTGTGGCCGCGGCAGCGCTGTTCCAGGCCACCGGAGACGCCGTCTGGACCGGACGCATGAGCTCGATCCTGGATTCGGCGATCGAGCATTTCTCCGACCCCGGCGATGTCGGCAGTTGGTTCGACACTGCCGATGACGCCGAGACCTTGGTAACTCGGCCGCGAGACCCGATCGATGGGGCCACCCCGTCCGGCGCGTCGACGATGGCAGAGGCATTACTCACAGCTGCTGCACTGGTCGATCACGAATCGTCGGCGCGCTACGGCGAACTGGCAGCGGCGTCGTTGGCACGAGCGTCGTTGATTCTGGGGCGTGCGCCCCGATCCGGTGGGCACTGGCTGGCCGTCGCGGAGGCGTCCGTTCGTGGACCGATTCAGGTCGCGGTGTCGACCGCGCCCGACGGTCACCTGGTCGCCGCTGCGCGCGCACTGGTGCCGGGTGGTTCGGTGGTGGTTGCGGGCGCGACCGATTCGTCGGTGCTGTTGATGGACCGGCCACCCGTCGACGGCGTCGAAACGGCGTACGTGTGTCGCGGCTTCGTCTGCGACCGTCCTGTGACGTCTACCGATGATCTGGCGTTCGCACTGAAGAGATGACCAAGCTCGTCGATGCTTCGAGAGACAAACAGTATCGTTGCGGGAGCTTCGACCTGGGGCGGTCGAAAAATTCCAGCAGCGGATCGGCGGTGTCATGACTGAAGGCGTCACCAGGGACAGTGTCGTGGGTGACGGCATCGTGCACGAGGCGGTGACCGACGAGCAGCGCTCGGCCGTCGCAGCATTCGTCGCCTCGGTCCCGATGGCGGCCATGGTCCACTCGATGCAGTACGAGGTGGTCGGTGCGAACACGCTGTGCGAAGAGGTCCTCGACTGTCCGGTGGAGGGGATGCTGGGTCGGCCGGTGGCCGATTTCGTGCCGCTCGGCGATCGCGCGTCGGCCCAGCGGATTGCGGTGTCGGTCGAGCAGCGTTACGCCGCAACGGGCACGACCGATGTCGGTCGACCGATCGGAGCCTTGCGCCGAGTGCGGCGCAGTGACGGCGAGGTCGTCTCCTGTTGGATGCACGTCGGAATCTCGACTATCGCCGGTCGGCGGTTCATCGTCGCATTGCTCGATCTGATCAATCCTGTCGTCGACGACACCGTTCGCTGGCGCGATCGCGCCGAGCGCGACGATCTGACCGGGTTGCTACGGCGGGGTCCACTGTTGGCGCACGTCGACGAATGGATCGTGGCCGATCTGCCGGTTGCTTTGGCCTTCGTCGACGTCGATCGGTTGAAGTCGATCAACGACGCCCACGGTCATGCGGCCGGGGACGCCGTGCTCGAGGCAGCGGGCCGTCGACTGCACCAGTGGTCGCCGCGGGGGAGTGTCGTCGGTCGATATGCCGGGGACGAGTTCGTTTTCGCGATCACCGGCGGTCCGACAGCAATCGACAGCAGAAGTCTCGCCGAAGCGGTTCGATCGGCGATCTGCGACGAACCGGTGCCGTTCGAGTCTCGACTGCTCGAGATGTCGGTGAGCGTGGGTGTGGCGGTGCGGGAGGTGGGCGAACCGAGAGATCGGCTCATTCGAAGGGCCGACGAGTTGATGTACCGAGACAAGGCGTCCCGACCCACCTGACGTGGCTCAGAACAGGACGAGCCAGACGGCCACGAGGTGGCAGATTGCCGCCAATACCGTTGCTGCATGAAAGAATTCGTGATGGCCGAACGTCATCGGCCACGGGTTCGGCCACTTGGTCGCGTACAGGACGCCCCCGACGCTGTAGAACACCCCGCCGACGAGCAGTAGCAGAAATGGCGCGTAGCCGACGTGCTCGATGAGCGTGGGCGCGACCGGAACGATCGCCCAGCCCAGGATCAGATACAGCGGCACGCCCAGCCATCGCGGGGCGGTCGGCCACAGCATCTTCAGGGCCACCCCGGCGAGGGCCCCGCTCCAGACGATGATCAGCAACGTGCGTCCGGTGGAGGCGGGCAGTCCCAGCACGGCGAACGGGGTGTAGCTACCTGCGATGAACAGAAAGATCATCGAATGATCGGCCCGCTTCATCCAGATCTGAGACGCCGTGGTCTTCCAGTGCACACGGTGATAGGTGGCACTGACGCCGAACACACCGCAGACGGTGACGGAATACACTCCCGTCGCCAGTCCCGCGCTGACCGAGACCGAGCTGAAGGCAAGTGTGACGAGCGTGATGGCACAGACGATCGCCACCCCGAACGCGTAGAGGTGAATCCAACCGCGCATGCGAGGTTTGACCGGCACCTCGTCCAGTCCGAACATCGTCATGAAAGAGGCCTCTCCGTACTGCTGTCAGAACCTACGCAACCGTAGGTTCTGACGCTACTGTACCGTCGACCGGCTCGAAGCGGGCGGCGTAAGGTGATTCCCCGTGGTGATGGGAGCAATGGTGACGAAGCAGTGGTGACTGAGAAGTGGTGATCATTCCGCAGAAGGTGCGCGGCGTTCTCTACAACGTGTACGAGCGGCGTCTGTTGAGCCAGCTCGAAGGAGTACAACATCCGCGGCACGTGGCCGTGATGTGCGACGGCAATCGCCGTTGGGCGCGGGAGAACGGATTCACCGACGTCGCGCACGGCCACCGCATGGGGGCGCTCAAGATCGCCGAGATGCTCGGCTGGTGTGACGCCGCCGGTATCGAGATGGCCACCATCTACCTGCTCTCTACCGAGAACCTCCGACGGGAAGCCGACGAGCTCGACTCACTGCTCGAGATCATCACCGATGTCGTCGAGGAGATCTGCGGCCCTGAGCAGAACTGGGGCGTCAAACTCGTCGGCACCCTCGATCTGTTGCCTGCGTCGACCTCGCGCCGACTCAAGGAAGCAGCCGCGCTGACCGAGGGACGGACGGGAACGCACGTCAACGTCGCCGTCGGGTACGGCGGTCGACAGGAAATCGCCGACGCCGTGCAATCCCTGGTGAGCGAGAAGATCGCCGAAGGCGTCACCGGTGAGGACCTGGTTGCCTCCATCAACGTGGACGGCATCGACAGCCACCTCTACACCTCCGGCCAGCCCGATCCCGATCTCGTCATCCGCACCTCGGGCGAACAGCGGCTCTCCGGATTTCTGCTGTGGCAGAGCGCGTACTCGGAAATCTGGTTCACCGAGGCCTACTGGCCCGAATTCCGTCGTGTCGATTTCCTGCGCGCACTGCGCGACTTCGCGGCCAGACACCGGCGGTTCGGCATCTGACGATCGGTCTACAACTTTCGTAGGCGCAGCCGGTTGATCGCGTGGTCGTTGTCCTTGCGCAGCACCATCGTCGCTCGTGGCCTTGTCGGCAGGATGTTCTCCACCAGGTTCGGCAGGTTGATCGAATGCCACAGATCCTCGGCAGCGATCTGCGCGTGGTCGTCGGACAGGCCTGCGTAGTGGTGGAAGTGCGAGGACGGATCGGTGAACGACGTCTTGCGCAGCGCGAGAAACCGCTTGACGTACCAGCTCTCGATGTCCTCGATACGCGCGTCGACGTAGATGGAGAAGTCGAACAGATCCGAGACCATCAACCGCGATCCGGTCTGCAGGACATTGAGCCCCTCCACGATCAGGATGTCCGGTTGGCGGACCATGTGGAACTGGCCTTTGACGATGTCGTACGAGACGTGTGAGTAGACCGGTGCGCCCACCTCTTCGGTCCCGGATTTGACCTCGGTGACGAATCTGAGCAGCTTGCGCCTGTCGTAACTCTCGGGAAAACCCTTGCGGTGCAGGATGCCTCGACGCATGAGCTCGGCCGTCGGGTACAGAAATCCGTCGGTGGTGACCAGGTCGACCCGAGGATGATGATCCCAGCGGGCCAGGAGGGCCTGCAGCACACGGGCTGTGGTCGACTTACCGACGGCGACACTGCCCGCTACGCCGATGACGAAGGGGACCTGACGATCGGGGTGCTTCTCGCCGAGGAACGTCGCGGTGGCGGCGAACAGCCGTTGCCGGGCCGCGACCTGAAGGTGGATCAGTCGCGCCAACGGCAGGTAGACCTCGGCCACCTCGTCCAAGTCGATCTGTTCACCGAGACCGCGAAGACCGATCAGTTCTTCTTCGGTCAGTGCCAGCGGCGTGGACTGGCGCAGCGTGCGCCACTGCGCGCGATCGAACTCGACGTACGGACTGGACTCGCTCACGCACGGCTCCCCTCGTGCGCCTTTTGCGTCCTCAGAGGTATGCAAAAGGCGCACGATGGGTCCGGAAGTCGCATGGCTTCAGATTGTGCTCGGTCCCGGCCGATCGCGCACGGGCGGGGTCGTTCGCCGTACTAGGGTTCGGTTATGGACGCATCTTCCCTGGTTCGCGAATACCTGTTGCTGGGCCTCGGTTTCGACCGACTCGAAGAAGGGTTCGTCGACGCATACACCGGCGATCCCGAGTTGCGCCGGATCACCGAGAACGCCCCCGCGCCCGAGCCGCGCGAGCTGGTGCGTCAGGCACAGACGCTGCGCGCCGAGCTCGGCAACGTCGATCTGAGCGCCGAGCGCAGGACGTTTCTCGATGTGCATCTGCGGGCTCTCGAATGCTCGGCCCGCAAGTTCGCCGGCGAGGACATCGGATTCGTCGACGAGGTGTACTCCTACTTCGACGTCCGCATCGCCCCCGGTGATCAAGACCAGTACCTGCAGGCCCACCGCAAGATGGACGAGGTCCTTGCCGGGCCCGGCTCGTTGAGCGAACGGTTGATCGCCCATCGCCGCACCGACGTCATTCCGGCCGACCGGCTGCAGGACTGTGTCGAGGCGTTCTCGTCCGCGCTGCGCGACCGCGTTCGCGCCGAGTACACGTTGCCCGACACCGAGAAGGTGACCTACGAGGTCGTCGGAGACAAGCCGTGGTCGGGATTCAACTACTACCTCGGTGATTACCAGTCGACAGTTGCGATCAACTCCGACATCGAGCAGCAGATGGCCAATCTGCCGCACCTGATCGCACACGAGTCCTACCCCGGTCACCACACCGAGCACTGCCGCAAGGAGACCGGCCTCGTCGGCGCCGGTCAGCTCGAACAGACGCTGTTTCTGGTCAACACCCCGCAGTGTCTGATGGCCGAGGGCCTGGCCGATCACGCACTCGGTGCCATCGTGGGCGACGGGTGGGGCAGGTGGGCGCAGGAGATCTACGCCGATCTGGGACTGCGTTTCGACGGCGACAAAGCCGAGCGCCTCTCGGCCGCGTCGAGTCAGCTGTTGGGGGTGCGTCAAGATGCCGCGCTGCTGCTGCACGATCAGCACAAGAGCGAGGACGACGTGGCCGCCTACCTGGAGCGTTGGTCGCTCGCGTCGCCGCAGCGCGCCCGGCACAGCCTTCGGTTTCTGTCCTCCCCTCTGTGGCGGGCGTACATCAGCACGTACGTCGAGGGCTACACGCTGCTCGCCGGCTGGCTCGACCAGGGTGAGACCGTGAGCGCGCGCGCCCAGCTGTTCGGCAGGCTGCTCGACGAGCCGCTGACACCGGGCGCACTACGCGTCTCGTAAACTGCAAGAGCCCCTTACTCTGCTGTCCCTTGGAGACTCCTGTTATGACCGACGTCAACAACCTGTCACTGGCCGAACTCGATCCCGAGGTCGCCGAAGCGATGGCCGGTGAGCTGGGACGTCAGCGCGACACCCTCGAGATGATCGCGTCGGAGAACTTCGTTCCCCGCGCGGTTCTGCAGGCTCAGGGCAGCGTCCTGACCAACAAGTACGCCGAGGGGTACCCCGGGCGCCGCTACTACGGCGGTTGCGAGCACGTCGACATCGTCGAGGACCTCGCGCGCAACCGTGCCAAGGAACTCTTCGGTGCCGAGTTCGCGAACGTGCAGCCGCACGCGGGTGCGCAGGCCAACGCTGCGGTACTGATGGCGCTGATCAACCCGGGCGACAAGATCATGGGCCTCGATCTCGCCCACGGTGGCCACCTGACGCACGGCATGAAGCTCAATTTCTCGGGCAAGCTCTACGAGGTCGAGTCCTACGGCGTCAGCAAAGAAGACCACCGCATCGACATGGACGAGGTGCGTAAGCAGGCCATCGCGGCCAAGCCTCAGGTGCTCATCGCCGGCTGGTCGGCCTACCCGCGGCACCAGGACTTCGCGGCATTCCGCTCCATCGCCGACGAGGTCGGCGCGCTGTTGTGGGTCGACATGGCGCACTTCGCCGGACTAGTCGCCGCAGGCGTTCACCCCTCACCGGTGCCGTACGCCGACGTTGTCTCCTCCACGGTGCACAAGACCCTGGGTGGACCCCGCTCCGGCATCATCCTGGCCAAGAAGGAATGGGCCAAGAAGCTCAACTCCGCAGTGTTCCCCGGCCAGCAGGGCGGGCCGTTGATGCATGCCATCGCCGCGAAGGCCGTCGCCTTCAAGATCGCCGCGACGCCCGAGTTCAAAGAGCGCCAGGAGCGCACCCTGCTCGGTGCCTCACTGCTGGCCGAGCGTCTCACCGGATCCGACGTTGCCGACAAGGGCGTTTCGGTCCTCACCGGCGGCACCGACGTGCATTTGGCTCTGGTGGATCTGCGAAACTCCGAGATGAACGGCCAGGAGGCCGAGGACCTCCTGCACGAGGTCGGCATCACCGTCAACCGCAATGCCGTGCCCTTCGACCCGCGCCCGCCGATGGTCACCTCCGGCCTGCGCATCGGCACCGGTGCACTGGCCACCCGCGGATTCGGTGAGGCCGAGTTCACCGAGGTCGCCGACATCATCGGTACCGCTCTGGCCACCGGTGAGGCCACCGATTCCCTCAAGAACCGCGTCGTGAAGCTCGCGCAGAGCAAGCCCCTGTACGAGGGCCTGGAGGACTGGGGCCTGCTCGGCTGATCGCCGCTGCGGTGCACGGCCCACGGCCCACCGCCCGCGGATGGTTCACACCGAACCGGTCCGCGTGAATGGACCATTGCACTGCCCAGACGTGTGCAGTGGTCCATTCACGCATCCGGGGCGGGGCGGTTTCGACGTAACGCGTTGTTCACCGACACGCCAGACTTCTCAGCGAGCCGAACCCATGGTTCGGCTGTACCGTCGGCAGTAACAGGAAGCGGGGAAGCTACCTGTGCGGGAGGTTCTGATACGTGACTGAGCTAGTGAGCGCGAGAGGGCCGGCACCCGGCCCTCGTGTCATCTGACACGTCTGGACCGACCGGCCCGAGCGACCAACGTTCGTGCGGTGTCGTGCGAACATAGGAGCCCCACGTGACCACTTCACGCTCCGTTTCCGCCCCTCTCCGGACCTTCGTGCTGGACACCTCGGTGTTGCTTTCGGACCCCTGGGCAGTCATTCGGTTCGCCGAGCACAATGTGGTTCTTCCGCTGGTTGTCATCAGCGAGTTGGAGGGTAAACGCCATCACCACGAGTTGGGGTGGTTCGCGCGGGAGTCCTTGCGGATGCTCGATGATCTCCGCGTCGAGTTCGGCCGACTCGATCAGCCGGTTCCTATCGGAAGCGTCGGTGGCACACTGCAAGTCGAGCTCAATCACACCGACCCCTCGGTGCTCCCCGTCGGTTTTCGCACCGACACCAACGATTCCCGAATCCTCGCCTGTGCTCTCAATCTGAAGGCGGAGGGCAAGGACGTCGTGCTCGTCAGCAAGGATATTCCGCTGCGGGTCAAGGCCGGTGCCGTCGGTCTTCCCGCCGACGAGTATCACGCTCACGACGTGGTGAATTCCGGATGGACCGGGATGACCGAACTCGACGTGCAACCCGACGCCGTGGACACCCTGTTCAACGATGGAGTCATCGATCTCGTCGAGGCGCGAGACCTGCCGTGCCACACCGGTGTTCGACTCCTCGCTGGTCGGCAGAGTGCGTTGGGGCGCGTGACTCCGGACAAGCAGATTCAGCTGGTCCGCGGTGAGCGGGAGGCATTCGGCTTGCACGGACGATCCGCGGAGCAGCGTGTTGCTCTGGACCTGCTGCTCGACGAGAGCATCGGCATCGTCTCGCTCGGTGGGAAGGCCGGAACGGGTAAGTCCGCGCTGGCCCTGACCGCGGGCCTCGAAGCGGTGCTCGAGCGTCGATCGCATCGCAAAGTCGTTGTCTTTCGGCCGCTTTACGCTGTCGGTGGACAGGAACTCGGCTACCTACCCGGTAGTGAGAGTGAGAAGATGGGTCCGTGGGGTCAGGCGGTGTTCGACACCCTCGAAGGTCTCGCCAGCCCCGAGGTGATGGAAGAGGTCATCGCGCGTGGGATGCTGGAAGTGTTGCCGCTCACACACATTCGTGGTCGATCGCTACACGATTCCTTCGTGATCGTCGACGAGGCGCAGTCGCTCGAACGCAATGTACTGCTGACGGTGCTGTCCAGGCTCGGTAGCGGCTCCCGCGTCGTGCTTACCCACGACGTCGCTCAGCGTGACAACCTTCGGGTCGGTCGACACGACGGTGTCGCCGCGGTAATCGAAAAGCTCAAGGGCCACCCACTTTTCGCGCACATCACTCTCACCCGCAGCGAGCGTTCACCGATCGCTGCACTGGTGACCGAAATGCTCGAAGAGTTCGGCCCCTCCGGAGCATAAGCGCTTCGCGCATGTGAACGGAACTTCGTAGCCCACTACGAAGTTCCGCTCACATGGTCACCGACCCACCACGGCTCGGAACAATCCGCGGACAACGCCTTTCAAAAAGTCCAGGTTGTCGAAGTGGTCGCGCCACACGGCCACTGTGCCGTCGCGCATCTCGAAGGTTCCACACACCCAGAACTCGATCCGCAGTCGCCGCCAGATCAAGGCGTCGGTGCGTTCGGTGAGAACGATATCTCCGTTCGCTGCGATGTTGTGCATTTCGACGTCGAATCCGTACGCCGGCTTGGCAAGTGCCCTCATGAACCAGCCTACGTTCGAGGCACCGCGCACCTTCGGGAGCCCGACGTTGTGCCACACGATCTCCTTGTGGAGTAGAGCCATCGCGCGGTCGGTGTCGCGATTCTTCACCGCGTAGAGCATGTCTTCCACGATCTCGGTTGCCTGCTGTGTCTCGGTCATCTGGTGAACCGCCCCAATCCATCTCCGTCGAAGAACTCCAGCGTCACTGTATTCGCGTCGAACATCGCTCGAGAGACGGTGCCGTCGGGCGCGTTCTCGCCGGAGGGCACGAATGTGAAGGTGTCGCCGTCCCAGGGGGACAACTCGTAGCTGGTTCCCTTCGGCCCCAGGGCCAACACCAATTTTCCGTCGGACTCGGTCACTGTGGCCGGCCCCCAATAGTCGTTCTGATAGACCCCGGTGTACGACTCGAGTGGTCGAGGCGCAGCGGCATTCGACGGAGCAGTCTCGCCCACGAGCTCACCCTCCGGCTCGCTCATTCCGGCGAAGGCATTCTTGTACAGCGTTCGCCAGTCCTCGCGTACCTCGCCGAACTGGACGAGGTCCGCGAACTCGGCTGTGACTGTTTCTGCGATACCGAGGGGTGCGGCGTTGGTCAGGACGACTACGGCGACGTCGAGCGAGGGAATCCACACGAAGTTGGTGCCGGCCCCGAGCGCGAATGCTCCGGAATGACTCACCGTCGTGCGTCCGGCCGCACTGGTCGAGACATTGAATCCGTACCCGTAGGAGCCGGCACGCGAGTCCGGTGTCGCCGAGGGGTTGGAGATGATCTGCGCGCTGACGGCTGGGAGGAGGGCGTCGGGATCGATGATCTTCGCCCCGTCGTATGTTCCGTCGGCGATGAGCATCTTCAGCCACTCGGCGAGGTCGTTCACCGATGAGCTGACCCCGCCCGCCGGTGTCTGTGCGTCGGGATCTCGCTGATATTTCGGCTGGTATTCGCCGTCCACCAGGACATGAGGCACGGCGCGATCGGACCGACCCATGTAGTCGGAGAACGACGAACTCGTCGAGTCCATCCCGAGTGGACCATAGATCGCGTCCTGGCTGAGGGTGTCCCAGTCCTTGCCCGACGCCGCGGCAACGGCCTCGGCTCCGGCCGTGAGACCGAAGTTGGTGTAGTGGTACGTGGAGCGGAAGGGGTCCAGGGGCAGCTCTCGCAACCGTTCGAGAACTTGCCTGCGGTCGTAGCCGATGTCCTCGAGCCGATCGCCGGCGTGCCCGGGTAGCCCGCTTCGATGCGCGTAGAAGTCGCCGACCGTGATGTTTCGGGTCACCCAGGGCTCGTCGAGCTCGAACCACGGCAACTGCGACACCACCGGCGTCGACCAGTCGACTACACCCGCTCCCACCTGGGACGCAATCACCGTTGCACCTACCGGCTTGGACATCGAGGCCAGCTGGAACACCGAGTTGCCGTCGACCGGATCGTCCTTGCCGATCTCGCGAACGCCGAAGCCTTTGGAATAGACGACGTCGGCACCGTGCACCACAGCAACGGCCATGCCCGGAATGTTCGACGACGCCATCAGCTCCCCCACGATGCCGTCGAGCTCGCCGACGGCATCGTCGACGCGGCCGGCCGGAACATCGACGCCGGCCACCTGGCCAGGGGAAAGATCCTCGGTCGGTGCCGACTCGGATGTCGGGGGACGGTCCCCGGTGGATGGGTTGTCGTTCGCGCACCCGACCAGCAAAATCGTCGAACACACAACAGCAAGACACAGGAAATCTCGACCCGACCGCATCACGAGGAGTCCTCACTTCGGTGACTGGATGCTCCTCAGAATAGACCCGCGCCGACCTGGGTTTAGGAGAATTCACAGAGCTCAGGGGTGCGGCGTCGGACGTTCGGATGCAGGCGCTACGGTTACCGCATGTCTACGAACCTGTCCGACGGTGATCTGCTGGTCCGTTTGGAGCCCGCGGTCGAAGAGAATCTGAAGCGCCATATCGAGGCAGCGAGCGATTGGCACCCCCATGACCTCGCGCCGTTCGACGAGGGCAAGAACTTCGCATTCCTCGGCGGCGAGGACTGGACGCCCGAGCAGTCGCACCTGAGCGACGTCGAAATCCTGTCCGCGACGGTCGGCGTCCTGATAGCCGACAACTTGCCCGCGTACCACCGCGAACTGGCCCACGCCCTCACCGGCCTCGGAGCATGGTGGAAGTGGACCGGGCGGTGGACGTCGGAGGAGAACCGACAGTCGATCGTGCTGCGCAACTTCCTGGTGCTCACCCGCGCCGTGGATCCGGTCGCCCTCGAGCGCGTCCGGATGGAGCACATGACTCTGGGCTACGACGCCCCCAGCCTCCATCTGCTCGACATCCTCGCGCATTTCGCCATCGAGGAAGCCGCAGCGTCACTACGCAACCGCAACACGATTGCGCTCGGCAAGGACCCGGTGTTGGCCACTATCCTCGGCAAGATCGCCGACGACGACGCGTTGCAGTCGACCTTCTACGCAAACATCCTCGACGAGGCATTCGCCGTGGTGCCCGACCAGGCCGCTCGCGCCGTGGCCGACCGCATCAACGGCTTCAAGATTCCTGTGGTGGACCTGCCCGAGCGGGGCAGCAGCACCGCAGCACTCGCCGAAGCCGGCATCTACGACGCCGATCAGGAACGTGACAAGGTGTTCAAGCCGCTGCTCGCGGGTTGGAAGATCTTCGACCGCACCGATCTGGGCGACGACGGCAAGAAGGCACGCGAGGAACTCGCTCACCTCGCCTGATTGTTGGCCCCACTTCGAAGCGTGAATGGTCCACTGCACACGTCTCGGCGGTGCAATGGACCATTCACGCGTTCAGGGGTCCGGCGGGCGATCGGGAAAGCTAGTCCTTGACCTTCGCCATCGCGAGTACGTCGAGGCGCTTGTCGAGTTCTGCCTCGCTGAGCTTGTCGCCGATCAATCCGCGGTCGATGACCGTCTGACGGATCGTCTTCTTTTCCTTCAGTGCCTGCTTGGCCACGGCTGCAGCTTCCTCGTAGCCGATCGCGGAGTTCAGTGGCGTCACGATGGACGGCGAGGACTCGGCGAGGGTCTTGAGGTGCTCGACGTTCGCCTGCAGACCGGTGACGCACTTGTCTGCGAACAACACCGAGACGTTGGCGAGCAGCTTGAACGATTCGAGTACGTTGCGCGCCATCATCGGGATGTACACGTTGAGCTCGAATGCGCCCGATGCGCCGCCGAAGGCAACTGCGGCGTCGTTGCCGATCACCTGTGCGGCGACCTGCGTCACTGCTTCTGGGAGAACGGGATTGACCTTGCCGGGCATGATGGAACTGCCGGGCTGCAGATCGGGGAGGGCGAGCTCGCCGAGTCCGGTGAGCGGTCCCGATCCCATCCATCGAATGTCGTTGGCAATCTTGGTCAGCGACACCGCGATGGTGCGCAGCGCGCCGGATGCTTCGACCAGTCCGTCGCGCGCGGCCTGTGCCTCGAACGAATCCTTGGCGGCGGTGAGTGCATCGATTCCGGTCGACTTCACCAGTTCTGCAACCACTTTGGGGCCGAAGCCGTCGGGTGCGTTGAGGCCGGTGCCGACTGCGGTGCCGCCGATGGGCAGCTCGCCCAGACGGGGCAGGGTGGCCTCGACGCGCTCGATGCCGGCCTCGATCTGACGGGCGTAACCGCCGAACTCCTGGCCGAGGGTGACCGGGACGGCATCCATCAAGTGGGTGCGGCCGGACTTCACGACTGTCTTCCACTCCACGGCCTTGGCGGCGAGCGCTTCGTGCAGGTGCTTGAGAGCGGGTACCAGCGAGGTGACGGCTGCCTCGGTGGCGGCGACGTGAGTAGCCGTCGGGAACGTGTCGTTCGAGGACTGCGACATGTTCACGTGATCGTTGGGGTGCACCTCGACGCCGTTCGCCTTGGCGATCGACGCGATGACCTCGTTGGCGTTCATGTTCGAGCTGGTGCCCGAGCCGGTTTGGAACACATCGATCGGGAACTGGTCGTCGTGCTTGCCTTCGGCGATCTCGTTCGCGGCCGCGATGATGGCATCGGCGAGTGCGCCGTCGAGCAGACCGAGATCTTTGTTGACCTGCGCGCACGCTGCCTTGAGCAGGCCCATCGCGCGGATCTGGGTGCGCTCGAGCGGACGCCCGGAGATGGGGAAGTTCTCCACCGCACGCTGTGTCTGGGCACGCCAGAGCGCGTCGATGGGAACGCGTACCTCTCCCATGGTGTCGTGCTCGATCCGGAACTGCTGTTCGTCTGTCTGCGTCATGAGCCTTACTTTGCCAGTGGTGGGTGCGGTGGAGGTGAACGTGGTCAGAAGGACGGTGCCTGACCGGCCTCGTCGGCGTCGAAGTCCACCGAGGAGTACTCGCGCAGCTTCGCGAGGCGGTGGTATGCGTCGATCATGCGCACGGTGCCGGACTTCGAGCGCATCACGATGGACTGGGTGTGCGCACCGCCGCCGGCGTAGCGGACGCCGCGCAGCAGGTCGCCGTCGGTGACGCCGGTGGCGGTGAAGAAGACGTTCTCGCCCGAGACGAGGTCCTTGGTGTCGAGCACGCGGTCCAGGTCGTGGCCTGCGTCGATCGCCTTCTGCTTCTCTTCGTCGTCCGTGGGTGCCAGACGCCCCAGGATGGCACCGTCCATGCAGCGCATTGCGGCGGCGGCGATGATGCCCTCGGGCGTGCCGCCGACGCCGATGAGCATGTCGGTGCCGGAATCGGGCCGGGCGGCGGCGATGGCACCGGCGACGTCACCGTCGGAGATCAACCGGATGCGGGATCCGGCGTCGCGCACCTGCTGGATCAGTTCGGCGTGCCGCGGACGATCGAGGATGCACACCGTGACGTCCGATGCGGAACCCTTCTTGATCTTGGCGATGCGAGCGATGTTCTCGGCGACGGGCGCGGTGATGTCGATGACGTCGGCGTAATCGGGGCCGACGGCGATCTTCTCCATGTAGAAGACGGCGGACGGGTCGAACATCGCACCTCGCTCGGCGACGGCGAGCACCGAGATGGCGTTGGGCATGCCCTTGGCCATCAGGGTGGTTCCGTCGACGGGATCGACGGCGAAGTCGACGTCGGGTCCGTTGCCGTTGCCGACCTCTTCGCCGTTGTAGAGCATCGGCGCTTCGTCCTTCTCGCCCTCACCGATGACGACGACGCCGCGCATCGAGACCGAGGCGACCAACTGACGCATCGCGTCGACTGCCGCTCCGTCGCCACCTTCCTTGTCGCCGCGACCGACCCAGCGACCCGACGCGAGAGCACCGGCCTCGGTGACACGTACGAGTTCGAGTGCGAGGTTGCGATCTGGCGCCATGGCGCGAGTGGACTCGGTGCTGGCCGTCATCGGTTTGTAGCCTCCTGGTTGGTTGGGTGTTACCCAGGCGCGATTATCTCACTTCTGTGATGCCGACGGTGGGGTCGGGTCGACTGTGAGGCACGCGGCGACCGAGCACTGCCGCACAGAGGGGATACTGGTGGTGTGGCAAACAGCAAACCCCGGATTCTCAACAACAATCGCGACATGGTCTGGTCGCTCATTCCGCTGGTCATTGCGTGTTTGCTGATTGCGGGCGTGGCCAGCCAGTGTTCGTTGAGCCCCGGTGGCCCCAAACAGGGGCCAATTCCCAACTTCGACGTGAACACCGCCTTGCAGTACGACGCGTCGGAAATC
>NZ_CAPS01000053.1 GCF_000333955.1 Rhodococcus sp. AW25M09
TTCCAGCCGAGGATTCGTCGGGCGTAGGCGTCGATGACGAACGCGACGTACACCCACCCGGCCATCGTTCGAACATAAGTGAAATCGGCAACCCACAGAACGTTCGGTGCCAGAGGTTCGAAATCGCGGCCGACCAGGTCCTTCGCTCGATCGGCTTTCGGATCGGAGACGGTGGTCCGCGGGTCCCGTCCACGCAGGACGCCGCGGAGTCCGAGAGCGGGCATGAGGCGCTCGACGGTACATCGGGCAACATCGGTTCCATTGCGCCGCAGCGCGATCCATACCTTCCTGGCTCCGTACACCGAGTAGTTCTTCTCGTGGACTTTCTTGATGTCGGCCATCAGTTCCTCGTCCCGGACATCCCGCGCCGAGGGTGGTCGGTTGCGGGCGTCGTAGTACGTCGACGGGGCGATCGAGGCTCCGAGCTCGGTGAGCACGGTGCAGATCGGCGCGACCCCGTGAGCGTCTTTGTGCGCGTCGATGAACGCGCAGATCACTTGTGTGGGCGGTCGAGCTCCGCCGCGAAGAAAACCGATGCCGCTTTCAGTATCTCGTTGGCGCGCTTGAGTTCTCGGTTCTCTGCTCGTAGTTTTCGGATGTCCGCTGCTTCGTCGGTGGTGATGCCGGGTCGGGTGCCGGCATCGACCTGGGCTTTGCGGACCCAGTTCAGGACGGTCTGCGTGGACTTGATGTCGAGCTTGTCAGCGATCGATGTCGCGGTTGCCCAGTCCGAGGTGTAATCCTTGCGGATCTCGGTGAACATGCCGACAGCGCGTTCACGCAGTTCGGTGGGGTAGTTGCTTGCCGGTCGTGCCATAGCTTCATTCTCCTAAGAAGTGAAGCCTCCGGACAACCCGGTGCGGTTCAAGACAACACTCCTGGATCTCCGGTGTTCCACCCGAAACTGCGCTCTATGACGAAGATTTCCCGAAGCGGACACCGTTGGCCCCTCGTGGAATCGCCGAATTCGTCATGGTCCAGCTCGAACTGCCCAGCAACCTCGACAAGCTGACCGATCCTCGCTGGCGACTACTGATTCCGCTTCTGATGGAGACGGGACTGCGCATCACCGACGCACTGCATCTTGGGCAGGACTGCATTGTGCGTGACCACCAGAACGCGCCATATCTGCGGTACTACAACCGCAAGATGAAGCGTGAAGCGCTGGTTCCGATCACCGAACAGCTCGAACACGACCTCACTACGCGTATCGATGCGGTGCACCGAGAACACGGTGTGAGCGGGATTCTGTTTCCTCGGGAACTGCACAACTACACCGGCGCGCACCCGATCAATTCTTCGCAGACGTTCAAAATATTGAACGACTGGACGAACGCGTGCGATATCCGTAACGAACATGGACACCCCGTCCACGTCACAGCCCACCAGTTCCGCCACACGCTGGGTACACGGCTGATCAACAACGATGTTCCCCAGGAAGTCGTGCGCAAGATCCTCGACCACAGTTCCACCGAGATGACCGCCCACTACGCCCGGTTGCACGACGACACCGTGCGCCGGCACTGGGAACGCGCTCGTAAGGTCGACATACATGGCCGCGCCGCTGCAATCAGCGACTCCAGCGCCCTCGCTGACGCAGCGTGGACCAAACACCACCTCGGGAAGGTCACCGCGGCCCTACCCAACGGTTACTGCGGATTGCCACTTCAGAAGAGCTGCCCACACTCGAATGCCTGCCTGACATGCGCCGTGTTCGTCACCACTGCGGAGTTTCTACCTCAGCACCGGGAGCAACTCGATCACACACGCGGCATCATCGAACGTGCCGAGAAGTACGGACAGCTGCGAATCGTCGAGATGAATACCAAAGTCGCAGAGAATCTTTCGACAATCATCACAGCACTCGAAACAACCGACATAACTCCAACCGGAGACCAAGATGCGCGCTGACAACTCATCACACCTCCGCGATGCAGCAGCGCAACGAAGTCGACGAACTCGCGAACGGGCCGAACATGCGATCGCTGCTGCGCAGGCAAGCCCGCGACCGATCACCGTCGCGGCACTCGCTCGATCAGCCGGGGTCACGCGGTCATGGGTCTACACGCAACCTGACCTGATAGCTCAGATCGCGGGACTCAATTCCAGCGCCGAATTGCGCCCTCGGCCATCGTCGGCTGCTTCAGATAACTCGTGGAAGAACCGAGTGGATCTCGCACACCGCCGCATCGTGGAACTTACCGAGCAGAATGCCCAGCTACGCCATCAACTCGCGCTTGCCCATGGACAATTGAGGCATCGTGCAATTGCTACGTCGACTACAACGTCAACGACGTAAATCCGCTGCGCCAAACGTCGACGAACATCAAGCACTCAGGGGAACATGTGTTCGATATCGGAGGGTGGGGAGTGGCGAAAACGCCACCGGTCGATGACTGCATCGCGGGGTTTCTCGACGTCATCGCGCTCAACCGTGTCAGCGAGAACCTTGCTCGGGCGGCGACGGTGCTCGCGTACTGCGACGTGCTCGAGATGCGGCTCGAGGCCGCCGAGGCCGCCGGTGGCGATCCGGGCGAGACCGTCCGCGGCGCACTGTGCGACCTTGCCGTGACGATGACCGGCACCCGTCGTGACGCGGTCGTGGTGCACGATGTCGCGGAGCGCTTGCATCGAATGCCGTTGACTGCGTTACGTTTTGTGACCGGCAGTTTCGACTGGTCGACGGTGGTGACCATCACCTCGGTGCTGCATCGTGCCAGTGACGAGACGATCGCATCGATCGAGTACGAGGTCTGCGCCGCGGGCGGCCGAATGCGCCCGCAGGCGTTGAGGAATCGGATCTGGCGGCTGTGGATGAAAGTCGATCCGGACGGTGCTGCTGCGGCCCGCGAGACTGCGAAGTCCGAGGAGGTCGGAGTACGAATCGACCGCACCGGTCCCGGAGGTATCGCGTCGCTCATCGCAAAGATCACCGATCTGGAAGCCGCAGAAGCAGATGCGCTCATCGTCGAGATCGTCGGGACGGTCTGCAAGGGCGACCCACGATCGACGGGAATGCTGCGGGCCGCAGGGTTGATGGCGTTGCTGCACGGCGAGCATTCGCTGGTCTGTCAGTGCGATCGCGAGGACGATTGCCCGGTGGCCGGTGCTGCCGATGATCTCGCTCCTCGGCGTGGACATCTGCTGCAGATCGTGGTGGCGGTGGAAACGTTGCTCGGGCTGTCCTCGGAGCCCGCGACTCTGGCAGACGGGACTCCCATCGACCCCGAGGTGGCGCGCGTCGTCGCCACCGACGCGAAGTGGCAGGCAATGCTGACCGAGCTGGTCGAGATGCTGAAGCCCGAACGAACAGGCACGGGCGACGACGGATCGAACGACGACGGATCGAACGATGACGGATCGAACGATGACGGCTCTGGCGGTGATGGGCTGGACGGCGGCCCGGACGACGGTGGCCCAGCTGGCGGTGGCCCGGACGACGGTGGCCCAGCTGGCGGTGGCCCGGACGACGGTGGCCCAGACGACGGTGGCCCCGATGGCGGTGGTTCAGACGCTGGCGGTCCTCGCAACGGCGGCGGCCGCTCGAGCGACACCGACACCGACACCGACGGCCCGGCCCCGGAACGCCCCGACGGTCGTTCGTACTCCGGCTGCGGGCAGTCGAACGGTGACCCCGGCCGTGCCGGGTCCCGCAGCGGCGAAGGAATGGGTTTGCTGCCGAGTTCGTTCGGGCCGTTCTCGACGGCCTCGTCGTCGTTGTTGCGTCGGGTGGTCGGCATGGGTCGTGTGCGCGGCGCCGCCGAGCTTCCGTCCGTGGGTGTCGCGAGTGCCCACTGTTGCCCAGCCGTGAATCCGGTACCGGGGGAGGAGTCTGTCCGCGATGGGCTCGTCGCACGGTGGCTTGCATGGATTGCCGAACAGCCCGATCGTGCTCGCGGCATCTTTCCCGACGGTCATGGCGGCGAGTCCGCTCCGTCGCAGTCGGCGGTGACGTATCGGCCCGGTGCCCGCGTCGCCGCGTTCGTTCGGGCTGCGTATCGCACGTGTGCATTCCCGAATTGCGACGTGCCGTCGGCCCGGTGTCAGATCGATCATGTGGTTCCGTTCGATCAGGACGATCCCGAGCGGGGCGGCTGGACCATCGTGACCAATCTTCAGCCCGTGTGCGTGTTCCATCATCAGGCGAAGACCTCGAAGGCGTGGTCGGCGGTGATGCTCGCAGGCGGCGCGATTCTGTGGTCGAACTCGCTCGGTCTGCGCAGAGTCACGTTGCCGGAATTCTCCCTCGCGCCTCCCCGCGCATCGCGCCGACGGCGAAGGGCCTCGGCCCGGTCGGGAACGAGTCTGCTCGAACCCACCCGATGGGAGCTCGAATACCGCGGGTGTAGACCGCCGACTCTCGACGACTGCCGCTCTGCGGCAACGGATATCGATCGAAAGAAGCTGGCGGAGATGCGGCGGGCCTACCTCGAACACTGCCGCGTAGTGCATGCGCGAGTTCGATACGACCGCACCCGATACGACCCTCCGCCCTTCTGAACAAGTACCCGCCCCGGTGTGGTCGGGGCCGTGCGCCTGCTACCTTGAACGCCGTTCAAGTTTCTGGGGAAGCCCGCCTCCCCACTCCTCGAGGAGTCACCCGTGTCAGATGTCGACCGCAGTACCCGCCCGCCGAGCCGTAAGGTCAGCCGAATGAACGTCTCTGCCCGCGATATGGCGCAGATCGCAGTGTTCGCAGCGCTCATCGCTGCCCTCGGCCTGCCGGGCTCGATCACGGTCGGATTCTCCGGCGTACCCATCACGCTGCAGACGCTCGGCATCATTCTGTCCGGTGCGATCCTCGGTGCCCGTAAGGGAACCGCCGCAGTCCTGGTGTTCCTCGCGCTGACGATGATGGGCCTGCCGCTGCTGGCGGGTGGCCGTACGGGCCTGTCTGCGATGGCCGGGCCCACCGTCGGCTATCTGATCGGGTGGATACCGGCGGCGTTCCTCGTCGGCTGGTTCACCGCCCGCATTCTGCCCAAGTACTCGATCGCGCTCGGTCTGCTGATCAACGCGGTCGGCGGCATCCTGGTGGTGTACGTCTTCGGAATCATCGGTCTGATCCTGCGCACCGACGTCGGATTCTGGGCCGCGATCACCTCCAACGGGCTGTATTTGCCCGGTGACATCGCCAAGGTCGTCGTCGCCACCATCGTCGCCAAGAGCGTGCACCGTGCATACCCGGGTCTGATCAAGGCGTGACTCTCGAGCTGGGAGGTCGAGGCAGCGACCACAGCACCGCCAACGACAAGGCCGTCGTCTGGTCGGGCCGTACGCTCACCTATGCCGACCTCGACGCGGCCGTCGAGCAATGGCCTCACCTCCCGGTACACGACGCATCGGCGCTGGATTTACCCGAGGCGTTGATCTGCGTTTTCGCGGCGGCGCGGCAGGGGAGCGCGGTGCGAGTCGAGGATCCGGCTACAAGACCCGAGCGTGTCGGGGACCCGAGTCCCGAGGCCTTCCTGCTGGTCGCGACCTCCGGGTCCACCGGCCGCCCCAAGCCACTCGCACGCACCGCGGCGTCCTGGGTCGACAGCTTCCCCGAATTCACCGAGATCACCGATATTCGCGCTACCGATTCGGTGCTGATCACCGGACCACTGCACGCCACGATGCACCTGTTCGCCGCAGTGCATGCGTTGTGGCTGGGTGCCTGCGTCACCGATGACCCGGCCGAGGCCACGGCTGTGCACGCGGTGCCGGCCGTGCTTCGTGACGTGATTCACCGAATGCCCGGCGCACGGGTTGCGGTGGCAGCAGGGGCCGGACTCGATCCCGCTGCGGCGCAGGCGATCTCCGCACTCGGAATCCGGCTCGTCGAGTACTACGGCTCGGCGGAACTGTCGTTGGTGGCGGCGCAGGTAGTGGACGAACAGACGTCTCTGCGTCCGCTCCGCGATGTCGAGGCGCGCATCGAGGACGGGTACCTGTTCGTGCGCTCGCCGTACGCTGCGCTGAGTGCCACCGGCTGGTCTGGTGTCGGTGATCTGGCCGAACTGAACGGCTCCGAACTGCTCGTCCACGGCCGAGGCGACGCGGCGATCAACGTCGGCGGCACCACTGTCATCGCCGAGGATGTCGAGCGCATTCTGGCCACACTCGACGGCGTCCGAGCGGCGGCCGCAATCGGGACACCCCATCCGGTTCTGGGTGAAACAGTTTCTGCTGTAATCGAACTCGACGGATCACGTGAGCTCGACCGGATCCGCGCCGACGCCCGAGCGGCCATGGCCAAGGAGGCGCTGCCCAGGAGGTGGACGGTGGTGCAGCAGTTGCCCCGCACCGCCAGCGGCAAGATCGCCCGGGGAGAACTGGTATGACATCTCCGGCAAAGACCGCACCCGTCATCGTTGCGGCCAAACGGACGGCCATCGGTATCGCCGGTCACGGTTTCGCTGATGTCACCGCCCCGAATCTGGCCGCGCCGGTCCTGAAAGCGGTTGCAGCAGAATTGATGTCGCTTGAGATCCCGGTCGATGACATTATTCTCGGCAACTGTCTAGGGCCCGGCGGCGACGTCGCGCGAGTCTCGGCGCTCGCTGCCGGCCTCGGCGTCGGCGTTCCCGGAGTGACCGTCGATCGGCAGTGCGGATCAGGGCTCGACGCCGTCATGCAGGCCGCGTCGCGCATCGGCAGCGGTGAGGAAACGCTGATTCTGGCCGGTGGCGTCGAATCTGCCAGTACCAGCCCGTGGCGTTTCTGGCCCCCGGTCGACGGTGCAGCACCTGTTCGATACACCCGAGCGCCGTTCGCTCCCAGAGGTTTCGACGATCCGGACATGGGAGTCGCGGCCGACGACCTCGCGCGGATCCGAGGAATCAGCAGGCAGCGACAGGACGAGTACGCCGCACGGTCGTTCGCGTTGGCGAACGCCCGCGATTTCTCTGCCGAGATCGTCCCGATCGGACAGATGCGTGCAGACGAACGCGTCCGCCCGAACATGACCGCCGAGCGACTGGGCAGGCTACGTCCCACGTTCAGCTCCAACGGCACCGTCACCGCGGGTAACTCGTGCGGAATCTCCGACGGCGCAGCAGTTCTGGCGGTCACCACGGCCGAGCTGGCTGCCGGAATGCCGGCGTTGCGTATCCTCGGTAGTGCGGTTGCTGGGTCCGATCCGGCGCTCCCCGGTCTCGGCCCGGTGCGGGCGATCGAGAAGCTGCTCGCCCGCACCGGGGTGACGCTGAGCGACATCGACACCATCGAGATCACCGAAGCGTTCGCCTCGGTGGTGCTCGCGGTCTCGGATGTACTCGGCCTCGATGAAGAGCGCATCTGCCCCGAGGGCGGAGCCATCGCGATGGGTCACCCGTGGGGCGCGTCGGGTGCGATTCTGCTGGTGCGGTTGGCGGCGCGGATGTTGCAACCGAGCGGACCAGCACTGGGGTTGGCGGCCTGCGCCATCGGCGGCGGGCAGGGGATAGCGATGTTGGTGGAGCGAGCTACATGAGCAGGGTGACATGAGCAGGGTTATATGAGCACGGTCAGGTTCGAGAACATTTCCCACTCGTTCGGGGAGCGGCAAGTGCTTCGCGGCATCGACCTCGAATTCGACGAGCGCCGCATCGGAATCATCGGATCCAACGGGTCCGGCAAGTCGACTCTCGCGCGGATGATCAATGGATTGATCAAGCCCGACTCGGGCCGCGTCACGGTCGACGGTGTCGATGCCGCCAAGAAGGGGGCGCAGGTCCGCAAGAAGGTCGGGTTCGTATTCACCGATCCCGACTCGCAGATCGTCATGCCCACTGTCGCGGAGGATCTCGCCTTCTCGTTGCGCAGGTCCGGTCTGAGCAAGGGCGAGGTGGCGGACCGCGTCGACGAGATGCTCGTCCGCTTCCGCCTCGATCAGCATCGTGACCATCCGGCGCACCTGCTGTCCGGTGGGCAGAAGCAACTGCTCGCTATCGGGGCCGTACTCATCAGACGGCCCGAGGTAGTCGTTGCCGACGAGCCGACCACGTTGCTCGATCTGCGCAACGGCCGCGTCGTCGCGCAGGCTCTGGATTCGATGGATCAACAGGTCATCGTCGTGACCCATCAGCTGGCTCTGTTGGAGAGCTTCGAGCGCGTCATCGTCATCGACGACGGCCGAGTCGCATTCGACGGTGCCCCCGCCGCCGCAGTCCCGGCCTATCGGGAGCTGATCGGATGATCGGTCTCTACCGCCCTGGCACCTCGTTGCTGCACCGGATGAGCCCGGGGTGGAAGCTGCTGGCACTGATTTTCGCCATCCTGGCAACGGTGATCTTCGCGCGCACCCCGCTCGAGGTTGGTGTGGTGGCGCTGATCGTCGTCGTGCTGTTCGCGGTCGCGCGTATCCCGGTGAAAGTCGCACTGGCGCAACTGCGTCCGGTGCTGTGGATGCTGCTGATCATCGGCGTGTTCCAGGTGCTGATCACCACCTGGCAGCGCGCCGTGGTGGTGGTCGGGGTATTGGTGATCTCCGTTGCCCTGGCGGCTCTGGTCACGCTGACCACTCGGGTGACCGCCATGCTGGACACCGTCACCCGCTCGCTCGGTCCGGTCCGTCGCTTCGGAGTCGACCCGGACCGCATCGGACTGCTGCTGGCGCTGGCGATCCGGTGCATCCCACTGCTGGCATCCATCGTTCAAGAGGTGTCCCAGGCCCGCAAGGCCCGCGGTCTGCAGTGGTCGATGACAGCCTTGGCCACCCCGGTCCTGGTGCGCGCGCTGCGCACCGCGGACGCGATGGGCGATGCCCTCGTCGCGCGCGGTGTAGATGACGACGGTGTGGATGATGAAACAGACGACGGCAACACAGCCGATGACGAGTGAGTTGCTCGCCGCACGCGTGGCTCGGCATTCCAAGCGGCGCGATCCAGCCATTGTCGACGCAGCCATCGTCGACGCGACCGGTGACATCAGCTATCGCCAACTCTGGGATCGGGTGGAGCGCACCGCGGCATCGTTGGTGGGAATGCGGCGCATCGCAGTGCTTCCGACGTCGGATATCGGGTCACTGGTTGTCGTTTTGGCGGCGATGCATGCCGGAGTGAGTGTCGTTCTGCTGCATCGACATCTGCTGCCTCGTGAATTCGCCGACGCCATGGCGGTGTGCGAGCCGTCGGTGGTCGTCGCGCACGCGCGTCAGCACGCACGACTGCGCACCTGGGTTTCGGCAAGCGAACGTGCAGAGAACGTCTTGGCACCCGTGGACTTCGAAACTGGGGACCTCGCAACAGGTATCCCCGGCACCGTCGGTACTCCTTCGCCGAATTCCGAACTTCTCGTGGGCATCACATCGGGAACCACCGGCCCACCGAAGTTGTTCGTGCGGAATCAGGCATCGTGGGCAGCAACACTGGACCGCTCCGATGCGCTGTTCGATCTCGGACCGGGCGATCGGGTGTCAGCACCCGGCACCTTGGATCACACGCACTTTCTCTACGGGGCACTGCACGCGCTCACTCGCGGCGCGACGGTCGACCTACGTGCACCCGCGATCGCACTCGCCGGCTCGAATGCGGAAACGGCTGCAACACATCTGTATTCGGTGCCCACCATCGCCTGGGACATCGTGCGCTCGGGAGCTGGATCCGCCAGTGTCCGTGAGGTGCTCTCGTCCGCGGCGCGCTGGCCGGAAAAGGGCAGAGCCGCTCTGGCACAAGCGCTTCCGCATGCGACGATGACGCATTTCTACGGCGCGTCCGAGCTCAGCTTCGTCTCCTACGACCGACTGGACCCCGACGGCTACGAGGTAACCGGGCAGTTGTTCGGCGGGGTCGAGGTTCGGATCACAGACGACCTGCTCTACGTGAGCAGTGACATGCTGTTCGACGGTTATCTGACCCGCGCTGATCAGCGGGAATCTCTGACCGGAGGCCCGGTCGACGGTTGGATGACAGTGGGGGATCGTGGGGACCTCGACGACGGGCGGTTGACTATTCTCGGCCGCAGCAGCGACACGATCGTCCGAGCCGGTCTCACCGTCGAGTTGGCTCCGATCGAGGCGGCTCTGCTCGCGTACCGGGGGTGCTCGAGGCTGGAGTCGTCGGTGTGGCCAACGATCGCACCGGTCAAGAGCCGGCAGCCGGCATCGTTGTAGCACAGCAGAATTCGATATCTGTCGCGCAGATTCGCCGGCACCTGAGGTCCGTGTTGCCTGGCCCGAGCGTCCCGGTGATCCTGGCCGTAGTGGACGCGCTGCCGCGCACCCCGCGCGGCAAGCTCGACCGTCAGGCCTTGGGGGCCACCTTGGCGACGGTGCGCACTGCGCCCGGCTCGCCGGTGGAGCCCGTGACCACGAACCACACGGTGAGTACGCCGTCCTCATAGCGATGCCGCAGAGTCACGCGTTCGCCTGCCAGTACTGGGCTCGAGTACTCGATCACGGCGCGGTGCGGCGACGCCGCCAGCGCGGGTAGGTCGACCAACAACTCCTCGATCGCATGCCAGTAGGCCGCGTTGTTGAGATGGTTGAAGGGGTCGATATCGGTTGCGCGCAAGGGGAATTGAACGTCGGTGGGTGATTCCGCCGGCGCCGGCTCGGTCAGCCATGCTTTCCATCGCAACCGGTGCTGGTCGGTGGTTCTGGCCAACATTTCCAATGCTCCGTCGCTGATGCGAGTTGGCATTCCAGTGTCCTTGCTGATGTTGATCCAGAAGCCCTCGGTCTCGATGCGTCCACCCTTCGGCGTCGACAGCGCCACCCGCATGTTGGACCACCGGGTCGACATCGACGAACACCACCGTCGCATGTGCACGTGATCCGGGAAGTGGATGGGCTCGAAGACGTCGATCACGGTGCGCCGCACGATCCACATCGGATCGGTCTTGCCCAGCGGCGTGGCGTCGAGGTTGTCGGTGCCGATGTCCTGCAGATAACGAGCGACTCCGTCGAATCGGAGCCGATTGCTCGGATCGATGTCGCCCGTCCGCACCGGCCAGTCGGTCTCGAAGCCCTCGCCGGGCGGCGGCTCGGGTGCCAGTTCGTCGTCGAAGCCGGCCGGTTCCACGCGTGCATTGGTCACGTTCGCACTGTACGCGGACACGCCGGGTGACACGGTCAGACGATGTGGCGGGCTCGCATTCCGCCGAACACCGGTGCTACTCGAACGACGTCGCCGGTGGTGGGCGCATGCACCATCTGACCGTTGCCCATGTAGATCGACACGTGGCCGGGCCCTGCGGGTCCGAAGTTTCCGAACAGTAGATCGCCGGGCTGGGCGAGTTCCATCGGCACCTCGGTACCGACGTTCCACTGGGTCTCCGAGGTGCGAGGTAGCGTCACCTTTCCGCCCGAGGCCTTGAACAGTGCGTAGGACGTCAGGCCGGAGCAGTCGAATCCGCCGCCGGACGGGCCGTTGATGTTTCCGCCGCCCCAGACGTACGGCAGTCCCAGGTAGTCCATCGCCAATTGCACGGCCCGGCCGCCCATTCCGGTCAGGTCGAGCCCGGCGAACGGGGTCAGAATCGCGGTGAACTGGGACTCGGTTGCCCGAATACGAGACACGTACGGCTTGGTCTGCGTCTCGTAATCGACTGTGCCCGAGGGCATGCCGCCGGAGCGCAGCACAGCTCCCGCACCGGCGTTGTAACCGGCCAGGGTCAGGTCCAAGGTGTCACCGGAGACCTTGCCCTCCCGCTTCCACCCGTCGACCTGCCTGTAGATGTCGCACAGCAGCGTGCCCGAGGCCATCACCGCGTCGCCGATGCTGTTGACGTCGGCGACGCCGTTGCCGTCGTAGTCCTTGCCGTAGGTCGCCCAGGTGCCCGGCATGAACTGCCCCGGCCCTTGCGCTCCGGTGCTGGACACGGGCGCAGTCGGGCCGTAGCGAAAGCCGTTCTCGGCGGCGTAGAGCGCGGCGATCGTGGTGGCTTTGACGCCGCCGCAGATGTTGCCCGCCTTCTGCAACCACGGCACGAACGCGGTGATGGCTCCCACCGGACTCAAGTTGATGCCGGTGAACGTCACCGGTTGACCGGGGAACAATGCGCGCCGAATGGCCTCGGCAGACGCCATGAACGCCGTCTGGGTCGCGAGATCGGCGGCGGAGTACGTCCGGCCGGCAAATTGGAGTGCACCGGCTCCGAGCGCAGCAGCGGTGGATGCGCCACTCGAAGAGAACACACTGAACGGAAGCGGGACGCTGGGTAGCGCCGCCGCTGGAACTGTAGGCAGGGCGGCTACCGCAGCTTCCGGCGCGGGCGGTACCGCTGTGTTCTGGGGCGTCTCGATCTCGGAGACTGTCGGAAGGTCCGGGAGCATCGGCTCGACGGCCGTGTGCAGTCCATCGGCGGCATCGGTCAGGGTGCGGTCGGCGACCTCGGCGGCGGGTTCGGGCATGGTGCCCAGCAGCTCGGACCACTGATCGGCCATCGTCGTTGCCTGGTCTTCGGCGGTGGCCGCGATGTCGGCGGCTTGGTCCTTCAGCGGCACCGGCAAAGGCGCGTCCGTCCCGGCGACGGCACCCGCGGCGGACACGATGACGGCAACGATGACTGCGATGGGATCGCCTGCCATGTATCGACTCCTGCTACTCGAACGATCTTCCCCGAGCCAGCAGGTGTGATCAGGCTCACTCGGGTGCTCTGCCCATCATGCACGGTGAAGCCGATCGACTCATGAGTTTTGCAAAACTGTCAGGGCAGAGAAGCAGGTTGGTCAGATCAGAGAAGACCAGTAGTCCGAGAAACGGATTCCGATGAGCGCGATGACGATTGCGTACCACACCGCCAGCAGGGTCCACCGCCATTCGAGGAAGAGCCGGCCGACGGTGCCGGGGCTCTCGCGAGTGATCAGTCGGCTGAGCGAGAGCACGAAGAGCGGCATCGTCACAGCCCACACCACCATGCAGTAAGGGCACAGCGCGTTGATCCGGTACAGGCTCTCGAAGATCAGCCAGTGCACGAACACCTCGCCGAGCAGCAGGCCGGCGCTCAGCCCGAGCCAGAACCAGTGCGGCAGATCGACGCGGCCGAGCAGCAGAACCCCGGCGACGAGTGCAACGGAGAATGCAACGATTCCCAGGATGGGGTTCGGAAAGCCGAACAGTGCGGCCTGCTTCGTCACCATCACCGAACCGCACGAGAGCACCGGATTCAGGCTGCACGACGGTACGTACGACGCATCCTCGAGCAATTTGATTCGCTCGATCGTCAGCGTCAGGGCCGCGATCAAGCCGAGCGCACTGAAGACAGTGAAGACGACAGCGCCTGCGCGGGCCTTCACAGTCAGTTGCCGGCCGCGGCAGCCGCGGAAAGGATGTTCTCAGGCGTCGGGTTGGAGAGCTCGGTGCCGTTGACGCGCACGTTCGGCGTTCCGTTGATGCCTTCGCCGATGACGGATTGCGTCTGGCTGGTGACCCAATCTGTGTAGCTGCCGTCGGTGATGCACGACGCGGTGGCGGGGGAGTCGGCACCTGCTGCGGCGGCGATCTCGACGAGATTGTCGTCGGTCAGCCCGGTGCCGTTCTCGGGCGGCTGCTGCTCGAACATCGTGTTGTGCCAGTTCATCCAGTTGTCTCGATCGTTCTCGGCTACGCAGATCGAGGCGCTCGCCGCACGGGTCGAGTACATCGTGCCGCTCGAGAAGCGGTCGAGGATCGAGATCGGCCGGTAGTCGACGGCGATGTTGCCTGCATCGGCCAGCTGCCGCAAAGTCGATCCGCTGACGGACTCGAAGTTCTTGCACGCCGGGCACTGGAAGTCCTCGACGACGCTCACGACGGTGGTGGCGTCGGGATTGCCGAAGCGAATGGCACCGTTGTCGGTCAGAGAAGTGGGTGTGAGCTGCGTCCCGGTGGTCGAACTCCCGGTGGGCGATGCCTCGCCCGACGTCGAATTCTTGTTGACGATGAACAGAGCAATTGCTGCGACGAGTGCGATCAGAACCACCGCGACGACGATCTGGATCACAATGCGGCGATTCTTGTCGCCGTTCTGCATGGCCCTGATGTCTTTCGAAGCCCGGTTGTCTTTCGATGCGTTCTTGCTCGTGTTCACGCGGCCAGTGTAGGCAGTCGATCCTGAGCGCTGGATGAGAGCTGGGCCAGATGTGAGCTGGGCCAGATGTGAGCTGGGTCAGCCGAGAAGAACGGCGAGTCGCTCGATGGCGAATCGGTATCCGTCGATCCCGAGCCCGGCGATGACGCCGCTGGCAATGGGCGACACGAACGAGTGGTGCCGAAATTCTTCACGGGCATGCACGTTGGAAATGTGAACCTCGATGATCGGCACCTCGGGGATGACGAGCGCGTCGCGGAGCGCAACGGAGGTATGGGTCAATCCGCCGGGGTTGATGACGATGCCCGACGCCACCCCGCGGGCCTGGTGGATCCAGTCGATGATCTGGCCCTCGTGGTTGGACTGCTGGGCCTCGACGGTGAGGCCGTGGGCGGCGGCGGTCTCCTCACACAGGGCGACGACGTCGGCGAGCGTGGTGTGGCCGTACACCTCCGGCTGCCGGGTGCCGAGCATGTTCAGATTCGGACCGTTGAGCACCAGCACCTGCTTGGCCATCACGTCACTCACTTCCTGCTTCCGATACCGGGCCCGTCGGCTACGGCGCCCGATCATTTCACAACAGTCTTGAGAGACTGGTCGGGTGAGTACAGGAAAGTCGGTATGGGTGGTGTGGGGCGTCGGTGTGTTCGCCTACGTCATCGGGGTGCTGCATCGGACGTCGTTCGGGGTCGCCGGACTCAGCGCTGCGGATCGGTTCTCGGTGTCACCGTCGCTGCTGTCCTCGTTCGTGGTTCTGCAGGTGGTCGTCTACGCGGGGATGCAGATCCCGGCCGGGGTACTGCTGGACCGGATCGGCTCGCGCTGGATGATCGCTGCGGGTGCGCTGGTCATGGCGTCGGCGCAGATCACGTTGGCGCTCACCGATTCGCTGCCGGTCGCGGTGACTGCACGTGCGTTCGTCGGCGTGGGTGACGCGCTCACCTTCATCTCGGTGCTGCGCTTGGTGCCGCACTGGTTCACGCCGCGGCGAGTGCCGATCGTCTCGCAGCTGACCGGTCTGCTGGGTCAGCTCGGTCAGGTGCTCTCGGCAGTTCCTTTCTTGATCCTGTTGAACGGGCCGGGTTGGACATTCGCGTTCGGTAGTGCGGCGGCGTTGGGTCTGCTCGCGCTCGTCCTGGTCCTCGCTCTGGTTCGAGATCGCCCCGACGGCAACAGTGCGCCGGAGCCCGAGCCCACATCGATGCGACAGACCCTGGCCTCCATCGCGCAGGTCTGGCACCGCCCCGGCACCCGGCTCGGCTTCTTCTCGCACATGGGCACCCAGTTCTCCATCACCGTGTTCGCGTTGCTGTGGGGGGTGCCGTATCTGACGTCGGCGCAGGGCCTGTCGGCGTCGACGGCAGGAGCGTTGCTGACGGTGGCAGTGCTGGCCGCGGTGGCGTCGGGCATCGTGGTGGGTCTTCTCACCGGGCGCTACCCGATGCGACGGTCGTGGCTGGTACTGGCGATCATGATCAGCAACGCGACGATGTGGGCGATCGTGTTGGCTCTGCCCGGCCCCGCCCCGCTCTGGTTGCTGGTGCTGCTCGTGGTGGTGATCTCCGTGGGTGGCCCCGGTTCGGTGATCGGCTTCGACTACGCCCGCACGTTCAATCCGAGCGCCAATCTGGGGACGGCGCAGGGGATGGTGAACATCGGCGGCTTCTCGGCGTCGCTGTTGGTGATCGCGGCGATCGGTTGGATTCTCGATGCGATGGGCGGCTACACCTTCGAGAGCTTCCGGGTGGCGATGCTCGCGCAGTTCCCGGTGTGGATCGTCGCGATGATCGGTGTCCTGTCGTCCCGGCGGACGACTCGGAGGGCGCTCGCGGCGGAGGGCATCCACCCGCACACCATGCGTGAGGTGCGGGACCGGATTCGGCGTAAATGATGCACGTCCCGTTATCCCGTTGCACCGGACGGCTTCGACGCGCATGCTGGTGGTCCGAATATGGTTGTAGGACACAAGCAAACGTTACGTAAAGGTGCACTAAAGAGATGGTAGCCGAGCGAGAAGTGACTCCGGTGAGTGGCGAGTATTCGCACCGCGAGATCATGACCATTCTGTCCGGCCTGATGATGGGCATGTTCCTCGCGGCGCTCGATCAGACCATCGTGTCGACGTCCGTCCGCACCATCGCCGACGATCTGAACGGGTTCTCGGTCCTCGCCTGGGTGACCACCGCGTACCTCATCACCTCGACGGTCTCCACCCCGCTCTACGGCAAGCTCTCGGACCTGTACGGCCGCAAACCGTTCTTCATGACGGCCATCTCGATCTTCGTCGTCGGATCCATGCTGTGCGGAATCGCGACGTCGATGTACGAGCTGGCTGCCTTCCGTGCGGTCCAGGGGCTGGGTGCCGGTGGACTGATGTCGATGGCGTTGGCGATCATCGGCGATATCGTGCCGCCCCGTGAACGCGCCAAGTATCAGGGCTACTTCCTGGCCGTCTTCGGTACGTCGAGCGTGCTCGGACCGGTCATCGGCGGTCTGCTGGCCGGACAGTCGTCGATTCTCGGAATCACCGGCTGGCGTTGGGTTTTCTACATCAACGTGCCGCTCGGCATCATCGCGCTCGTTGTCGTGTGGCGGGTGCTGAACCTGCCGGTGTACCGCCGTGAAGCGCGTGTCGACTGGTGGGGCGCAGTGTTGCTCAGCGTGGGACTCGTGCCGCTGCTCATCATCGCCGAGCAGGGCCGCGTGTGGGGCTGGAGCTCGCCGCGGGCCTTGCTGTGCTTCGGTATCGGCATCGTGGGCGTCATCGCGTTCGTGCTGGCCGAGATCAAGATGGGCGACGACGCCTTGATTCCCATGCGGTTCTTCCGAAACCCGTTGTTCTCGTTGTGTATTGCGGTCAGCGTCATTGCCGGCGCGGCGATGTTCGGTGGCATCTCACTGCTGCCGCAGTACCTGCAGGTGGTCAAGGGATCCTCGCCGACGCTGGCCGGATACCAGACCCTGCCGCTCGTCGGAGCTCTGATGGTCGCGTCGATCGTGTCGGGTCGAATGATCTCGAAGACGGGACGCTACAAGATATTTCCGATCGTCGGCACTGCGCTGATGGCGATCGCGATGTTCATCTTCCACTACGTTCACGCCGACACTCCGCTGTGGCAGACGATGGTCGTGATGGGGATATTCGGTCTCGGTCTCGGTTCGATGATGCAGCCACTGACGCTGGCGATCCAGAATGCGATGCCGCCCAAGGACATGGGCGTATCGACCTCTGCCGCAACGTTCTTCCGGCAGATCGGTGCGACGGTGGGAGTCGCGGTGTTCCTGTCGATGCTGTTCACGCAGCTCACCCCGAAGACGAGCGATGCATTGGTCGCCGCGAGTTCGACGCCCGCGTTCCAGCAGGCGGTGCAGAGTGCGGCAGACAGCTCCGATCCGCTGGAGTCCGGTTTTGCTCAGGCCATCGCCTCCGGTGATGCCTCGGTCGCAGGGAGTGCTTTGGAGGACAGCTCGTTCATTCAGAAGCTCGAACCTGCACTCGCCGAACCGTTCCGCGTCGGCTTCTCCGATGCCATGGACTACGTGTTCTTGGCCGTGTCGATTCTGATGGTCCTCGGGTTCGTGCTGGTGCTCTTCCTGAAGGAAATCCCGCTGCGCACGCAGTCAGGCCTGGCGGCAGCTCAGCAGCAGCGGGACGAGGAGGCCAGCGCAGCCGAGCAGCTGGGGGAGAAGTAGCGGGCAGGGTTCACAGCAACCTTCCAGGCTGCTCCCAGGCTGCTCCCAGGCTGCCCGACGATCCATCGCACATTCTCGTAGTCGAGACACTTCGACGAACAGGACTGCGATGACCGCCCAACTCGACCGACCGGCTGCGATGCCACCGTCGCATGCCCGCCAGCCTTCCGGGCATGACCGATGGTGGTATCGACGCCGTCACCTACTCGGGCTTCTGGCTCTGCTCGCGGCCACGGCCACGCTGTATCTGTGGAACCTGACGGCAAGTGGCTACGCGAACACCTTCTACGCCGCTGCGGTGCAGGCCGGTAGCAAGGACTGGACGGCGTGGTTCTTCGGCTCGCTCGACTCCGAGAACTTCATCACCGTGGACAAGCCGCCGGCTTCGCTGTGGGTGATGGGTCTGTCGGCCCGGCTGTTCGGGTTCTCCAGCTTCAGTCTGCTTCTGCCGCAGGCGTTGATGGGTGTAGCTGCCGTGGCAACGGTGTATGCCGCCGTCAAGCGGGTCGCGAACCCCACCGCCGGCTTACTCGCCGGATTCACGCTGGCATCCATTCCGGCGGCAGCGCTGATGTTCGATTTCGACAATCCAGATGCGCTGCTGGTGCTGCTCATGACGCTCGGCGGCTACTTCGTCGTGCGGTCTTTGCAGACGGCGGCCGGACGTAGGGCCGCGATGTGGATCGCTTTCGCAGGCGTCGCGCTGGGATTGGCGTTCCTTACCAAGATGCTGCAGGGACTGCTGGTGCTGCCGGCGTTCGGGCTCACGTATCTGGTTGCAGGACAGGCTCAGTTGCGAGCCAGAATGCTGCACCTGGTCGGTGCTTTCGCGGCACTGATCGCCTCAGCAGGGTGGTGGGTGCTGACGGTTCAGCTGTGGCCCGAGAGCGCCAGGCCGTACATCGGCGGGTCCACCGACAACACCGTGATGGATCTGGTGCTCGGATACAACGGGCTCGGTCGCATCTTCGGCAACAGCGGCGGCGGGATGAAGGCTCCAGCCGGAATGAGTGCAGGCGCGGCGGGTTCGAGCTTCGGCGGCTCGACCGGTCTGGATCGACTGTTCGGCAGCGAGATGGGCATTCAGATTTCGTGGCTGATCCCGGCGGCGCTGGTGGCGTTGATCTTCGGATTGATCGCTCGTGGCCGAGCGCCGCGAACCGACCTGCTTCGTGCGTCCTTGATCCTGTGGGGCGGTTGGTTCCTCGTGACGGCGCTGATTTTCAGCTACATGTCCGGCACGATCCACCCGTATTACACCGTCGCGCTCGCTCCGGCTATTGCCGGCATGATCGGGACCGGCGGCTACGCGCTGTCGATTCGCCGCGAATCCATCTGGGGCAGAGCAGGTATGGCCTCGATGATGGTCGCGGCCGGCACCTGGAGTTGGGTGCTGTTGCACCGAAACGCGGACTGGCTGCCGGCGTTGAAGTGGATTCTGTTGGTGGGGACTGTCGTCTCCGCAGTGATGATCCTGGCCGCTGGGCGATACCGGAAACTGGCTGCCGCAGCGCTGATCCTCGGAGCCGTGGCGGGGTTGGGCGGCGGCGCGTCCTATGCCATCGCAACGACGACCCATGCGCACGGCGGATCCATCCCCACCGCAGGTCCGACCGGTGCGGTCAGCGACGACGGTATGGGGGGAATGCCGGGTGGTGGAATGCCAGGCGGTGCAATGCCAGGCGAGGCGGTGCCAGGCGGTGCAATGCCAGGCGAGGCGGCCGGACTGCCTTCCGGATTCGGTACCGGCGACAACATCGGCGCTCCTGGCGGCTTGTCGATGGGTGATATGGCGATGGGCGGTATGGGTCAGGCGGACACGGAGTTGACCGCTTTGCTCGAGTCCACGACCACGAAGTGGTCCGCCGCAGTGAACGGTTCGCAGTCTGCTGCGGGGTACGAGTTGGCATCCGATACGGCAGTGATGGCGATCGGTGGGTGGAGCGGTGATCCTGCCCCGTCGCTCGACGAGTTCATCGAGTACGTGGCCGATCATGAAGTGACATATTACGTTTCGGGTGGAATGGGTGGCGACATGGCGCGCGGGGGAATGGGCGGCGACTCGCCGAGCACGTCCTCGCAGATCCAGGAGTGGGTCGAGGCGAACTTCACCGCCAGCACCGTCGGCAGTGCGACGGTATACGACCTCAGCACGTACACAGGCTGACTCAGCCGTTTAGACCGTAGCCGTTTGAACCGTAGCCGTTTGAACCGCGGCTGTTCCACCACAGTCGATCGGACTGCGGTGGAACAGCTGTGTGCAACGGCGGCCCCAATCAGAACGGCGGCGGATCATCGTCCGGTATTGGAGTGGGTGCCGGAGTCGGCTGCGTTTCCACACAGGCGACGGTGGATATATCGGGCTGGACCGCATGGCCTTTGGGCTTTCGATAGACGGTAGGCAGGTGGCTCAGGTCTGCGAGCTGTGTTGTACCGGGAACGGTGATTGCTGTGGTGCCGGCATCGGAGATCCAGAATTCGACACCATCGGCGAGCATGACAGGGGTCCATAGGCCCATGGTCTTGAGGCTGTGGTGGTAGCGGCACAGGCAGTGCAGGTTGGTGTCGATGGTCCAGCCGCCCGTCGCGGGATCGCGATGAAAATACGGGATGATGTGGTCGATCTCGCACTGCTGGGCCGGTACGTCGCAGCCCGGGTGTCGGCACGTGCGATCGCGATACCGAATACGTTCGGCCAGTGCAGTCGACGGTCGATAGGCGAGCGCTCCGGTCGGTGGCAGCGCAAGACCGCCGTGCCCGTCCGGATGAAGCGCAAGCCCCAGAGCGGGGTCGGCTGCGATTGCTGCTTCGAGTTCGGCAATAAAGGTGTAGGTGCCGCGATAGATGGAGGTGCCGCGATACGGAGTAGCGACACAGCTGCTGCGCGGCGGCGTGCCGGCATCGCGATGTGCAGAATTCCGCGGTCGCGGAGGCCTCGGAACGGATCCGCCATTGCGGCGACGACTGCGCCCCAGCGGGTGAAACGCAGTATGTCCGGAGGAAGAACGAGAACCAGGACCAGAATCGCGCACTGACCTTCGAGCTGTGCCATTTATGCTGCCGCCCGTGGTGCCTCCGCCCGTGGCGCCTCCGCCCTTCACAGCTCCGCCCTTCACAGCTCCGCCCGTCGCGCCTCCGCCCTTCGTTTCGACGCCATCGCCTGCACTGGGGCCGGTGGCTCCCCGGCCTCTCACGCCGCTGTCGCATGCACCGCTGTCGCATGCACCGCTGTCGCATGCACCGCTGTGGTCTGCACCGCTGTCGGCGGCATCTGCACGCTCGGAACGGTTGTCCTCGGCACCTGCGTTCGTCTTGTCGGTCTCGTCATCGCTGCCACCGCTTCGGTGTGCGTCAGCGTCAGCGCTGCCGTCGGTGTCGGTGCGGAGGTCGATCAGCGATTCCAGGTCTTCGCCGTATCCGAGTTTCTCGGCGAGGTTGCGGGCCTCGGTGAGAAGAATCTGCCAATGAGCGTTGTCGGCGAGTTCTCGGGCGTACTCCGCGTCGATGGTTCCATGCCCGGCGAGGTGGGCAGGATTCGACAACAGCCCGGCGAGAGTGGCGAGGTCGACCGTGATGACCGTCAGCGGCTTGCGGCGACCGGGGCGCGCGGTATCGGCCGTACAGGGATTGTCATCAACGGGTTCGCACATGCACGCCATCGACGATTCTTGTTGCAGCAGAGCGACATAGGCCGCGGCGCGTTTCTGTCCTCTGTTCCGTGGATCGCGTCTACAGGCAGTAGCGGCCATCTCGTTGATCAACTGCCAGGCTGCGGCGGCATCGGCCGCGGTGAGGTCCGCTTTCAGCGTCGACAGCACATCTTTGTCGGTGTAGGTCACGTTGGTATGTCGTTCCAGATCCTTGCGCAGGGCTGCGGCCTGCTCAGGAGCGACGCGATACATGATCGACCAGATCTCGGTGGCGAGCGGCCCGGGGGAGAGGTGCCGGGCCGCCTGCAGAACCTCGGACTCGACTGCGGTCGCGGTCTCCTGTGTCAAATTATGGGTACAGCGGTAAATGGTGCGGACCCGTGGCAGGTCGAGCTCGCCGGCCTCGAACGCGGCTGCGACGGCGGGAAGTCGCAGCCGCAGATCCATGCCGATCTCGGCGTAGGTGTTCGCGACGGTCTTGGAGCAGCCCAGCACATGGGCGATCTCGGATGCCGCGTAGTTACCCGCATCCGTGATGACATCGCCGACGAGAACGTTCTGGTGAATGCACGAGTCCCAGATCGATGCGGCCACAGCTACTTTGCGAGCGCACGCCTGATTCTCCAGGATCGCAACCTCGCGAATTTCGGTCAGTGAAGCCTGCGCAATATACGGTTTCGATTGCGGCCCGAGATAGGCCGCGAATCGACTGCGAGTCGAACTCGATGTGGTCATTGGCAGTCGCCCCCCGGCACTGTGTTCCGACAAGAAGTAGAACGTACGTTCGATAGTACCGGGGATAGTGCAGTACGTCAATTCCAATTATGTTGCAGCAAAACATGATCGGTGAAGAAGCTTCTATACACCCACCCACCGACAAGTGGTATGGCCTGGATGCTGCATGTCGATGTCAGTGACCGCCTGGCCGCGACAACGGTTGATCTCGACCCTGTCGAGGCTCTGCTCGACCGCACTGCCGCGCCGCGTAGTCACTCGAACCTCGTCGTCAGCAACGCGACGGGTCAGGAAAGTGGTGATGTAGACCTATCTGCATCTTGCGCTGTTGTGGTTGATGAACACCCTTTGCGAGTTGCAACAGGCGTGTCTTCGACGAGCAGTGTCGCCTCCGGTGGTTGAGGAGTGCCATGACGTGTTTGAGCAAGGCATTAATCGCAGTGTTTTCCGAACGGCCTTTCGAGCCAGGTTGACTCACTTCCCGGTGACAAGGACTACCCCTGTCGAGCCGGACCGTGACACGCCGTTGTAACTGGATACGGATAACCCATATCTGACGCCTGGTCTCGTCAGCGATGTCGACGAATCGCGTAGGAACCGCGTGCCATCACCGCAAGCCCAACGCCGATCATGGAGGCGATCGCGACTCCAGTGGGTCCGCCACGAGGGAGCGACTGCCAGAACAACATCGGCGTGAAGATCGTCAAGACGATGGGCATGCCTGAGCCGATCGCCCCGATGCCGACGTACCAGAACCGTTCGATACGTAGCCAATAGCGCGATTCCTGGATGCGCTCCTCGAACACCACCAGCAACAGCGTGAGTGGGAAAATGACCACAGCGTAGATCAAGGGCGAGCCAGGGAGCCCACGTCGCCCCAACACCTCACTGATGATGGTCGAGACGATATAGCTGCCGAAGAAGAAGCAGACCGACAGAATCAGAGCGAGGGCGATCTTGGTGCCCGCGCCTTCATTTCGGGTTGGTTCGATGTCCACAGTCACTCAACCTAGCCTCGATCTTTCGTGCGTCCAGTGGAACAGGGGTCTTTATAGATCGGTTTGTTCGTAAGCTCGTCGTCGCTTGCCGGTGTGAGTCCGGTCCGGGTAGCTGCCAGGTGGCCCGGTAGCAGGCTGGCGGCTTCATCTGGAAACGGGTGTGGTCGAAGCCCAGCGTCAGAAGCCCTGCAAGGGGGAGCGAAGGTGCGGTCCGCAGCATGAAGCGAAGTCTGCGGCGTCGTTAGAGGTCTCTGCCCGTGAGGGTGGGGGTGAAGAGAGAGCCGAGCCGCCGAAATCACGGCGAAGGCCTATGGAAGGCACCGAAGACCTGGATGTGCAGGTGCTGAAGAACTCTCCGGCGTAAGGGACGTGGAACGTACCGACAGTGACGACGGGAACTGGAGAGACCCTCCCCAGCCCGATCATCTGCGAGATGTTCATGGTGGCGACATTGTGGACATGGTGGTCGGAAGCGGTGATGCTCTATAACCAGTGATCCTGGGAAATGAGTTGTCGGCTGGAAGGGAGTCGGAGGCGGCCATAGTACCGATCGAGCCTGCAGGACAACACAACCTGAGGTGAGGGAAGGGCCGCTACGTGTGTCGATGCGTGGTGATGTGAAGGAGGTGCTCGGTGAGTGCTACGAGAGTGGCTAGTCCCGCCGCGAGCGGATCTGTTCCGCTCGATTCGGTGCGTGCCTTGCAGCACACGCTCTACCGGACAGCCAAGGCAGATTCCGGTAGACGGTTTCACACGCTGGGGGACAAGATCGTGCGCAGCGATGTCCTCATGCGTGCGTGGTTTCAGGTGCACCGCAACCATGGTGCATCTGGCGTTGACCGCATTACGGTGGAGCAGGTCAAGGAGTACGGGGTGACTCGCTTACTCGATGAGCTGTCCACCGAACTGCGGGAGGGCCGTTATCGTCCGTTGCCGGCTCGTCGGGTGCTGATCCCGAAGCCCGGCACGGTTGAGCAGCGGCCGTTGTCGATTCCGGCAGTTCGTGACCGTATCGTGCAGGCCGCGACCAAGATCGTGCTCGAGCCGATCTTCGAGGCGGATATGCACGACTGCTCGTTCGGGTTCCGTCCCAAGAGGTCGGCGCACGACGGACTGCAGGTTCTCGTCGATGAGGCATGGCGGGGACGACGGTGGGTGGTGGAGACGGATATCGCTGAGTGTTTCGAGGTGATTCCGCATGACCGGTTGATGACGGCGATCGAGGAACGGGTCTGCGACCAGTCGGTTCTGAAGCTTCTGCGCGTGATGTTGCGTGCTGGGGTGATGAGCGACGGAGTGGTTCGCAAGGCAGTGACCGGAACACCGCAGGGAGGGGTCCTGTCTCCGATGTTGGCGAATGTGTATCTGCATCAGGTCGATCGGGTGTGGGATGTTCGCGAGCACGGGGTATTGGTTCGGTACGCCGATGATGTTGTGGTGATGTGCCGGACTCGGCGGCAGGCCGAGGATGCGCTTGCGCACCTGCGGACCCTGTTGTCGGAGTTGGGCCTGACACCGAAGGCGAGCAAAACCAGGATTGTGCACCTGACCGAGGACGGGGAAGGCCTGGATTTTCTGGGGTTTCACCATCGGTGGGTGCGCAGTGCGGGCCGTAGTGGTGCGAAGGGAGTCGGGTTCCTCGCGCGGTGGCCATCGGACAAGGCGATGGCACATGCTCGGGATGTGATCCGTGAGTTGACGGTTCGGTCTCGGATGTGGCTCGGTGTGAACACGATCGTGGGATCGGTGAATCGGTTCCTGCGTGGATGGACGGGGTATTTCCGTTATGGGAACTCGTCTGTGAGGTTCGCAAAGATCAGGGACTATGCGTTGATGAGGTTGGCAGGTTTCATGGCCAAGCGTCACAAGCGAAGTCGCGGGTTCGGTCGTTCGGTGGTGTTCTATCAATCCGACGACCAACTCGGGCTGATCAGCCTTGACGGAACTGTGTATGCCCCCAGGCCATTTCGTGCCTGGCGGAGGAAGTCGAATGTTGGCGGTGAACGACCTCGGTGAGCCGTGTGCGGGAGAACCGCACGCACGGTTCGACGGGCGGGGACTGGAAACGGAGCACCCTGGACATGGTGACGGAGAAGAACAGCCGGGTTGGAAACTCTTCGGCTACTGCGGCTTCGTAACCTAAATCCAGTTGTTGCCACCGCGCCAGCCCCCGACCCTAC
>NZ_CAPS01000052.1 GCF_000333955.1 Rhodococcus sp. AW25M09
GACGTCGACGGCACCACAATCCAGGTCGGCGGCCCTGCACTGCTCGAGCAGGAACATGCAACCGAACTCACCGTCGCCGACCGGTGGCGCGAAGACGGAGCGATCATCCTGCACGTCTTCGCCGGCGGCACCGTGATCGGCGCGCTCGCGCTCGCCGACGAGGTCCGGCCCGAATCACGTGCAGCGATCGATGCGCTGCACGCCCGCGGTGTCACGGTGGTCATGATCACCGGTGACGCCGACGCTGTCGCGAAATCCGTAGCCACCGAACTCGGTGTGGACCGCTACTTCGCCGGAGTGAAACCGGAAGACAAGTCGCACACCGTCGCTGATCTCCAACGGGAGGGCCGCACTGTGGCGATGGTCGGCGACGGCGTCAACGATGCGCCCGCTATAGCGCAGGCCGATGTCGGCATCGCGATCGGCGCGGGTACCGACGTCGCCATCGCGTCGGCGGGAGTGATCCTCGCCAGCGACGACCCCCGGTCGGTGTTGTCGGTGATCGAACTGTCGAAGGCGTCGTATCGGAAGATGAAGCAAAACCTGTGGTGGGCAGCGGGATACAACTTGATTTCCGTTCCGCTCGCGGCGGGAGTGCTGGCACCGATCGGGTTCGTGCTTCCCATGTCGATCGGCGCGATCCTGATGTCGTTGTCAACGATCATCGTCGCAGCCAACGCACAATTGTTGCGCCGACTCGATCTCACACCTGTGACTTTCGGGTGAATGTGGCGTGGTTTTCGATGCCTGATTTGGCATGCTTTGAGGTTTGTCGATTTTCTCCTTCAGCTCTCCAAGGGAATTTTGGATACCAGTGAGCGGAGTCGATGGGTCAGGCGTAGAGGGCGCTGATTTTGGTCTTGTGAGCTTCGTGAATGATGTTGCGCTTGAGCTTGAGCGTCGGCGTCAATTCGCCGGTCTCCTGGGTGAAGTCGACCTCGAGGATCGTGTATTTCTTGATCTGCTCGGGGTTGGAGACTTTCTTGTTGGCGTCGGCGACGGCCGAGTCGATTTCGGCGATCAGGTCGGCGTTCTTCACCAGATCGGCGATCGCGGTGTTCGCGGGTAGGCCGTTGCGCTCGACCCAACCGGGCAGTGTCTCCGGATCGAGGGTGATCAGTGCACCGATGAACGGCTGACCGTCGCCGACGACGAGGCACTGGCTGATCAGAGCGTGCGCGCGCAGGGAATCTTCGAGGCCTGCCGGTGCGACGTTCTTGCCGCCGGCGGTGACGATGATTTCCTTCTTGCGGCCGGTGATGGAGACGTAGCCCTCGTTGTCGATCGATCCGAGGTCGCCGGTGTGGAACCAGCCGTCGACGATGGATTCGGCAGTGGCCTTGTCGTTGTGCCAGTAGCCGGCGAACACGACCGGGCCCTGCAGGAGGAGTTCGCCGTCTTCGGCGATTCGGGCGGCGTGGCCGTTGATCGGCTTGCCGACGGTGCCGACGCGCTGCGCGCTCGAGGTGTTGACGGTGATTGCGGCGCTGGTCTCGGTGAGGCCGTAGCCCTCGTAGATCGGGATGCCGACGCCGCGGAAGTAGTGGCCGAGGCGCGCGCCGAGGGCTGCGCCGCCGGAGACTGCTCGCTCGCACTCGCCGCCCAGTGCTGCGCGCAGCTTCGAGTAGACGAGCTTGTCGAATACCGCGTGCTTGAGCTTGAGTGCCAGTCCGGGGCCACCCTTTTCGAGGGATTCGCTGTATTCGATGGCGGTGGCGGCAGCCTTGTCGAAGATGCTGCCCTTGCCGCCGTCGACGGCTTTCTGGCGAGCCGAGTTGTAGACCTTCTCGAACACGCGGGGCACCGACAGGATGAAGTTGGGCTTAAAGCCGGCGAACTGCTCGAGGAGCGTCGTCAGGTCCGAGGTGTGGGCGACGGTGACCTTGGCGTCGAAAGCGCCGTAGGAGATCGCTCGTGCGAATGCGTGGGCGAGCGGGAGGAACATCAGCGTCTTTTTGCCGGGGATCATCGACTCCGGCAGGGCCAGGCGGCAGGCGTTGGACTCGGCGTGGAGGTTGGAGTGTGTCAGCTGGACGCCCTTGGGGCGTCCGGTGGTTCCGGAGGTGTAGATCAGGGTCGCGGGCGAGGCGGCGGTGACCTGGTGGCGACGTGTGTGCAGTTCTTCGTCGGTGATGGCGGAACCGCGGCTGGACAGCTCGTCGATGGCACCCGATTCGATGATCAGGACTTCGCGGAGAGCTTCTGCGCCGTCGGTGACTTCCTTGTGGGTCTCTGCGTGCTTGGCCGTTTCGACGACCAGAAGTGTTGTCGCTGAATTTTCGAGGATCCACTGCGCCTGATCGGGGGAGGAGGTCTCGTAGATCGCGACGGTGCATCCGCCGGCAGTCCAGATGGCGTAGTCGAGAACGACCCACTCGTAGCGGGTCGCGGACAGGATAGCGACGCGGTCGCCGAGTTCGACACCTGACGCGATCAGGCCCTTGGCAACTGCGGAGACCTGCTTCGCGAATTCAGCTGCGGTGACGTCGACCCAGCCGCCGTTCGACGGCCTCTTGAACGGCACGAATGTGGGGTCTTCTTCGGCGTGACGGAACACGGAGTCGGCCGTGGAAATGTTTCCAGGAATTGAGAACGACTGTGAAACTGAGAACTCGCGCACTATTGACCCCTTCAGTGACAGCTCTGTGGCCGCGTCGGTAAATGAAAACCCCCGTTCTTCTTGGAATCGGGGATGGTGTCTGCCACATGAAACGCATTGAAGAGTTCGGACACTTTTGGGCACATTCAGGTGTTCGAGCACTCAGTTCACGTGGATTCGACTCAGTGGGTGCGGTTGGGCTCGGATGCCTTGAGCATGTCGTGACGCTCGACGACCTTGATGCGCTCACGGCCTTCGGGCTCGCCCAGGCTGCGCTCGTGCGCGTCGAGGCGGTACCAGCCCTGCCAGGTCGTGTACGGCACCTGCTTGCCTTCGAGGAACTCGATGACGGCGTTCTCGTCGGGGTTCGCGGCGCCGGCGAAGTCGACGGAATCCTCGAGAAGATTCGCGACGGTTTCGTTGGCGTCACCCTTGGTGTGGCCGATGAGGCCGACGGGGCCGCGCTTGATCCAGCCGGTGACGTAGGTGGCCGGCATGAACCGGGCTGCGCCCTCGGCGTTGTCGTCGGCGACGACGCGTCCGGCGTCGTTGGGGACGGTGCCGGCCTGGTCGTCGAACGGCAGCTGCGTGACGTTCTGTGAGAGGTAACCGACGGCGCGGTACACGGCCTGGACATCCCAGTCCTTGTACGTGCCGGTGCCCTTGACGTTTCCGGTGCCGTCGAGCTGGGTGCGCTCGGTGCGCAGGCCGACGACCTTGCCGTCTTCGCCGAGGATCTCGGTGGGAGATTCGAAGAAGTGCAGGAACAGCTTGTGCGGGCGGTTTCCGACGTCGCGAATTGCCCAGTCCTGCAGGGTGTTCGCAACCATGTCGACCTGCTTGGAGTTACGGCGAGCCTGCTCGGAACCCTCATCGTAATCGATGTCCTCGGGGTCGACGATGACCTCGATAGTGGGCGAATGATCGAGCTCACGCAGTTCGAGGGGCGTGAACTTGGCCTGGGCGGGGCCGCGTCGTCCGAAGACGTGGACCTCGACGGCCTTGTTGTTCTTGAGGCCCTCGTAGACGTTGGCGGGGATCTCGGTGGGGAGAAGTTCGTCGCCGGTCTTGGCGAGGACACGGGCGATATCGAGGGCGACGTTGCCGACACCGAGGACAGCGACCTTCTCGGCGTCGAGCGGCCATTCGCGCGGGACGTCGGGGTGGCCGTCGTACCAGGAGACGAAGTCGGCGGCGCCGTAGCTGCCGTCGAGGTCGATGCCGGGGATGCCGAGTGCGCGGTCGGCATTTGCGCCGGTGGAGAAGATGACGGCGTCGTAGAACGACTGCAGGTCATCGAGGGTGATGTCGGTGCCGTAGTCGATGTTGCCGAGGAGGCGGACCTGCGGCTTGTCGAGGACCTTGTGCAGGGCGGTGATGATGCCTTTGATGCGCGGGTGGTCTGGTGCGACGCCGTAGCGGATGAGTCCGAAGGGCGCGGGCATGCGCTCGAAGAGGTCGATGCTGACGCCGCGGCCGGAGACTGCGGTGTCGGATTTCATGAGTGCGTCGGCTGCGTAGATGCCGGCGGGGCCAGCGCCGATGATCGCGACCCGGAGTGGGCGTAAAAGGTTGTCCTCGGGCGACATCGGTGTCGCGGAAATGGAAGCTTCGGTGGCCATGAAGATCTTCTGTGCCTTCTGTCGTTGACTGAGATGAAGTGCTGTCATGTCGACTCCGGAAGAATCGGAGCGACGACCGAGATGGAGGGCCCGTGCATCGCGGGCAATCGGCTCAGCTGTGACGAGCCCGCTCTTCGTAGGCCCGCCTGGCTGCGGTGTCGACGTCTTCGAGAAACACTCTGTCTGTGTGAAGCGCTCGGGTGAGCGCTTCGCTGATCTGGCGGGGTAAGAACTTCTGACTGGCGGCGAGGGCGCCGACGAGCTTGGTTACCCGTACCTTCGGCTTGGGGCGTTCGATCAATGCCACGACGGCACGTGCGATGTCTTCGGGTTCAGCGTTCTTGAGTCCGGGAAGCCCCTTGGTACCCGCCGTCAACTCGGTGTTGACGAAGGATGGCAGTACCGCGGAAAACTCGATTCCCGTACCGCGGTGCTCCACCCGCGCGGCGTCGGTGAAACCGACGACGGCATATTTGCTGGCGCAGTAGGTGGCCAGTCCGGGCGTGTAAATTTCGCCGGCGAGTGAGGCGATGTTGACCACGTGTCCGCGGCCGCGCGGCAGCATTCGCCGAACAGCGAGTTTGGAGCCGGTGATCACCCCGAGGACGTTGATATCGAGGATCCGGCGGGTGACCGCGTCGGGTTCGTCCGCGATCCGGCCGGCGGGCATGATGCCGGCGTTGTTGACGAGCACGTCGATAGGCCCGAGCGTTGCTTCCACGTCGTCGAGGAAGGCCTCGAAGGATTCGGTGTCGGTCACGTCGAGCTTGCGGTAGCTGGTCAGGCCGAGTTGGGTCGCGGACTCCTTGAGTTTGGCCTCGTCGATGTCCCCGATTGCCACCTTCGCGCCGAGTCTGGTCAACGCGGTCGCGGTCGCGAACCCGATTCCGCGGGCACCGCCGGTGATCGCGATGACGCGACCGTGCAGAGATTGTGTCATTTTCCTTGTGTCCTTCAGTCGTCGTTACAGGGAGTTCGAGCGGCTTGATACGGACAGTCGGCGGCGCGGGTCACGCGCGACGAGGGCGCGCAGCAGCCGGCCGACGAAACGACCACGTAAGGGGGTGTACGGATACCAGAGCAATTCCCGCTTCATCACGGGTCCGCGCGGCATCGTGATCGCCTGCTGCCGGGTGTACTTGCGGATTCCGTATTCACCCCCGAATCGTGCGCCGAGACCGGATTGCTTCCAGCCTCCGTGCGGTAGCCCCAGCGCGAACAGATTGGAGAAGGCGTCGTTGATGTTCACCGCGCCGGCGTCGAGTCGGCGGGCGATCTCCTCGCCGCGGGTTCTGTTCCCGCACCACACCGTCGCAGACAGGCCGTACTCGGAATCGTTGGCCAAACGTACGGCTTCGTCGGCGTTGGCGACCTTGACCACGGGGATGGTGGGCCCGAAGGTCTCTTCCCGGATGCAGGCCATCGAATGGTTTACGTCGACGAGGACAGTCGGCTCGAAGAAGGTGCCGGTGCTCCCGGCTTTGCCTCCGGTCAGGGCCGTGGCGCCGCTGTCCACAGCGTCGGCGACGTGCCGGGCAACGAGGTCACGTTGCGCCTCGGTGGCCAGCGCGCCGACATCGGTGCGATATCCGTCGTCGTCGGTGCCCTGTCGGAGCGAGCCGACGAGTGCCACCAGTCGCGCGACGAACTCGTCGTGGACGGGGGCCTCGACGTAGACGCGTTCGATCGACACACACACTTGTCCGGCATTGAACAGGCCGCCCCAGGCGATTCCGGCTACCGCGCGGTCCAGGTCGGCATCCGCCAACACGATCGCCGGATCTTTGCCGCCCAGTTCGAGACTGCACGGCACCAGTCGCTCGGCAGCCCGCACCGCGATCGCTCGACCGGTTGCTGTGGAACCGGTGAACTGCACGAAGTCCACCGAATCCACTACCGCTGCACCGGTGTCGCCGCGGCCGGTGAGGACCGAGAAAACAGGGGGCGCACCAATGTCCGACCATCCCCGTGCGAGTTCGACGGCTGCCAACGGCGTCACCTCGGACGGTTTGAGCAGAACCGCCGCGCCGGCGAGCAGAGCCGGGATGATGTCCATCGCCGGCATCGCGAGCGGGAAGTTCCACGGAGTGATCACACCGACTACCGGGTAGGGGCGGACAGTTTTGATCAGTCGCTTGGTCATCGAGAGCGGTCCGTGGGGTTTCACACGCTCGTCGGCGAGAAACGTGCCGGCATTGTCAGCGAAGTAGTTGATCAGATCGCACGCGAGCGCGGGCTCGATGGCTGCTTCGGCGCGCGGTTTGCCGGTCTCGGACTGCAGTACGTCGATGAGATGGCGCTCGTTGTCGAGGAGCCAGTCCCGCAGCTTCCGTAGCCACTTGGCCCGACCTTTCGGCCCCAGCGCTTCCCACTCGACTTGGTGAGCGCGCAGACGCCGGACGGTCTCGGTCACTGTCTCGGAACTATTGTCCGGTACGCGCGCGACGAGGCGTCCGTCCGCGGGGCAGTGCACATCGATGTCGACATAGCCCGTCTCGGCCTTGCTTCCGGATCTCATATGAACCCCGCCTTCTATGATGTGCGCCACGTCTTATTAGAATTACACAAGCGAACCGAAGTTTTCTTGGCGAAATAGGCCAAGGAGATCGGCCATTCTTGTACTTTAAGTCCAAATCCGAAAGAGGTGCCAACGTGTCCGCTGACGACATGGTGATGGCCTGGCTCCGGGAATTCGCTGCGGAGGCGCTGGTGCCCGGCACCCTCGATGGCCTTGTCGCGCGCTTCGACGCAGCAATAGTGGCGGAGGTCCCCGAAGTTTCCGCGGACCGGGAGTTGCGACGGGACCTCGATGCCAGCACCCGCGGGCAAGGGCGTGCGCTGTTGATCTGGCTCACCGACGACTCCGCCGAGGTGGACCTGCCGCTCGCAGCTCATGATCTCGCGCGCACGATCGCCCGACGAGGTCTGCATCTGAGGGTCTTGATGCAGATCTACCGAGTCGGCCAGAAGGCGCTGCTGAGGTTCGCCGCGGAAACGGCAAGTGAGCGCATCACCGACCCCGTACTGGAACCGAAGGTATTGATACGGCTCTTGGAGCGGGCGAATCACTGGCTCAACGTGTCGTTGGAGATACTCACCGATACCTACAGTGAGGAACGAGAGCGCGGATTGAGCGGCGCGTTCGCACGGCAGGCGGAAACCGTGCAGGCGATCATCCGAGGTGAGATCGTCGATGCCGCGGCGGCATCGAACCGTTTGAATTACCCGTTGATCAGGCATAACACGGCACTGGTGTTGTGGTTCGACAACGTGCCGTCCGAGCAGACCGAGGACGTGATCGGCGTCCTGAATTCCGTTGTCCGCGCGGTCGCGGCCACGATCGGGGCTCGGCAGCTACTGACTCTGCCGTCGGGATCGCGAGGGCTCTGGGCGTGGCTGTCGATGGACGTCGAGTCGGATCTCGCCGCAGTGGACATCGGTGCGGATATCCCGGCCGGGATATCGATCGCGATGGGCAACCCAGGCAAGGGAATTCGAGGATTTCGGCAAAGTCACACCGAAGCTGTTTCCGCTCATCATATTTCGGAACATCAGGAGGTTGCGGCTCGCCCGATTTTGTATGCAGACGTCGAAATTATCCACCTACTCGACGGCCACCCCGACGCGGCGAGGGCACTGGTTTCGCGTGAACTACGCGGCCTCGACGGTACCGATGCAGCCTCCACCCAGTTGCGCCGCACTCTGCGCACCTATCTGAATGTGAACCGCAGCCCGGACGCGGCAGCTCGCGCGCTCGGCGTGCACAAGAACACCGTGCGGTACCGCATCCAGCGCGCCGAGGAGATGCTCGGACACCCCATCGGGGCCAACCGGCTCAAACTCGAACTTGCGCTCGAATACGCCGACACCTACGGTCCGGCCATCCACGAGTGACACTCTTCAGCTGGCCGATGCCCTGCAGGGGGTGTGGTTGGAGCCTTCGCTACCCGTTCGATCGTGAACTCCAGCACTCGACTCCTTACCGGTGGGCGGTGGAGGTGAATTGATATGTTGCCGCATCGACGATCTCGTCAGGGGTGATGGCGATCTCGTCGTTCAACCATGCGGTGACCAACTCGGCCAAGCCGCCCACAAACAGCAATCCGTTGATTTCGCCCTGGTGTGGTGGCCATGCCCGGTCGCCGTACATGCGGGTGGCTTCGTCGGCCACCATCTGAGCAAAGCCCCGCAGCGCTGCACGTCGGTGGGTGCGCAGAGGTTCGAACGCGGCGGATTCGATCATCGCAACACGTCCCTTGCGTGGATCGTCGGTCAAGATGGTGACGAACGAGGCGATGGCATTTCGTACGCGCTGCTCGAGCGTCCCGCCGCTCGCCCGAAGTGCGTCCAGTCCGGCTTCGCGGACTTCGTCGGCGATTCCGTCCAGGACCTTCTGCAGGACTTCGTCTCTGCTGGTGAAACTTTCGTAGAAGTACCGCTCGGTCAACTTGGCGTGCGCGCAGATGGCGGTCATGGTGGCACCACTCTTGCCTGTGGCAGCAAAGACTTCCAATGCGGCTTCGAGCAAGGTTTCACGCCGCAGTGCTGCACGCTGGTCGCCGCTCAGGCCCGCGTATCGACGTGGCGTAGGAGAAGTCATAGGTCGATATTGACAGATCCGATCACTGTGACGCAGACTACCAATATCTGACAGGATGCACTGTCAGATCAATGCGGAAGTCGAGGTTCATCCATGTCCAAGATCCTGGCCGATCCACCAGCACAGTCGCAGTTACTCCCGATCTCGGGCCGATCGGGGCTCCCCGGTGTCGGGCACGCACTCGAATACATCCGCGATCCCCTCGCCTTGATGCAAAAGCACTGGGACCGCTACGGCGAGGTCTCCTGGTTCTCCATGATCGGGCGACGTTGGGTCGCGGTCCTCGGACCCGACGCATGCCAAGAAGTGCTGCAGAACAAAGATCGAGCATTCATCAACGGCGACGGCTGGTCGGTCCTGATCGGCCCCTTCTTCCACGGCGGTCTCATGCTTCTCGACTCGGAAGAACATCTACGACACCGACGAATCATGCAGGAGGCATTCACCCGATCACGCCTGGAAAAAACAGTCGACGTTCTCAACCCGGCGATCGCCTCGGCGCTCGACGCCTGGACTCCCACCGACGGATTCCGCGCCTACACCGCACTCAAATCACTCACCCTAGATCTCGCCACCGACATCTTCATGGGAGGCGCGGAAAGATCCACCGAGAGCGAAATCGACTCGGTGAAAAAAGCTTTCGTCGATTGTGTACAGGCAGCCACCTCAGTCGTGCGCTACAACGTCCCAGGAACCAGGTGGAAGCGAGGACTCGACGGACGCCGGGTCCTGGAAGACTTCTTCCGGCAGTACCTACCGGCACGCCGATCACACGAAACCGATGACCTGTTCTCCGTGCTCTGCCACATCGAATCCGAAGCAGGACAACGCTTCAGCGACGACGAAGTCGTCGACCACATGATCTTCCTCCTGATGGCCGCGCACGACACCTCCACCATCACCATCTCCACGATGATGCAATACCTGGGCCAACACCCACAGTGGCAGGACAGATGCCGGGCAGAGTCCCTCGAGTTGGGAACAGCGTCACCGAGCTACGCCGATCTCGACGGACTCGTCAGCCTCGATCTGGTCATGAAAGAATGCCTCCGGATCGTCTCTCCGGTACCGGTCGTGGCGCGCCGCGCGGTCCGCGACACCCAGGTCCAGGGACATTTCGTGCCTGCAGGAACGTACGCGGCGGTGGTGCCGCATTTCACCCACCACATGTCGCAGTACTGGCCCGAACCAGAACGCTTCGATCCCGAGCGCTTCGCGGAGCACCGACGCGAAGACAAGGTGCACCGATACGCGTGGGAGCCGTTCGGTGGTGGTGTGCACAAATGCCTCGGCATGCACTTCGCCGGCGCCGAGATCAAAGCGATCATGCATCATCTCCTTCTGCGCTTCGACTGGCGCGTCGACGCCGACTACGTCGCCCCGCTCAACTTCACGTCCCTGCCGTTCCCCTCCGACGGACAACCGGTCGATCTGCGTTTCCTCGAGCAGTGAGGATACGCCAGAAAGCTTGCTCTACAGGCGGATGCAGTCACCGCTCCTGATCGCTCACATCATCGACGAATGCTCTGACGAGTTCGTACCGTCCTACGACAGTACGAACGGACGCAACGAAATTCAGTTCTCCCACAAAACATCGACGTAGTAGGAGTTGGCGTGGAACGTACCCTGTTCGAACCGGAACATGATCTTTTCCGGGAGTCCTTCCAGAAGTTCTTGGCACAGCACGTCGCGCCCTTCCACGACAAGTGGGAAGAGCAGAACATCGTCGATCGCGACGTCTGGGTGGAAGCCGGCAAGCAAGGTTTCCTGGGAATGGCAGTTCCCGAGGAATTCGGCGGCGGCGGCGTCAAAGACTTTCGATACAACGTCGTCATCACCGAGGAAGCGACCAAGGCTGGTTACAGCGGTATCGGTTTCATGCTCCACAACGACGTCGTGGCGCCCTATCTGGTCGATCTGTGTAACGACGAGCAGAAACAGCGTTGGCTGCCGGGATTCACCTCGGGAGAACTGATCTCTGCGATCGCCATGACAGAACCCGGAACCGGTAGCGACCTACAGGGCATCAAGACCAGAGCCGTCCGCGACGGCGATGACTGGATTCTCAACGGGTCCAAGACGTTCATCACCAACGGCATCAACGCCGACATCGTCATCGTCGTTGCGTGCACTGACCCCGACATCGGAGCGCAAGGCTTCAGCCTCTTCGTTGTCGAGCGCGGAATGCCAGGCTTCGAACGAGGGCGCAACCTCGACAAGATCGGGTTAAAGGCACAAGACACCGCAGAACTGAGCTTCACCGACGTCCGAGTCCCCGCATCCAACATGCTCGGCGAGGAGGGAATGGGCTTCCTCTACCTGATGAAGAACCTTCCCCAGGAGAGGCTTTCCATCGCCGTGGTCGCTGCTGCAGTCATGGAATCCGTTCTGGAAAGCACGATCCAGTACTGCCGCGAGCGCAAGGCCTTCGGCAGGTCCATCGGTAGCTTCCAGAACACCCGATTCGTACTGGCGGAAGAGACCACGAAGACTACGGCCGTCCGCGTTCTCGTAGACAAGTTCATCGAGCAACTCAATGCCGAGAAGTTGACCGTGCAAGAAGCCGCCATGGCTAAGTGGTGGACCACCGAAGCCCAGGTCAAACTGATCGACCGATGCCTCCAACTCCACGGCGGCTACGGCTACATGAAGGAATACCCGATCGCTAAGGCATACATGGATTCTCGCATCCAGACCGTCTACGGCGGCACCACCGAGATCATGAAGGAGATCATCGGGCGATCCTTGAACCTTTGATCGAGTCCGTAATCAAGACCTGGAGTGGAACTGTCGGCGGGCTGAATTTTCGATGTAGATATCTCTACTTGTGACAAATTGAGCATCTACCGAAGCGATAGCCCCTGGGGCATTCACGATGGCGAGGGTCACTGTGCGTCAGATCGGAAGAATAACCCTCTGAAATGCGGAGATCGAACTCCCGAAGGCGGCAATCCGGAGCATTCAGAGGAGTCGTCATCCTCACTAAGCCCTCAGACGCTAACCGATCGTGTCGCACGTTGAAACCATGACGTTGTGGACCGTGGGGTCACCGTCTGACTGCGGCCTGCCCGAGTCTCTGACTCCGCGAAGGAAACCGTTAGTGCGGTTCGCCCCCCCGACAAGCTCATGGCAGCCTTTCTCGCCCAGTGCTGACCGCCTAGCCGAAATTCAGGGAACACCGACGATTCGGCCGAGCCTGTGATTCACCGCGTCCTCCTCCTGATCACAGGCTTGGACACTGATGCGTCGCCCGCGTCGAGGGAATGTGCTTCGGCGATGATCAGTCATCAAGATTTTGTCAGATCGAACAACGACAGGACGAACTTGTCACCTTACGAAGACCCGTACGCCCGATCAGCCGACCCTCATTATGTTGTGCGAGTTCGCGCTCGAGTGTGTTGGAGTCGATTACGTTCCACAGCACTCGTCTTCTGAAACTGACACCGCGGGCTGTAACCGTGACTTGCACAGCAGACCCGAGATGTACTTAGTGAGTGGGGTTGAGATACACCCATTTCTGAATACAGACACTGATGTATCGTTTCGATCATGGATCTCCTGACCCGCGTTTCGGTACTGTCCCGGTTCGGGCATGCCCTGTCCGACGAAACCCGTACCCAGGTGTTGTTGGCCCTCAAGGATCGGCCGCGGTATCCGGCTGAGCTGGCCGATTCGCTGTTGGTGACGCGGCAGAAGCTGTCGAATCATCTCGCCTGCCTACGGGGATGCGGGCTGGTCGTAGCAGTCCCGGACGGGCGCCGGATGCGATACGAGTTGGCTGACGACAACATCGGTCGTGCATTGGACGACCTGCTTGCAGTCGTGCTCGCCGTCGACCCGACGTGTTGTTCGACTGCCGACGCAGTGGGGTGCTGCTGATGTCGGCAGAGCGGGGTGCTCCGCAGCTGATGGACTATCCGACCGACGCGCGACGCGCGGTGTTGTCGAGGCGGATCCGCTACTTCGTCGCCGCGACGATTGCGTACAACGTGATCGAAGCGATCATCGCGATCACCGAAGGCGCACGGGTGTCCTCGACGGCGCTCATCGGGTTCGGATTGGACTCGGTCATCGAGGTGTCCTCTGCGGCGGCGGTGGCCTGGCAGTTCTCGGCGGCGAACCCGCAATCGCGAGAGAAGATCACGCTACGGGTTATCGCTCTTTCGTTCTTCGGGTTGGCCATCTTCGTCACCGTCGACGCCGTCCGCTCACTGTTCGGACTGGGTGAGGCCGAGCACTCGACCGTCGGACTCGCCCTGGCTGCTGTGAGTTTGGCGATCATGCCGGCGTTGTCCAGGGCGCAGCGGCCGCGCGGGCCGAGAACTGGGTTCTGCCACTGCTGTTGCGGATTCGAAGCAGACACTGCTGTGTACCTACCTCTCCGCTGTACTTCTCGTCGGCCTGATTCTCAATAGTGCCTTCGGCTGGTCCTGGGCCGATCCCGTCGCCGCGCTCGTGATCGCAGCACTGGCAGTCAAGGAAGGCCTCAACGCCTGGAAGGGTGACACATGCTGCGCGACAGTGATTCCCAGTGAAGTGAGAGTTGAATCGCATCACTGCGACTGCTGCGATCGACAAGCCAAATCCGAATGGGTCGCCGAAGGTCTCGATGGGTAAGCGCAAACCTTCGAGTCGGCTCGAAGGTTTGCGCTTCAGTTCACGGCAGATCACTTGAAAACTCACTAGATCAGCTGGCCACCGACAAACGGTCTCGAAACATGTCGGTGGCCAGTTCTACCGTTCACCGCACCGGAAGTGTCGATGAGCGGAGGAGTCCTCCATGATGGTGCAGCGAGTGCTTACACGCGAGGGCGGGCCTGAGTCGTGGACCGTTGTCGATGAGTGTTTCTCGGTCATCGAACCTATCGAGCAGTTCCTCGCCCACCAGGCAAGGATCGAGCGGGCATCGTCCACTGTCAGGTCCTATGCGTTCGATTTGCGCGACTTCTTCTGGTTTCTCACCCTCCGCGGCTCGGACTGGACGTCGGTCGACCCCACTACCCTGGGAGCGTTCATAGCGTGGTTGCGCCTCCCTCCATTCTCACGCAGCAGCAACGTCATACCGCTTGGCCTCGACGAACCGCACTGCTCCACATCGACGATCAACCGCAAGCTCGCGGCCATCGGATCGTTCTATCGGTATCACTCTCACTACGGTGTCGACTCCTCCTCGATCACCGCTGCTCGCCGTCGCAGTGGCCGATACACGCCCTTCCTGGGTCACCTCGACGCACCGATCAAGCAGACCTTGAGTGTGAAACTGAAACAGCCGCAACGCCACTCGCGGACGTTGACCAGTGCGCAGGTCGACGCGATCCTCCGCGCTTGTGACAGACTGCGCGACCGCCTACTGGTTTCGCTCCTGCACACCAGCGGAATTCGGATCGGTGAAGCAATCGGTCTCCGGCATGAAGACATCGACCCGGCCAGCATGACATTGCACGTCAAGTCTCGATTCAACACCAATGGCGCACACGCAAAGACAGGCGAACGCGAGATACCGATACCGGCCCATCTGATCCGCCTCTACACCGACTACCTCGTCGACGAGTACGGCGACATCGACAGCGACTACATCTTCGTCAACCTGTGGTCCGGCAGGGTGGGCGAGCCCTGGAAATACTGGACCGTGACAGATCTGACCAGCAGGCTTCGACGCCGCAGCGGGGTCGTTTTCACCCCACACATGCTGCGCCACACCTATGCCACCGACCTTCTTCGTAGAGGCGTCCCCCAGGAGGTCGTGCAGAAGCTCCTCGGACACAGATCGATCACCACCACAATCGATACCTATGCCCATCTCGAGATTGACGACGTTCGGCGCGCACTCACCGAAGCGGGTTGGCTCACCGGCCCGGCAGCAGCATCCCCAGCCAGCGGGTCATTCTGATGGCGGCGCAACCAAACTTTTCGTCAGTGATGACCGTGCTTCGCGAGCGTGCGGAGGAGATTCTCATCGACGATGCGATTTCAGTATCCGCCGACGACGCTATCGGCGGCGGAACTAGGTGCTCAGCAACCGCGTGCACACAGATCGCTGCGAAAAAGCTATGCGTCGGTCACCACGACAGATGGAAATCAGCAGGACGGCCTGAGCTCGACGCTTGGGACCCCGGGCCGGAACCGGTCGGCTCCAAGACGCTGAGCCTCAGTGGCCTTCCGGTTCCGCTGAAGTGGGAACTCGCGTACGCAATCGCTCTCACACGGGAGGATCCAGACCCGCCCACCATGCGGTTGTCGTCGATGCAGAACTTCATTCGCGTGTTGGAGGCGTCCGGCATTACCTCGTTGATGGGACATCCTGAAACCGCCTGGCCGATCATGAAAGCGCAACGCACTGCCGCGGGCACCATGAAACTCAAGCCAGGTCTGCTCACCTACGCAATCGACGCAGTGGACCAGCTGCACGGACGCGGGGGAATCGACGACGAATACCACCTCGACGTCTGGCGTGTTCGGCGAATACGACTGCACAAGCGAACCAACGGCACAATCCTTCGATTCACTGAAATCGGTCGACCATGGTTGAGGGACGCAGTCAAACAGTTCATCAAGTGGCGCAACGAAACCGAGTACAGCATCACATGTATGCAGCGCGACGTCATCACTCTGACTCGGCTGTCGACGGCCTTGCATCTCGTCGCAGGCCCGCATGCGACTCCATCAGATTGAACCGCACCGGCGAGTCCGGAGACTTGGTCTTGTGTGAGTTCGGTCAGCTC
>NZ_CAPS01000051.1 GCF_000333955.1 Rhodococcus sp. AW25M09
AGAAATCGGCAGCAGCGGTCAACAGCATGGTCATTATGGTCATGAAGGCACCGGTGCTCGACAAGCTCATCGGACGGTCGATGGGCATCCTGACCTACACCGGACGGAAATCAGGAAAGAAGATTTCACTGCCACTTGCGTTCAGCCGTAAGGGTGACCATCTGAAAGTCGGAGTGGCGGTGCCGGACAGGAAGAACTGGTGGAAGAACTTCATCACCGACGCCGGTCGAGTCGACGTCGACCTGGGCGGCAATCACTACACCGGCCTTGCGACGTCGACCCGAGACGATCGTGGGCGAGTGTTCGTCGATATTGCTCTGGACAGTTGATCAGGCACCGCAGCGAAGCGGGTAGGGAGAGCGCTCGGACGTCGTAGCTCCCCGACGGTCCTGACCCTACGATGGGCGCCATGAACTTTCTGATTCGACTCGTGATCAACGCCGTCGCCATTTGGGTAGCGAAAGAATTTGTCGACGGAATCATCGTGACGAGTTCTGGCCGCGGCGATGGGTGGGACATTGTGGTGCTGCTCGGAATCGCCGCGGTGTTGACGGTGGTCAATGCATTCATCCGACCGCTGGTGAGACTTCTCTCGCTGCCGCTGCTGATTCTGACTCTCGGACTGTTCACCCTCGTGATCAACGCGCTGATGCTGCTGCTGACGGCCTGGCTGTCGTCGCAGACCGGCTACGGCCTCGAAATTATCGGGTTCGCGGCCGCGTTCTGGGGCGCGATCATCATTTCGATCGTGAACTTCCTGTTGGGCGCTTTCGTACCCGAAAAGCGCTAGGCGAAGGCCAACGCCACGCCGGTGCTCGCTCCCCAGACGAGCATCGCCAAGCCCGAATCGCGGAGTGCAGGAATCAATTCGAATCCGTGCGCGCCCTTACGTACCGGGGCATTCGCGCGGGCAGCGAAGGGAAGCGCGAGTAGGCCCACCAGTGCCCATGGAGTCCGAGCAATCAGAACTACCGTCATCGCGAAGGGCACCACCAGCAGCGCGAGATGCAGGTAGCGAGTGCGGGTGTCGCCCAATCGCACTGCAAGCGTGAGTTTTCCGGACTCGGTATCGGTGGGGATGTCACGCAGATTGTTGGCGACCAGTACTGCGCTCGAGAACGATCCGACGGCCACCGCTGCCAACACGCCGGCCCAGTCGATCTGCCCGGCCTGGACGAATTGAGTGCCGAGAACCGCGACGAGTCCGAAGAACACGAATACCGCGATCTCACCGAACCCGCTGTAGCCGTAGGGTTTCGATCCGCCGGTGTAGTACCAGGCACCTGCTATGCAGACCAGGCCGACGATAACCAGCCACCAGGCGCTGGTCGCAGCCAACACCAGTCCGGCCACGCCGCCGACGGCGAAGCAGCCGATGGCAGCCTTCTTGACTGCGTCGGCGGAGGCCGCCTTCGAGCCGACCAGTCGGAGAGGGCCGACTCGATCGTCGTCGGTGCCTCGGATTCCGTCGGAGTAGTCGTTGGCGAAATTGACGCCGACGATCAGGGCCAGCGACACGATCAACGCCAGCAGCGCCTTCCACCACACGCCGGCGTCCAACGACACGGCCGCGCCGGTGCCGACGAGGACGGGAGCGATCGCATTCGGCAGTGTGCGCGGTCGCGCACCTTCGATCCATTGCGCAGTGGTGGCCATGAGCGACGATCATTCCGTATCTACCCGGCGAGTGAGAACGCGGCCGGTCAGAACGGCAGTCGCGGCAAGACCGGCAATGGGATCACCGGCATCTGGACGCCGGGGATCTGTGGCAGCGGCACGGTGGGTGCCGGCGCAGGAGCAGGCGGGTAGTAATGCGGCTGGTACTGCACATAAGGTGCAGGCTCGGCTGCCGTCGGTGGCGCGGACGTCGTCGGCGGTGGCGGTGGCGGTGCGGACGTGGTCGGCGGTGCCGAGGTAGAGGTTGGCGTGGTGGTGGCTGGGGGAGTGGTGGTCTGTCGAATTGTCTCGCCGACGCTGGCCGGGGTGCTCATCGGCTGGCTTTCGTTGCTGGTCCCGAGTGCGGTGAACAGCCCGATGGTGGCGATGACACCTGCGATCGGCAGCGCGATCATCCCCAAGCGAGTCAGTGCCGGTCGGTGCGAGACGAGGGGCGGTACGTGGGCCGCGTCGACGCGGGTGGCGTGTATGGCGGCACCGCCGGCGATCACCTGTTCCGGCCGATCCGGGACGATGACCGGCAGCTGCAGAAAGCGCTCCAGGGTGGCGCGGACCAGCGGGACGTTGGCCGTCCCACCGATGGCGACGACGGCATCGGGATAGAACTCGGCTTCGAGACCGAGCTGTCGTACCGCCGCGGCGGCCTGTTCGGTGGAACGCGCGATGGACAACTCGAAGATGTGCCGCTCGAGGAGGACATGCTCGCCGTCGGGTGTGCTCGCGGTCCGGTGCGAAGACAGAGCCTCTTTGATTCCGCGGCAGAAGGCGGTCAGCGCGCTGTCTTCGTCGGCAGATTGCGGGGCTCGCACGATGCCCAGGCCGAGGATGTGCTCGCGGACCACGGCGTCGAAGGTCATACCGCTCATGGCAGTGGTTCGCATGGAACCGTAGGAGCGACCGGATTCGACGTCCACGATGTCGATGTCGACACCGGTGGCACCTGCGTCGAAGAGTGCGATCGTTCGGTGGTGGGTCGGCAGCCCGGGGCGCAGATATTCCAATGCGGCACCGGTCTCGTCGATGAGGTGTACGTCGGAGACGTATTCCTCGGACAGGGCGGCGGCGATGTCGGCGCGCTCTTCGGGGGAGCGATAGGCCACACCCAGCGACTGCGGTGCGTCGGGCCGGTCGACGATGCTCCGTACGACGCGCGCGGCGTCTTGCGCGGAGGGGGCGAGTTGCCAGTCGTCGAACGGAGTGCCGTCGGTCCAAGCACCGTCTTCGGTGGTCCGCGCCGTGCGGATGCCGCACGTGCCCAGAGACACACCCTCGGACGAACGCATGGCTACTCCGGCCTCTCCTATTTCGCTGACGGTATTCGTGCAGTGAAGAATGTGCCCACATACAGGCAACGTGGACACTCTACCGTCTACAGGTTTGGTTAGAGGCCCGAAACAATCCGAACGTCACGTCTTCGATGCTCGCGCTGCCGCTGTCCGGCGCACGACGCCCGGATGCCCTCAGAGCGGCAGCGCAGTTTCCGTCAGGCCGACGCCACCGGTGCCGCGTAGCTTCCTGAACCATTCGACGCCGAATGCGGTGGTGAGGTCTTCGATCGACATCTGCAGAAACGGTCCGAAGTCGCCGACCTGTGTTGCGTGCGCTTCCATTGCCGCTCGTTTGGCGTCGATAGCCGTGGAGACGTCGACCACCGTCGTGATCTCGGTTTCCGGCAGACCGAACGTCTCCATGTCCGGCGGTGAGGCCTCTTCGCCCCAATGCGGATTGGCCTCCATCAGACGGCGCATGTGGTCGCGATTGGTGGTGGTCTCGTACACGAAGCGAGTTTCTGCGATCTCGGTGGCGCGCTTGCCGACGACGTGAACTTGGATGTGGTCGGGATGGCCGTATCCACCGTTGGGGTCGTAGATGGTCACGACATCGGCCTGCTCTTCGCGCAGGACCTCGGCCAACCGCTGCGCGGCGGTGTCGACGTCGACGTTGCAGAATGCATCCGGATTGGCATTTTCCGGGGTGCCGGCCATGCCGGAATCGGCGTAGTGCAGTCGTACGACGCGGGCCACCCCGAGGACGGCAGCGGAACGGTCCAGCTCGACGCGTCTGCGCTCGGCCAGTGTCTCGCCGTCCGTGAGGATTCCATCGGGATATTCACCGAGGGCCCCGTCGGTCGCGGTGACGAGTACGACGCGGTGGCCGGCATCGGCGGCGAGACGCATCACGCCGCCGGTGCCGAACACTTCGTCGTCGGGATGCGCATGGAAGCAGACCAGAACACTCATGCATTGAATGCTTGCACGTCGGAGTGGGTGCAGCCCAGTCGGAGCGTGAATACGATCGGTGGTGGCCACACCGTGGTCGGCTTCGATCCGTTCGTATCGGCTGGACTCGCGAGCGGATCGGCACTCCAGCGCTTGTGCATCCCGTCGGCGACGTCAAGCGGTTGTACGAGACGTTGGCGGGCCGTGCTGAATTCTGGCAAAACGCGGGCACCGTCGCCCATGGACGGAGACTGTGAACTATGCCGCACAACATTTCCGATCGACCCGAACCTTGCGCCGACCTGACGACTGTTCTGGCACTGGAGCGAGAGCTTCAGACCGCGGAATGCCGTCGTGACCGGGCGAGGCTCGAGTTGCTGCTTGCCGACGACTTCACCGAGACGGGCGCGTCCGGCGCGTTGTGGACCAAGCAGTCGATCCTCGAGATGCTGGGCAGTGAGGACAGCGGCGAGGAGGAGATCGAGGTCCATGACCTCACCGGCCGACTCCTGGGTCCTGGTTTCGTTCTGATCCGATGGGTTTCGAATAGATCTGGCAATCGGGCACGTAGATCGTCTCTGTGGCGCAGCGGGCCGAGCGGATGGCAACTGGCGTTTCACCAAGGAACACCATTGATCTCGTGGCTAACGGGTTGATTCGCTGACAACGATATCCACCGGCCATCGGCGCTGAGATAAACCCTGACAAACGGCACCGAGGTAAACCCTGACAAACGCGTGCGCATTTGTCAGACGCGTGCATCCTCGCTACGTATCGCTGTCTATTTCGCGAGCACCTGACAAACGCGCGCGCGTTTGCGCCGAGCGGGGGCCGCTACGCCAAGCCGGGGCCGCCGACCAGACCGGACGCGGCCACCCTCACTGAGCGGCAAGTGTCGCCCGCAACGCCGCCCGATTCAGCTTCCCGGGTCCCCGTGTCGGCAGGGAATCGACCAGGAACAGCTCGCGCGGCGCGGCAGTCACATCCAGTGCCGACTCCACATGAGAACGTAACTCCGCCAATGTCACTGGAGTCGCGGCGACCACTGCGGCCACCACTTTCTGGCCCAGTTTCTCGTCCGGTAGTCCGACGACAGCGCATTCGAGCACGGCAGGGTGAGTAGCCAGTGCGGCTTCGACTACCTGTGGCACGACGGTCAATCCGCCGGTCGAGATGGCCTCGTCCAGTCGGCCCGAAATGCTCAGCACCCCGTCGACGACGGTTCCGGCGTCGTCCGTGCGGAACCATCCTGGTTCGGCGAAGGCAGGATGATCGGGTAGTCCGCGGTATCCGGACGCGAGGGTTCTTCCGCCCAAGACGACCCGGCCGTCGTCGATGCGAATTACTGTGTTCTGCAAAGGAACTCCGTCGTACACGCAACCACCGGCAGTTTCGCTCATGCCGTAGGTTCGCACTAATCGGATTCCTGCGGCAAGGGCTTTCTCCCGCAACGGAATCGGCGTCGCGGCCCCGCCGAGCAGCACTGCGTCCAGTGATGCGAGGGCGGCCACCGCCTCGGGGATCTCGAAGGCCTTCACTAGTTGTCCGGGAACCAAGGACGTGTAGCGCAGCGGGCCCGACATCCGGCCGACGGCCTCGATCAGCGCGGCCGGGTCGAAACCTCTCGACACGTCCATGATGACGGGCGAGGTTCCGGCGAGCACGCTCCGCAGCAGCACCTGGAGCCCGGCGATGTGGTGCGCGGGCAACGCCAACAGCCACGAGCCCGGTCTACCGAGTCGCTCCTCGGTGCCGGTTGCAGATGCCACCAACGCAGCTGCGGACAGCATGGCTCCCTTGGGAATTCCTGTCGTGCCGGAGGTTGCGACAACCAGGGCTACGCCGTCGTCGATGGGGGTTCCCGGCACCAGGGCGTCGTGCAGGCGGCGGATCTCGCGGGGATCGTCGGCGGGGACGGGAAGCACAGCCGGTCCGTCACCGGTCAGAATGCGACTCAGCCGCGGCAGGATGGCTGCCGCGGCCGGTCCGGTCGGAATCGGAAGGCTCTCGAGCACACGTGTGAGGTTAGTCCTCGCGTCCGAGTGAGAACGGTTCGGCCAGGGGCCATCCACCGGCGGCGAGGTTCGCGCGTACCCGGTCGACATCCTCTTCTCGGGGCATCTCGTTGGTGATCTTGGTGATGGTGACCGAGATGCCTGCCTTGTCCGCAGGCAATCGGCCGTCGGCGATGAGGGCATCCATCACCGATTGCACTTCGTCGTCGGACAGTCGCCGAGTCAGAAGTGCGAGCAGGGGTACGTAGTCCGCCTCGGGTACCCCGTCGGGATATCCGAAGCGAAGCCACCCGAGGATCGAGTGGAGGAACGAGGGCAGTGCCATGGACTACAGGGCCGCCGGATCTGCCAGTGGCCATCCACCGGCTGCCAGACGTGCCGAGACGCGGGCGATGTCCTCGGTCGTCGGCTCGGCCTCGATCTGATCGCGGATGTAGGTGGCGATCTCGTCGTGCGAAATAGCACCGTCGTCGAGAGCCCCGGTTGCGGGTGAGACAAGTTCGAGGACGATTCCCTGCACCTGGGTGTCGGTGAGGGCCGCTCGACGCAGCAGGGCGACGAGCGGGAATCGATCCTTGGGCGGCACGCCGTCGGGGTAACCGGCTCGGAGCCATTCGAGAACCGATGCCGGGAAGGAGGTCTTCGTGGAGTCGGTCATGACTGAAAAGAGTCCTTTCGGGTCAGAAGACGGAGATGCCGAACGAGCTGTCCAAGAAGTTCTTCATGATGAAGAGGATTCCGGCCACGATGGCCACGATGACGACGGCGAAGCAGAGGACCGCCGCGGCGGTGGCCACGGCGGGTCGAGCGACACGAGTGGTGCCGGTTGCCGCGGCCTCGTCCGACGGCTCGCCGACCGACAGTGCCTTGATCCCGAACGCGAAGACCGCGGGTAGGCCCGCGCCGAGGAGCAGGCCGACGAGAACGACCTGCCAGAGCGAATCGAGTGTGTGCTTCAGAGTGTCCATGAGTGCTTCAGACCTTCACTGGAGGGACGGAGTCGGAGTCGGTCGGGGCCGGGACGAGTCCGCCGTCCCATTCCGCGTTGACGTTGCCCGGATCGACGGGCTCACGACGCGACCGGATGTACATGAATGCGGCGAGCGCGACGAGGATGGCGAACACCACCAGAATTCCCGGAAGTCCGCCGATGGTGTGGGCGAGCAACCAGCACACGGCCCCGACGACTCCGGCGAGGGGCAGCGTGATGACCCAGGCGACGGCCATGCGGCCGGCGACGTTCCAGCGCACTGCTGCGCCTGGCTTACCGAGCCCCGATCCGAGAATCGAGCCGGTGGCGACCTGCGTGGTCGACAACGGAAGACCGAGGTGGCTCGAGGTCAGAATGATGGCTGCCGAGGACGCTTCGGCGGCCATGCCCTGCGGTGACGCGATCTCGACCAAGCCCTTACCGAGGGTGCGGATGACGCGCCAGCCGCCGAGGTAGGTGCCGAGGGCGATCGCCAGGGCGCAGGTGAACTTGACCCACAGCGGCATCTCCGCGTCGGGCGAGACGGTGCCGTAGGCGACCAGTGCCAAGAAGATGACACCCATCGTCTTCTGGGCATCGTTGGTGCCGTGTGCGAGGGAGACGAGCGAGGCGGAGCCGATCTGACCCCAGCGGAATCCGCGCTCCTTGGACTTCTCGGGAACGGAGGCGGTGATGCGGTAGATGACCCAGGTTCCGGCGGTGGCGACGAGGCCGGCGACGATCGGGGCGAGTACGGCGGGCAGCACGATCTTGCTCCAGACCCCGTCCCACACGACGCCGCTGGTACCCAGACCGGCCATGGTGGCACCGATCAGGCCGCCGAACAGCGCGTGTGAGGAGCTGGACGGAATTCCCAGTAACCAGGTCGCGAGATTCCAGAGGATGCCGCCGACGAGGCCGGCGAAGATGATGGTCAGGAGGGCTTGGCCGCCGGTGTCGCCGAGATTGACGATGCCTTTCGCGACGGTTGCTGCAACCTCTACGGACAGGAATGCGCCGACCAGGTTGAGGACGGCGGACAGGGTGACCGCAACCTTGGGCTTCAATGCCCCCGTTGCGATCGACGTCGCCATGGCGTTGGCGGTGTCGTGGAAACCGTTGGTGAAGTCGAAGGCCAATGCGGTCACGACCACCACGAGAAGTACGAGGAATTCAGCGCTCACGATGGAAACTATGGGACACGAACGGTGTGTGGCGGAAATTTCTTGCGAAATGTTCTTCTCGGGCGCTCACAAGTCGTCGTTCGTTCATCGCCCGTTCACCTTTTTGCCTTATATGTCCATATTTCCTGTGGCGCAGCGCACCGCGGTCGTCGCCGTGCGCTGCACCGCTGTCGGGCCACTGTGGAACAGTGGGACACCGTGAAGGGCTCGAGCATGGACGATGCGGTGTCGGCCGCTCTGTCGTACTTCGATTCCGTCGATCCCGCGCTCGCTGCCGACGCGCGCCTGGGGTGGGACGGCCTGATCGCCGTGTCTTCCCCAGCCGGTCCGACACAACATTCCGTGCAGACGTTCCTGTGGGTACATCTGCGGCACCTCGCAGACGGTTCCGATCGCGCGGTCGACATCGCCCGCGCGCTCGGCGAGCTGCTGGACCGGCTCGGCCGTGTCGCGTACGCCGAGATCGCCCGGAGCGCCGTCACCGAAGAACTCATGCGAATTGCCGATGACGCCTCGTGGTTGCAGACGTATCGCTCCGCCACCGAACAGTCGGGCATCGGTGCTGTCGATACAGAACTGGTCACCTGGCAGGACGCCCCGACCGGCATCGAACGGGTGATCGTAGAAAAGATCGGCGAGACACTGGAAGTGGCGACCATCGCCGGTGAGTTCGAGCCGTCGAAGCCGGGTGGGCGCCCACTGGGTGCCAAGGCCCAGATCACGCGCCGACGCGGCGTGACCGACGCGGTGCTGACGTCCGACCGCGGTAAGGACGACTCCGAGGCCGTCCTTCTCGAACAACTACTCGATCACCGTATCGAACTGTGGAGCAGTTACAGCCCACCTCGGGCCGAGCTCTACCTCGGTGTGCGTGAGTCACTGCACGACGCCGTCCAGCCGGTGTACGGCTGCGTGCGCCGACTGGAGAGCTTCATCGGGTGCATCGGCGACGGCGTCACGCTGACCGACGCGGGATATCTTCCGAACGATCTGGTGGCCAGCATCGCGTCCACCGTGTTTCCCCCCGCGGAGCGGCGGGAGTGGAGCCTGCGGAACGACCCGGAAGAACAGTCGAGGGTGGGCCGGGAACTCGATACCGAGAAAATCTTCACGCTCCGACGTCTTCTGATGCGGGTGCGTCTGCTGCGGCGTTCCGGCGGGCGGTTGGTTCCGACTGCCCGCACCCGGCAGCTCAGCTCCGACGCACTGTGGCGGGTGCTCACCGCAGGCATCGTCGGCACCGAATATCACCCGGACGCCATCGCAGCGGAGGTCGTTCTCGCCCGCATGGTCGTCGGTCACGATGCTGCCGACGTGGAAGCGACGGCCGACGACCTGGCGCGACTGTTGCGTGCCGAAGGATGGACCCATGCCGGCGAGGAGCCGGCTGCCGAGCATGCCGAGCCACTGACCCGCACGTTGGTTTCCGAGCTCAGCGCGCTCGGAGCGTTCGAGTTGTCGGAACCTGATCGCGTGTCCGCGTCGGAGACCGTCGGTGCGATCGCGACCGACGAAGGCAAGCGGCTCGCTGCTGCTGTGTTGCGACACCGCCTGCTACACACCCGGTATCCGGCGTTGTGACGAATCGGAGATGGCCTATCGGTCGAAACTGCCGTTCTCGCACGGTTAAGCTCACCTGGAACCGATTCCAGAGCGGGCTCGGGTATCGGTTGCGAGGAGATGCTGGTGGACGGTGAGATCGCGGACAGCGCGCGCTCCCAGTCTCGGCGTCAGAGTGACTCCGCTCGTCGATACCTCGATTTCGAGGCGACGACGCCGGCCTTACGGTCGACGGTCGAGTTCGCCGCGCGTAGCGTCGGATTCGCGATCGCCCAGCTCAACGTGCTCGACGAGGACACCCAGTACACACTGGTCAACGTCGGTGGTCCGCCGGTGTCCACCGTGGTGCGTTCCGACACCCTGTGCGACGACGTGGTGCGCACCGGTGAGCCTGCGGTTGTCGCGCACGGCCGCGTCCATGCCACCACCCGGCAGCGCGCAATCCTGAACGAGAACGGCATCGCCTCGTACGCATCTGTCCCGCTTCGAGGGCGAGAGGGCCTGGTGATCGGCACCCTGTGCCTGTACGACCGCACGCCGCGCACCCTATCGGGTGAACAGATGCAAGAACTCGAACAGTTCGCATCGGTGCTCGAGGAGCAACTCGATCTGCTTCGCCGCGTCGGATCCGGCGTCATCCGGCTGGGCAGCGACAACAACATAGCCGACTCCATCGCCGACGGGCACATCGTCCCCTGGTTTCAATCGATCGTGGATCTGCGGACCGCGGAGATCGTCGGCTTCGAGGCGTTGGCTCGCTGGCATCACCCCACGCGCGGGGTGGTGGTACCCGCAGATTTCGTTCCGTTCGCCGAGACCAGCGAGCTGATCATCGACGTCGATCTCAGCGTGCTCACCCAGGCCGCCGCCGAGATGAAGAAGTGGCACGTCCACCGTCCGGATCTGCGGCTGACCGTCAACATCTCCGGACGCCATCTTTCGCACCCCGATGGTGTCAGCCAGCTGGAGCGTGCCATCGCGCCCTCGGGAGTGTCCCCGTCGTCGATCTCCCTCGAACTCACCGAAACCACGGCGGTGACGCCGGGTCCGTTGCTGCGCAGACATATCGACGACGTGCACCGGCTGGGCTTTCGGGTGTTGCTCGACGATTTCGGTTCGGGGTGGTCCTCGCTCGAACGATTGGTGACGCTGCAGCCCGACGGCATCAAGATCGACGGGCATCTGACGCGTTTCGTCGACACCGTTGCCGGACGGGCAATGATCAGGTCGTTGGCCGGAGTGGCGAAGGACCTCGACCTGACGATGATCGTGGAAGGCATCGAAAGCCGCGAACAAGCCGACGCCGTGCTCGATCTCGGTTGCACCCTGGCGCAGGGCTATCTGTGGTCGCGGCCGCAGTCTGCAGCCGCGGTGATGCGAATGGTCGCCGGCGACGCCGCGATCTAGCGGGTATCCCGGCGCAGTGGGTGATCCTCCGGAATCTGTACCAGTACGATCGGAATTCCGTCCGGATCCTCCGTCCACATTTCGATCAGACCCCACGGCTCGGTTCTGGCCTCGCGCGTGATCGGGATCCCGGCAGCCGTCAATTCAATTGTGGCCGAGTCGATGTCGCGTACCTGCAGCCAGAGTGCGCCGGAGAACGATCCCGGCCCGTCACCGCGATGGTGCGACGCAATTTCGAGCAGGCCCTGGCCGACGAAGAACACCGTGCCGCCGGGGTATTCGCGACACACTGCCAGCGAGAGGCCGTCACGATAGAACTCGAGGGTCCTCCGGTAGTCGGCCGGGCGCAGAATTGTCCGAGCAGCGAGGATGTCCACACCGCATGGATACCACGTGATGGCTCAGAGTTCGCTCTTTACCACGCGGTCGCCGCCGGTGGCCTTGGCCTCGTACATCAGCGAGTCCGCTATCCGCGTTGCGCGCGTGACGATGTCGACGTTCTGGTCCCACAGTGCCGAATCCCAGTACACGATCGCAGCCCCGATGCTGACCGTCACCGCGACGGTGTCCGCCGGGTCGAGCAGGACTCTGCGCGCGCCATGGATCAGCGCATCGATGTGCAACCGTGACGTCGACACCACGGCGAGGTACTCCTCGCCGCCGGTCCGCGCGAGCACTCCATAGTTGCCGACGTGGGAACCGAGCCGTTCGGCGATGCGCGCGATGACCGCGTCGCCCTCCTCGTGCCCGTATTCGTCGTTGACCGCTTTGAAGCGGTCGATGTCCACCGCCAGCACCGCTACACATCGACCGCGCTCTCGGCCCCGTAACCACACGTCGTCGATCGCGGCGTCGAGTCCACGACGATTGAGCAGGCCGGTGAGCGGGTCTAGCCGAGAACTGCGAGCGTCCTCCGACAGGACGGTCACCAGCAGATGTGACGTCGACGGAACTCCGGCTACCACCAGTAGAACGATATTGACCCGGAAGATCGTCGACGCGAGGTCTGCATTGCCCACGTCGTACGTGGCGATCGCGACCACCACGATGACCGTCACCGCGAACACCAGATGTGCCACCAGCCAACGGGGACTGAGAAAGAAGGTGAAGAACGTGCCGACGATCGCGAACAGTACGCAGCTCAACAGAGCGTCCCCCGGCGGGTTCAACACCAAGGTGGACGCGGTTCCGAGGTCGGCGTACACCCCGTACGCCACCACTCCGCGTCGGCCGGGGAACGGCCTGATCAACCACAGTGCGCTCACCACCACGGCGGACAGGACCAGGATCGCCTTCCACACGATTGCCGACGGGCTGTGTACTGCGTCCGGGGAGAACAGGGAGATCACCGCAAGCGCACCGAAGTCGAACGTCGAGAATGCGAGCACCAACCGGATGAGCGCGCCTGCAGGGTGGGAGCGCTGAAACTCGGCCATCCAGCGGTAGTCGTAGGGCTGTGTGAACCATGCTCGCAGGGTGCCCGCAGAACTGTCGCGTCGACGACGGTGCCAGCTGGTATTCACCTGCTCGTCAGAAATATCGCGGGAACGGTGACCAGTCGGGTTCGCGCTTGTCGAGGAAGGCATCACGACCCTCGACGGCCTCGTCGGTCATGTACGCCAGGCGGGTTGCCTCGCCCGCGAACAGTTGCTGGCCCACCAGGCCGTCGTCCTGCAAGTTGAAGGCGTACTTCAACATTCGCTGAGCCTGCGGCGATTTCGCGTTGATCTTCGCGGCCCACTCGATGGCCGTGTTCTCGAGTTCTGCGTGATCGACCACCTTGTTCACTGCGCCCATGCGGTGCATCTCCTCGGCCGAGTACGTCTCGCCGAGGAAGAAGATCTCCCGGGCGAACTTCTGCCCGACCATCTTGGCCAGATATGCACTGCCGTAACCCCCGTCGAAGCTGCCGACATCGGCGTCGGTCTGCTTGAACCGAGCATGCTCGCGGCTGGCCAGCGTCAGATCGCACACCACGTGCAGGCTGTGGCCGCCGCCCGCCGCCCAGCCGTTCACCAGGCAGATGACCACCTTGGGCATGAACCGAATCAGCCGCTGCACCTCGAGGATGTGCAGGCGTCCCGCGCGGGCCTTGTCGACGGTTTCGGCTGTCTCGCCGTCGGCGTACTGGTACCCGCTGCGCCCGCGAATGCGCTGATCGCCGCCGGAGCAGAAGGCCCAGCCGCCGTCCTTGCTGCTCGGTCCGTTTCCGGTGAGCAGCACCGTTCCCACATCGGAGCTGACCCGAGCGTGCTCGAGTGCGCGGTAGAGCTCGTCGACGGTGTGCGGCCGAAACGCGTTGCGAATCTCGGGACGATCGAACGCAACTCGCACGGTCGCGTCGGACACGTGACGGTGATAGGTGATGTCGGTCAGATCTTCGAAGCCGGGAACGGGACGCCACAGTGCGGGAGTGAAGGTCACATACGCCACCTTAACGGTGGCGAGGGCTGAATCAGTGGCGGCCGGTCGGTACGGCTAGCGTGCAGGTCATGACCGATCCGATGCAGCTCGACCGCGAATCCGACCCCGATTACGACCACCACGGCGGCTTCCCGCGTTTCGTGCCGGCGAAGGTGGGGCCGGAGTACGGACAGTTGCTGGAGGCATTGCGCACCGTGCAGGATCTCGCCGTGTCGACCTCGTTGCCCGCCGACGTCACCGAGGCAGCCGTGAGCAAGACTCGGGAATTGATCGAGTTGTTGGAGCCGCACGTGGTCGCGGAGGGGAAGCAGACCGCCGGACGACTTCCGCGGCTACCCGGTCGGGGTTCACTGTTGTTGCTGCCGTGGGTCATCGAGAAGATCGACGCCGAGGGCGTGCGAAGCAGAGGCGTGTTCCGCCGCTTTCACCTCGGTGGAAACTCCGCCGCACACGGCGGCACGCTGCCGCTGCTGTTCGACGACCTCTTCGGCCTGATCCAGCACGCGTACGGCAGGCCCATCAGCCGGACGGCATACCTGCACATCAACTACCGCAAGGTGACGCCGCTCAACACCGAGCTGATCGTCGAGGGCGCGGTGGATCGGGTCGAGGGACGCAAGACGTTCATCAACGCTCGGCTCACGGATCTGGACGGCAACCTGTTGGCCGACTGCGAGGCGTTGATGGTGCAGTTGCTCCCGGGGCAGCAGTGATCCCCGCGATCGACGACATCCTGGACGGTGCGCATGTGCTCTCGATGCCGATGCGGACCAGGTTTCGCGGGATCACCACCCGTGAGGTGATGCTCGTTCGCGGACCGGCCGGATGGGGTGAGTTCTCACCGTTTCCCGAGTACGACGACGTCGAGTCGGCCCCGTGGCTGGCGTCGGCGATCGAGGCCGCGTGGGACGGCCCGCCCAGTCCGCAGCGTCGACGCATCCCGGTGAACGCGACCGTTCCCGCCGTGGCCGCCTCGGAGGTGGCATCGGTGTTGAGCCGGTCTCCCGGTGCCGAGACCGCCAAGGTGAAGGTGGCAGAGAAGGGGCAGAGCCTGGCCGACGACGTCGCTCGCGTCCGCGCGGTTCGCGAGCTGGTGCCGCGGGTCCGAATAGACGCCAACGGCGGCTGGAGCGTCGACGAGGCGGTGGCGGCGCTGGCGGCCCTGACTGCCGACGGCCCCCTCGAGTACGCGGAGCAGCCGTGCGCCTCGGTGCCGGAGTTGGTGGAAGTTCGGCGGCGGGTGCCCGGGGTGCGGATCGCTGCCGACGAGAGCATTCGCCGGGCTGAGGATCCGATGAAGGTCGTCCGGGCCGGCGGAGCGGATATCGCGGTGCTCAAGGTGGCCCCGCTCGGCGGGATGCGGGCGGTACTCGAGCTGGCAGGCGAGCTGGGCGAGTACGGCGTCCCGGTGGTGGTGTCGAGTGCTCTGGACTCGGCCGTCGGCATCTCGTCGGGGCTGGCCGCAGCTGCTGCGCTGCCGCATCTCGAATTCGCCTGTGGTCTCGGAACGGGCGCACTGTTCGTTCGAGACGTCGCACCCTCGCCCGAGGTGATCGACGGAACGTACCCGGTCGACATCCTCGAACCCGATGCGCAAGCGCTGATCGAGCTCGATGCCGACGCCGATCGCACACAGTGGTGGATCGAACGAGTTCGGCGTTGCCACGCCCTTCTGCGGTAGTCTTGCGCCCGGTCCGCGTGGGGCCGCTGACATATCTGGGAGGAAACTCGAAGTGGTTGCTGCACTCAAGGATTCGCTACTCGACGAGTCGAAGGCCGACGCTCTGCGCGTCGATGTTCTGGCTCTGATCGACGCCGAGGTCGCGGACAAGAAGGGCGCGAGCGGACTCGCGGTCAAGGGGGGATACGGCGCGGTGAAGAAGGTCGGACCGTCGTACATCGACAATGCGGTCTCGGCTCTGTGGCCCGATTTCGTCGACAAGCTCGACCCGTTCTGGCAGTCGTACAACGCTGCTCCTCAGGGCACGTTCGGTGACTACCTCGTCGCCAACGGTGACGCCGCGTCCGACGCGTTGCTCTCGGTCACCGATGCTCGCATCGAGGAAACCGACAAGTCCGTCGTCAAGAAGTTCTACGGCAGCCTGCGTGGTTCGGCGAAGAAGAACGTCACCGAGGCACTGCCGCGCGTCGGCGATCTGGTCGCCAAGCACGCCTGAGCGGCTTCGCCGCATGTGCGCGGAAGTTCGTAGCCTGCTACGAATTTCCGCTCACATGCGCGTAGCGCTCAATCGCTCCCAGTCGGCTTCCGTCTGATCCGCGTACAACTGCGCGAACCGGCACAGTGCCACCTCGAGGGCGTCGGAATCGCCGGTGTATCCCGAGATCATCGACGCGCCACTGGTTCGCGCGTGTCCCTTGGCCAGGAGTCGGCCCACCACGCGTGCGTAGTCCACCAGAGCCGCCGCATTGATCGACGAGAGGTCGATCGTCCCCTTCATGTTGCGGAACTGGCGCACGTAGTACTGCCGTCCGTCGATGGTGGTCCAGCCCAGCAGCGGATCGCTGACGGTTTGTAGATCCTGCTGATACTCGACGACGCGTTGTCCCTGATGGTCGTGCCACGCGGATTCGCCGTGCACGTACGGCGCGAGTACCGAGCGTCTGGCCTGCTTGAGCTGCAGAAACACCACATCGTCCTCGCTGGTGCCCTCGAGCAGTGCCACGTATGCCCGAAGCCCGACACTGCCGACCCCGACGACACGGTGCGCCACGTCGATCAGGGTGTAGCCGCCGAGCACTCGACGCCAGTGCGGAGTGAGGGTGAGCAGGTACTCGTCCAGTCCGACGGCGAGAAGGTCCTCGTCCTCGGCCGAGATACGCGTGGTGATCGGCGGTTCCTCGACGATTCTGCGCTTGCCCTCGTGCTTCTCGGTGAATCGCGGAAGAACGCGGTCACTGGTGCGTCGACGCGCCTTCTTGGTGGCGCGTTTGATTTCCTTGCGCAGCGAGCCCTCGGTGGCGTCACGCTGCAGCTTCTCGGCCGTCAGTCGCTGGAACGACCGGGACATCAGCGGCTCGTCGGCAAGCCTGGCCACCTCGATGCGATAGGCGGACACACAGGCAGTGACGGCATCGCGACACTGATCCTCGCTGCGGCCGTTCTGCCGCCCGGCCACCCAGATGCTCGCGGCGAGGCGTCGGAGATCCCATTCCCAGGCCCCGGGATGGGCCTCGTCGAAGTCGTTCAGGTCGATGACGAGGTCGCGTTCGGGGGAGGCGTAGAACCCGAAGTTGCCCAGGTGGGCGTCGCCGCTGATCACCGGATTGATACCGGTCGACGGCAGCATCGCCACATCCCGAGCCATGACGATGGCTGTGCCGCGCAGGAATCCGTAGGGGGACTCGACCATGCGCTCGAGGCGCGTCGGAATCAGCCATTCGATGCGGCCCTGGTGCGAGTACTCGATCTGCTTGACCGGGTCGGGCCGGTCCGGCGGCGGCGTCCACTCGCCCAGTGAGGCGAGCGGGACCTTGTCGCGCAGGCGTCGACCCAGTTCGTAGCGTTCGGCGCGGGGGAGAGGGCGGGCGCGCAGGGAGGCGAATGCCGCCCCGTCGACCTCGACCGAGTCGGTGACGACCGTGTGACCTTTTCCGAAGCCGGGCATGTGAGATGACACTAATCGAGCGTTACGGGGCGGCTTTACCGAACTTCCAGTATCCGGTGAAGCAGATCTGCGACTTGGGCACCGAACGCTCGTTCACCAGGTATCTACGCAGGCCCGTCGCCAGTCCCTGATTGGCCGCACAATCCAGTTCAGCTCGACGCCTGCGTGCATGTTCTGCTTCTGGATGTCGGCCTCGGTCGGGACTTCGACGAAGGCCCTGACTCGAACGTCCTCCGGTGACGACCGCAGAATGCCGAGTATGGCCGGGGCCGCGCTCTCGTCGCCGACCAGCAACTGCCAGCTCGGTCGTCCGTCGAACGTGTAGATGCGCCCTTCGTCGAAGATCGCGACGCGGTCGCCTGGAACCGCCCGAGCAGCCCACGCCGACGCCGGACCACTGTGACCAGGCGCTCCGCCGGCTCCACTCCCATGCACGACGAAGTCCACATCCAGCGCCGGGCCGTCCCCGTACGTGCCTTGTCCCCAGAGTGGCTGTGGGGTCGCGTCGTTTTCTCACTCGGACCTACCGCGTCGATAGCGCTGGACCAGCTTGGCTCCGACGGGTACTGCGAACAACATCATGAACACTCGGATCACCTGGGCGGCCACGACGAAGGTGACGTTCGCCCCGGTCGACGCCGCGATGGCCAATACCGCGTAGACCCCGCCGGGAGTGGTCGCGAGGTAGCCCTCGTAGCCGCTCGTCCCCGTCGCGGACGCCAACCACAATCCGAGCATCGCGCAGCCGACCGTGACGGCGACTATCAACATCAGTGACGCAGGCAGCACGCGCGAGATCGACTTCAAGCTGGCGACGGTGAAGCGCAGACCTGCCTGCCAGCCGATGACGATGTAGGCCGCCCACAGCAGCAGGGTCGGTACGGACGCGTCGAACGACCACCCGAGCACGTCGGCGAGCGTGGCAATGATCAGTGGGCCGAGCAGGGCGGGGGCGGGCAGGCGGATCACCTTCGCCAGCATCACCCCGATGACGCCGCAGATCAGGACGAAGGCGAGATCTATCCAGAGCGCCTCGTGCACATCGGCGGTGACCGGCGATTGTCCGGGCTGCGCTTGGAACACCAGGGTCGCAACCAGTGGCAACGTGGTGGTCACCAGCACGACGCGGAGGTACTGCACCACCGCCACCACGCGTTCGTCGCCGCCGAGCTCCTGCGTGATCGCCACCAGTCCCGACGCTCCGCCTGCCACGAGGGCGAGGGAGCCGGTCAGTGAATCGATGTCTTTGCGTAGCCCGAGCAGCGCGCCGGCCGCGATCGACAGCAGCAGGGTTCCGATGCACGCCAGCAGTACCGGCAGCCAGGTATCGCCGAGTGAGCTCAGGGTCTCGCGCTGCACCAGCGTCCCGATCTCGACGCCGAGTATCGCCTGCGCCGCCATCCCGAGTCGGCGTGGCAGCGGCGCTCTTTCGGTGCCCGTCGTCGGAGCCCACCCGGCGAGCGCGAACACGATCGCCACCAGCAGTGCGACGAACAACGCAGCCGACGGCACACCGAGTGCATCGGCCCCGACGGTCAGTGCGACCGTGACGAGAACCAGCAGCAGCCAGCGAATCAAGAAGGTCGCTCGATCTCGCGAACCTCGGGCGGCAGTCCCCACTCGGTACGGCCGAGTCGACTGAGCGGTGCGATGGTCTCGAACTCGGGCAGGCCGTCCTCGGCGAGAAATTCGGGTCGAACCGACACCGCGACGACGCTACCCATGACGACGAAGCAGTTACCCACTTCGACGACGCGGTGCAGCGTGGCCTCGATGGCGATCGGGGCAGCGGCCACCCGCGGCGGCGTCACGATCGAACTGGGTTCGCTCTCGATGCCGACGGCCTCGAACTCGCTGACCCCGTGGTCGAAGCTTGCGGAGCTGCCGTTGACCTGATCGACCAACGGTGCAGTGGCCAGGTTGACGACGAACTCGCCGGTGGCCTCGATGTTGCGCAGACTGTCCTTGCGGGTCACCGACGTGAACTGCACGACCGGCGGCTCCACGGAGGACACCGTGAAGAAGCTGTAGGGCGCGAGGTTCGCCACACCGTCGGCAGAGACCGTGGAGACCCACGCGATGGGCCTGGGTACGACCGACGCGGTCAGCAGCTGGTAGAAGCGACGTGGGGTGACCTCATCGGGTCGGAAGACTGTACGCACACCTCAACACTGTCAAAGCCCGGTTGCGGCGGCCGACCGGAGCATCTGACACTCTGGAATCTGTGAATCCGTCCACCGCCCAGGCCACCGCAGTCGTCGACGAACTGGCGCGCAGCGGGATCGAAGACGTCGTGCTCTGCCCCGGCTCGCGCAACGCCCCGTTGGCCTTCGCGTTGCAGGAAGCCGATGTGGCCGGGCGCCTGCGGCTGCACATGCGGATCGACGAGCGGACCGCCGGCTTTCTGGCAATCGGCCTGAGCCTGGGCAGCGGCCAACCCGTCCCGGTGGTGATGACCTCGGGTACTGCAGTGGCGAACCTCGGGCCCGCGGTGCTCGAAGCGAATTACGCCCGCATCCCGCTGATCGTCATCAGTGCCAACCGGCCCTACGAGATGCTCGGCACCGGTGCCAACCAGACGATCGAGCAGTTGGGCCTCTTCGGGTCGCAGGTCCGCGCGACCATCAGCCTCGGGCTCGCCGAAGAAGGCCCGAAGCAGAACAGTCAGTGGCGCAGCGCGGTCTCGCGGGTCATCGCCGCAGCGCGCGGTGCCCGATCCGGCAACGCCGGGCCGGTGCACTTCGACATTCCGCTGCGGGAGCCCTTGGTACCCGCGATCGGCGACCCCGGCGCGCGTCCGGAGGGTCGGCCCGATGGATTGCCGTGGACCTCGACCACCCAGGCGACCCTCGACGTCCCCGTAGAACTGGATCTGACGATCGACACCGTGGTCGTCTCCGGCCATGGCGGCGCTGTGCGTCCCGAGCTGGCGGGACTACCCACCGTCGCCGAGCCGACGGCACCTCTGCACGGAATTGCATTGCATCCCTTGGCTCTTGCGCAGTTGAAGCCGCGTCAGGCCGTCATCACCGGGCGGCCGACGTTGCATCGTCAGGTCTCGGCGCTGCTCGCGGATCCGGCGGTGGACGTCATCGCGCTCACCACCGGCCCGCGTTGGCCCGACGTCTCGGGCAACGTCCTGGCGACCGGCACTCGCGCCGTCACCACCGGCGCACCCGATCCCGCGTGGATCGCACGCTGTGCCACCGTATCGGAACGCGCCGAAATGGCTGTGCACCAACAACTTCGCGAGCATCCCAAGCCGACAGGGCTGCACGTTGCCGACGCGGTGATGTCCGCGCTGCAGCCCGGAGATCAACTTGTGCTCGGAGCCTCCAACCCCGTGCGCGACGCGGCCCTGGTCTCGACTCCGATCCCGGGCGTGAAGGTTCTGTCCAATCGCGGCGTGGCCGGCATCGACGGCACCGTCTCGACGGCCATCGGTGCTGCGATGGCCGGAAAGCGCCGCACCATAGCGCTTCTGGGGGATCTGACGTTCCTGCACGACGCGGCCGGCCTGCTCATCGGCACCGGCGAGCCGCGTCCCGACGACCTGACGATCGTGGTCGCCAACGACGACGGTGGCGGCATCTTCGAGCTCCTCGAACAGGGCGACCCGCAGTACGCGGGAGTGTTCGAGCGAGTATTCGGTACACCCCACGGGATGGATCTCGGGGCGTTGTGCGGGGCCTATCGCGTCGAGCATCGACTGGTCGACTTGGCCGATCTGGCAACCGAACTCACCGGCCATGCCGCCGGAATCAGAGTCCTGGAAGTGACCACGGAACGGTCCGGCCTGCGCGACCTACATGCCGCGATCCGGGCCCGTCTCTAACTCTTCTGCGCGGCAACCCATTCCAGGGTTTCGCCGGTTTCCTGATCGATCATGTCCTTGATCATCTTGTTGATCAGGTCCTCGATCTTGCCGCCGACGAGTGGGATCTTGACCGTCGATTCACCCTTGATGAGCAACTTCGCGCCGGTGCCGTCGGGCTGTAGTGACAGCGTGCCGGTGATCTTGGCCGGTAGGCCGGTGGTGCTACCGGTCAGCGTTCCTTCGGCGTGGTCGCCCTCGAGCGGGCCCCAGTGATCGGTGCGGGAGACGATCAGCTTGCCTTTGATGACCTTGGTGACGAATCCGGGGAGCTCGTTGGTGCCGACCTCTTCGGAGATGTCGACCGTCAGGCCGCCGTCGGCGTGCTTGGTCAGCTCGTACCCGTCCGTCTTCTTCGCTTTGGCGAAGCGCGCCATCCACTGGTCCTCACTGGTCAATGCTGCGTGCACTTCAGCGGGCGGATTGGACGCGCGGAGTGTGTGTTCGAAGCTGCGAGACATGACAGCAGACGCTACCCGAGCCGAGTCGGATCGGCTGCGAAGTAACCTGTCGAGGTGACCGACACAGCCCGACGCAGCCGAACCCTGCACAGAACCCGGCTGGTCGTGCTCGTGGTCGCCATCGCGATCTCGGTCCTGGCCGTACTTCTCGTCGTGGGTGCCTGGCGAAACGACGTCACCATCGACTCCGACAAGGGCACCGCCACGGCCGAGGTGCTCTCGGCGGGCAAATTGCGTTCGGCCGTCAGCTTCATCACCCCAGACGGCGTGACGCACAACCCGGCGCTCGGTGTCCTGTATCCCACCAATCTCATCGCGGGTCAGCGCATCGAAGTCGAGTACTACAAAGCGGACCCGGACGTCGAACTGGTTCGAGTCGCCGGTCGTGATGCCGCGGTCGCGATCGTTCCGGCCGGATCGGTCATCGTCGTCACCTGGTTGATCGCAGGCCCCGTGTTGTACTGGTTGCGTCGAAAGGAGGCCCGGAGTGCGTAATGCCAAGCAATGGGGCATCGCCGCTCTCGCCGCAGTGGCCGGGTTCGCGTTGGTGAACTTCGGCAACATCGCGTCCTCGGTCGTGGTGATGGTGCTCGTGGTGGTGTTCCTGCTCGTCCTGACCTCTCCGGTGCTGTATCCGCGTTCCCTGTCCGACGACGCCTCACGAGCGCGGGCGATCGAGAAGTCGGTGCCGCTGATCTACTGGCGTCCGGGATGCATCTTCTGCCTCCGTCTGCGGGTGGCGCTGCTGGTGCGCGGAAAGAATGCAGTGTGGACGAGCATCCGCAAGGATCCCGCTGCGGCGACCAGAGTGCGATCGGTCAACGACGGCAACGAGACGGTTCCGACGGTGTTCGTCGGCTCCGAACACCGCACCAATCCGAATCCGTCGTGGGTGCTCGCGCAATTCGTGTGACGTTGGCCCACACGTAACGTTGTCCATACCTGACCGACTGCAGGGCCGCCCACACTGAGGATCGTGCGAGTAGCCATCGTTGCGGAATCGTTCTTGCCCAACATGAACGGCGTCACCCACTCGGTGATCCGTGTCCTCGAACATCTGGACAGGACCGGGCACGACGCCATCGTGATCGCCCCGGACAATCCGTCGGGCCCCAGAGCCGCGACGTGGCACGACAACGTTCCGGTGCACCGGGTGCCGTCGATCATGGTCCCCAAGGTCAGTTCACTGCCCGTCGGCGTCCCCGGTCTCGGCATGGTGTCGGCGATGCGCGCCTTCGCCCCCGACGTCGTGCATCTGGCGTCACCGTTCCTGCTCGGGGCGGGCGGCCTTGCCGCGGCCAATCGGATCGACGTGCCCGCCGTCGCTGTCTATCAGACCGATGTCGCCGGTTTCGCCGCCAGCTACGGCCTCGGTCTCACCTCGAAGGCGGCCTGGCGGTGGACCAGGAGGCTGCACCGCGGCGCGGCCCGCACCCTGGCCCCGTCCACCTCGGCCGTCGACGCGTTGGAATTGCACGGGATTCCCCGCGTGCACCGCTGGGCCAGGGGAGTGGACGCCGTTCGGTTCGCGCCCTCGGCCGCGTCGGCCACCCTTCGCGGTCGATGGGGAGCCGGCGAGAAGCTGATCGTCGGATTCGTCGGAAGGCTTGCCCCGGAGAAGCACGTCGAGCGGCTCGCCGTGCTGGCCGCAGATCCGTCGATCCAGCTGGTGATCGTCGGCGGCGGACCCGATACGGCAGCACTGCAGGCGTTGATGCCGAACGCCGTCTTCACCGGCCAACTCGGCGGCGACGAGCTCGCGCAGGCGTACGCCAGTTTCGACATCTTCGTTCACCCCGGCGAACACGAGACGTTCTGCCAGGCAGTTCAGGAGGCCCTCGCCAGCGGCGTTCCCGTCATCGGACCCGACGCAGGCGGCCCGCGGGATCTGGTCTCGCACTGCCGCAACGGTTATCTGCTGCCGGTGGACAAGTTCACCGAACTGCTTCCCATGGCCGTCGGAGCTCTCGCCGAACCCACCACCCGCGCCCGCTTCGGTGACGCAGCCCGCAAGTCGGTACTGCCCCGCACCTGGCCGGCCATCTGCGACGAGCTGATCTCGCACTACTACGACGTGCAAGGCATCACAGCACCACGGGTGCAGAGAGCAGCCTGAGTAAGCTGGTCCACGTGGCCACGACATCGCGCGCAACCCTGGAAAAAGAGCCCCACGAGGTGGCGTCGATGTTCGACGGCGTCGCGCGGCGGTACGACATCACCAATACGGTTCTGTCGTTCGGGCAGGACCGGAGTTGGCGCAAGCTGACTCGTCGGGCCCTCGATCTCAAACCCGGCGAGCGCGTACTCGACCTCGCCGCAGGCACCGGCGTCTCGACCGTCGAACTCGGTCGAAGCGGAGCGTGGTGTGTGGCCACCGACTTCTCCAAGGGAATGTTGCAGGCGGGACTGCAACGCGGAGTTCCGATGGTCGCAGGTGACGCGATGGCCCTGCCCTACGTCGACGCCAGCTTCGATGCCGCCACCATCTCGTTCGGCCTCCGCAACGTCTCGGATTTCGACGCCGGGCTGCGCGAGATCGCCCGAGTCACCAAACCTGGCGGACGCCTTGTTGTTTCGGAGTTCTCCACGCCGGTGTTCGGCCCGTTCCGCACCGTGTACATGGAGTACCTGATGAAGGCGCTACCGAAAGTCGCTCGCGCCGTGAGCAGTAACCCCGACGCGTACGTCTACCTCGCCGAGTCCATCCGTGCCTGGCCCACGCAGGAAGAACTGGCACAGCGCATCGCCGACGCCGGCTGGACGGACGTGCAGTGGCGCAACCTCACCGGTGGAATCGTGGCTCTGCACAAGGCCACTCGACCCTGAGGCCCGACGGCTATCAGGAAAAGGGCGGCCGGGAATCGATTTTCAGTGACCCGGTTCCCGATGCTCGCCAGGTACGGGCGACGAGGTCGCTGTCTGCCTCGGTGATCAGGTTGCCCATGCAGCGGACGGCGACTTTCATCAGTGCCCGTGAGCGCATACCCACCGGTCCCGCCGCAGGCAGGAATCTCGGCACGGTCAGCAGTCCGGCGAGGCGTCGAGCGATGGAGAACGCCTGCCCGTAGTGCTCGCGCAGCAGGGCAGGCCAGGCCTCGGTGAGGTCGTGATGATCGAGCAGGTCGACGACCATACGGCCGCCCTCGAGTCCGTAGTCGATGCCCTCGCCGTTGAGTGGGTTCACACACGCTGCGGCGTCGCCGATGATGGCCCAGTTGCTGCCCGCCACTCCGGAGACCGCGCCGCCCATCGGCAGCAACGCCGACGCCACCGCACGCAGTTCTCCGCTGAGGTCCCATTCGCCGCGGCGCTGCTGGGTGTAGAGGTCGAGCAGTGGGCGCAAGGCTCCCGGTGCGGGCCTCTTGGCGGTGGCCAAGGTGCCGACGCCGATGTTGATGGTGCCGTCGTTCAGCGGGAAGACCCAGCCGTAGCCGGGCTGCAGAGTGCCTGCGGCGTCTCGTAATTCGAGGTGCGAGCTGATCCACTCGTCGTCGCTGCGGCCGGAGGTGATGTAGGCGCGCGCGGCGACGCCGAAGGCGGTGTCGCGATGCCACTCACGCCCGAGTTGCTTGCCCAGAGTGGAGCGAACACCGTCGGCGACGATCAGGGTGCGGCAGGAGATCTCGTGCGTTCCACCGGCGCGCTGGAGGGTCACGGAGCGCACCGAATTTCCGTCGCGGGTGACGCCGACAGCCTTGGCTCCCTGGGCCATGACGGCCCCGGATTCGACCGCGGCGACGCGAATCCTGTCGTCCAATTCGGTTCGGGGAACGGCGCTTCCGACGGTCGGCAGTGACCTGCTCGGCCATTCGAGCTGCAGTTCCTGGCCGAATCCGCTCAGTCGCAGTCCTCGATTGCGCGCCTTACCGCGAACCCACTCGCCCAGCCCCAGGTGGTCGAGTTCGGCAACGGCACGTGGCGTCAATCCGTCGCCGCACGTCTTGTCGCGGGGGAACACGGCCGCGTCCACCAGGACGACGTCGCGGCCCGATCGCGCGGCCCATGCCGCAGCGGACGATCCAGCGGGACCCGCGCCCACGACCAGAACGTCGGTCGAGGTGGGTGGGGCGGGGAGAGGAGTGCTCACGTGTTCCAGTATCCCGATTTCGAGTGAGGGTGCATCGGGGGCCTCCGGTCGACGCTGTGCGAACGCGTGGTGATGGGCATGCGAGTTCTCGGTTTCCAGCGTGAACAGGCCGAATTCCGCTTGTGATCGTGCTCGAGGGGCCGATGGCTGCCCGGACCGACGCGGTGGGTGACACGGCGTCGGCAACGAAGGCCGCCACGCTGCAAGTCATGTCCGGCAACCTCGGTGAGTGAAGCGTCACCTGTGGTCGGTGCCACCGTCCCGTCGGTGTGCACGCTAGGTTCACTACGGTAGAGGCGAGCAGCGGCGCTGATGCCGCTACTGCCGGCATGTCGACGACAGGACAGGGACCAACATCGTGAGTACAGACGACGCTGCCGTAGCAACGGTCGTTGCCGGAGTCGACCTGGGTGACCCGGAGCTCGCGCGATCCGTCGCGGACGGCCTCGCACGCGTCGAAGAGCTGATGATCAGTGAACTCTCCGACGGCGAAGAGTTCCTGACCGAGGCCGCGCTGCACCTGGCCAAGGCGGGCGGCAAGCGATTTCGGCCCCTGTTCACAGTGCTCACCGGCCAGCTGGGGCCGTCGCCGACCGACCCGGCGATCGTCACCGCCGCCACCGTCGTGGAGCTCGTTCACCTGGCGACGCTCTATCACGACGACGTCATGGACGAGGCTTCGATGCGCCGGGGTGCGGAGAGCGCGAACTCACGCTGGGGCAACAGTGTGGCCATTCTCGCGGGCGATTACCTCTTCGCTCACGCGTCGCGTCTGGTGTCCACCCTCGGACCCGACGCCGTCCGCATCATCGCCGAGACCTTCGCCGAGCTCGTCACCGGGCAGATGCGAGAAACCATCGGAGCCAAGAGCACCGACGATCCCGTCGCGCACTACCTGAAGGTCGTGTGGGAGAAGACCGGGTCGCTCATCGCGTCGTGCGGACGCTTCGGTGGAACGTTCAGCGGCGGCGACGCCGAGCACGTGGGACGTCTCGAGCGACTGGGTGACGCCGTCGGAACTGCGTTCCAGATCTCCGATGACATCATCGACATCTCCTCGGCCACCGAGCAGTCCGGCAAGACACCCGGCACCGACCTCCGTGAGGGCGTGCACACTCTTCCGGTGCTGTTCGCGCTGCGCGAAGAGGGTGCCGACGGGGATCGACTCCGCGAGATCCTGGCCGGGCCGGTCACCGAGGACGCCCTGGTGACCGAGGCTCTGGAGCTGCTGCAGCGCTCACCCGGGATGGTCTCGGCCAAGAAGACACTCGGCGAATACGCCGCTCGGGCCCACGCAGAACTCGCACTGCTGCCACAGGGCCCGGCCAACGATGCGCTCGGCCGGTTGGTGAACTACACCGTCGAACGCGTGGGCTGACAACCCGGGAACCGCAGCTCGGGGTGTTTTCGTTGAATCCGGTAGTAATACCCGGTACGAGGAGGCACCTTCGGATGAACGGTTACGCGAACGGCGCGAAGACTTTCGGCCTGCTGGTCGGGATGTCGGCCCTCATCGTCTTCATCGGTTCGTTGTTCGGCAACTCGATGATTCTGATCGGGTCGATCGTGCTGGCGGTCGGTGTCAACGGCTACGCGTACTTCAACAGCGCCAAGATGGCTCTACGGTCGATGCACGCCGTGCCGGTGAGCGAGCTCGAACAGCCGGCGATGTATCGGATCGTGCGGGAGTTGGCGACGACGGCTCATCAGCCGATGCCCGCGCTGTACGTCAGCCCTACCGAGAATCCCAACGCGTTCGCCACCGGGCGAAATCCGCGCAACGCTGCGGTGTGCTGCACCGAGGGCATTCTGCGCATTCTCGACGAGCGCGAACTGCGAGCGGTGCTCGGCCACGAGCTGTCGCACGTCTACAACCGGGACATCCTGATCTCGTCGGTTGCCGGTGCCATGGCGTCGGTCGTCTCGGGTCTGGCGAACCTGGCCTTCTTCGCCAACGTCTTCGGCGGACGCGGCAGCGGGGGACCGAACCCGCTCGCGCTACTGCTGGTGTCGATGCTGGGGCCCATTGCGGCAAGCCTGGTTCGCCTCGCGGTCTCCCGCTCGCGTGAGTACCAGGCGGATCAGTCGGGAGCCGAGCTGACCGGTGATCCGTTGGCGCTGGCGTCGGCGCTTCGCAAACTCGAGCAGGGGGTGCAGTTGGCACCGTTGCCGCCCGAGCCTCGCCTGGCGGCGGAGTCGCATCTGATGATCGCCAACCCGTTCCGCATCGGCGACAAGGCGGGAAAGCTGTTCGCCACCCACCCGCCGATGGCCGACCGGATCGAGCGACTCGAACGCATGGCCGGCCACCGGCCCTATTGAGCCTGCGGCATGTGCACGGAAATTCGTAGTGGGCTACGAAGTTCCGTGCACATGCGGCGCAGGAGTGGAGCCTGCGGAACGACCCAGGTGAGAAGCCGCTCTACCGGTAGTTGACGAACTGCAGCGCGATACCGAAGTCCTCGTTCTTGAGCAACTGCTGGATGGCCTGCAGGTCGTCGCGCTTCTTGCTGCTCACGCGCAGTTCGTCGCCCTGGATCTGGGCCTTGACGCCCTTGGGTCCGTCGTCGCGGATCTTCTTGGAGATCTTCTTGGCGTTTTCGGTCGTGATGCCCTGGACGAGCTTCCCGGTGACCTTGTAGACCTTGCCGGACGCGGCGGGATCGTTGGTCTCGAAGGCCTTGAGCGAGACGTCCCGTCGGATCAGCTTTTCCTTGAACACGTCGAGGGCGGCCTTGACCTTCTCCTCGGATTCGGAGGTGATGACGATGGTCTCCGACTCGCCGCTGCCGGACCATTCGATGCTGGTGTCGGAACCGCGGAAGTCGAAACGGGTTGCCAGCTCCTTCGCGGCCTGCCCGACAGCGTTGTCCACTTCCTGTCGGTCGACCTTGCTCACTACGTCGAAGGACGAATCAGCCACTTCTCACACTCTCCAGTCGAATCGATTCTTTGATGTGGCGCTCGTGTCGGTCCACATCCCGCTGGGACTTTATCGGCCCGCTACCGACCGTATCCACCCGGTTTGCGTTCCGGGGGGACGTTCGTTGTATTCTTCTCACCGCGCCGAAGACCAGCACGGACTTCGATCGCAACACGGCAGATTGCCCGAGCGGCCAATGGGAGCGGACTGTAAATCCGTCGGCTTATGCCTACGTAGGTTCGAATCCTACATCTGCCACACCTGGAACCCCGGCGAGGATTTCTCTCGCTGGGGTTTCCATGTGAGAGGGACATGAACGGCTCGCTGACCACGCAATTTGGTAGTCGGCGCTCCGAATGTGTAACCTCTTGAAGGCTTCAGCGCACGGCAACAAGCGCAGTTGCACGCCCCCTTAGCTCAGTCGGTAGAGCGTTTCCATGGTAAGGAAAAGGTCAACGGTTCGATTCCGTTAGGGGGCTCGCTGGATTGGATGGCTCGACGCCGCGTTCCCTTCGTGGGATGGTGGACGATGAGCACCTGAGGCGGTGTAGCTCAGTTGGTAGAGCAAACGACTCATAATCGTTGCGTCGCCGGTTCAAGTCCGGTCACCGCTACACAGTAGGCAAGCACGACCCGCAGCACCCACGAACAGTCCTGATTGACCCTGATCAGATTTACCCGAAAGTAGGCGTCCAGTGGCCTCCTCCACCGATGTGCGGCCCAAGATCACCTTGGCCTGCGAGGTTTGCAAGCACCGCAACTACATCACCAAGAAGAACCGTCGGAACGATCCCGACCGCATCGAGCTGAAGAAGTTCTGCTCCAACTGCGGCACTCACCGTTCGCACCGCGAGTCTCGCTAGTCCGTTCGGCCGGCTGACTCACAGGTTTCCGACAGGGTCGACGCCTCGCGTTAGGTTCTACTTCTCTCCCTAACGGTCCTTACGTCCAGGGTAGAAAAGGTTGGCTTCACAGTGTCTGCAGCACCATCAGACGATCCGACCATGGATGTATCCGCTCACGCGGCATCCATGGTCGGTTTTCATTATCGCGTCGACGATTTCTACGAGGTCGGTCGTGAGAAGGTTCGTGAGTACGCGCGTGCAGTCCAGGATTTTCATCCCGCGCACCACGACGAGGACGCAGCGAAGGGCCTCGGATACGACGGTCTCCTCGCGCCCTTGACCTTCATTTCACTGGTCGGCATCATCGCTCAGACGCGGATGTTCAAAGAGGTCATCACCGGCTACGACCCCAGCCAGATCCTGCAGACCGATCAGCGACTGGAATTCCACCGTCCGATCCAGGTCGGCGATCGGCTGATCTGCGATGTGCATCTCGAATCGTTCCGGCAGATGAGCGGCAGCGACATCATGACCACCAAGAACATCGTCACCGATCAGAACGGCGAGGTCGTGCAGACCACGTGGACGACGATCGTCGCCCGTACCGGTGGCGAGGTCGACGAGAACATCGCGCACGCGGTCAAGGAAGTGATCATGCATGGCGCTTCGTAACTTCGACGACGTGTCGGTCGGTGACGAGTTGCCCGAGCGAGTGGTGTCTCTGACTCGCGGTGACCTGGTGAACTACGCGGGCGTGTCCGGCGATCCCAACCCCATCCACTGGAGCGACGAAGTCGTCGAACTGGCCGGACTGAACAACGTGATCGCCCACGGCATGCTGACGATGGGCCTCGGTGCCGGGTTCGTCACCTCGTGGCTCGGCGACCCGGGTGCGGTCACCGAGTACAACGTGCGCTTCACCAGTTCGGTGTACGTCCCCGCGGACGCTGCGGCGGCGGTCGAGTTCACCGGCAAGGTCAAGTCGATGGACGCCGAGAAGCGAACCGCAACGATCGCCATCGTCGCGAAGTTCGAGGGCAAGAAGATTTTCGGGCGAGCCACCGCAACGGTGCGCTTGGCTCGAGCATGATCGATCCGGTCGAGCCGGCTCACGGCCGGGACGACGGGATTTATCTGTTCCGAAGGGTGTGCAGTACACTGAGATTTCTGGGGTAATTCGGCGCTCCGCGCTGCCCGCATCCTCTCTCGTGGGGTGTGTGGGCCGTGTGTACGTTCCGAATGGACACCAGAGCGGCCGAGAAGTTTCGGCCGAAGGGGCGTAGCTCAATTGGTAGAGCAACGGTCTCCAAAACCGTAGGTTGCAGGTTCAAGTCCTGTCGCCCCTGCCCAAGGTGTCAGCAACTGAGAGGAACGACGTGAGCGAGGAGCGCGGTAAGCGCGACGGTCGATCGGAGGAGTTCGAGAACTCCTCGGTTCCAGACGACGTCGCACCTGGCTCCGAGGGCCGTCCTTCCGATGCTGATACGTCCGCCGGTGAGCCTGCTGCAGGCGCAGTGGTACCGACCGGTAAGCGATCGTCGAGCAGGTCCCGCGGTAGCGCCGCAGGCGTGTCGATGTCGAAGCCCGCGGCTGCATCCACCGCATCGGCGAAGGCCAAGCCCGGTCGGACTCGATCGGGCTCCGTCAAGGCGGACAAGCGACCGAACGTGTTCATGCGTTTGCTGCAGTTCTTCCGCGAGGTCGTCGCCGAGCTTCGCAAGGTCATCTGGCCCAACAAGAAGCAGATGGTCACCTACACCAGCGTCGTGCTCGTCTTCCTGACGTTCATGGTCGCGTACATCAGTGGCCTCGATTTGCTCTTCATCCAGGGCGTCGGCTGGTTGTTCGGCTGACCGGTCGCAGCTGCGTGACATATCGACGATCGAACCGAGCAGGAAACTAGAGAAAGGGTGCTGACGTGAGCACGCCGCACAACGACGCCACCGAAGTGGCCGCATTCGACGCCGATGTCGAGGCGACCAAGCAGGGCCTCGAAGCGGAGCAGGCCGCTCAGGACCGCGAGACCGACGAAGCCATCAAGGCCGATGTCGCAGCCGCTACCGGCGAGGACGTGACCACCGAAGACGGCGAGGTCGCCACAGGCGATGACGCCGATGTCACTGCCGAGCCCGAGGACCCCGTCGCCGAGATGAAGGCGGCTCTCCGCCGCGCTCCGGGCGACTGGTACGTCATCCACAGCTACGCCGGTTACGAGAACAAGGTCAAGGCCAACCTCGAGACCCGCGTGCAGAACCTCGACGTCGGCGACTACATCTTCCAGGTGGAAGTTCCCATCGAAGAGGTCACCGAGATCAAGAACGGCCAGCGCAAGCAGGTCAACCGCAAAGTTCTGCCCGGCTACATCCTGGTGCGTATGGAATTGAACGACGAGTCCTGGGGTGCTGTTCGTAACACCCCCGGTGTCACCGGTTTCGTCGGAGCCACCTCGCGTCCGTCGCCGCTGACCATCAACGAGGTCGTCAAGTTCCTCATGCCCCAGGAAGGTGCCAAGAAGGACGCGAAAGCGACCGCAGGCGCGACCGAGCAGGGCGGCGAGACCACGTCGAAGCCCACCATCGAGGTCGACTTCGAGGTCGGCGAGTCGGTCACCGTCATGGACGGCCCGTTCGCCACCCTCCCCGCCAGCATCAGCGAGGTCAACGCAGAGCAGCAGAAGCTCAAGGTGCTGGTATCGATCTTCGGCCGTGAAACACCGGTCGAGCTCGGCTTCACTCAGGTCTCCAAGATCTAGAAGCCGACCGCACAGACTTGCAGTAGCAACCGCAAGAAACCCGAGCGAATACAAGGAAAAAGAAATGCCCCCGAAGAAGAAGAAGCTAGCCGGGATCATCAAGCTTCAGATCCAGGCCGGTGCCGCCAACCCGGCACCGCCCGTCGGCCCCGCACTGGGCCAGCACGGCGTCAACATCATGGAGTTCTGCAAGGCGTACAACGCCGCGACCGAGTCGCAGCGCGGCAACGTCGTGCCGGTCGAGATCTCGGTCTACGAAGACCGCACGTTCGACTTCAAGCTGAAGACTCCTCCCGCTGCCAAGCTGCTGCTCAAGGCCGCAGGCGTGGCCAAGGGTTCCGGCGAGCCGCACAAGACCAAGGTCGCCAAGGTGACCATGGATCAGGTGCGCGAGATCGCCAAGACCAAGCAGGAAGACCTCAACGCCAACGACATCGATCAGGCCGCGAAGATCATCGCCGGCACTGCTCGCTCGATGGGTATCACCGTCGAAGGCTGATTTACCCGCCCAACAGGAGCGGAGCCTGCGGAGCGACCGTTCCAGCAGGAGCGGAGCCTGCGGAGCGACCAAAGACACAGAACGTGGGAGAGCCGGCCAGGCTCGTCAACCACACTGAACTCGAACGAAGGACAGTAAGACATGGCAAAGCGCAGCAAGGCCTACCTCGAGCAGGCCGCAAAGATCGACCAGGACAACCTCTACTCGCCTCTCGAAGCCGCAAAGCTGGCCAAGGAGACCGCGTCGAGCAAGTTCGACCCCACCGTCGAGGTCGCAGTGCGTCTCGGCGTCGACCCTCGCAAGGCCGACCAGATGGTGCGCGGCACCGTCAACCTTCCCCACGGCACCGGCAAGACCGCTCGGGTTATTGTTTTCGCCGCAGGCGAGAAGGCTGCAGAGGCCGAGGCAGCAGGAGCCGACGTCGTCGGTGCAGAAGATCTGATCGAGCGCATCCAGGGCGGATTCCTGGACTTCGACGCAGCGATCGCCACCCCGGATCAGATGGCCAAGGTCGGCCGTATCGCCCGCGTCCTCGGACCGCGTGGCCTGATGCCGAACCCGAAGACGGGCACGGTCACCAACGACGTGACCAAGGCCGTCAACGACATCAAGGGCGGCAAGATCAACTTCCGCGTCGACAAGCAGGCCAACCTGCACTTCGTCATCGGCAAGGCCTCGTTCGACGAGACCAAGCTGGTGCAGAACTACGGCGCAGCGCTGGACGAGATCCTGCGTGCGAAGCCGTCGTCGGCCAAGGGCCGTTACGTCAAGAAGGTCACCGTCTCGACCACCACCGGACCCGGCGTCCAGGTCGATCCGAACCGTACGCGCAACCTCCTCGAGGACGACGCGAACGCGTAATTCGACAGTTACGAACGAAGGCCGGTCTCCCTGGGGAGGCCGGCCTTCGTCGTGTTCGACCGAGGATCTAGGCAGCCTTTGCCCGAGCGAAGTTCGCCAGAATGATGCCGCTGATGCGGTCGAGCAAGGCCGCAGGCAGGTCGTGTGCCATACCGTCGATCAGCGTCAGTTCGGCGTCGGGGACGGCCCGGGCGATGGCCTTCCCGCCCGACGGCCGCACCAGTTTGTCGGCGGTGCCGTGGATGACCGTGGTGGGTGCGGTGATCTTCCTCGCATAGGGCCGCAGACTGCCGGTGCCGGTGATCGCGGCCATCTGTCGGACGACGCCGGACGGGTTGTAGTTCCGCTCGTACATCACCTGCGCGATCTCGAGCTGCTCTTCGGGCGGTGTGCGGTAGCCGGGGGAGCCGATCGCGGCGAGAGTCTTCGCCGAGTGCGCGATGATCTCGTCCTTGGTGGCGTCCTTGCCGACGCCGCCGATGAGCGGCAGCAGCGCGCGTGGGTCGGGGGGCGGTAGAAACGGCTCGTTGGTGCTCGAGAAGAGAATGCCCACCGACTTCGTTCGTTCGGGATAGCGTCCGGCGAAGACCTGGGTGATCATCCCGCCCATCGAGGCACCGACGACGTGCACCGAGTCGATGTCGAGATGGTCGAGCACGCCGACGGCGTCGGCCGCCATGTCCGTGATCGTGTACGGCACGTCCGAGGACATCCCGAACTCGTGCCGGATGAGGCGAAGAATCTGGGAACCTCGCACTTTCTGTCCGGTCATCTTGGTGGACAACCCGATGTCTCGATTGTCGATCCGGATCACTCGGTAGCCGGCATCGACGAGGCGGGTGCAGAAGTCCATGGGCCACAACGTCAATTGCGCGGACAGGCCCATGATGAGCAGTACTGCAGGATCGTCGACCGATCCCATGTCCTCGTACGCGATCTCGACGGAATTCGTCGGCGCGACACCTTGTTCGATTCTCATGTTCTCGTTCCTACCAGCCGGGCTCGCCGAGTACCGGAACCACCAGGTAACTCGGATTCTGTGGGTCGATGGCGATGTCCTGTCTGCGCAGTCGTGTACGCACCAGATCCGGCAGGATCGGGATGAACCGTGGTGTGTCGGTTGCGAATACGCTGACGCGAAGACGGTGACCGGATGCGATGACGGCCTCGGTGGTGAGAACGTCGATATCGAGCGTTATGGGTTCGCCGACCGGTACCGGGAGCAACGCGGCCTCGGTGAGCGGATGGTACGGCCGGGTGTAATCGCCGTTCGGGGCGAACAGTGATCGCTCGTCGTCGACGGCACGGCGGGTGGCCAGCAACGCGCCGTTGCTGAGCACGATGGATCGGCCGCTCGGGGCGACGTCGCAGATCATGACGGCCCACATCGCTTCCGGCGCATGGCAGACCACGCGCAGATGCAGGTTCATCGGCCCGGACAGCACGGTGTCCGACTCGGCCGGACCGGTGGTGAAAGTGACTGCGCCGCCCTCGGCGAATCGATTGTCGTAGGTGAAGCCGCCACCCAGGACCGCTGTCACGCCGGCGAGAACCTGTGTGGTGTCGCGAGATACGACTGCTCGCAGGGACGGGCGGACCGTCAGAACGTCGGATTCGGCGGCCGGTTCGCCGGTGAGGCTGCCGTCGGCGACGGCGTGGCGCGCGGTGCCGGAATCCGCCCCCGACAGATACAGCCGGCGGGGTTCCGCCTGGGGAGCCGGAAAGCGGCCGTGCGCAGTCCAATTGCCACCCTGCTGACGCAGCGTGACGGGGCCGTAGTTCTCGATGCCGTTGTCCACGTCGCGCAGCCACTTGTCGAACCAGGCTCGCTCGAGCACGTCGAGCCGCGGTGGAAAGCCCGGTTCGCCGAAGCCGATTCCCGGATTGCCGTGGTATCCGTCGCCGACGAGCAGTTGCTTGAATCCGCGTTCGAGAGCGAGACGGTTGTAGATGTCCGGGGCTGAGCCGCCGAAGATGTCGTGCCAGCAGCCGTACAGAAATGTCGGTGCCGCGATGTCCTCGATCACGGCATCGATCGTGTCGTAGTACTCGTTGTCGTAGATCCGCGGATCTCCGCCGGTGACAAAGCCTTCGGCCAGATCGAACAGATTCGTGGCCGGGGATCGGAGGCGATCGCGGAGCCAGGCGAGTGTGTCGATTCCGCCGATTGCCGGTGCCCATTTGAGGCCGTTGACGGCGGCGAGCCACAGTGGAATGAACGCCGAGGTGGCACCTCCGGTGGCAAAGATCTCGCGCACGATGTCCACCGATCCTTCGACCGCGAAGATCGCGTCCAGGCCTGCAGGCTGCTTGGCTGCGGCCTGTAGCGCGTTGATCGCGGAGTACGAGATCCCGGCCATCCCCACCCTGCCGTTGCACCAGTACTGGCGGCGGGCCCAGTCGATCACCTCGAGCGAGTCGAGCTGTTCTCGGGTGCCCAGTACGTCCCAGGTACCCGAGGAGCTGCCGGTGCCGCGGACGTCGACGATCATCTGCACGTATCCGCTGCGCACGAGGTGGCGGTTGACCGAGAGCAGGTCGGCTGCCCCGCCTGCGACCACTCGGGTGATCTCGGTGATGCCGTCGAATCTCGTTCCGGTCAGGTCGAACGCGGACGAGAAAGCCCGGATCGCGCGGCCCAGAATCGGCGTTTCGAGGACGGTGTCGATGCCCTTGATCAGCAGCTTGTTGTAGGGCGTGAGGTTCAGGACGGTGGGAAACGTGCCCTCCACAGCCCGTCCCGACGCGTCCGCGGGGCGAAAGACGTATCCGCGCAACGCCGTTCCGTCGCTCATCGGAATGCGCACGTTCGCCGAGACGGACACCCGCGGGTAGCGCGGTTGCTCGCGCACGATCGCCGCCCATGCCACTGCTGCGTCGCCGCCGGTCGGATCGCGCTCGGGTTGCAGGAGGGGGTGTGGTTGTACGGCAGTCATGACGAACGATTAGACCTTCGAACGACCCCATTTGTCCTGTGGAACGAAAATCAGTCGTAATCTGCTCCAACAGAATCGGCATCGCACTGTGTTCTATTGGGAATCCTCTCAACAAAAGTTGAGCGCGGCTATGTGCCGTACCAGACTTTCCTCGTGACCCGATCTGGCGTCCACGTCATTGCTAACGTCGGCCAGTCCGAAGTGACATGGGACACCGATCGTTGCAGGGGAGCGAATATGCACGTAGAAGCACTGTTCGGAGACGGATCGCTGCGTCCGATCTGGCCGCACGCAGACGCACTGATCACCAACGAATGCCCGGGGCTCCGCTTCGGCGGGAAGTACGCCGACGTCGTCGCGCTGAGCAACGGCGATCCGACTGCACTGCGTCCGTTCATCGACGAGGACACCCGTCGCCGCGTGGCGGACATGGCTCCACCGCGCACCGATACTGCACTGGTCTTCGGGGCGAACGGGTTTCTCGGTGCTCATCTGATCGGTCGTCTCACTCGTGATGCCGCCGTCGAGGTGGTCTATGCCATGGTGCGCTCCACCGAGGAAGAATCGGCTCTGGAGCGGCTGCAGCGCACGTTCGATCAGTACGAGATCTCGGTGGATGCCGACAAGATTCGCATCGTCGAGGGCACCCCGACGAAGTTCCGGTTCGGCCTGGACAAGCCCGCGTACTACGACCTGGCCGCCGGAGTGGGGCAGATCTTCAACTGCGCCAGCTCGACCGACTACACCGAGAGTTATGCCGATCTGCGCGACGACTGGTTCGTCAGCGTGCTACGCATCCTCGAATTCAGCATCACCTCGGCCCGCAAGCACCTGACCTACGTCGGCAGCATCGGCGCTCACCTCTACCAGAAGCCCGAGGACTTCCGCCGTCCCGACTCGTGGTGGTATTCCGGCTACGCGCAGATGAAGTGGGTCAACGCAACGCTGCTCGGCTGGCTGTCCATGTCGGACACCTACTCGGTCACCCTGTGCGAGGCTCCCTACATCCTCGGTAGCACCGAACTCGGGCGTGATCCGGGACGGGTCTACAGCTTCTGGCGCATCATCGAACTCGCGATCGCCGCCGGAGCCATCTGGGACGGCCCGGGAATGAACTACGTCCCGGTCGACGTGATGTGCGACGTCATGGCGAGCAACTCGTTGCGCAGCCATCCTCTGACGAGGTTGTTGCCCAGCAATCCCACGGGTTACGGTCACGATCTGTACGCCGACCTCCTCGGCCTCGATCTGGTGAGCTGGGAGGAGTTCAAGGAGCGAGTCAGCGCGCGCATCTCTCCCCGGTTTGCCGAGACGATGCTGGCCGACAACATCGATCAGCTCATGCGCCTGGTACACAAGCCCGAGGCCATCCTGCCCGTCGACCACGACGTCTCCTGGTGCGATCACCGCCGACTCTTCGAGCTCTACTTCGAGAAAGCACAGCTCAAGACGCTCACGCCCGCCGCCGTCAACTGACGTGGCGGACGGATTCGAACCCACCTCGGTGCGCCTACGGGACGTACCCATCGGCCGCGAGGTGACCAACGGCGTTCTCTCGCTCGGCTTCTACGTGGTGTGTGGGGTGATCGGGTTGCTGCCCGGCTCGGTGCGGAACCGGGCAGCCGACGCCTTCGTGTCCTGGTCGGAAAGCATCGACGAACAGCGGCACGGCTGATGTCGTGGGTGCGGTTGACCCTCGGCCTCGGCGCGGTGCCGGCAGCGTCGTTCGCGCTGTTCGTGTACTGGCGAACCCGGTTCTTCTTCCGTGATCCGCACCGCGAGCCACCGGCCGATCCGCGGGCGGTGCTCGCCCCGGCCGACGGGTTCGTCACGTACGTCAAACGGGTGGAGGCGGGCAGCACCGCGTTCGCCGTCAAGAAGGGCCGGACGATCGTTCTCGACGAGATCGCCGGAGTCGCGTCGAGCGACAGTGGATACCTGATCGGGATCTACATGTCCGAATACTCGGTGCACCGCAATCGAATTCCGGTGTCGGGCACCGTCGGCATGCGTCGGCACCGGTCCGCGGCACCGTTCAACAAGTCGATGGCCCGGGTCGGCGCGAATCTGCTGACCCGACGCACTCCCTACGACGAGGGCTGCGACTACCTGCTCACCAACGAGCGGCTGACCATCTCGATCGAGCACGAGTCCGGTGCCGTGGTGACGGTGACGCAGATAGCCGATCTCTGGGTGGACCGCATCGTCGCGCACGTCGCCGTCGGCGACAGCGTCGAACGTGGCGAGCAGTACGGGATGATCCGCTTCGGTTCTCAGTGCGACGTGTTCGTGCCGGACGCACTCGTCGACGAGATCACCGTCCGGCCAGGTAATTACGTGTTCGCCGGGGAGACGACGGTGGCCCGTTCACCGATCCTCGTCGACGGCAGTCAACAGAGCGAAGAGGAACGATGATCACGATCGAAGCGGTCGACGGCAAGGCCGGCTGGCGTGAGTTCGAGGCCGTCGCGGACCTGGTCTACCAGGACGATCCGCATCGCCTTCCCGACGAGTCGATCGACCTGCGTCGAGTGCTCATCGCACCGCCGTCCTCGGTCGCCGCCACCCGCATCACCAAGGCATTCCTGGCGCGCGAGAACGGAATCGCGGTCGGTCGCATCGTCGCCATCCACGACCTGTCGTTCACCGAGTACACGGGCGAATCGATCGGCTTCTTCGGCTTCTACGAGGCCGTCGACGATCACGACGTCGCGACAGCATTGCTCGACGCTGCCGCGCAATGGATCTCGGCGCGCGGACTCGCCTCGATATCCGGGCCGTTCGGTCCGTCGATGTTCTACAGCGCAGGCATCGTCGTCGACGAGATCCCGGCACTGCCCCTGGTGGGGATGCCGCACAACCCGCTCTACTACGCGGCCCACTTCGAGAAGTGGGGTCTGATGGCGGTCAAGGACTTCTACAGTTACCTCTTCGACGATCCGTGCATCATCTACAACGACCCCAAATACGCGCGGCACATGCAGATCTTCGAGAAGATCAAGGCGCGATCCGAGGTGACGTTCCGCTCGATGAAGTACCGGACGCTGCGCCGCGACGCACGCATCGTGCGCGACCTCTACAACAAGACGTTCGTGAACTTCTGGGGCTTCTCACCGCTGTCCTACACCGAGCTGTTCGAGTTGCTGAAAATGATGCTTCCGGTCATCGACCGTCGGCTCACCCTGCTGGCCGAACTGGACGGCAAGCCCGTCGGCTTCCTGATGGGAATCCCGGACGTCAATCAGGCCGTCGCGAAGGCGTTGCATCTGAAGTCGCGCTGGGCACGAGACCTGGTGACGCTGTGGCACGTCAAGCGTCCCGGTCGTACGGAGGTCATCGACGGCGTGCGGGTGGACATGCTGTTCGTCGATCCCGATTGCCCCGACCGAGCCGTGTCCTCGCTGCTGATCATGGAGATGTCGGTGCGTATGCGCGATCTCGGGTTCACGCGCGTCGAAGCGGCTCCCGTGCTCGACGACAGTCCGTGGATGAAGGGGTCGGTCCTGTCTCGGACGAAACTCGCCCCGCACCGCACCTATCGCATCTTCAGCCGGGAGTTGACGTAGATGACCGACACCATCGCGCGAATCGACCCGCAGGTGACCAGGGGAAACATCGGCGACCGGTGGGGTCGACTCGTCGCGCGTCGGCGCTGGGTGGTGCTGGCGATCTGGACGCTGCTGGCGGTGGGCTCCGCGGTGCTGTACCCGGCGTTGCAGAATTCGCTGGTCGGAGCCAACTTCTCGGTGCCGGGTACCGAATCGAGCCGGGCCGAGGATCTCATCGAGCGTCACTTCGAGTCGTTCGGCTCCGAACAGCTCGTCGTGATGTTCACCTCCAAATCGGTGAACACCGCGGACCCGGCGTTTCGTGAGCGAGTGGGGGAGGTCGTCGGTTCGCTGAGGCAGTCTCCGGACGTGCTGCGGGTCGTCGATCCCTACGAGACCGCAGGCTTCGTCCCGACGATCTCCGACGACGGGACGTCGGCGCTCGCGTTCGTCGGCATCGGCGGAGAGGCCAGCGATCGAATCGCGGTCGCCGAACGCGTGCAGGAGATGATCGGCGCGGCGTCCGGCGACGGGGTCGAGGTGGCGGTGACGGGGTACTCCCCGATGACGGTCGATCTCACCCGCGTCGAATCGGAGGACGCCGTGCGGGCCGAGAGCATCGGCCTTCCCATCGCGTTCGTGGTCCTGGTGCTGGCGCTCGGTTCGGTCGTGGCGGGCATCGTTCCGCTGATCTCCACGGGGATCGGAGTGCTCGCGGCGTTCGGAATGTTCGCGCTGTTGTCCAACTTCATGACGTTCGACGTTCTCGTCACCACCGTTGCGGCGATGTTCGGCCTGGGTCTGGGAATCGACTACGCGCTCTTCATCGTCAGTCGGTTCCGAGAGGAGATCGGGCGGGCCGGCCCACCCGATGATCCGCACCGGACCGAGCGTGCGGTGGGGGCGGCCATGGGGACGGCCGGGCACACCATCGTCATCTCCGGCCTGGTCGTGTTGATCGCGCTCGGAGCCCTCGCCATCGTCGATGTTCCCGCGGTGCGCAGCATCTCGCTGGTCGTCGCACTGACGATCGCCACCGTCGTCGTCGTAGCGTGGACCCTGCTGCCCGCGATACTCGCAATCCTGGGAGCGCGTATCGGGGCCTGGTCGCTCCCGCGCAGATTCCAACCTCCGTCGGTCGACGAGCACGACGCCGCTGTGCCCACCTGGTGGTCGCGGTGGGCGCAGCACGTCATCGAGCGCCCGTGGCGCTACACGGCCGCGTCCGCCGCAGTCCTCGTCGTGTGTCTGATTCCCATCGGTTCCATCTCGTACGGCGTCGACCTCGGGGCGGAGGCGCTCAGCCAGGAACCGTCCGGACGTGCCAACACGGTTCTGACCGAGAAGTTCGCGCCCGGCACCATCTCGCCCATCACCATCGTGTTCACGGGCGAGGACGACAGTCCGTTGGGGCCGCAACAGACGGCTACCGTCAACGCCTTCGCCGATACGGTCCGCGGTGACGATCGCGTTGCCTACGCATTGGCTCAGCCGGAGGGCGGACGGTCGTTGCTGATCGTGGTTCCGTCGGTGCCGATCGACTCGACGGAAGCCGCCGATCTCGTGGGATCTCTTCGTGCCCAAGCGCTTCTCGCCGGTGAGACCGACGGCACGAACGTCTCCGTGGGTGGCACCACCGCACTGGTCGTCGACGCCTCCGACGAGATCTCCGGAAAGTTCGCCTGGGTCGTTGCGGCGGTGCTGGCCTTCTCTCTTTTCTATCTGGCCGTCGTCTTCCGCAGCGTCGTCATCCCGCTCAAGGCAGTCGCCATGAATCTGCTGGTCACCGGCGCGGCGTTGGGTGCGACCGTGGCGGTATTCCAATGGGGTTGGGGGGCGAGCATTCTCGGCTTCGAGAGCCCGGGTTACATCCAGGTGTATCTACCGGTGACGGTGTTCGCCGTGGTGTTCGGTCTGTCGATGGACTACGAGGTGTTCCTCATCGGGCGCATGCGAGAGGTGTTCGTGCGGGGAGCGAGCAACGACGTGGCCGTCGTCGACGGCATCGAGCACACCGCCAGGCCCATCACGGCCGCCGCCGCGATCATGATCGCCGTGTTCGCCAGCTTCGTCACCGCCGACGTGCTCGAGCTCAAACAGTTCGGCTTCGCGCTCGCCATCGCCGTGCTGTTCGACGCGGTGCTGGTGCGCATGATGATGGTGCCCGCGATGATGAAGCTGTTCGGTGAGCGCAACTGGTGGCCCGGTTCGGACCGCAGGACTGCGGGTTCAGGACGCTACGAGGCTGCCGGCAGCTGAGCGCGCGCCAGGACGGTGCCGCCGGAGGTGCGGATCTCGATCTCGGAGACCTCGCCGCGAAGAACCGCCGCGTTCATCCGGCACTCGATGGTGACGTCGCTGCCGAGGAACGTGCCCGACGGCCGTTCGGCACCCGACCGGTCGACGAGAACCACCTCGTACGGGCCACGATCGGAGATGCCATCCATCTCGAGGACGGTTTCGGTGCCCCAGGTGTGGGCGACCAGACCTCCCTCGATGTCGACGTTCGACACACTTGTCGTGAATGCGATCTCCTCGTATGCGCCGAGGGTTCCGGGTGGACCGGTGATGGCGGCGGGTGGATTCTCCGGCTGCTGGCGATAGGCGTCGATTCCGAGCACGACGCCACTACCGACCACGACCCCCACGATCGCGGCCGCAGCGGCCAGTCCCGCAGAGCTGCGCTGCCTGGTAGATCGCTGCCTTGTCGTTCGCTGCGTTGTCGACGGCTGCGTACCGGGCCCCTGCGCTTCCGATTCCCGCTCGGAGTTGCCCGTCGCGACGAGGATTCGCTCGCGCAGGTCCGGTGACGGCGAAGGTTCGAGCCATGGCTCTGTCGGCCCACGGCGGCCCAGAGTATCCGTCATCGCGCGCAGTTCGGCGATCTCGATGTCGATGGTGGGGTCCGATGCGGCGAGCTCGCGGAGTTCGGCAATCTCGGCACCGTCCAGTTCGTCGCCGACGGCAGCAGCGATCAGCTCGGCTCGGCGGTCGTGTGACGCGCTCATGTCTCCTCCTTTCCATCGAGATGATCTCGTAGTGCCCTCAGTGCGTAGAAGGCTCGGGTGCGCAGCGTTCGCACGGCGACTCCGGTCGATTCCGACAGCTCCGCATAGGTGGTCCCGGCCAAATGAACCGCGACGACGACCTGGCGATGTTCGGGGGAGAGCAATGCCAGAGCAGCGATGATGCGCAGCCGTTCGTCGACGTCGGGGGTGGTGTCACGGCTGACCGCCCCCGCTCCTCGATCGATGTCCTCGATCCGATCCGATACGGAGACCGGCATCCTCGTCAGCGAGCGCTGAACGTCGACGATGACGTTGCGCTCGATGGCGAACAGCCACGTTCGCAGTGACCCACGATTGGGCTCGAATCGGGACCGGGCTCGCCAAGCCCTGAGGAAGGTCTCCTGGACGCAGTCCTCCGCGAGAGTTCTGTCTCGGAGAACGTTGACGGCGAACCCGAGCATGACCGACGCGTGCTCGTCGTACGCGGCAGCGACATCGAAGTCCAGTTCGATCACGCTCCCGATGCTCATGACAGTGAATACGTCGGTGAACCCCCGGACGTTCATATCCAAGGCTGAGAAGTTTCTTTACCGAGCGTTGAACATTCTGGCATCGGTGCTCGTACACCTTCCACGGGCTCGCCTGCCCGATACTCCCACGGAAGGCACACGAGATGACCAGACGCTCGATCACCCGCCCGGCCACGTCGATCCGAGGCACCGCCACCGCCGTCGTCGGCGGTACGGCAACCGCTGCCGCGCTGATGCTGTTCGGCGCTGCCCCGGCCGGTGCCGATACTCCCGTCGCCGAACCGGATTCGTTCACCAGTGCCTTCACGGCGATGGCCACTCCCGACCAGGTCCTCAACGGTGAGGGCGTCGCCACGCCCGGGCAGTCGGGCGCGATGGGTACTTTCACCCTGCGCATCAATTCCGACCTCGACATCATCTGCTACGACATCGCACTCGAAGGCGTGACCGGCGACTACATGAGCCCGGCGAAGACGGCCACGCACATTCACCAGGCGGCGGCGGGCGAAGCAGGACCTCCGCGACTGGCGTTCCCGAACCCGACCCCGATCGGCGACGGCCCGCGTACCAGCAGCGGCTGCATGCAGGGACCGTTCACCACCGGTCTGACTCCGGCCGGTGCCGACGCCGACAGCGGTACCGGGTTCACTCTCGATCAGATCGAAGCCGATCCCGCGGCCTTCGCCGCCGACACCCACACCGTCGACTTCGCGGCGGGAGCGGTGCGCGGCCAGCTCAGCCAGATTCCGGTCGGGTCCGTTGCGACCGGTGGCGGTGGATCGGCGCTCGCCGCGGCCGATTCGGCGTCGAGTTCGGTGCTGCCCGTCGTCGGCGCGGTGGCTCTGGGTGCGATGGTCGTCGCGGGCGTGACGTTCGCGGCACGACGCGAGGTGCGGAGCTGAGATATTCGGTTCTGATCGCGGCCACGGCGGTGGTGGTGGCGGCGGGGTGCTCCTCACCACCGCCACCGTCCCCGGTGGCGTCCCCGATTCCGGCCGCCCCTGAGTCCTCGCAGCCGTCGTCGGGTGCTGCCCCGACTGCGCCCGCGGCGGACTCGGCGCGACCGGCCCCTGCGCGGGTGAGCGCCCCGGACATCGGTCTGGACGAGCCGTTGATCGAACTGGGTCTCACCGAATCGGGGGAGATGCAGGTGCCCACCGACTACGACGACGTCGGGTGGTTCACCGGAGGTGGCCGACCCGGCGCGATCGGCAGTCCGACGGTGATAGCCGGGCACGTCGACTCGACGACCGGTCCCGCGGTGTTCGATCGATTGTCCGAACTCGGAATCGGCGATGTCGTTGCGGTGGACGACGAGGCGGGTGGCCGAGCCGAGTACCGCATCGACGAGATCGGTGACTACGGCAAAGTGGAGTTCCCGACGGTGCAGGTCTTCGGGGCGGTGCCCACCGACGAGATCAGGCTGATCACGTGCTCGGGCGACTTCGACGCCTCGGTGGGCAGTTACGAGCGCAACCTCGTCGTCTACGGAGTGCGGCAATAGCCCAGCGTTTTGGAGTTGACGCGGAGGATGTTGTAACCTGAACAACGGTTCGGATCACGAGTGCTCGCACTCCGGTCCAGACCGCCCAATCAAGTTCTACCCAAGACCGTTGGTCACCGCCTTCTCGAAGGATTCACTTCCGGGAGTTGCGCGGTTGAAGGTCCGAGATCGTGTCGGACGGCCCACGCAGGAGAACGAGGTAGGGAACCTGTCTGCAGTCCTCGCGACTGCCTGCTCGTTCACGCCCCGTGTGCTTCTTGCGCCGGGGCGTTCGTCGTTTTCCGGCCCTCTCGCGATCGACACAACTTCCCACGAGAGGAGGCGAAGTATGGCAAAGCCCGAAAAGGTCTCAGCAGTATCGGAGATCACCGAACAGTTCAAGGGTTCGACGGCTGCCGTCGTCACGGAATACCGTGGCCTGTCGGTGTCCGGTCTGACTCAGCTCCGGCGTGCGCTCGGCGAAGGTGCCACGTACTCCGTCGCCAAGAACACCCTGGTCAAGCGCGCAGCGGCCGAGGCAGGTATTACCGGCCTCGACGAGTTGTTCGTCGGACCGACCGCCATTGCATTCATCAAGGGCGAGCCGGTCGACGCAGCGAAGGCCATCAAGGCCTTCGCGAAGGACAACAAGGCCTTGATCGTCAAGGGCGGCTACATGGACGGCGCAACGCTGTCCGTGGAAGAGATCAACAAGATCGCAGACCTCGAGTCGCGCGAAATCCTGTTGGCCAAGCTCGCCGGCGCCATGAAGGGCAACTTGTCGAAGGCTGCAGGCCTGTTCAACGCTCCCGCATCGCAGTTCGCGCGTCTGGCGTTCGCGTTGCAGGAGAAGAAGGCTGCCGGCGCACCCGCCGCAGCCGAGGCACCTGCAGAAACAGAAGCACCGGCGGAAGCTCCCGCCGAAAGCTGATCCGCTGGTATTGGCGTACAGCTCAGCTCCACACCATCAACACCATGCCGCGGATCAGCGGTTAGGTACTTACAGGAAGGACCCGCCACCATGGCGAAGCTCAGCACCGAAGAATTGCTCGACCAGTTCAAGGAGCTCACTCTCCTCGAGCTCAGCGAGTTCGTGAAGGCATTCGAGGAGACCTTCGAGGTCACCGCAGCTGCCCCCGTCGCCGTTGCTGCTGCAGGCGGCGGCGCAGCCCCCGCCGAGGCTGCTGAAGAGCAGGACGAGTTCGACGTCGTCCTCGAGTCGGCCGGCGACAAGAAGATCCAGGTCATCAAGGTCGTCCGTGAGGTCGTTTCCGGCCTGGGCCTGAAGGAAGCCAAGGATCTCGTCGAGAGCGCTCCGAAGGCAATTCTGGAGAAGGTTGCCAAGGACGCAGCCGACGCCGCCAAGGAGAAGCTGGAAGCTGCCGGCGCGAAGATCTCCGTCAAGTAGGACCGCTTCGTTGCAGTCGTGCTTCGTGCTCTGAACGCACGAGCGCAAGAAGGGCCGTTCCCACCTCGGTGGGGACGGCCCTTCTTCTGTTCTCGGACACCGCACGGGGTGCACCGTTGTGATCGATCACGGACTCCTGCAAATCGCGTGACACCGGCCTTGTGCCCCTGTTTACTCGGTTTCGCCGAAGTCCAAAGCATTCCGAAGGGTTTCGGCGGTCATTGTTTGTGGCGTGTCACAGCTTTGTGACGCAGGGACTTGTCACAGTTCTGGCGAGTCGCCGACCGTGTCGCGTGAGATGAGCCACACTGATGCAAGCTCTACAGCCTGACTCGGGGAAGTTCTTACTGGGCGGTAAGCTCCCGTGTCGGTGCGGACACGTGCATGGGATACAGTGACACAACCCACATCCGGGTCGATGTGTACGAATTGTGGAGGTCAGCGTGGGAGTCGAGGTTTCGGTCGAGGGATTGACCAAGTCTTTCGGGGTACAGAAGATCTGGCAGGACGTGACGTTGACCCTGCCGAAGGGTGAGGTCAGTGCGCTCCTCGGTCCTTCCGGTACCGGCAAGTCGGTCTTCCTGAAGTCCTTGATCGGCCTCCTGCGTCCCGAACAGGGCAAGATATTCATCGACGGAACCGACATCCTGCAGTGCTCCTCCCGTGAGCTCTACGAGATCAGGAAGCTCTTCGGGGTGCTGTTCCAGGACGGCGCACTGTTCGGCTCGATGAACCTCTACGACAATGTCGCGTTCCCGCTCCGCGAGCACACGAAGAAGTCCGAGTCCGACATCCGCAAGATCGTCATGGAGAAGTTGGAACTGACGGGTCTGCTCGGTGCCGAGGACAAGCTGCCCGGCGAGATCTCCGGCGGTATGCGTAAGCGCGCCGGTCTCGCCCGCGCTCTGGTTCTCGATCCCGAGATCATCCTGGTCGACGAGCCGGACTCCGGCCTCGATCCCGTTCGCACTACGTACATCTCGCAGACCCTGATCGACATCAACGCCGAGATCGACGCCACGATCCTGATCGTGTCGCACAACATCAACCTCGCTCGGACGGTGCCCGACAACATCGGCATGCTCTTCCGTCGCCAGCTGGTCATGTTCGGCCCCCGCGAGGTGCTCCTGACGAGCGACGAGCCGGTAGTCAAGCAGTTCCTCAACGGAACGATGATCGGTCCGATCGGCATGTCGGAGGAGAAGGACGAGGCGCAGATGGCGCAGGAGCAGGCCATGGTCGACGCCGGCCACCACGCCGGCGGCGTCGACGACGTCGAAGGCATCGTGCCGCAGATGAAGGCCACTCCCGGAACTCCGGTGCGCGAAGCCGTCGGGCGTAGGCAGGAGCGCGTCCGCCAGATCATGCACACCCTGCCGCACAATGCCCAGGTTGCGATCCAGGAAAGCCTCGACACCACCGACCCGGGTCAGCGTTACCCCGCGTATGCAGACCAGCAGCAGGGTTACGACCAGCAGGGATACGACCACCAGGGTTACGACCACCAGGGTTACGACCAGCAGAGTTACGACCAGCAGAGTTACAGCGGGCAAGGTCATGATCAGCAGGGCTACCAAGCTCCAACACAAGGTCGGGGTCAATAGCAGACATGGGGGGATCGAAGAAGTCCGCGTTCGCTCCGGCGAGCGCCGCTCTGACACAAGCCGGCAATATCGTCGAACTGTTCGTCGAGGTGGTTCGCAACACCTTCCGTAGGCCGTTCCAGTTCCGCGAGTTCATCGAGCAGGCCTGGTTCATCGCCAGCGTCACGATTCTGCCGACGGCGCTCGTCGCCATTCCGTTCGGCGCGGTCGTGGCGCTGCAGACCGGATCGCTCATCAAGCAGCTCGGTGCCGAGTCGTTCACGGGTGCGGCCAGCGTGCTCGCGGTCATCCAGCAGGGCAGTCCGATCGTGACCGCACTGCTGGTGGCCGGCGCTGCCGGTTCTGCTGTGACTGCAGACCTCGGCTCGCGCACCATCCGCGAGGAGATCGACGCCATGCGAGTGCTGGGTATCGACCCGGTACATCGTCTCGTCGTTCCCCGAGTGCTCGCGATGATCCTCGTCGCACTGTTGCTCAACGGCCTGGTCTCGGTCGTCGGCATCGCCGGCGGCTACTTCTTCAACGTGATCCTCCAGGGCGGCACCCCCGGTGCATATCTGGCGTCGTTCTCGTTTTTGGCCCAGCTGCCGGATCTGTATGTCGCCGAGGCGAAAGCAGCAATCTTCGGACTCATCGCGGGCATCATCGCCTCCTACAAGGGCCTCAATCCCAACCCCGGACCCAAGGGCGTCGGCGAGGCAGTGAACCAGACGGTTGTCATCACGTTCCTGCTGCTCTTCTTCGCCAACCTCATCCTGACCCTGGTCTATCTCCAGGTCGTCCCAGCGAAGGGAGCGTAACCGCGATGACGATCGCAAGAGGTCGCGGTGACCGCACGCTGATGCGCGTCAAGCGCGTCGGCAACGCCCCGCTCAACGTGCTCGACCGCGCAGGCGAGCAAATGTCGTTCTACCTGCGGGCCATCGGGTGGATTCCCAAGACCGCAGTGCATTACAAGAAGGAGGTGCTCCGCCTGCTGGCGGAGGTCACCTTCGGCAGCGGTGCGCTCGCCGTCATCGGTGGGACCATCGGCGTGATCGTGATGATGTCCGGCTTCACCGGCATCGTCGTCGGTCTACAGGGCTATGCAGCCCTCGAACAGCTCGGTAGCTCCGTGCTCACCGGATTCCTGTCCGCGTACGTCAACACCCGTGAGATCGCGCCGATTGTCGCAGGACTGGCACTCTCGGCCACCGTCGGCTGTGGTTTCACCGCCCAGCTCGGTGCCATGCGAATCTCCGAGGAGATCGACGCGCTCGAGGTGATGGCCGTACCCAGCGTGCCGTTCCTCGTGACCACCCGCATGATCGCAGGCTTCGTGGCCGTCATCCCGCTGTACATCGTCGGGCTGTTGGCGTCGTACGTCGCATCCCGAGGGATCAGCACCGTTTTCAACGGGCAGTCCACGGGGTCCTACGACCACTACTTCAACCTCTTCCTACCTCCGGAAGACGTGTTGTATTCGTTCTTGAAGGTGCTGATATTCGCCTTCGTCCTGATCATGATCCACTGCTATTACGGCTACCACGCCTCTGGCGGACCTGCCGGTGTCGGCGTCGCAGTGGGCCGTGCCGTTCGTACCGCGATCGTCACGATCGCCGTACTGGACTTCTTCTTGAGCCTCGCCATCTGGGGCACGACCACCACAGTGAGGGTTGCGGGATGATCGACTCGCCGTCGCGACTGAAGCGAGTACTCCTCGGTTTGGCGTTCTTCCTGGTGCTCATCCTGTTCCTGGGGTGGAGCATCACGTCCTACAACAAGACGTTCAAAGATGTGGTGAAAGTCAGCCTCGAAACCGACTCGGTCGGCAACGCGCTGCCGATGAACGCGGATGTCAAGGTGCGCGGAATGATCGTGGGCGAGGTGCGCTCGGCGTCCACCGTCGACGGCGTCGTGACCTCGCAGCTCGCCATCGATCCGGACAAGGCACCGCTGATTCCGTCGAACGTGACGGCACGGTTGCTTCCCAAGACACTGTTCGGTGAGCGCTACGTCTCGTTGATCGTGCCCGAGAACGATGCGGCGTCGCCGATCTCCGAGGGCACGGTCCTCAAACAGGACACCAGCGGAAACGCCATCGAGGTCGGGCAGTTGCTCGACGGCTTGCTTCCACTGCTGCAGGCGATTCCGCCACAGGATCTGGCGAACACCCTCGGGTCGTTGGCGCAGGGCCTCAGCGGGCGCGGTGAGCAACTGGGCCAGACCATCGACAACCTGACGAACATCGTGTCGGGTCTGAACACGGAGTTGCCGAACATCCAGCAGACGTTGGTCGGGCTGGCCGACTTCTCGCAGACCTACGCAGACGCGGCACCGGACTTGGTCTCGGCGCTGGACAACTTGCGGACGACGGGCAACACCGTGGTCGAGCGGCAGTCCAGCCTCGACACGCTGTACGGCTCCCTGACCTCGGCGTCGTACACCACTGCGGACTTTCTGCAGACCAACTCCGAGAACCTGATCGGATTGGCCGCGAACTCTCGGGAAGCGCTCGAGCTGCTGGCCGAGTTCTCCCCGACGTTCGGCTGCACGTTCACTTATTTCGCTGAAGGTGCCAGGCGCGGAAAAGTCGTACTCGGTGAGGGCGACGAGTACCCCGGCATCAACGTCTCCGCACCGTTCGTCAACCCGAAGGGTCGTTACTTGCCGAACCAGGACGAGCCGCGCTTGTTCGACGATCGCGGAGCCACCTGTTTCGAGCCCGCGGCGCCGGGGGAGTTCTTCCCGCAGTATCCGGGAGGCTCGATCAACGACGGTTCCTACCAGGTGCCGACCCGGAACCCGGGCCCGCAGGTGATCGAAGGACAGGGACCACCGAAGTCTGCCCAGAGTTCCATCGTTCCCGCCGTCTCCGCATCCGCGCAGCCGGCGAGCTACGAGGGCTCCGACTTCGAGCGCGACACTCTGGCCGTGATCTACGGACAGGCGAGTGGTGTTGCACCGGACAGTATTCCGTCGTGGGCGGCCGCTATCGGCGCACCGGCACTGAGAGGAGTGGAGGTGACCGTGCCATGAGAGGCCTTCTCGCGCCGATCATCAAGTTGGTCGTGTTCGCCGTGATCACGATCACTGCTACGGCCACCCTTGCCTTCACCATCGCCAATTCCAGCGGCGGCGGCGGCACCAAGTTCTCGGCTGTGTTCACCGACGTCACGTCTCTCAACGAGGGCGACGAGATTCGTATCGCGGGCGTTCGTGTCGGCCAGGTCGACAAGATCGAGATCGCCAACGAGCGCGAAGCCAAGGTGGACTTCACTCTGAGCAGTCGTGATTGGCTCCCGGCCAGTTCGACGGCGACCATCCGATTCCGGAACCTGGTGGGCCAGCGCTACATCGCCATCGAGCAGGGTTCGGGAGACCAGGGTCGGAAGATCACCGACGGTGCCACCATTCCGTTGGAGCGGACCAAGCCTGCGGTGAACCTGACCACGCTCTTCGACGGCTTCCGCCCGCTGTTCACCACGCTCAGCTCCGATGACGTCAACAAGCTGTCGTACCAGATCATTCAGGTGTTCCAGGGGGAGTCGGGCACCATCAATGAACTGGTCACCAATACGGCGACCCTGACCAACACCGTCGCCGACAAGGATCAGGTCATCGGGCAGGTCATCACCAATCTGAACAACGTGTTGGAGACGGTGAACCAGAACGACGGGCAGCTCGACAGCCTGATCGTCAACACGCAGCAGCTCGTCTCGGGCCTGTCGGCCGACCGTGGTGTCGTCGGCTCCGCCGTGACGTCGCTCGCCGGCCTGACCAACGCGACCGCCGACCTGCTCGAGCCGACCAGGCCGTCGATCCAGGGTTCGGTGACTGCGTTGAACACGTTGGCCGAGACAGTCAACCGACGAAGCGACGACGTGGACACGGTCCTCGGAATTCTGCCCGTCAAGCTCGAGAAGCTCATTCGCACGGCCCAGCAGGGATCCTGGTTCACCTTCTATCTGTGCGGTATCGACATCGTCGCCGGACCGGGTAGTTCGCCGAATCTGAATCTGCCGACCGGGCTGCCGACCGTCAACCAGCCGCTGTACACGAACTCCGCAGCGCGTTGCAAAGCTGGGGGGATCAAGCAATGAAATCTCGTCGTAGTCCGGCCACCATCGGTGCGCTCGGTATCGCAATCATCCTGCTCGCCACGATGTCGGTCTTCTTTCTCGACCGGCTCCCGATCATCGGTGCGGGTTCGGTGTACACCGCCGAGTTCAGCGAGGCAGCAGGGCTCAAGCCGCCCAACGAGGTCCGTATCGCGGGCGTGAAGGTCGGCAAGGTCACCGATGTGCGTCTCGACGGCGACCGGGTGCTCGTGGACTTCACGGTCAAGGACGCCTGGGTCGGCAACGAGTCGCGAGCGGCCATCGCCATCAAGACTGTGCTGGGGCAGAAATATCTGGCGCTCGACCCGAGCGGTCCGGAGACGTTGAGCCCCAAGGACCCGATTCCGCTCGAGCGCACCACGTCCCCGTACGACGTGATCGACGCGTTCTCCGCTGCGGCCTCGACCATCAGCGACATCGACACCGATCAGCTGGCGACGAGCATGCGGACCCTGTCCGAGGCGTTCTCCGAGACGCCTGCGAACATCCGTGCCTCGCTCGACGGTGTGACTCGGTTATCGCAGACCGTGGCCAGCCGTGACGAGGAACTGAAGAAGCTGTTCGAGGCCACCGGCGAGACCTCGAAGGTGCTGGCCGACCGCAACGAGCAGTTCAACCAACTGATCACCGACGCGGGCCCGCTTCTCGAAGAGCTCAACAATCGGCAGCAGGCCATCTCGCAGCTGCTCACCGGCACTCAGCGAGTGTCGCAAGAGCTGACCGGCCTGGTTCGCGACAACGAGGCCACCATCAACCCGATGTTGCAGCAGCTCAACGGCACCATCGAGATCCTGCAGCGCAACAACGACAACCTCGACCGTGCGCTGAAGCTGTACGAACCGTTCATTCGGCTGTACACGAACCTGACCGGCAACGGCCGGTGGATAGACATCACGCTGGCAAACCTCACACCGCCCGGAGTTCCGTTGATACCTGGTTACCGCCAGCCCTCGCTCGATACGTTGGCGGGGAACTGATGACAGACACGCAGACAGCACCGAGAAGCAAGAACAAGCTCGCGCTGATCGCCGTCGTCGTGACCGTGGCGCTCGTCCTCGCGGTCGCCGGCTGGTGGCTGTTCACCAGGGCCGGAACGACCAAGATCACCGCCTACTTCGACAAGTCGATCGGCATCTATTCCGGCTCGGAGGTGCGCGTGCTCGGCGTCAAGGTCGGCACGGTCGACTCGGTCACGCCGCAGGGCGAAGACGTGGAGGTCATTCTTCGCGTCGACCGTGGGGTCGACATTCCTGTGGACGCCAAGGCCGTCCAGGTCACCCCGTCGCTCGTCGCCGACCGCTACGTCCAGCTCTCGCCCGTCTACACCGGCGGCGACACCATGGCCGACGGCGCGACGATCGGTCGCGATCGCACCGCAACACCCGTCGAGGTCGACGAGCTGTACAAGTCCATCGACGACCTGTCCACCGCCCTCGGTCCGGACGGCGCGAACAAGGACGGCGCTCTCACCGATCTGGTCAACACCGGTGCAGCCAACCTCGACGGCAACGGTGAAGCGTTGGGCAACAGCATCACCCAGCTCTCGGCCGCCGGTCGAACGTTGAGTGACTCGCGCACCGACGTGTTCGACACGATCAAGAACCTGCAGACGTTCGTCAGCGCCTTGGCCGTCAACGATCAGCAGGTACGCAACTTCAACACCCAGTTGGCCGACCTGACCGGTTTCCTGTCGGGGCAGCGAGAGGACCTCGGAGCTGCACTCCAACAGCTGTCGGTCTCGCTCGGCGACGTGGCGACGTTCGTCGCGGACAACCGGACCCAACTGACCGATGCCGCGAACGGTCTCACGGTTCCGACGCAGACACTCGCCGACAACCGCGAGCAGCTGGTGCAAACGCTCACGTTGCTGCCGCTGGCCATCAGCAACCTGGTGAACGCGTACGACGCCGAGTCGGGAACGCTCGCCACGCGCGCCAATCTCCAGAACGAGACCCAGGATCCGCTCGGCACCGTGTGCAAGCTCCTCGATCTCGGCAAGCTCGTTCCCGGCGATCCGCGCTTCGAGGCCCTCGGTGCGCAGATTCAGCCGATCATCGATCAGTGCGCCAACATCACCACGATGATCCAGGCCCCGATCACCGACCAGAACCGGATCGTGCTGCCGTTCGGTGTTCTCACCAACGACATCGAGCAGAACGTATCCGTTCCCGGCACCGTGCCTGGCGTCGTCTCGCCCAGGCTCGGAAACAGCTCGATGCCCGGACTGGAGCAGTCGTACATCGGAGGTGGGGGACAGTGAGAACCTCTGTGAATCGGAATCGAGCTCGAGTGAAGCGTTCTTTGGTGGTCGGAGCCGGTGCGTGCGTGGTGGCGCTGTCGGCCGGAGCATGCTCGTCGGCCGGCATCTACGCGATACCGCTGCCCGGCGGTGCCGACGTCGGTGAGAACCCGTTGAACCTGACGGTGCAGTTCGACGACGTACTGGACCTCGTCCCGCAGTCGACCGTGAAGGTCGACGGCGTCTCGGTCGGCCGCGTCGACTCGATAACGGTCCCGAACGACGGCTGGACCGCCGACGTCAACGTCATCTTGAATTCCGACGTCGACCTTCCGGCCAACGCGATCGCATCGGTGCAACAGACCAACCTGCTGGGCGAGAAGTTCGTGCAGCTCTCGGCACCTCCTGGCGACGAGGAAGCAGCGCGTCTGCAGGACGGGGCCACGATCCCGCTCGATCGCACCCGCCATGCCACCGATATCGAACAGGTACTCGGTGCGCTCTCGCTGCTGCTCAACGGCGGCGGTGTCGGGCAGCTCTCGCCGATCGTCAAGGAACTGAGCACGGCGTTCGACGGTCGCGAAGGCAGAACCAAAGAGCTTCTGCAGCAAGCGAACACCCTCATCGACGGCCTCAACCAGCAGCGTGACGACATCACCCGCGCCATCGACGGTCTCGACACACTGAGCGGGCGCGTCAACTCGCAGACCGACAAGATCGACGGGGTGCTGAAGGACCTGCCGATCGCCACCGAGGTTCTCGAGCAGCAGCGCCCGCAGCTGACCGAGATGCTCGGAGCGCTCGACCGTCTCGGAGCCGTCGGCACCGACGTGATCGACCGTTCCAAGGACGATCTCATCGCGGACCTGCGGGCACTACGCCCCACGCTCCAGGCCCTGGCCGATTCGGCGGACGACGTGGTGAGCTCGCTCGCGGTGATCCCCACCCTGCCGTTCGCGGACGGTACCGAGAAGATCATCGAGGGCAACTCGGCGAACCTGTTCCTTTCGCTCGACCTGTCGATCGGAACTGCGTTGCGCAACTTCGGCGTCGGGGAGGGCGATCCGGTCTACATCCAGCCCAAGTACGGCAACACGCTGCCCGTCGTCGACCCGTCGAATCCGTACTACAACGGCAACGGACCGCGCCCGGGTTGGCCGACGATCTCGCTGCTGCCGTTGCCGCCGATCATCCCGTCACCGGTTCCCGGTCCGGGTGCACCTGCGAACGAGCAGGCAGCGGCGGCCGCCGCGCCCGCACCGGCCGATCCGTTCGCACCGTTGAACGATCTGCTCGAGCGATTCGGAGTTGGACAGTGAGATCGAGACTGGTTCGCATTCAATTGGTCCTCTTCGTCGTGGTCGCTGTGGTGGGGTTGGTCTATGTCGGTGCCAAGTACGTGCGACTGGACAACATGCTCGGCTTCGGGCAGTACCAGGTCGATCTGAACCTCGCCGATTCCGGTGGCATCTTCTCCAACGCCGAGGTCACCTACCGAGGTGTCCCGGTGGGAACCGTCGGAGATCTGGAACTGACGGAAGACGGGATCCGAGTCGCGCTCATGCTCGACGACGGCGGCCCGGACATCCCAGCCGACACCAAGGCCGTCGTGGCCAACAGGTCGGCCATCGGTGAGCAGTACGTCGACCTGCAACCCGAGACCGACCAGGGCCCGTTCCTGGTCGACGGTTCGCAGATCGCGGAGGCCGACACCACTACACCCGTGCCGGTGGAACAGGTTCTCGCCAACGCGAACACGCTGGTTCGGTCGGTACCGCTGGATACGTTGACGCGAGTCGTCAACGAGCTCGGTGTGGCGTTCGACGGAAAGGGCACGGATCTTGCGTCTCTCGTCGATTCGCTCGGGAACATCTCCGAGGCAGGCAACGAGGCGCTGCCGCAGACGCTCGCGCTGGTGCGCGACGCGGTGCCAGTGCTGAACACGCAGTCCGAGCAGTCGGATCTGATTCGGCAGTTCAGCACCAGCTTGGATGAGGTGACGGCTCAGTTGAAGTCCAGCGATCCGGACATCCGTCGCCTGATCGACACCGGCACAGCGGCGGGCGATCAGCTCGGTGGTCTCATCACCGATGCCGGTCCGGCTCTGACGACCGATATCAACAACCTAGCCCTGGTTGCTGCGCAGGCCGAACCCCGGTACGTTGCGCTTCGTCCGTTCCTGACGTTCCTGCCTGCCCTCGGTGCCGGCATCTCCACCATCGTCCCGGACGACGGCACGATCCATCAGGGCCTGTTGCTCGAGACCAACAACCCGCCCCCGTGCACGGTGGGCTACGAGGGCAGCCAGGCGATCCTCGACGAGGAGAAGCGCAAGAACCCGAACTTCGATCCGACTCGGGAGAATTACCCGCTGAACCTCGACGCGAACTGCGCCACACCGCAGGGCAGCGTCACCGGTGTTCGTAGTGCGAACCGCATCGTGTTCGCCGATCCGGATGTGCCGCAGCCGTGGGACCTCAAGCCCAAGGTCGATCCCGAGAAGTTGAACCTCAACCCGATCGCCACCCAGTTGGCACCGCTGATCGGCGTCACGCCGAAGTAGTGGAATCGGTGGAACTGCTGCTCAGCACTATCGTCGGGCCGAGAGTGGTTCGGCCGGATATTACCGAGTAGTAGGGTGGAAAGTGTGAACTCGAGCACCGAAGCCCTGGAGTCCTCAGCGACTCCAGGGCGTAACAAGACCGCGAAAATCCTCTTTGCCGTCGTCACGGTGATCGCCGTGGCGGCCCTCGCGGCGGCCGTGTTCTTAGGATACGGCTGGGGCAATGCGTTGCTGAGTCAGAAGCCCACCGCGGACACCCGCGACGCGGCTCTCACCGGCGCTCAGCAAGCGGCCGTCAACCTCAACACGGTCGACGCGGCCACCATCGATCAGTCGTTCGACAACATGAAGTCGTCCATCACCGGCGACCTGATGCTCAACGACCTCGAGCAGACGCGGTCGGGTATCACCGACCAGGTTCGTCAGTCCGGTGCCAAGAGCGACGCCGAGGTGCTGCACGGAACGCTGACCGAGCTGAGCACGGACGAGAACACCGCCACCGCTCTCGTGGTCATCGCGACGACCACCACCTGGCCCGACCGCATCGAGCGCAGCAAGCTGACGATGAGCCTGGCCATGGAAGAGATCGACGGGGTGTGGAAGACCAACAAGGTCGACCCGATCGGTTCGCGGATCTCGCTCGACAACCCCAGCACAAACCCCGTCATCCCGAACGAACCGGGCGGCCCCGCCGATCCGAATGCCGCCGATCCGAATGCGGCCGACCCCGGTACGGACGCGACGCCTGCTCCCCAGCCGGACTCCGGCGGTAACTGAGAATCCGGCAGTGGTGTTTTCCGTCTGTACCGAAGTGAGTTTCGAAGGAGTTCTGTAGTGCCTCCCCAGCGTCGCAAGATCGTTCCACCCACCACCACCAGCAAGGTTCGACGCAAGGTGGCCGGCACCGGGAAGCCGACTGCAGCCGACACCGACACGGCGTCGACCGACGCCGAGGGATCGGCGGCCGCCGAGTCGCAGGCCATCGCGACGCCGCCGCCGACCGAGCCGGTTCTCGACAAGCCCGCAACCGACAAGCCTGTGACCGAGAAGCCGTCACTCGAGAAGCCTTCGGTCGACAAGTCTGCAACCGACAAGTCTGCAACCGACAAAACTGCAACCGAGAAGCCTTCGGTCGACAAGCCTGCTGCCGACTCCATCGCAAGCGCCTCGTCCTCCGGACCGGTGTCGGGTATCGGCTACAAGCACGTGATCGTCGTCGCGGTGATTGCCGTGGTGCTCGGCGCGTTCGCTGCCGTTGCCGCGTTCAAGCCGTTCGCCACGATCGACAATGCGGCGTGGGTGGATTCCGCGGCCACCCAGGAGGTCACTTCGGCTGCGACCGATGCGCTGCAGACCCTGTACACGTACAAGGCCGAGACGATCGATGCCGATTTCGATGCGGCCCGCGCTGTTCTCAATCAGTCGATGCTCGAGGAGTTCAACTCCACCGCTGAGACAACCAAATCTGCTGTGGTGCAGACGAGTACGGGTACCGAGGCCATGGTGACGGACATCGGTGTCACGCGGTTGGAGGACGACAAGGCCGAGCTGCTCGCCAATGTGAACATCAGCGCCACGCAGAACGGCGTCGCGTCGGGCAGCGCCGAGGGCCCGTTGACGGTGAACATGGAGAAGGTCGACGGCTCCTGGAAGCTCTCGGCCATCGACGATCAGTAGTCGCTCCGACCAGTAGCTCGATCAGGCCCCGTTCGACGCAGAAGCCCTGCGTGGACGGGGTTTTTTCGTGTCGTTTTCGGCCATCTGTCACCGACTTCGGGCCGAGCTACCATCGCGTTTGCGTCCTGGTTGGGACGAGCCCTGGTTGTTCGGGACAACCATTTTCACGCTCGGACAGCCAGGGGTGGATCCGATGAAAACGGAGCATGCTGGTCATGACTGACACAACTATCGATTTTTCCGTGCTGGAATCCCGGTCCGGTCGATCGGGCTTTGCCGAGCACGTCAATCCCGAACTGTATCGCTTGTTGTCTGCGCTGAACCTGGATCGCGAGTACGTGCGCGGCGACGGGACGGTCCTGTTCGACGCCTCGGGCCGACGCTATCTCGACTTCGCGGGGGCGTACGGAGCCCTTCCGTTCGGGCACGGTCCCACTCCGATCTGGCAGGCGGTCAACGACGTTCGCTGCAGCGGGGAGGCAATTTTCGTGCAGCCCTCGGTGCTGAGCGCGGCCGGTGAATTGGCAGATCGGTTGGGGCGCATGGCCCCAGAGGGGTTGACGCGAACGACGTTCGTCAACAGTGGTACCGAGGCGACGGAGGTCGCGCTCAAGATCGCCCGAGCGCACACCGGGCGGCTGGGTGTGCTGACCACCGCGAACAGCTTCCACGGTAAGACCCTCGGTGCCTTGTCTGCGACGGGAAACATCAAGTATCAGAACGGTTTCGGCGCTCCGGTCGAGGGATTCGATCATATCGAGTTCGGGGATTCGGATGCGCTCGACGCGGCCCTGGCGGCAGCACCCGGGCATTATGCAGTGTTTCTGGTGGAGCCGATTCAGGGTGAGGGTGGAGTGGTGTGCCCGCCCGACGGATACCTGCGCCGCGTGCGGGAGATCTGCGATCGGCACGGGGTGCTCATGGCACTCGACGAGGTGCAGACCGGGCTCGGCCGGACGGGCCGGATGTTCGCAGCCGAGCACGACGGCGTGGTGCCGGACATTCTGACTCTCGCCAAGGCGCTCGGCGGCGGAATCGTGCCGGTGGGCGCGGTGCTGAGCCGCCCGGAGTTGGTGGGGGAGAGCTTCGCGCTACGACACACGTCGACCTTCGCGGGGAACGCGTTGGCTGCACGGGTGGGTATCGCGGTACTCGACGAACTGACTCGGGATGGCTGCGCGGTGGTGGAGAATGCGGCGGTACTCGGCCATCGGCTGAAGAACGATCTGAGCGCGCTGGCCGAGAAGTATCCGTCGGTGGTCACCGAGGTACGCGGCCGCGGACTGTTGCTGGGCATCGAACTCACCGCGGACGTGAACTTCGTCGGACGGCAGTCGCTGCTCGGATCGATCGCAGATCAGCACAACCTCTCCGCGGTGATCTGCTCGTACCTGCTCAATGTCGAGGGGATCCGAGTGGCTCCGACTCTGTTCGGCAACAGGGTGATTCGCATCGAGCCGCCGCTCACGGTGTCCGGGGTGCAGTGCTCGCGTCTGGTCGCCGCGCTGGACCGGGCGTTGGGCTACGCGGCAGCCGGAGACATGGACGGATTGTTCGGGCACCTGTTGGGCCGTCCGACCGTCGCCACGCCGCCTGCCCTCGCGGCGCTGCGTCCCGGGCGTACCCCCGACATCGCGGTACGGCCCACCGATCGACGTTTCGCGTTCATCGCGCATCCCCTCGATCTCGGGTTCTTCGCGGCATTCGACCCGGCGCTCGAGGTGTTCGACGACTCCGAGCGACAGGACTTGCTCGAGCGGTTCGCGGCGTCGACGTCCGAGCTCGAACCCGCGTCGTTCGTCATCGGCAGCGGCCGGGTCGTCGGAGGCGGGGACGCGACGGCGCACGGTGATCTGATAGGGCTGCCGTACACCTCTCAGCAGTTGCTGCAGCTGCCGACCCAGCGTGCGCTGGCAGTGGTGGGCGGTGCCGTCGAACTGGCGATCTCACGCGGTGCAACGGTCGTCGGGTTGGGCGGTTATTCATCGGTGATCACCGGGAACGGGCTGGGTCTCGGAGTAACAGCTCGGCCGATCACCACTGGCAACACGTTCACCGCCGCGGCGAGTCTGCGGGCTGTTCGACGCGTGTGCCGTGAACGCGGTATCGATGTCGGGCGGGCGAGGGTGACGATTCTCGGCGCTGCCGGAGCGATCGGTCGGACCATCGGCAGGCAGTTGGCCGGCGAAGTCGGGAGTATTGCGTTGGTCGGTAGGCAGGGTGAGAGTTCGGTCATCGCTCCGAAGTTGTGGGCCGCGGCGCAGGAGATGGTGGCCGGCGCGAGGGCCGGCTCCGGCTCGGGGGATCTCGCGGTTGCTGCCGATACGGTCGGTGGTGACTTGGATGATCTGATCAGGTCGCAGCACATCGAGTTCTTCACCGATCCCGTTGTTGCGGTGAAGGATTCGTTGATCGTGATCGCTGCGACATCTGCACCGCATGCGCTGATCGATCCGACGGACCTGATGGAGGGTGCCATCGTGTGCGATGTTGCGCAGCCCCCGAACATCGGCCGTGACGTGCGAGGTGAGCGGCCGGACGTGACGGTGTTCGACGGCGGCATCGTTCGGGTGCCGTCGGGTTCGGATTTCGGGTTGACCTACGGGTTGGCTCCCGGCCTGACGTACGCCTGCATGGCCGAGACGATGCTGATTGCGCTGTCGGGAGAGTTCGGACTCCGCAGCATCGGTACCAGTCTCGACGGTGACAGCGTCGAGAGATTGGGCGAGCTGGCCGACGTCCACGGGTTCGCACTCGCGGAAGCCACGCGCTGGCGCGAAGGCAGTCAGTAGTCGACCGGGTCCGGGGTCCGCGCCACTCGGTGTACCCCGGACCCGTCGTCGTCGGTGGATCCCGATCGTCTCGGGGTGGGATGGAGCCACCAGTTCGCATGTCCCATCAGTGTGACGAGGGCAGGCACCAGCATCATTCGCACGATGGTGGCGTCGATGAGGAGCCCGACGATGATGCCGACGCCGACGAGTCGCATCATGGACAGTTCCGACAACGAGAAGAACGCGGTGACGGTGATCAGCAGTAGCGCAGCGGCTGTCACGACACGTCCGGTGCGCGCTGCTCCGATGCGTACCGCTTCTCGGGTGGTGGCACCGTTGTCATGGGCCTCGACGATGCGCGAGAGCAGAAAGATCTCGTAGTCGGTGGACAGGCCGAACACCACTGCCATGATGAGGATGCTCATCGTGGACTGCAGCGGCCCAGGCGTGACGCCGATCGCTCCGGCACCGTTGCCGTCGTGGAAGATCCAGGTGAGCACGCCGAACGTGGCACCCAGGCTGACTATCGCCATCGCAATCGCTTTGAGGCTGAGCACGATCGAACGGAACGCCAGTGTCGTCATGGTGAACGTGGCCAACACCATGATGGCCAACATCCACGGAATGGTGGAGTAGATCGCAGCGATGCCGTCCTCGCTCGCTGCGGTGCTGCCGCCCACTCGCAGCGTGGTCCCGGTGGGGGCGGGAATCGACCTGATCCGGTCGAGAGTGGCGAGTGCACCCGGGGTGCGGTCGGCCGAGGTCATGATGGCGTCGACCACGGCCAGATTGTCGGCGGCACCGCCGGGAATCACTGCCGCGACACCGTCCGCGCGGCCGATGGCAGCGGTGACTTCTGCGATGGCATTCGGGCTCGGCGGTGCACCGGTATCCGATTCGATGAGGACGGTGACGCCGGTGTTGGTGAGCGTGAAATCGGTGAACAACTTCTCTGTGGCGATGCGGGCAGGTGCGCCCCGAGGCAGGCCCGTGTGGTCGAGGTCTCCCAGCGCGACCCCCGAGACAGGGGCGCTGAGCACGGCCAGCACACCGATGATGGCGACCGCAACGAGGATCGGCCTGCGCATCACCCGGTCGGCGACAGTGCCCCAGAACTTCTGCGCCCGCGCGTCGCCGCGGTCGATCGCGCCCGTGCGCCAACTCAGCGAATCGATGCGGGGTCCGAGGAGGGCGAGCGCGGCCGGAAGGGCGGTCAGCGAGATCACCGCGGCGACGGCGACAGCGGCAATGCCGCCGAAGCCCAGCGAGCGGATCATCGCCTGCGGGAAGACCAGCATGCCGATGAACCCACAGACCAGCAACAGGGCCGAAAACGCCACGGTGCGGCCGGCCGTGGACATCGTGCGGCGCACCGCAGCTGCCGTTCCGCGGCCGCTGCGAACCTCCTCGCGACACCGCGTGAGCACGAACAGGCTGTAGTCGACGGCCATTCCCAGTCCGACGAGGGACGCGATATTGGTGGCGAATACCGACACCTCGGTGACGCTGTTCAATGCTCTGAGAACGGTCAGTGAGGCCAGCACGCTGAGGCCGCCGATCACCAGAGGAATCGCTGCGGCGACGAGTCCACCGAAGATGAGCAGCAGCAGCACCAGCAGAATGGGGAAGGTGATGGTCTCGGCTCGCACCAGATCTGCGCGTGCTTGCTCGTTGTACGCGTCGGCGATGGCCGAGAATCCACCGAACTGCACGGTCACGCCGTCGATCGTCAACTGCTCGCGCAGGTCCTGATAGGTCTTGATGCGCCGATCCTCGTCGCCGGTCAGAATCAGTACGGCGAGGGCCGACTGCCCGTCCGACGAACGCATGCCGGGGGCGAAGGTATCGGGCACCGTCCAGTAGGTGATGGGATCGCGAGCCAGTGCGGACTCGTCGATGGTGCTCAGGCCGGCTGTTACGGTCTCGCCGATCTGGTCGACCGTTCGTCCGTCCGTCGGGGTGTAGACCACCGCGATGTCCGGAACGTCACGACCGAAGCGGGATTCGACCAGCGCGTCGACCCGGGCCGACTCGCTACCCGGGTCGCTGTAGCCGCCGAGACTGAGCTCGTCGACCACGCCCAGTCCCCATACACCCGAGACGAGAACGGCCGCGACGACCGTCGTCAGTACCCACCGCGCACGCGTGATGACGAAGTCGACGACGGGCGCACCCCTGTTCACGTCGTCCAGCCGGGCGTGACGTGCCACGAGCGGAGCCCGTCGTGAACCTCGACGCGGACTCTGAATCCGGCGTCGACCGCTGCCACCGTGACCATGTCGTCCCCCCGCGAGACGTGAATCGAGTGCTGCGTGAATATGCCTGTGGCACTGAAGAAAAAGCGTCCGACCGTACATCCGGTCACGCGACGACGCCACCCCCGTTGCGACAGAAGAAATACAATCAGACCTCGGGCTCGATTGCTAGACCTCCGACGGATTCGCGCGGACCTCTTGACGAAGGAAGGCGCAGGGGTCACTCTTGTCGTTGAAGGAGCACCCCGTGGTGACGACCGCACTCGATCGTCTTCCGCAGCTTCCAGTTCGCTGTCGTTTGCTGTTCGACGCGCTGCCGCTTTCTGGTCCGACACGCTGCTGCCGACTCGACGCGCGAATCGATCCCGGGTGCTACTTTTGATGCCCCCGTTGCGCTCTGCGCACATTTGGGGTATCTTTGGACGTTGCGCTGGCTGCCTCCTGTCCACCTCTCGATCGCTGTTACCCGAAGCCTCGTTTTCGGGCCGCTGTGATGGGGATTCGGTCTGGTTGCGACCAGCCGAAATTCGCCCCACATATAGCAAACAGATACAGCGGCGGTCGCCATGTCGTTTAGATTGACAGAACGGCGCGACCCGCGTGAGGTGCTGGAAGGACGCATCTTGGCAGTCTCTAGCCAGACCAAGGCAGTTGTCGGAACACCGGGAGCCCCGAGGAGGGTTTCGTTCGCGAACATTCGCGAGCCGTTGGAGGTACCCGGTCTCCTCGATGTACAGACGGATTCGTTCGAATGGCTGGTAGGTGCGCAGAGTTGGCGTGACCGTGCAGCCGCCCGCGGAGACAGCAGTGTCGCCGGTGGACTCGAGGACATCCTGACCGAGCTCTCTCCGATCGAGGACTTCTCGGGCTCGATGTCGCTCTCCTTCTCCGACCCACGATTCGACGAGGTCAAGGCCTCGACCGATGAGTGCAAGGACAAGGACATGACGTACGCAGCACCGCTGTTCGTCACGGCCGAGTTCATCAACAACAACACCGGTGAGATCAAGAGCCAGACGGTCTTCATGGGTGACTTCCCGATGATGACCGACAAGGGCACCTTCATCATCAACGGCACCGAGCGAGTCGTCGTCTCGCAGCTGGTGCGTTCTCCGGGCGTCTACTTCGATCATTCGATCGACAAGACCACCGAGAAGGATCTGCACAGCGTCAAGGTCATTCCCGGCCGTGGTGCTTGGCTCGAGTTCGACGTCGACAAGCGCGACACCGTCGGTGTCCGTATCGACCGCAAGCGTCGTCAGCCCGTCACGGTGCTGCTGAAGGCTCTCGGCTGGTCCACCGAGCAGATCACGGAGCGCTTCGGCTTCTCCGAGATCCTCATGGCGACGCTGGAGAAGGACAACACCGCCGGTACCGACGAGGCTCTCCTCGACATCTACCGCAAGCTGCGTCCGGGCGAGCCGCCGACCAAGGAGTCGGCGCAGACCCTGCTGGAGAACCTGTTCTTCAAGGACAAGCGTTACGACCTCGCTCGCGTGGGTCGCTACAAGATCAACAAGAAGCTCGGCCTCAACTCGGGTCAGCCCATCGTGGCGTCGACCCTCACCGAGGAAGACATCGTCGCGACCATCGAGTACCTGGTGCGTCTGCACGCAGGTGAGACCTCGATGACCGCACCCGACGGCGTCGAGGTTCCGGTAGAGGTCGACGACATCGACCACTTCGGTAACCGTCGTCTGCGTACCGTCGGCGAGCTGATCCAGAACCAGATCCGCGTGGGCCTGTCCCGCATGGAGCGCGTCGTGCGCGAACGTATGACGACTCAGGACGTCGAGGCCATCACGCCGCAGACCCTGATCAACATTCGTCCCGTCGTCGCTGCGATCAAGGAGTTCTTCGGAACCTCCCAGCTCTCGCAGTTCATGGACCAGAACAACCCGCTGTCGGGTCTGACGCACAAGCGTCGCCTGTCGGCACTGGGACCCGGCGGTCTCTCTCGTGAGCGCGCCGGCCTCGAGGTCCGCGACGTGCACCCCTCGCACTACGGCCGCATGTGCCCCATCGAGACCCCGGAAGGCCCGAACATCGGCCTGATCGGATCGCTCTCGGTGTACGCACGCGTCAATCCGTTCGGCTTCATCGAGACCCCGTACCGCAAGGTCGTCGACGGGCAGGTGACCGACGATGTCGATTACCTGACTGCCGACGAGGAGGATCGCCACACGCTCGCGCAGGCGAACTCTCCGGTCGACGATTCGGGCCACTTCATCGAGGACAAGATTCTCGTTCGTCGTAAGGGTGGAGAGGTCGAGTTCGTCTCGTCCGACGACATCGACTACATGGACGTCTCGCCTCGTCAGATGGTGTCCGTCGCAACCGCGATGATTCCGTTCCTCGAGCACGACGATGCCAACCGTGCCCTGATGGGCGCGAACATGCAGCGTCAGGCTGTTCCGCTGGTTCGGAGCGAGGCTCCGATCGTCGGTACCGGCATGGAGTTGCGTGCCGCTGTCGACGCCGGTGACGTCGTCATCAGCGACAAGACCGGTGTCGTCGAAGAGGTCTCTGCCGACTACGTCACGGTCATGGCCGACGACGGATCGCGCAAGACCTACCGGATGCGCAAGTTCGCGCGCTCCAACCAGGGCACGTGCGCCAACCAGCGTCCGATCGTGGACGAGGGACAGCGCGTCGAGTCCGGCCAGGTCCTCGCCGACGGCCCCTGCACCGAGAACGGTGAGATGGCACTCGGAAAGAACCTGCTGCTGGCGATCATGCCGTGGGAGGGCCACAACTACGAGGACGCGATCATCCTGTCGCAGCGCCTCGTGGAAGAGGACGTTCTCACCTCGATCCACATCGAGGAGCACGAGATCGATGCTCGCGACACCAAGCTCGGTGCCGAGGAGATCACTCGCGACATCCCGAACGTCTCCGACGAGGTTCTCGCGGACCTCGACGAGCGCGGCATCATCCGTATCGGTGCCGAGGTTCGTGACGGCGACGTGCTGGTCGGAAAGGTCACGCCGAAGGGCGAGACCGAGCTGACCCCCGAAGAGCGCCTGCTGCGCGCCATCTTCGGTGAGAAGGCTCGCGAAGTTCGCGACACCTCGCTCAAGGTTCCGCACGGCGAGAACGGAAAGGTCATCGGCATCCGCGTCTTCTCGCGCGACGACGACGACGATCTGCCTCCCGGCGTCAACGAGCTGGTACGCGTCTACGTGGCTCAGAAGCGCAAGATCCAGGACGGCGACAAGCTCGCCGGCCGCCACGGCAACAAGGGCGTCATCGGCAAGATCCTCCCGCAGGAGGACATGCCGTTCCTGCCCGACGGCACCCCGATCGACATCATCCTCAACACCCACGGTGTGCCGCGTCGTATGAACATCGGTCAGGTCCTCGAAACCCACCTGGGTTGGATCGGCAAGACCGGTTGGAACGTTCAGATCGCCACGGACGGCACCAAGCCCGATTGGGCCGAGCGTCTGCCCGAGGAGATGTTGGCGGCTCCGGCCGACAGCAACATCGCCACCCCGGTGTTCGACGGTGCCAAGGAAAATCAGCTCGCCGGCCTGCTGGAGAGCACGATTCCCAACCGCGACGGCGAGCAGATGGTCGGATCCGACGGAAAGGCCACCTTGTTCGACGGCCGCTCCGGCGAGCCGTTCCCGTACCCGGTGTCGGTGGGCTACATGTACATCATCAAGCTGCACCACTTGGTCGACGACAAGATCCACGCTCGTTCGACCGGGCCGTACTCGATGATCACGCAGCAGCCCCTCGGTGGTAAGGCCCAGTTCGGTGGACAGCGCTTCGGTGAGATGGAGTGCTGGGCCATGCAGGCCTACGGTGCCGCGTACACGCTGCAGGAGCTTCTCACCATCAAGTCGGACGACGTTGTCGGCCGCGTGAAGGTGTACGAGGCGATCGTCAAGGGCGAGAACATTCCCGAGCCCGGTATCCCCGAGTCCTTCAAGGTGCTCCTCAAGGAGCTCCAGTCGCTGTGCCTCAACGTGGAGGTGCTGTCCTCGGACGGTGCAGCCATCACGATGGCCGACGGTGACGACGAAGACCTCGAGCGTGCCGCAGCCAACCTGGGAATCAACCTCTCCCGCAACGAAGCTGCCACGGTCGACGATCTCGCTCAGTAGTTCTGTGGTCTGCCGGATTCGCTCGAAGCGGATCCGGCAGGCGTTTGTCTCATTTGCTCTTCCAGCACAACACCCATAACGGGGAAAGGAAGTTACGTGCTCGACGTCAACTTCTTCGATGAACTTCGCATTGGCCTTGCCACTGCGGACGACATCCGTCAGTGGTCCTACGGCGAGGTCAAGAAGCCGGAGACCATCAATTACCGCACGCTCAAGCCCGAGAAGGACGGCCTCTTCTGCGAGAAGATCTTCGGCCCCACCCGGGACTGGGAGTGCTACTGCGGCAAGTACAAGCGCGTCCGCTTCAAGGGCATCATCTGTGAGCGCTGCGGCGTCGAGGTCACTCGCGCCAAGGTGCGTCGTGAGCGCATGGGCCACATCGAACTGGCCGCTCCGGTCACGCACATCTGGTACTTCAAGGGTGTGCCGTCGCGTCTGGGCTACCTGCTCGACTTGGCTCCGAAGGATCTCGAGAAGATCATCTACTTCGCTGCCTACGTCATCACCTCGGTCGACGACGAGCTCCGTCACAACGAGCTCTCCACTCTCGAGGCCGAGATGGAGGTCGAGAAGAAGGCCGTCGCAGATCAGCGCGACGCCGATCTCGAGGCTCGTGCACAGAAGCTCGAAGCCGACATCGCCGAGCTCGAAGCCGAGGGTGCCAAGTCCGACGTGCGCCGCAAGGTCAAGGACGGCGGCGAGCGCGAGATGCGTCAGCTCCGTGACCGCGCGCAGCGTGAGCTCGATCGTCTCGAAGAGATCTGGACCACCTTCACCAAGTTGGCCAAGAAGCAGCTCATCATCGACGAGCTCATCTACCGCGAGCTCATCGACCGCTACGGCGAGTACTTCACCGGTGCCATGGGTGCCGAGTCGATCCAGAAGCTCATGCAGACCTTCGACATCGACGCCGAGGCGGAGTCTCTTCGCGAGACCATCCGCAGTGGCAAGGGTCAGAAGAAGCTGCGTGCGCTCAAGCGTCTGAAGGTCGTCGCTGCGTTCCAGGCCGGCCGTAACTCGCCGATGGGCATGGTTCTCGACGCTGTCCCGGTCATCCCGCCGGAGCTTCGTCCGATGGTGCAGCTCGACGGCGGACGTTTCGCGACGTCCGACCTCAACGACCTGTACCGCCGCGTCATCAACCGCAACAACCGCCTCAAGCGTCTGATCGATCTCGGTGCTCCCGAGATCATCGTCAACAACGAGAAGCGGATGCTGCAGGAGTCGGTCGACGCCCTGTTCGACAACGGCCGTCGTGGACGTCCGGTCACCGGACCGGGTAACCGTCCGCTCAAGTCGCTGTCCGACTTGCTCAAGGGCAAGCAGGGTCGTTTCCGTCAGAACCTCCTCGGCAAGCGTGTCGACTACTCGGGCCGTTCGGTCATCGTCGTCGGTCCTCAGCTCAAGCTGCACCAGTGTGGTCTGCCGAAGCTGATGGCACTCGAGCTGTTCAAGCCGTTCGTGATGAAGCGTCTGGTCGATCTCAACCACGCGCAGAACATCAAGTCGGCCAAGCGCATGGTCGAGCGTCAGCGTCCCCAGGTGTGGGACGTCCTCGAAGAGGTCATCGCCGAGCACCCCGTGCTGCTGAACCGTGCACCCACCCTGCACCGGTTGGGCATCCAGGCGTTCGAGCCGCAGCTCGTCGAGGGCAAGGCCATCCAGCTGCACCCGCTCGTCTGTGAGGCGTTCAACGCCGACTTCGACGGTGACCAGATGGCTGTCCACCTCCCGCTGTCCGCCGAGGCTCAGGCCGAGGCGCGCGTGCTGATGCTGTCCTCGAACAACATCCTCTCGCCGGCATCGGGCCGTCCGCTCGCCATGCCGCGTCTGGACATGGTGACGGGTCTGTACCACCTCACGCGTCTGGACGCCGGTGCTGTCGGCGAGCGTGCCGACGCCAAGACCGACACGGCTGAGTTCGGGGCGTACTCCTCCCCGGCCGAGGCTCAGATGGCCGTCGACCGTGGATCGCTCACGGTGCAGTCGCAGATCCGTGTTCGTCTCACCACGCAGCGCCCGCCGCGTGACATCGAGAACGAGCTGTTCCCCGACGGCTGGAACCGCGGCGAAGCATGGACCGCGCAGACCACTCTGGGACGCGTCATCTTCAACGAGCTGCTCCCGGCGGACTACCCGTTCGTCAACGAGCAGATGCCGAAGAAGCGTCAGTCGACCATCATCAACGATCTCGCCGAGCGTTACCCGATGATCGTCGTCGCGCAGACCGTCGACAAGCTCAAGGACGCCGGCTTCTACTGGGCCACGCGTTCGGGTGTCACCATCTCGATCTCCGACGTCCTCGTGCCGCCGGAGAAGCCGCAGATCATGGAGACCTTCGAGGCTCAGGCCGATCAGATCGAGAAGAAGTACCAGCGCGGCGCACTCGACAAGGTCGAGCGCAACTCCGCGCTGGTCAAGATCTGGCAGGACGCGACCGAGCAGGTCGGTAAGGCCATGGAGGCGCACTTCCCCGACGACAACCCGATCCCGATGATCGTGAAGTCCGGCGCAGCCGGAAACATGACTCAGGTTCGCTCGCTCGCCGGTATGAAGGGCCTGGTGACCAACCCGAAGGGTGAGTTCATCCCGCGTCCGATCAAGTCTTCCTTCAAGGAAGGCCTGACGGTCCTCGAGTACTTCATCAACACGCACGGTGCTCGTAAGGGTCTGGCCGATACGGCGCTTCGTACCGCCGACTCGGGCTACCTGACGCGTCGTCTGGTCGACGTCTCGCAGGATGTCATCGTTCGGGAAACCGACTGTGGCACCGAGCGCGGCATCGTCACGACGATCGCCGAGAAGACCGCCGACGGCAAGATGATCCGCGACGCTCACGTCGAGACCAGCACGTACGCCCGCACCTTGGCGAACGACGCTGTCGACGAGAACGGCACGGTCGTCGTCGCTCGCGGACACGACCTCGGCGACCCGGCCATCGACGCGCTGCTCGCTGCGGGCATCACGTCGGTCAAGGTTCGTTCGGTGCTCACCTGCACCACCGGCACCGGCGTCTGCGCCACCTGCTACGGCCGTTCGATGGCCACCGGCAAGCTGGTCGACATCGGTGAGGCCGTCGGTATCGTTGCCGCACAGTCCATCGGTGAGCCCGGTACTCAGCTGACCATGCGTACCTTCCACCAGGGTGGTGTCGCCGGAGATGACATCACCGGTGGTCTGCCTCGCGTGCAGGAGCTGTTCGAGGCACGTGTGCCGAAGGGCAAGGCTCCGATCGCGGACGTGTCGGGACGCATCCAGCTCGAGGACGGCGATCGTTTCTACAAGATCACCATCGTCCCGGACGACGGCGGCGAAGAGGTTGTCTACGACAAGCTCTCCAAGCGTCAGCGTCTGCGTGTCTTCAAGCACGACGACGGCACCGAGCGCCTGTTGGCGGACGGTGACCACGTCGAGGTCGGCCAGCAGCTCATGGAAGGTGCTGCCGATCCGCACGAGGTCCTGCGAGTCATGGGCCCGCGTCAGGTGCAGATCCACCTCGTCAACGAGGTCCAGGAGGTGTACCGGTCGCAGGGTGTGTCGATCCACGACAAGCACATCGAGACGATCGTTCGTCAGATGCTCCGTCGCGTGACGATCATCGACAGCGGCTCCACCGAATTCCTGCCCGGTTCACTGACCGAGCGCAGCGAGTTCGAGTCGAGCAACCGTCGCGTCGTCTCCGAGGGTGGCGAGCCCGCAGCCGGACGTCCGGTCCTGATGGGTATCACCAAGGCGTCGCTGGCCACCGACTCGTGGCTGTCGGCAGCGTCGTTCCAGGAGACCACTCGTGTGCTCACCGATGCGGCGATCAACTGCCGTAGCGACAAGCTCATAGGTCTCAAGGAGAACGTCATCATCGGTAAGCTCATCCCGGCTGGTACCGGCATCAACCGGTACCGGAACATCACGGTGCAGCCGACCGAAGAGGCGCGTGCCGCGGCATACGCGGTGCCGTCGTACGACGATCAGTACTACAGCCCGGACGGCTTCGGCCAGGGAACCGGCGCTGCAGTGCCGCTCGACGACTACGGTTTCTCCAACGAATACCGTTAGAGCGACTTCGTCGCATGTGCGCGGAACTTCGTAGCCCACTACGAATTTCCACTCACGACGACAGTGCTCCACAAACAGAGCCCCGCATCGACTTCGGTCGATGCGGGGCTCTGTTGTTCGAGAGCTGTTGTTGTTCAGTAGCTGTTTCGTTGAACGAGCCGGCGACGCTAGGCCGAATCGACGAACGTGTACAGCTCGGTGATTCTGTTGTTTTTCGTGACGATGAAGTCCTGTCCGGTCGCGACGGGCGGGGCGTCGGGTGGCGACAGTGCCCAGGAGATGCGAGCGACGTCGCCCAGTTGCGCGGGTTCCACGGCGACGGTGAAGGTGAGGCCTACGGAATCCGCGAGTAGTGCACCGATGGCATCGATGACGGATTCGCGTCCGGTGGCGGTGTTCTCGGCGTCGTAGAACACCGCATCCGGGTCGTACAGGTCCTCGATGAGTTCGCGCCGTCGTGCGGAGTCGGTGGCGTTGAATACTTCGTCGACGTTCCGGCGCGCCAGCTCTGCGGGTGAATTCTGATTCATGCTGTGCCCCCTATGGTTGGTGAACAGGGGTTCGCACGGTCGCCTACCCCGAATCCAGCATCCCAGAAAGTACATGACATGTCACGTAAAAAGTCGGATGAGGCCTGGCTGACGCCGACCCAGCAATCGGCGTGGCGTGCCTACATGGGTCTGTCGCTGCAGATGACCTACGAAATGAACCGGCAACTCACCGAGGATCACGGCCTCTCGCTCGCCGACTACTCGGTACTCGTCGCCCTTGCGGACAGTACGGACGGGTGTCGGCAGTTGACCGGGCTTGCGAGCGAGATCGGCTGGGAACGAAGCCGACTCTCACACCATCTGACGCGCATGTGCACGCGCGGGCTGACCGAGCGACGCGCGTCGAATTCGGACGGCCGCGCGACCGATGCGGTGATCACCGATGTCGGTCGCGCGGCCCTGCTCGACGCGTCGCCCGGTCACGTGGCGCTGGTGCAGCGGTTGTTCTTTGCGGGACTGTCCGATTCCGATGTCGCAGTCCTCGGCGACACCCTCGGTCGCCTCAAAGCGCACGTCAAGGAAAACGGGAGCATCTAGGTACCAACCCGGTCCGAGCTGCGTTGTGACCGTGCTGCGTCAGGAGCGGAAGAACTCCAGCAGATCGGCATTGATGGTCGCCGCTTCTGTGGTGGGCATTCCGTGCGGGAAGCCCGGGTACGTCTTCAGCGTGCCGTTGGGCAGTAGCTTCGCCGACAGCACTCCGGCGTTCTGGTAGGGCACCACCTGGTCGTCCTCGCCGTGCAGCACCAGCGTCGGTATGTTCACCCCACGAAGGTCGTCGCTGAAGTCGGTCTGCGAGAAGGCAACCACACCGTCGTAGTGGGCTTTCGCGCCGCCGATCATGCCCTGACGCCACCAGTTGGCGATGATGCCCTCCGAGGGTGTTGCCCCTGGCCGGTTGTAGCCGTAGAAGGGACCCTCGGCGAAGGTGCGGAAGAAGTCGGCGCGACGGGTGGCCACCTGAACCTGCACGTCGTCGAAGAAGGATTTCTCGATACCGCCGGGGTGGTCGTCGGTCTTGACCATGATCGGCGGTACCGAACTGATCAGCACCGCCTTTGCTGCGCGTTCCTCGCCGTGGCGGGCCAAGTAGCGAACCACCTCGCCGCCGCCGGTGGAGTGCCCGACGTGGATCGCGTCGCTCAGGTCCAGCGCTTCGACGACGGCGGCCAGATCATCGGCGTAGTGATCCATGTCGTGCCCATCCGAGACCTGCTCAGACCGGCCGTGACCGCGTCGATCGTGCGCGACGACGCGGTAGCCCCGCTCGAGGAAGAACATCATCTGGGCGTCCCAGTCGTCCGAGGAGAGCGGCCAGCCATGACTGAACACGACGGGTTGACCTGACCCCCAGTCCTTGTAGAAGATCTCGACATTGTCCGATGTTGTGATGGTTGGCATGGTGTACGTCTCGGTCGGGCGCTACCCGAGCGATACCACTGTGTGCGACGAGAACCGCTCGTTTCGAGACACAGTCGTGTGGCTACCGAGCTGCGGTGCGAACCGCTGTTGGTAGCTGCGCGGGGAAGCCCCTATCCGGGCGACGAACGCCCGTCGCATCACCTCGCAGCTCGAGTAGCCGGCCCGACGGGCAGCCTCGCCGACGGTGAATCCTGCATGGAGGGCATCGCGGGCCAACTCGAACCTCGTCGACGCGACGAATTCGGCCGGTGAGGTACCCAGTTCGTTCTGGAACAGCCGGGTGAGCTGGCGGGTGCTGATGGTCGCAAACCGAGCCAGCGTGACCACGGTGTGCGGCAGTTGGGGGTTCCCCCGGATATGGTCGGCCACCCGGCGGACCGCCCCGGTGCGAGGGATCGGGCCCAGCAGGGACGACGAGAACTGGGATTGTCCGCCGCCTCGCTGCATGTACACCAGCAGTCCCTGCGCCGCGGCCCGCGCCACTTCGGGTCCGTGGTCGTCCTCGACGAGAGCCAGTGCAAGATCGATCCCCGCCGCCACGCCGGCCGAGCTGTACAGGTCCCCGTCGCGGACGAAGATGGCATCCGGATCGACGTCGCGGCGCGGCCGTCGAGAAGGCCGGCCGCGGCGAGTACGAATGCCCCTGTGCACACCGAGGCCATCCGGCGGGTCCGCGCTGCAAGATCGGCTGCGGCATCGACGAGGTCTGCGGTGACCAGGCGAACCGGATCGAATTCGCTACCTGCGATGATCACGGTGTCGAACTCTCCGGATTGCGCGACCGGGCGGGTGGACACCGTTGTCCCGATGGAGGTGCTCACCTCCCCACCGCGCGGAGAGAGGATCACCACCTCGTAATCGACGGCGGGTTGCTGATTCGCCTCGACGAATACCTCTGCGGGGCCGACGAAATCGAGCATTTTCACCCCGTCGAACACCATGACAGCGATCCGCCGTGAGGTGCGGGATTCGGTAAGCGCGTCGTTCATGCCTACAGAAGCTACCGCCGCGGGCGACATCGCAGAGGATGGTTGTCGTTACACCCTTCGGGGCGGTGAGTTTTCGAGGCGGCGCGAGTCGGTACCGACATGACCAACCACATCTCCAGCAACCACACATCCAGCACCGTCGTGAACATCGGCGTGGCCATGTTCTCCGTGTCCGATCAGGACGCGGCTCTCGACTTCTACTCGCGCGTGCTCGGCTTCGAGGTCCGCGGTGATTCGCGTTTCGGCCCCGAGGGTGAGTATCGATGGCTCGAAGTGGCACCGCCTGGTTCGACTGCGCGGCTCGCACTCAACCCGCCGATGGGAGGCGGGCCCGGTGGAGGTTCCATCGGCGTCGAGACCGCCGATGTCGGAGCCGAGCATGCGCGTTTGAGTGCTCTCGGCGGCGTCGATCTCGACGACCTCATGGAGGAGGTGGACGGCGCGCCGCCCATGTTCGCCTTGCGCGATCCTGACGGCAATTCGATCTGGGTCGTTCAGGCCTGATCCGGCTGCGGCGCTCGGCCGCTCACAGGTCGTTCATTCGTGGTGACAGACGGCCTCGAGGTCGATGCCGTTGAGGTCGCGCACGAAGGATCCGTAGTACGTGGCGTGGTACTCCGGCTGCAGTCCTGGCGGTCGGAGCTGGATCGCTCCGGCCGACAGCGCCGCAGTGTGAAAGGCAACGACCGTGGCGCGGTCGGGGGCGCTGAATGCGAGGTGCAAGTGGGGGCGGATGCTCGACCCCGGCGCGTCGACGATCCAGAAAAAGGGTTTGAGGTCGGCCCAGCCGAAGGCGATCATGGCAAGTTGAAGTCGAGCATCGTCGAGATCGCGGACGATTTCGGTCCTGAATCGGATGGATCCGCCCTGAAACTATGCCCGCTGCGATCGCGCTGCCGCTGTCACCCCGATCAATGCCAGCGCGGCGAAGGTGAACAGCAACAACTGAGCCGATCGAAGGGTCGATGATTCCCCGAGGTTCACCAGCACACCCGCAAGGGCTGCGCCGAAGGCGTTGGCGATCAGCTGGACAGTATTGATGGCGGCCGAGGCTCGTGCGCCTTCGCCTGGTTCGCTTACCGAGGTCATAGCGCCGACAGCCAGGTGCGGCCACGCGATTCCTATTCCGACACCCGCGATGATCAGGCCCACCACCCATACGGCGATCAGGCCGAAACCTGCTCGATCGGTGAGAAACGCTGCCATGGTGCACAATCCGACAGCGACGAGAATCGGTCCGGCGATGACGATGCGTCGTACGATGTGCGGAGCCGAAGCCGACGCGCTCGGAATCTCGCCTATAGTCCAGCCCAATGCCAGTGCAGCTCCGAGGAATCCGGCCGCCAATGGTGCCAATCCGGCAAGTCGTTGGCCGAACAGAGGGATGAACGTTTCCACCGTCGATGCGACGGCGAGAACGACGATGGTCAGGTACACCCATTTCAGGGACGACGCGCTGAAGGTCGACGGCGGGAGGACGCCGTGTGGTGCGCGACGGTCCGCTGCGACGAACGCGATCAGTAGCAGCTCTCCTGCTGCGACCATCGCTGCAGTGATCGCCGGGCTCGGCATCACGCCGGCGACGCTCACCAGCAGTGCAGCCGTGGTCAGCAGGGTCAGTGACCATGTCGGTATCGGGCTGGCTTCGGTGGCCTCGCGGGTCTGGGCAGGGAGTGACCGGGGGACGAGGGCGGCCACCGCCAGCGCTGCGACGACGAGTGCGCCGAAAGCCCACCGCCAGGCTCCGAACTGAGCGAATACGCCGCCGATGGCCGGGCCTGCGAACGTTCCCACACCCCACATGGCCGAGACAAGTGCAGCTCCGCGAGTCCAGAGATACTGCGGCAGTGCTGCATTGATGACGGCGTAACCGAGCCCGGCCAGCAGGCCACCTCCTGAGCCCTGGATTGCTCTGCCCACCAGCAGAAGCTCCATCGTGGGGCTGACGGCGCACACGACGGTTCCGAGTGCGAAAATCGTCAGGCCGATCAGATAGGCACCGCGAGGTCCGCGGGCTGCCAGTACAGTGCTGACCAACATCGAGGAAATGACAGACGCAATGAGGAAAACCGTTGCGGTCCAAGCATAGTAGCGTTGGCCGCCGATTTCGTCGATGGCGGTGGGGAGCAGGCTCGTGGTGAGGTAGACGTTCGTGGCATACAGCGCCACGCCGCCGGCGAGCACAGTTGCGGTGCCGACATAGTCAGCGCTGAGCAACTGTCGCCAGGTTCCGGTCGCGGGTTCGGTTGAGGGGTGCATGATGAGGAAGGTTATGATCTCAAGTTCACTTCAGGTCAAATCGACATACCCGCTGGGAGGTAGCATGATCCGCGTCAGCGACGAGTTGCTCTCGATCGGTGAGGTCGCGGCCAGAACCGGTGCCGCGGTGTCCGCGGTCCGATACTACGAGACCCTCGGACTCGTTCCCGCCGAGCGGACGGCCGGCAACGTACGCATGTTTCCCCGTCATGCGATTCGGCGGATCTCGCTGATTCAGGTCGCGGTGCGGTTCGGAATACCGCTTGCCGAAGTCGCCGAGGTCTTCGCATCCTTGCCGTCGAGTCGCACTCCGACCAAGCGCGACTGGGCAAAGATCTCGGCTGCATGGAACCGGAGGTTGGAAGATCGCAAGCAGTCGATTGCGCGGATGCAGGCGGAGCTGACCGGTTGCATCGGCTGTGGATGTCTTTCGCTCAACAAGTGCACCTTGCTCAACCCCGGCGACGAGCTGGGCAAGGAGGGCCCAGGAGCTCGACGAATCTGAAGGCCGCATCGTGTTCACCTCGGTGTCGAGTCGATGACGAGTGCAGTTTGCCCGGGCACGAGAGTCTCGACCAATGGTGAGACGGGGTAACGAGATACGGATCGGGCACGACGTCACCTTGCGGGCGGGGGCCACTCGTCGGCAGTTCCTGACGTGGAGCGCATTGGTGGGGGCGCTGGCGTTCACACCTGAATTGGCAGGCACGGCAGCGCATGCGCAGTCCGTGGTGACCCCCCGACTACCCGTTCCGCCTCGGCGTTGCCTCGGGCGATCCGTTGCCCGATTCGGTGGTGCTGTGGACGCGGCTCGCCACCGATCCTTTCGCGCCGCTGGGTGGCATGACTCCGGGTGTCGTGCCGGTGCGGTGGCAGATCGCGGCGGACGAAAACTTTGCGCAGATGAGCCGCGAAGGCGTGGAGCTCGCCACTGAGTTCGACGGTTGGTCCGTCCACGTCGACGTCCGCGGGCTGGAGCCGGGCCGAGAGTACTTCTACCGCTTCCTCGTCGGACCGCACGCGAGCGGCGTCGGTCGCACCAAAACCGCACCGGCACTGGGGCAGCCGCTGAGCACGCTCGACTTCGCCTGGGCGTCGTGTCAGAAGTGGGAGGACGGCTATTTCGGCGCGTACGCAGACTTGGCGGCCTCGAACCTGGACGTGGTTTTCTTCCTTGGCGATTACATCTACGAGTACGCGATCAAGGACGAGGGCGCACGTAAGGCCGAATCGCGCAACGAGGCGGCCGCTCGAGAAACCATGGTGCTCAACGACTATCGCGATCGGTACGCCCTCTACAAGGCGGACGAGAACCTGGCCGCTGCGCATGCGTCGGCGCCGTTCGTCTCGACGTTCGACGATCATGAAGTGGACAACAACTGGGCCTCGCAGATCAGTCAGGATGACGACGACCCGCGAGAGTTTCTGTTGCGCAGAGCGGATGCCTTCAAGGCGTGGTGGGAGAACACCCCGGTGCGTGCGAATCTGAAGCCCGCCGGTCCGGACATGAAGGTGTATCGCCGGTTCTCGTTCGGCGATCTGGTGGACTTCTGGGTGCTGGACACCCGGCAATACCGCAGCGATCAGGCGCACGGAGACGGCGAGCATGCCCAGGACGCCGAGACCGCAGATCCGTCGCGCACCATCACCGGTGCGGCACAGGAGCAATGGATCCTGGACGGGTTCGCATCACCGTCGAGGTGGAACTTCCTGGCGCACCAGACGGTGATCTCCGATCTCGCGCGAGGGCTGGGCAGCGAACGCAAAGTCGGGATGGATCCGTGGAGCGGATACGAAGCCTCGCGCCATCGAGTCCTCGACGGTGCCCGAGATCGCGGCACGAAGAACGTCGCGTCGATCGTCGGCGACATCCACCGCACGATCGTCTCGGAACTGCGCCGTGACTACCAGGACCAGGCCTCACCGATACAGGGCGTCGAGATCGCAGCCACGTCCATCGCGTCGGGCAAAGACGGTGCCGATGTCGATTCCGTCGGTGCTGCCGTCGCCGAAGCCTCACCGCACGTCAAGTACGGCAACGCGCGTCGTGGTTACCTACGGAGCACGCTCACCCCCACCGAATGGCGTTCGGAGGTAAGGGTTCTCGATCGTGTCTCGACGCCGGGAGCCACAGTGCGCACCGCAGCAACGGTCACCGTCCCCGAAGGTCGCCCCGAAATCCAGCTGAGCTAGCGCCCGTCGGCAGACACTCAGCGCCCGTCGGCGATGATCTGCGCGACGTTGCGCTCGGCCAGTGCCGTGATGGTCAGCGACGGGTTGGCGGCTCCCGTGCTGCCGGGGATCAGGGCGCCGTCGACGACGTAGAGCCCGGGGTGGCCCTCCACTCGGCCGTAGCCGTCGGTGGCGTCGCCCAGCACTGCGCCGCCGAGTGGGTGCGCGGTGAACGTGTCGTCGACGTCGCGAGTGAACGGTTCCGCCGCAACGATGGTGCCGCCGGCCTGCGCCATTCTGTTCTGCACTGCGCGAAGGGCTTCGACGGTGTCGCGGCTGCCGCCCTTCGGCCAGTTCAGCGTCAATCGGTTTGTGGCGGAATCGAATCCGAAGTTGCCGCGCAATGGGTCGATGGTCATGCCGAGTGAGCCGATGAAGCCCAGGTTCACCGGAACGCCTGGCACATACCAGTTTTCGACGGTCAAGGGCAGGCCGGAGTCGTCGACGATGCGGGATGCGCACGGCGCACCCTGCGGTCCGGCCGACATCGGGCCGAGTGACCGCGTCATCGAGGCGTCGCCGTTGGTGCCCCAGCCGGTGCCGACGAATTCGTTGAGATTCGGCAGCGCTCCGGTCGTGCGGGCACGCATCAGCAGTTCGGTGGTACCGATGGATCCGGCTCCGAGGACGAGGGTGTCGCACGTGACCGTGCGAGTCTCGAGAACATTGCCGAAGGGGTCGAGGCGCTCGATGTCGACGCGGTAGCGGCCACCGGATTCGGTTCCGATCGCCGCAACGCGATGGCTGTGACACACGCTCGCGCGGCCGGTGGCCTCGGCCTGGGGGATGTAGTTCTGCGTCAGGTCGTGCTTGGCCCCGTTGGAGTTGCCGAACGTGCTCGCGCCGACGGTCGCGGACGGGCGGGATCGGCCGGCGAGTTCGTCGCGCACGACGTTCCAGTTCCAGTTGCCGTCCACGGCTTCGGGGGTGAAACCGGCTCGTCGGGCGTGGTCGTCCCAGGTGCGCGAGTGCGCGAAGTTCGGGCTGTTGTAGACGTCCTCGGGCATCGCCGACGGCCGGAGCATCGAGCGGGCCTTGGGGTACCAGGTGGCGGCCATCTCGTCGTAGTTCAGGCGTCCGCCGAAGGAGAGGTCGAAGAACTTCTTGTCGGGGGCGATGGTCACGCCGGTGTAGACGATCGAGCCGCCGCCCACGGCGGCTCCGCGCCACACCGAGAGGTTCTCGAAGCGGGTGGTGTCGAGGACTCCGTCGAACAGATCGACCGGCCCCACGGGCATGCCGGTGATGTTGGTGAACGAGCTCTGCTGCCAGAGTCCGCGTCCGTCGGCGGTCATGTCCGCGGTGAAGATCTCTCGCCACGGGTCACGCGGCCAGCGCAGTCCGCGTTCGAGCACGGTCACCTGGCTGCCGGCCTGCGCCAGGCGCAGCGCCGCGGCGCTGGCACCGAATCCGGAGCCGATGACGATGACGGACGAGTGGTCCGGTGGGCGCGGGGGATCGGCGAACAGCTCGGGAACCAGTGACCGGATTCGTTCGGCACCGATCGGCAGCGCGCCTGCGGTGGGGGAACCCGCCAGGCCAGCAGAGCTCAGGACCGGAGCGGCGGCAGCGCCGAGCATTCCGGCAGCGGCCAACCTCAGCAGTTGCCTTCGATTCACGGAAAGTCCCCCTACTTGACTCACGGACAGCGTTGTCGATTGTGTCGTGTTTTCCACGAGAAAGCGAACAGTTCGGTCGGAATTGGGGATGCTTCCCAGCTCGGCCTCAGGTTTGCCTGTCAGACTTCGCTCATGGTGTGGGCATCGCTGGCTGTGTTGCTGCTCGTCGCAGCCGTCCTCGGTGTCGTAGCGCATCATCTCGACGCCCGATCGCAGCCGATGCTCGTGGCCGGTGCTTTGGCACATGTCCTCATGCTCGCGGCTGTGCCCGGCACTGTCGCAGCCGGCGTCGCGTTCGGCGGCTGGGGTGTGGCGGTGGGTCTGCTGGTGTCCGCAGGCGCAGTGGCGACGCAGGTGCCGCTGCATCGGGCCCGCGCCGGAGCCGACTCCGACGGCTCGACTTTGACGGTGCTGCACGCCAATATCTGGTTGGGTCAGGCCGATCTCGATGCACTGGTTGCGCTGGTGCTCGAGCACCAGCCAGACGTGCTGACCCTCGTCGAGTTGACGCCCGAGGCCGACGCGGTCCTTCGCCACAGGCTGTCCGGGGTGTTCCCGCACGGGCACGTCAGTGCTGTCGCAGGCGGTGAGGGCACCGGGATCTACAGCCGGTTCCCGCTCGCCGACCAGCAGCGTCACGACGGCTTCGTGACCGAGCTGCTCTCTGCGCGGGTGGAGATGCCGGGCCGTCCTCTGGTGTTCGCGGTGCATCCGGTGCCGCCGTGGCCGCGCGAGCCGTCGGAATGGGTGCGTGAACTGGGGCTGCTGCGTCAACTACTGGCCAAGATTCCCGTCGACGACGGCCCGGTGGTGGTGGCAGGCGACTTCAACGCGACGCAGGATCATCGACGTTACCGAGATTTGCAGGACGGCCGGTTCGTCGATGCCTCGCTGGCGACCGGGGCCGGGATGCTTCGGACGTACCCGGCACACACCTGGTATCCGCCGGTCATCGCCATCGACCATGTTCTCGTTGCCGACATGGCGGTCCGGTCGGTGGAGGCAGTGACGATTCCCGGCTCCGACCACCGCGGCATCCTCGCCCGGTTGCAGTTCCGGTAATCAGGCCTCGGTCGACTCGGGCGCAGGCAGCTGCTGCACCGACCACGGGTTGCCGTCGGGGTCGGTGAAGTGCACGAACGTGCCCCAGCCCTCGTCCTTGGGCGGAGCGATCGTCAGACCGGCTGCGGTGAGGTGCTCGTACGCATCCTGGGCGCTGTCGACGACCATCAGGATTCCGGCGCCTGTGCCGGGTTCGGCGTCGGTGATGCCCTCGCCGATCGCGATGGAGCAGGCCGAGCCAGGGGGAGTGAGCTGGACATATCGAATGCCCTCCCAGGGGCGAGCGTCGAAGTCGGCGTTGAAACCGATCGAGGTGTAGAACTCCTTGGCGCGGTCGACGTCGGTGACAGCGAGGGTGACGAGTTCGATCTTCATGGCGAGGTTCATGGATACAGATTCACCGCTATTGCGGTCAGGTTCGGTCCGCTATGTGACCTCGTCGAAGAACTTTTCGATGATTTTTCGGCCGTGCTCGGCGGCTCGGGTGAGAAATTTCGCGTCCGGTGCCGTTCCCGCAGGCATGTGTGCTTCGAGCATAGGCCGCTCCGCGGGGGTGAGCTCGACGTGGAACTGCAGTCCGAGGCCGCTGCCCAATCGAAAGGCCTGGTTCCGGTACAGGTTGGAGCTCGCCAGCAGTTCTGCGCCCTCGGGCAGGTCGAAGGTATCGGTGTGCCACTGCACCACCGGCACAGCACCCGCCCCGAGCAACGAGACACCGGCCGCGGCTGCGGTGACTTCGCCGGACCCCAGCTCCGCGACAGGTCCCCGGTACACCGCGCATCCCTGCGAGGCCGCCAACAGTTGCGCGCCCAAACACACCCCGAGCACCGGAATCTCGCGTCGCAGACACTCGGCGATCAGTTCCCGTTCCTTCCGCACATGTGGGTGGGCGACGTCGCCCCACGCATCCATCGGACCGCCCAGCACGATCAACCCGGACACGTTCTCGGCCGTGGGTAGTGGGTCGCCGTTACCCACACTGGCCAGCGAGTACTCGATTTCGCGCTCGGTCATGATCGTCCCGATCAGGGCCGGACCCTCGTCGTCGACATGTTTCAACACCCACCAACTCATACCTAGAAATATGCCCGACGCCTCGGCGGTTGTGCTAGTCGTGTTGCTTTCCCTCCTCGACAGATCCCGTACGCGAACCGGTTTCGACGACGCCTCGGCGCTGCGTCATACCGTCGAACGGGCAGTGCATGCGGAGCAGATCGGGCTGCATCGATTCTGGGTGGCCGAGCATCACGGCGTTCCCGGCATCGCGTCGGGTGCACCGGCGGTACTGGCCGCGGCGGTGGCCGCGCGCACCTCGCATATCCGCGTCGGCTCCGGGGGAGTGATGCTGCCCAATCATCAGCCGCTGATCGTGGCCGAGCAGTTCCTGATGTTGGAGTCCCTGTTTCCCGGCCGAATCGATCTGGGTGTGGGCCGCTCGCTGGGATTCACAGAACCGGTCCGTGCGGCACTGCGCAGCAAGCACACCGATTCGGACGCGTTCGAAGCCGAGATCGCCGAATTGCGTTCGTATCTGGACGGTTCGGCACCGGTGACGGCGCGGCCCGCTGCGGGGTCACCGCCGGTATTCGTTCTCGCGACCGGTGCAGGCCTCGAGGTGGCTGCCCGCGCCGGACTTCCGGTCGTCGTCGGTGGGCCGGTACTGCAGCTGGGCGATCCGTTGGCTCTGTATCGCAAGCACTTTCGACCCTCGTCGGCCAATCCTGAACCGTACGTGATCGTCTCGCTCGACGTGACGATCGCGGCCGACACTGCCGATGCGCGCAGGCTCGCTGTGCCCGAAGCATGGGCGATGGCACGCTCGCGGCGTGAGGGCGAGTTTCCGCCTCTCGAGCCGCCGTCGCATATCGAGACGGCACAGTGGACGCCGCAGACGCGCAACCGAATCGAAGTATCGCTGGAGTCGACGATTCTCGGCACCGCCGAGCAGGTACGACCTCGCCTCGAGGAGTTGATCGAGCGCACCGGCGCGGACGAGATCATGGCGTCGACGTCGACGTACGATCGCGCCGAGTTGTTCGATGCGGACGCTGCGTTCGCTCAGCTCGCCGGTGTGGCCGGTTGAACCGGTGCCGTGGGTTTGACAGGTGCGGTTGCCGCCAGCGCCGCGACGAGGTCACGTTGAGTGTCGGTAACGGGAACGTTGGCGTCGACCACCGCCGAGACCGGTAGTTGCAGACGTCGGTCGGCCTCGGTGCGAAACACCAATCCGGTCTTGGGCGTGCTGTCGGCGGTACTGGCGTACAGGATCGACCAGCATTGCGGGTTGTTGAGCAGTTCGGCGCTGGCAGTGTGATCCGACGCGACGGGTGGGCCGAAGGTCAGGGGTAGTCCGCTGCGTTTCATCTCGCGCTCGATCACCCGGTGCAGCAGGATCTGCTCGCTGCGTTTGGGTAGGAGCAGTGGATACTCGGCGAGTTGGCTCAGGCTCGGGTTGTCTTCGCCGGCCAGCGGATGGCCCTCGGGGAGCACGACGACGAGGTCCTCGGTCCACAACTCGGTCACCTGAAGCCCCGAACGTTCGACGCTGCCGCGGATCAGCGCCACCTGACAGTCTCCTGATGTCACCGCTTCGATCTGTTCTGCGAATCGTTTCAGGACGAAGTCGATCTCGGCGTCGGGATGCTGTTCACGCACCGAGACGATGGCGGCGATGGCATTGGCGGCGAAGGTCATGTTCCCGGTCAGGCGCAGTTGGTTGCGGCGGCGTGCTGTCAACGCCAGGGCGGATTGTTCGAGTTCCACCATGTGCCGGGCGATGGACACCAATTGTGCTCCGACGACGGTCAATCGAACGGTCCGCGAGGTTCGCTCGAACAGGGGCTCGCTGATCTCTCGTTCCAGCTTGGCGATCTGCAGGCTGATGGCGGACTGCGAGACGTAGCAGCGCTCTGCGGCACGCGAGAAGTTCAGCTCCTCCCCGACGGCAAGGAAGTACTTCAGCTGACGGAGTTCCATCTTGGGCTCTTTCCATGAGTTCTACTCATGGATGCTATTTCAACTTCCGCGTTGATAGACCACCGGGTTCGGAGTTTCATAGAGGTAGTTCTTCGAATGGGAAAGGACTTGGGCTAGGAAAGGGAAAGTGCTGTGGAAACGTACGACGTCGTCATCGTGGGATCGGGATTCGGAGCGTTGGCGGCCGCCAAGTCTCTGGGCAAGGCCGGTGTGACGTTCTCGCTGATCTCCAGCACCACCGAGCACCTCTTCCAGCCGTTGCTTTACCAGGCCGCCACCGGAATGCTCTCGACGGGCGAGATCGCCCCTCCGATCCGGCGCATCCTCGCTCAGTACGACTCCGCCGACGTCCGTCTTGGACGCGTCGTCGACGTCGATCCCGAAGCCCACCAGGTCACCTACGTCGGTGCCGGACAGAGCCACACCATCGGGTTCGGTCATCTCATCGTCGCGACGGGTGCCACGCAGGCGTACTTCGGCCGGGACGAGTTCAAGGACCGTACGTTCGCGCTCAAGACGGTGGACGACGCGATCTCACTGCGTGAGCAGATTCTGAGCTGCTACGAAACCGCGCACACGACGACCGATCCCGAGCTTCGCAAGGAGCTGCTGAGCTTCGTCGTCGTCGGTGCCGGCGCGACGGGCGTCGAGCTCGCCGGCCAGATCAGGGATCTCGCGCATCGATACTTCGCCGGATCGTTTCCCGGGATCGACCCGGACGACGTCACGGTCACCCTCGTCGACGGCGTCAAGGAAGTTCTGCCCGCGTTCGGCGGCAAGCTCAGCGCGTACGCACGCACGAAGCTCGAGAAGGCGGGTGTCGATGTCGTGACGGGGGGAATGGTCACCGACATCGCCGACGACGTCGTCACGGTGCAGGACGTCGACACCAAGACCTCGCGGACATACCCGGCCAAGACGGTCATCTGGTCGGCAGGCGTTCAGGCCAGCGAGTTGGCGGCCACGGTCGCCGAGCGCACCGGTTGTGAGACCGACCGTGCCGGAAGGCTTCTCGTGCACGACGATCTGACTGTGGGCTCGGCGAAGGACATCTTCGCGATAGGCGACGTGACGTCGTTGCACAAGCTGCCCGGCCAGTCGCCGGTGGCGATGCAGCAGGGCCGCCACGTCGCGAAGATGATCATCGGGAAGGTCGACGCCGGAACGCCGTTCGAGTACACCGACAAGGGCAGCATGTCGATCGTCGGCCGATTCAGTGCTGTGGCACGGCTGTTCGGCAAGGTCGACATGTCGGGACCGATTGCCTGGCTCATGTGGCTGGCCGTGCACCTGATGTACCTCGTCGGATTCCGAAACCGCTACGTCGCAGTGGTGTCGTGGATGACGTCGTACATCGGCGACAAGCGACCGCACTTCCAGTACACCGACAAGTCGGGGTCGATGCTCGAACTTGCCGACGAGACATCGGACGACGAGGAACGTTCAGCGGCCTAGGTTTCGGATAGGGCTAGCTGCTCACCAGCCCGTTGCGGTAGGCCCAGATCACCACGTGCACTCGGGTATCGACGTCGAGTTTGCGGCAGATGTTGCCGATGTGGGTCTTCACCGTGCTCTGTTCGACTTCGAGCGACCGGGCAATCTCGTTGTTGCCCATGCCCTGCGCGAGTAGTTGCACCACCTCCATCTCGCGCAGACTGAGATCGTGCTGCGGCGCGGTAGTTCTCGTGGCGCTACGCTGCGTACCTCGGCGGGCGAACTCCGCCATCAAGCGCGGAGTCAGACGTGGGGAGAGCGCCGCGCCGCCGGCGGCAACGGTGATCACGGCGTCGACGAGTTCTTCGGGGTCGGTGTCCTTGAGCAGAAAGCCGGACGCTCCGCTGTCGAGAGCGGCGAACACGTATTCGTCGAGGTCGAACGTGGTGACGACGATGACGCGTACGTTGCTGTCGTCGATTCTGCCGTTGCGTGCCAGGATCTCTCGTGTCGCAGTGAGCCCATCGCCGTTCGGCATTCTGATGTCCATCAGCACCACGTCGGGGCGAAGGGCCGACACCTGTTGTACGGCATGCTTGCCCGAGGTTGCGTGGCCGATGACCGCGATGTTCGGGTGGCCGGCCAGGAACAGCTCGAATCCCTGCCGAACGACGGGTTGATCGTCCGCGATCAGTACGGTGATCATGCCGGTACCTCGAGCGGCTGGGATATGTTCCCGCCGAAAGGCAGCCGAGCCTGCACGGACCACGTACGTTCATCGGCAGACAATTCGGCGACGAGGGTTCCGCCGAGCAGAGCAGCCCGCTCCTGCATTCCCGGGATGCCGAAACCCTGACCTGCCGGGGCCGGTTGCTCGGAGCCGCCCGAGGTCATCGTGTTGGTGACGGTTACCTCGATCGCGGACGGATGCTCGGTCACCTGCACGCGCACAACGCAGTTCGGGGCGTGGCGTCGGGCATTGGACAGCGCTTCCTGCACGATGCGATAGCACGTCAATTGCACCGCACTGTCCGTGTTGTCGGTGATCTCGATGTCGGTTCGGATGTCGATGTCGGTTCGGATGTCGACGTCGATGGACGCGAACGAGATTCGAGACTGCTCGATCAGATCGGGGAGGTCGGCGATCATCGGCTGCGGTGCGCTGTCGGTCCCAGGTCTGTGGTCGATGCTGCTCGGGCGCAGGATTCCGACGATCTGACGCAGGCTGTCGAGAGTGCGTTGGCCGTGTCCGATTGCGCCGGTCAGCAGTTCGCGTGCCTGTTCGGGGTCGACCGTGATGAGTGTCTTCGAGGCTTTGGCCTGTATGAGCATCCCGGTCAGGTGGTGAGCGGCGACATCGTGCAACTCCCGCGCCATGGTCCGGCGTTCGTTGTCGAGAGCCGCGTCCAGTCGTTGTCGGTGTTCCGATTCGGCGCGGTCGAGTGCAGCCTCGTTCTCGAGTTCCTGGGCCCGGCTGCGTGCGATGTACTTACCGAGTGCGATGAGCACCGTGTAGTTGATGGCCAGGTTCACCACCTGCTCGGCCACCACACCGAGCGTGCCACCGGGGCCCGCTGCGGCGTTCGGGAAGGACAAGCGGGTGTCGACGCTGATCACGATCTCGAGGACCAGTCCGAGGGTGATGGGGGCGAACAGGCGTAGCCCGGTCACTCGAATCGCCAAGGCCGCGATGGCAAACCAGTACAGCGGGGTGAACCCGAGCGTTCGGTCCGGCAGAACGAGAATCAGCGCGACACTGATCGCCACCACCGTCAGATACGAGGTGACAGGAAATGATCGGCGCACGCACGTTGCCGCGGTCATCGCCAGCAGGGCAACCACACTGACCGCGATCAGATGAGGGCTGCCGACGAGTTCGTCTCCGGTGTCACCGACCAAGCCCGTCGAGAGTTGGAACCCGGCGTAGACGACGGTGGCCAGCAGCATCTCGATCGGGAGAACCACAGGATTTCGTGGCCGCCACGCGGGACGAAGTGTGCTCCACCAACGCGTACCACCGAGCGTCACAGCCGACTCCGTTCTCCTGCCGCGTTTCTCGAGCCTGTATTTCTCGTACCCAGCACCCACAGTGGTCCGGTGACGAACCAGAAGAACGTGATCACGCCGAGCGGCTGGATCACGGTCTTCAACGCTGCGGCCTGCTCCGAGTCTGCCACGGTGTACGCGAGTCCGTAGGTGATCACCAGAGCGATCGCGGCGGCGCACAGCCACTTCGCGAATTCTCGGATCTCGTTGCGGTAGGCCTTCGGACCGGCCTTGGGGGGCTTGACCGGTGCGGGCCCACCAACGAATCGGTGGGCGAAGCGCACGTCGATCCAGGCCACGGTGGAGTGCGCGAACACCACGGTCCAGCCGAGGTAGATGCCGGCGAGGCGGTGGGCGAACTCGACCTCGCCGCCGCGGTGCAGATCGAGTGCCACCGCAGCGACGAGGACGACGTCGAGCACCGGGAGCAGGGCCAGGGTGATGGTGCTGGCGCGCCGCATTCGCGCGATGTAGCGCAGGCACAGTCCGCCGATCACCAGTACCCAGAAGCCGACCTCGCAGATCGCGATCGTGAGCAGAATGGGATTGTTCACAGGGGCGATTTCACCGCAGCCAACGCCTCCCGAGATACCCCCGGCGAGGCGTCGTAGCTGGTGATTCGGCCGAAGGTACGACGCTGCGCTCCACCGAAAGTCGTACCGCTTCTTCTCGGGCAATCGGCACGTTAGTCTCGTCCGCGTGATCGACCGCAGTGGTGTCAGGCGTCAACCGAAGATCTTCTGGCTCTTCGTCGCTGTTGCAATCGTCGCGACGGGGGTGATCGTCGTGGAGTCGCGTGCACCCGACACGGCCGAGGTCGCGCTGCCGGAGACGCCGGGGTCGGGAGGGTTCAGCTCGATGACCTACGACTCGAGCGATACCTCGACAACGATTCCAGGGTGCGCGACAGTTCTGGTTCCCGACAATTCCGCAGTTGCTTTCGTGGTCGATGAAGGCAGTTTCGACGATCCTCGCTATCCGTGGTTCTCCGGGCGTAAGGCAACTGCCCTGTCCGACGCGCTTGCATCTGCATTGCCGAACGACACAACCATCGAGTTCGCTGCGCCGGGCAGCGCCCTGTTTCTTACCGAATCGGCATTTCGTTTCGGTCCGGTTCAAGGTCCTTCGCGCAGTAGTTCGGTGGACGATCCGTCGTTCTTCGCGAGCTCGAATGCGGCCGGACTGCTGATCCGCAACGGCCGGGGCGTCGACATGAATGTGTCGCTCTCCCAATCGAAGCGCGGTGTACCGCCCTGCATCGGTGGCAATCTCGAGCGCAGACAGGTGTTGGCCGACGGTACGGTCGTCGACACGAAGGAGTCCACCGGCGACGTCGCAGGCAAGGCCGCGGTGATCAGGACGGCGTCCGCGTACGCACCTGACGGAACGACTCTGTCCGTCAACGCCAGTCAATTCGTGTCCTCGGACGAAGTGATGTCGATGGAAGACCTGGTGGCCCTGGTCTCGTCTAGCGATCTGCGCGTCGACGCACCGATACCTCCTGGCACCCGCCCGGCACCGCGGCCCTGCAGCGGTAGTGGCGCGCCTCAGGATGGACCCGCTGTCACTTGGTCCGATGCCGACCGTATCGGTCGGGCACTGGAACATGCGCGCATCCGCGCGCTGCGAGCCGTCATCGCGTTCGAGCAACCGCTGACCCCGATGCAACGAGGTTCGTTCACCGACGACACGTTGTGCACGTCCGGAACGATCACGACGCCGGGTTCGGAAGGCGTTGTGAGCGTCTCGATCACAGGAGGGCAGCCGCTCCCGGAGATTCCCGACCGGTACGATCCGGCCGCTGATCGCTCTGTCGATGTGGTCCGCCTGCCCGACGGTTCCATCTCGGAGCGTTCGAAGCGCGGGGCTCGGACCGTGACCGTTACTCGGCCATCCGGCACCAGGGTCCGTATTTCGTCCACGTCGGCGGGTGATCTGATCACCATCGGCAATCTCGAGTCCATCGCGACAGCAGCGGGTTTGGACCTGTGAGCATTCGGTGGCCGGTCTGGGCCGCGGGGGCTGTGGCACTGGTGACCGTCGTTGCTGCGGTGATCGTCGTCGTGCAGGATGACCTGCCCGTGGTCGCGACGGCACCCGAACCGACGAGCACAGCACCCTCTGCGGCTCCGCTTCCGCCCGAGGTCCAGTGGTCCAGATCGGCCGAGGACGTGTATGGCCGCGAGTTCGCGCAGTTCGGTGATCTGGGTGCGGGGAACCGATTCCATTCCGGTGCAGCGTCATTCATCGATGCGGGCCAGGTGTACATCACCTCCGTGGGTCTGCCGGATCCCGCCGACGGAAACTTCGACGCTCCCGCGATGGTGGGACTCGCTGCTATGGATGGGTCCACCATGTGGCGGCGTGACGACATTCGTGTCGACTCCTGCGCCGAGCAGCTTCTGGCCGGGTCCCTGGTCTGCCTTTCGGGCGGCGAATCGGAAGGCACGGAATCGACGATCGTCCTGGTGAACGCGATGACCGGTGAGGGCCGCTCCGTTCGGGTGCCGTACCCCATCATCGCCATGGGGACCGACGGATCTTCTCTCTATTCTGTCGATTACACGGTGGCATCTGGGGGTTACGAGGGCGCGCCGCAGCTCCGAAAGGGTTCTGTGGACGATCTCGGGAGTGAGTGGGTCACCGAGTTTCCCGGCCAGGCGCTCTATGCGGGTTCGTCGAGTTCGGCGATCACCGTCGACGGCTCTTATGGCCTGGGTCGGTTCGGTCCGACAGCAATAGGATTCGACTCGGCTTCCGGGGCGATCACCTGGTATCGGGGGTATCCCGACAGCTGCATCCAGCAACCGTACCGGGTGCAGCCGGCCTTGGTGATCATGACCGAGGCGGTGTGTTCACAGTCCGAATCGTTCACCGGCACTGCGGCAGTCGCGTCCGATGGGCGCATCGTTGCGAGGTCACCGGCACCGGTGTATCCCTATCCCGAGATCGACGCTCCGGGCGACCTGTCGTTCCCGATGATCGTCGGCGACAGCGCGTTCGACCGTTCCACCGGGGCGTTCGTCTGGTCGAGCCCGCTGCTGGCCTCGACCAACGGTGTGGCTGTCGTCGGGGACGTGGTGATCGCGCGCGCTCCCGGCACCGCGCACGTGACGGCTCTCGATCTGCGGACCGGTGCAGTTCGATGGGAGAACGATCCTGGCGACTATTATCCGATCACCGCATACGCCGATGGTCTCGCGTATTTCACGGTTGGCGGTACCGTGGAAACGATTGCGCTCGAGGACGGTTCGACTCGTCGACGGGTCGAGATAGAGCCGACACCCGACCGTTTCGCTGCCGATCCGTATCTGGGATCGCGGGTCACGGAATCCGGCGATCGTCTGGTGTATTCATCCACGGCACATCTTGCCGTCGTGGACCGGTAGCCGAACGCGCTACTGTGGAATTACGCATACAGGACAGCGCACCCAAGACCAGGGAGTCCACCATGGCAGGCAAGAAGATCGACAGAGTCCACGCACAATCCGCGTTGGAGACGGTTCGCGAGAATCCCGGCATCGCACTCATTGCCGCTGCGCCCGCACTGGTGGTGTTGGCAGTGGTGTGGTGGTTGCTCGGCTTCCCCGCGGCGCTGATTCTGCTGATCGCAGCCGGTGGTGCCGGCTACCTGTACCTCAAAAACCGTTAGTCGGCTCGAGAACCGCTAGTCGGTCTCGGCACGGGGAATGCAGAACTCGGTGATGGTGGCCGAGCCTGCGGACATCTCTGCCCATGACTTCTCGGTGGTCAGTACCGCAATCGCCGATGTGGGGAAGCGGTGTCGAACCTCGCGGGCCAGGTCGGTGTCGTCGTCCGCCGCCAATTCGAGTGCGGTCCAGGGGATTCCCGGTTCGTGTCCGACGACCAACAGCGTCGATACGGTCACATCGTCGAAGTAGGTGTCGGCGAGGCGGATCTCGTCGATGATCTCGTCGGCGGATCCGCCGTAGATGTCGCGCTCGAAACGAGTGGGCGCGCCGCCCAGACCGGTTGCGGCCAATGTCTCGCGGGTGCGCAGGGCCGTCGAACACAGAACGGCGTCGACGGGGCCGACATGCTCGGTGATCCAATCTCCGGCAAGCGCCGCTTCTCGTTCGCCACGCGCGGCCAGCGGCCGTTCGTGATCGGGCACGCCGTCGGGGTAGCCGGATTTGCCATGCCGCATCAGCACGAGGGTCCTAGTGGTCGCCATGCTGTCCACCGTAAACGGTCAGGGCGACGGAATCGGCGAGAACGTCAACCTGTTCCGGGAAGACGAACTTGCGCATTGCCCACCATCGGAATGCGGTCGCCAGCAGCGTGCCGATGATGGAGCCGCTGACGAAATCGGCGATGTTCTCGGTGAGGAACGACACGTTCGGTGCCCGCAGATCAAGCACGTAACTCGATACCCAGAGCGGCAACTGGTTGATTGCCAGGCCGGTTCCGGCTACGGCGAAGAAGAGTGCCGCCTCGTGGTGTCGACGACGTCCGCCGCGGGCGGTGAACGACCATTCTCGGTTGAGCACGTACGACACGATTGTCGCGATCAGCACGGCCAGAACGTTCGCTGTCACTGGCTTGTCCTGCAGGATCGTCCACTTCAGGCCGAAGAACAGGACGACGGTGACAACGAAGGTGATCGCTCCGACGATGAGGAACTTGAGGGCCTCGGCGTGCTTGACGAGGGGCTCGAGCCATCGCTCGGGAACGTGGTCGGTGAGGCGGTCGGACACATGCATCCCAACGACGTTACCTCGAGTAACGGATCCGGGTCGTCGACGATCGATAGGCTCACGGCGTCATGACTGCTGCCCGGGTGTCCGTACTTGTCGTTTTCTTCGTCAACGGAGCGGTGTTCGCGAACTGGGCTCCGCGCATCCCGGAGATCCAGAACTCGCTGTCGATCGATGTCGCGACGCTCGGGTTCGCGCTGGCCGGAATCGGTGTCGGTGGGCTCGCGGCTGCGCCTATCGCAGCTGCGCTGATTCGGAGGTTCGGCAGTCGGTGGGCGATTCTCGCCTCTGGGCTGCTGTTGTGCACGGCGTTCGTGCTGCCGGCAGTGGCAGTGTCGTGGTGGACGCTGCTCGCTGCACTGGTGCTGCTCGGCGGGGCAGACGCAGTGATGGACATTTCCATGAACGCGCAGGGGGTCCTTGTCGAGGAGCGGCTGGGCAAATCGGTGCTCAGCAGCTTCCATGCCGCGTGGAGTGTCGGTGCCGTCGTCGGGGGAGTGACGGGTGCGGCCGCGGCAGGTATTCGGATGCCGGTGGCGGCACACTTCGGTGTGGTCGGTGCGGTGCTGATTCTGGTCCTGGCCGCCGTCGGGCGGGGTCTGCTGGGTCCGGAACCCCTCGCGTCGGCGTCGGATGACGACCCGGACGTGCGGCATGTCGTCGTCCGCCCGACTGCGGCACTCGCGATGCTGGGCGCTGTGGTGTTGCTTGCCGGTCTGATGGAGGACTTTCCGCAGTCGTGGAGTGCTGTCTACATGACGACGGAGGAGGGCGCGGGCCCCGGCTCGGCCGGTATCGCATTCGTCGCGTTCTCGGCGGCGATGCTGATCGGCCGGTTGGTCGGAGATCGGATCGTCGATCGGTGCGGGCCGTCCACGGTGTTGACGGGCGGCGCGTCGCTGGTGGCTCTCGCTTTTCTCGTCGTCCTGGGGCTGTCGAGTTTCGCCGCGGATCTACCGGTGCTGGTCATCGCGGCGTTCGCGGTCGCAGGTCTGGGCTCGAGCCCGCTGTTTCCTATTGTTTTCAGCCTGGCCGGGCGGCTCCCGGGAGTGTCCTCGGCAGCAGCCATTTCGATCGTTTCGCTGATCTCGCGGATGGGATTTCTTCTGGCACCCTTGGCTGTCGGTCGCGTCGTGGACGCGTCGGGCTTCGGATCGGTGCTGGGAGCCATCGCCGCGGCCGGTGTCGTCGTCGCGGTGATCGGCTGGTTCTACGGCCGCAAATTTCCAGTGAAGACGGCTTAGCGCCGCGCGTTCAGGTGCGTACGCAACAACCGACCCTGTGGTACTGAATTTTCGGCCCACCCGTGATAGACAAGTCCGGGGGTCGACAGCTGCTCGGTAGCAGGCAATGCGGTGCTTGACGTGATTGGTGGTGACCTGGTGGCGCGCAGTCTCGATGCGGGTTCCGTTGCTCACTCGCCTCGACGTGGGCTCACTGCTGCCGGTACTGCGGTGATGGTCCTGGGTCTGGTGGCCGGTTGGGTCGTCGTGTACTTCATCGGCCTGGTGGGTGCGCTGTGGCGCTTCCGCGAACCGAATGCGCTGGCACCGACGCTCACGCTGTCGGATCAGTGGATGGATCTCGCGGTCGGTCTTGTGCAGGTAACGGTGGGAGCTGCCGCGATCGCGGCGGTGTACTTCGTTCGCCGTCGGACGTTGCCTGCGGTGTGGCCGCTGCGCAGCGGTACCGCCTTGGAGGCGGCCGTCACCTGGTGTGCCGCAATCGGTGCCGCGTCTGCCTTACTGCTCGTGTTGTCTCGGATGGATGTGCTCAGATTCAGCTTTTCCATCCCGGCCTCGGTCGAATCCGATTGGCTCGCAGTGGTTTCTGCGCTCGCCGTGGGTCTGCGCGAGGAGCCGATCCTGGTGGCGCTGCCGGTGTTGCTGCTCGTGGGCAGGCTGCCGATCTGGGGCATCATTTTGTTGTCGGCGACGATGCGGGGCCTTCTCTACGTGTACTTCGGCGGCGGCGGCTTCCTGTGGGCAGTCTGCTGGGGTGCGGCGGCAGTGTGGGTGTTCTATCGCTATCGGCGGCTGTGGGTGTTGATCGCCGTGCACGGGTTCGTCATGAACGTCCAGGTGTTCGATCGAGTGATTCCTTCCGAGAACGCGGCGACGATCATGCAGTGGGTCAACATCCTGATCCTGTTCACTGCGTTGCTGTGGTGGGTTACCCCGAGGGCGCTGGACTCGTTTCTCCCGAACACCGTGGCCGTTCGGTACGGGGACGCGACCGTCGAGGCGACGCCGATGGTGGCCGAGGTAGTGCTCAATCCCGAGAAGCTCGATCCGGATTCACCCAGAAGAAGCCCGCCGGTCAAGCCCTGACCATACGGGCGTCGAGGCATTCCCATTCCGCGTCGAACACGGTGGTGCCATCCAGCTCGAACCGATGCTTGCGATAGAACGTGATCGCGCGATCGTTTCCTGCCGCTACCCACAGATATACGGATCCGTCTCGACGGCCGATCACGTCGTCCAAGAGTTCGGTCGCGACGCCGGTGCCGTGGTGTTGGGGCAGGACGTTAAATGACCACAACTCGGTCGCCGCCGGTGGATTGTCGTCGCGTGGCGGGCCGCTGGTGGCGAATCCGGCGATGCGTGAACTGGCGATGTCGATCGCACACCGGGCCCGGACTCCGCGCGACGACGCCTCGTCCAGACCGGCGATGATGCGCTCCCACCGTTCGATGCGATCCTGGGGCTGCACGGCGTCCAGCTTGGCGCTGTTCATCATTCCCGCGTAGGTGGCCTTCCAGACGGCCACGTGAGCTCTGCCGAGCTGCTCTTCATCGCCTGGCCGGATGTCGCGGATCGCGTAGCTGCTCACCTGTTCGTTATACAGATCCTGCCCCGGGGCGCGCGAAGAATTTTTCTGTCGTACCCCTCTCGTACTATCGAATGCATGTTCCCCTGAGTCGGGCATGAGGCGTCCTCGACGTATCCGAAGCGGGCTGATGACGAGCAACCGGGCCCCCACCGCGTGATTATCAAGAGTGTCCGCACCGCGTGTCAGTTTCAGAAGACGACTGCACTCTTTGCAGGCGTTTTGAGGGTGTGTGCACGCCCTCAGCAACGGCCGTCCCTTTCCAAAACATACGGGGAGGGGGTATCGTCCCGATACGGCAATCGGATACCCCTAGGGGGTATGCGAATCAACTGAAGGGGCACCCATGATCACCACGAACTACCGAGTTATCGGCATGACCTGCGGTCACTGCGAGGCCTCGGTGCGAGAAGAAGTCGGTGCCGTAGCCGGAGTCGAGACGGTCGAAGCGTCCGCGTCGGCGGGAACGATGACAGTGACCAGTGCCGCAGAACTCGACCAGACTCAGGTCATCGCTGCCGTCCGCGAGGCCGGATACACAGCAGAACCGCAACCCGCAGATTCACGCTCCGTGTAACCACCGAATCAGGTGGATGGAAGGACTCGCACGATGAACGAGCACATACATGCAGGCGTCGATGCTGCGACGGATCAGCCCACTTCGTCGCCGCACAGCGGCCCTGACGCGGGCCAGGACATGTCCGGTCACAGCGGCGGCTCACCCGCACATGGCGGGCACGCGGACCACGGGGGTCACACCGGTCACGGTGGTCATGCGGGGCATGGTGATCACGTCGGTATGTTCCGGCGCCTGTTCGCGATCATGCTGGTCCTCGCGTTCCCGGTGGTCTTGGCCTCCGAGATGTTCGCGATGCTCGTCGGCTACTCGTTACCCGACGCGTCGTGGATCGCCTGGATCTCCCCGGTGTTGGGGACGGTGATGTTCGTCTGGGGCGGTTCCCCGTTTCTGACCGGCGCAGTGAGCGAAATCCGTTCGCGTGCACCAGCAATGATGCTTCTCATCGCCCTGGCCATCAGTGTTGCGTTCGCGTCGTCGATGGGCGCGAGCCTCGGTGTGCTTTCTCATGAGCTCGACTTCTGGTGGGAACTGGCCCTACTGATCGTGATCATGCTGCTCGGGCACTGGATCGAAATGCGATCACTCGCGCAGACCACGTCCGCCTTGGATTCGCTGGCAGCGTTGCTACCGGACACCGCCCAACGCGTCGACGGCGACGATGTGGTGCCGGTATCACCGGATCAGCTCGAGCTCGGCGATGTCGTGGTCGTCCGCCCCGGCGGGCGACTACCGGCTGACGGGACCATTGTGTCCGGATCGGCGAGTATGGACGAGTCGATGATCACCGGAGAATCGCGCACGATCCGCCGTAGCGACGGCGAGCACGTCGTCGCGGGGACCGTGGCCACCGACTCCGGAATCAGGGTTCGAGTCACCGCGGTAGGTGAGGACACTGCCCTCGCCGGTATCGGAAGACTGGTTGCCGACGCCCAGAACTCGACGTCGCGAGCTCAACGCATTGCTGACACCGCTGCGGGGTGGTT
>NZ_CAPS01000050.1 GCF_000333955.1 Rhodococcus sp. AW25M09
ATCCCAGGGTCGTTCCGCAGGCTCCACTCCTGCCGCGCAGCTGGTAGCGTCCGATCCGGCTCGATGGGGGAGACATCCGGGCCAGGATCTGGAGCGGGACGCGACACTGGGGGGAATCGGTCATGGCCGATCGGCACGAAAACAATTGGCAACCTGTCCGGCCACTGGACGAGGACCCGCCGGAAGAGCACGGTCCTGTGCGGTCCGGGCCGACCGAAGGAACGGCCGTCGAGACCGCGGACGTGCCAGAGGTGAAGCCAGCGGTACAGCGTGAGCCCTTCCGCTCCACGCCGATCACGATGCCGCCCGAAAGCAGCGAGAACCCGCCCATAGCGCCACCCGAGCCCCCGCGCGCGTCTGCTGCGTCGGCGCCGGATTCTGTTTCGCGTCCGGCTCAATCCCCGGTTGCGCCGAAGGCGGGATCCGGGTCGACCGAGGTCGGCGGCAAAGCCGAGACCGGAAAGCGCGCAGCGGTCGCAGATCCTGCCGCCGTTGCAGTAGTGCCTGCTGAAGTGGGGGAGAAGCCTGCGAACACATCGCCTGCAAAGTCTGCAGAACCACCGACATCTCGGGGGGCTTCTTCCGAGAAGTCGGCTCCGGTTCAGGAACGTCCTGTGAGTCCACAACCTGTGACTCCACGGCCTGTGACTCCACCGCCTGCGCCGCCACAGCCTCAGGGCAAGCAGAGTCAGAGCCCGCCGATGACGCCGGAACCACTTCCGCCCCGTCCCCCGACAACGCAGAACAATTGGGCACCGCAGAACCACGGTGGACCGCAGGGGCAGATGCCACCGCAGAAGCAGTGGGCCCCACAGGGGACGATGGGGCCCAGGAATCAGTGGGCTCCCCAGAACCACGGTGGACCGCAGGTGGCGATGGGTCCCCAGAGTCAGATGGGTCCACAAAATCAGTGGGCACCTCAGGCCGGCCCGTGGCCACAACCGGTACATCCGCCACACGCCTCGCATGAGGCCCAGCAGTGGCAACACGCCTCAGCGGGCGCGCAGGTTGTGGCCCCGCCGGTACCGGCCGTCGATCCGATTCGATCAGGTGATCAGTCGTTGCCGCATCCGGTCTCCGCGAGTGATCTCGGTGACTCGTTGCTTGTCCGATCGGCGAATACGGCCCCGGTGGCCGGGTGGCGTCGGGCGCTGTACTCGATGTCCGGCGGTCGAATCGACGTGGGCAACAGTGCCGCCCAGCAAAGACGTCTCGAGTTGACCGCGCAGGTCGATCGAACTCTTGTGGGGTGCCATCGCGTCGCGGTGCTCTCGCTGAAGGGTGGCGTCGGCAAAACGACGACGACGGCGACGCTGGGCTCGACGTTCGCCGAGATTCGGGGTGATCGAGTGATTGCGATCCGATGCGAACCCCGATCGCGGAACGCTAGGGCAGAAGGTGCCCTCCGAGACGACCGCGACGGTACGAAACCTGTTGCGCGACATGGATTCTCTCAAGCGATATAGCGACGTTCGGGCGTACACTTCGCAGAACGTCAATCGGTTGGAGGTATTGGCGTCCGATTCGGACCCTGCAGCGTCAGAGGCGTTCAGCGGTGAGGACTACGACCACGCGGTCGAACTGCTGGAGAAGTTCTACAGCATCGTCATCACAGATTGCGGCACCGGCCTGATGCATTCGGCCATGGAAAGCATTCTCGAAGGTACGGACACCCTCGTGGTCGTCAGCTCAGGATCGGTCGACGGCGCACGAAGCGCGTCGGCCACGCTCGACTGGCTCGATGCACACGGTTATCGCACTTTGGTGGCCAGTTCGGTCGCAGTGGTCAACGGCGTACGGCCCAGGGCCGGAAAAGTCGACTTGCAGAAGGTAGTCGAACACTTCGAGCAGAGGTGCGCTCACGTCCGAACGATCCCGTTCGATCCTCATCTGGAGGAGGGGGCCGAGATCGAGCTGGATCGTCTTCGTGGACGCACGCGGAAAGCACTGCTGGAAGTTGCGGCAGCGGTGGCGAGCGGGTTCCCGGACTCGCCCACCGCTTCTCGCCGCAGTCGATAACTTCTACTCGGTGGGTTCGGTACCGGCTTCGGTTCCGTCTTTCCCCCCGCGGCGAGCTTCACGATTGATTCGCCACAGAAATTCTGGATCGTCATCGGGTCCGACAGTCCGTGTCGGCTCAGGCCCACTGTTGGGTCCGAAAGCCTTCCAGAACAGCACAACCACTGCCACCAAGCCGATCAACGCCAATAGATAAATCACGACGCACCTCCTACTACGAGGGTAGCCGCGATTCAACAGCCTCCGCACCTGTCGGGCATCGCAAATTCCTGAGAATGTTCGATGATGTCGTCCGGGTGCGGACTACGAGGGTGTTCAGTCCCGGAAAGCCCAGATCAGTGGTGTGTTCCGGCTTCCGTGGTCAGGGACGTCAGTAGCTGCATGACCTCGGTCTCACGGAATCGACGATGGCCACCGGGGGTACGGAGGGACCCGAGGCGTCCGGCGTGTGCCCAGCGCGTCACGGTCTTGGGGTCGACGTGAAAAAGCGCGGCTACCTGACCCGGGGTGAGAAGTGAGTCCTGAGCTTTGTGGAATGTGGGTGCGCTCATCTGTCGTTTCCTCCTACGATGCGGTTCGGAGCATGTGCGTCGAACCGGAGATATCGGTCTGCGGTGTTCGGAACCCATGGTTGCACTCGAACCCCTAGGTACTCGACTGATACAAGGTTGGTAAAGGGGAGGTAATAGACAAATCGGTCACCGAACGGGTGGGATGGAATGCGATACGAGCCCGGTAACCTGGGACTCGTGAGTGAAGCGACGAATGCCGACAACAGCGAACCGACCAGCGGGAATGCCGTGCAAGGTAGGTCGGCGAAGAAGTCCCTCGCCGTGAACCTCGGTACATACACCTTCGCGCGACTTGGACTCGTCATCGCGATCGCGGTGGCGATCGTCGGCGTCGGTTTACTGTTCGGCGTAAAGGTTCCGGTTCTCGTGGCCGCAATTTTCGCAGTGCTGATCTCGCTCCCGCTGTCGCTGCTCCTGTTCAAGAAGATGCGTATCCGCGTCAACGAGTCCATCGCAGCAGTCGACGAGGACAGGCGCGCCGCGCGCGCGGACCTGCAGTCGAAGCTGCGCGGTGAAGACGGCAAGAAATGACCAGATCTATCGACCAGTCGGGATCACGGGTGTGGGTCGACAACGCCGTCCGGCTGATCGAGGCCGACTCCCAGCGCAGTGCCGACACCCATTTGCTGCGCTACCCCCTCCCCGCGGCATGGGGAATCTCGCTCTACCTCAAAGACGAGTCCACCCACATCACGGGCAGTTTGAAGCATCGGCTGGCCCGATCGCTGTTTCTGTACGCAATCTGCAACGGTTGGGTCACCGAACACACGACGGTGGTCGAAGCGTCGTCGGGCTCCACGGCCGTGAGTGAGGCGTACTTCGCCGGACTTCTCGGCCTGAAGTTCGTTGCGGTGATGCCACGGAGCACCAGCCCGGCCAAGGTCGCTCTCATCGAGTCTCATGGCGGGCGGTGTCACTTCGTCGATCGGCCTGGCGAGATGTACACCGAAGCGCATCGACTCGCGGCCGATCCGGACTGCCACTACATGGATCAGTTCACCCACGCTGAGCGCGCCACCGACTGGCGCGGAAACAACAACATCGCCGAGTCGATCTTCGACCAACTTCGGCTCGAGGAATGGCCCATTCCCGACTGGGTGGTGGTGGGGGCAGGGACCGGCGGCACCAGCGCAACCATCGGTCGGTACATCCGATATCGCAGACACGCAACGCAATTGGCCGTGGTAGATCCGGAGAATTCGGCTTTCATCGGCGGTTACGAGACCGGTGACGCAGGCTTCGAGACAGGCCTGTCCTCCCGCATCGAGGGCATCGGCAGACCGCGCGTCGAACCGTCGTTCGTCGGCCAGGTGATCGACCGAATGATTGCCGTGCCCGACGCAGCATCGGTTGCCGCTGCGAGATTCACCTCGGACGCACTCGGAAAGCGAGTGGGCGGCTCGACGGGCACCAATATCTGGGGTGCCTTCGGCTTGATAGCAGAGATGATCGCCGCAGGCCGGGGTGGAAGCGTCGTGACCTTGCTGTGTGACGGTGGAGACCGGTACTCACAGACTTATTTCGACGATGATTGGGTCTCGGACCAGGGTATGGACCTCGAGGAACCGACCGCCGCTCTGGACAGGTTCATTCGTACCGGGGTGCTCTGAAGCGGCCTACTTGCTCAGGACCACCGACGTCGCCGCAGTTGCAGCGGCCACGGTGCCGACAGCGGGCCACGCACCGATTTTCTTTGCAAGCGGGTGTGAAGCGCCGAACGCGAGCAGGTATGTCCCGAGCAGTACGCCGGCGCGGGCCGAGCCCGAGGACTTGTGCCACTGCGTCGTGCAGGCCACGCCGACTGCCGCCAATACCGCTCCGCCGAGTTGGCGATTGTGCGACTGTCGGGCAACGGCGAAGCCGCCGAGCAGGCCACCGGCGGCGAGTGCGGACGTGGCGATCGAGCGTCGAGCATCGTGGGTGGACATAACCGTCACTCTAGTCGCGCGTGCACCCGCAGACTCCGGGCCAGGTGATCCCTCTGCTCGATTACCAAGCGTCGCAGCGCAGCCGGGGCCCACTCGTGCTCGGCGAGCCACGCGTCTGCGGCGTCGGTCGATGACTGCTGCGGAAACAGCCGAACGACGATTCGCCGCGCGATCTCGATACTGCGCGAGGTCCACAACGACGAGATGGAGTCGAAGTACCTGTCGTCGTACGGCTCGGTCAGGTCCGGTCGCCGACCCGCTCCGAAGCCGGTGATCAGGGCATCGAGGACGTCGTTGGACGCGTCGTCGCGCTCGGTGATGTCACTCCAAGCCCGCGCCTTGACCTCCGCATCTGGTATCGCCGTCGCGGCCGCGGTATGTGCAGTGCGTCCCGAGGAGGTGTCGTCCGAGGCCAGTTCGGCGTCGAGCTCGGCCGCGGTTGCGTGGCCGGTGGCGGCGAGGGCCAACCAGAACGCCCAGCGCTGATCGGGATCGAGACGCAAACCTTCGATGGTCAGGGTGCCGTCGAGCAGCGCGCGTAGGTCCGGGGCAAGCACGTCGTCCAGCCGAGCAGTCGCCGCGACCGCTCGAGCCCACACCAGTTGGGCATCGCTTCCGGGCTCCGCTGCGTGCAGCTGACGCCCCGCCTCCTCGAGCCATTGCCGGGTGGGTTCGCTGCGCCGGTCTTCGGGGAGATAGTGCTCCAGCGCGTACGACACGTTCGCTGTGACCGCTGAGAGAAGACCGATCTTGGGCTCGCTGGGCGCGAATGTGGTTGCGACGTCGATGTAATCGAGTGGAGAGAGCTCGGCGTCGCGGGTGGAATTCCACAGCGCAGACCACACCAGCCCTCGTGCGAGGGGGTCGACGATTCGGTCTAGGTGGGCCCGCACGGTGGCGGTGGATCGCTCGTCGAAACGGATCTTGGCGTAGGTCAAGTCGTCGTCGTTGAGCAGAACCAAAGCGGCATCAGGAAGGTCGACCGGCGTTCGTGCTTCGGTGATGTCGAGTTCGTGGCGTTGGGTTCTGGTCAGATTCCCTGCCTCGTCCAAGTCGTAGAGCCCGACGGCAATACGGTGGGGCCGCGGATATGTCTGCTGGACGGCGTCGCCGGTGTAGGTCAGGGTCGAGACTCCGCTGGTCTGCAGCCAGGCTGCAGCCCAGGTGTCGAGGTCGCGCCCGCTTGCGGTGGACATCTCGCTCAGCAGATCCGTCAGTGTCGTGTTGCTGAAAGCATGGGTGCGAAAGTAGTTGCGAGAGGCCGCGAAGAAGGCGTCGGCACCCACGAATGCCCCCAGTTGCTTGAGGACGCTCGCCCCCTTGGCATAGGTGATGCCGTCGAAGTTGAGCTTGGCTGCCTCGAGATCGGTGATGTCGGCGACGATCGGATGGGTGGTCGGGAGTTGATCTTGCAGATAGGCCCAGGCCTTTCGACGGTTCGCGAAACTGACCCAGGCGTCGGTGAATCGGGTCGCCTCGGCCGACGCGTAGGCACCCATGTAGTCGGCGAACGACTCCTTGAGCCACAGATCGTCCCACCACTGCATCGTGACGAGGTCGCCGAACCACATGTGCGCCATCTCGTGCAGAATGGTGTTGGCTCGAGCCTCGTATTGGGCTTCTGTTGCTGCAGAACGGAATACGTACGATTCCGTGAACGTGACGAGGCCGGGATTCTCCATCGCGCCGAGGTTGTACTCGGGAACGAAGATCTGGTCGTACTTGCCGAACGGATACGGATAGTCGAATTTGTCGTGAAAGAAATCCAGTCCCCGCTTCGTGATGTCGAAGATGTCCTCCGCGTCGAAGTACTCGGCCAACGAAGCTCGGCACAGCGCGCCCAGGGGGACGGTGAGTTCACCTCGCGTCCAGGATGATTCGACGCGGTGATACGGGCCCGCTGCGACCGCGGTGATGTAGGTCGATATCGGCAGAGTCGACGCGAACGTGGTGACCGTGTCGTCCGTGATTCCCTCGCGGTTGGACAAGACCGTCCATGCAGACGGCGCCGCGACGGTCAGGGTGAACGAAGCTTTGAGGTCCGGTTGCTCGAAGTTCGCGAATACCCGTCGCGCGTCGGCGGGCTCGTACTGGGTGTAGAGGTAGACGCTGTCGTCGGCGGGGTCGACGAACCGGTGCAGGCCCTCACCCGATCGGCTGTACCGCCCACGCGCGCGAATCCGAACTACGTTGTGCTCGGTCAGCCCGACCAGCTGAATGCGTGCGCCGTCGTAATCGACAGGCGAGTCGGTGCCGTTGACTGTGACCTCGTCGACGGCGGCACCGATGAAATCCACCCATGTCGCGGCGGTGGTCGCATCGAATTCGATGGTCGTGACGGTCTCGAAGGTGTCGACGTCCATGTTCTCGGCGCGCAGGAGATCCAGGTGGACGCGATAGCTCACGTTGTCGATGTGGCGCGATCGCCTGCGAGTTTCGGTCCGGGTCAGATTCGCGGTGCTCACCGAACCAACCCTATGCGAGTCCTCCTTCACAGACTCGGCGCGGTGAAGTAGTGATTTCCGAGTGGATCGACGATGTGCATGACTCCTTCCGGGAGTAGTTCGGTGCGCCAGAGCTTGCGCGTCTTGAGGTTGTGGTGGAGCCGACAGCGCGGGCCGACGTTGGTCGAGATCGTCCAACCGCCTCGCGACGGGTCCTGTCGATCGAATTCGACGATGTGGTCGAGGTCGCACCGTTCCGAGGGCACGTTGCAGCCAGGATGCAGGCAGTACGGATGTTCGGCGCGTATCTGAGCCGCTAGAGCCCTACTGGGCACGTAGGTCAGTGCCCCCGGCGGCGGGAGCGTCATGCCTCCATGGCCGTCGGGATGTAAGGCGTGGACGCCGAGGGGATCGTGCTCGACGATTGCACGCCATCGCTCGATCAGCGTTCCTCCACCTGGCCGCGATCGCGGCGGAGGGTCGGGTGGCGCAGTGTCGGGTTGTGCCGGGTCGGGCGGCGAAGTGTCGGGTGCATCTTGCGTTGTCGGGAATTCGGGCCCTCGTGGTGCGGATCCGGCACTCTTGGTGGATGTTTCACCGACGGTGTCGGAATCTGTGTCCGAGGGGTCGGGTATCTCAGAATCCGGGCAATCGTGGTCGGGAGCTCCGGATGCCTCGGATGCCGCCTGATCCGCGACGCTGTTGCACGAGTTCAGGCAGGTCGCACACTCGCACTGCAGTGTTTCCCCACGCATGAGCGCAGTCTGGGCATCGCCACGTCGTTGATCGTCCGACCGTGGATCCTCCGGGTGCACGCGCGTGACCTCGGCATCGATTCGCGAGAGTTGTTCGTCGGCTTCGCCGTCGGTCATCAACGTAGTCAAGCTCGACAGGCCTCGTGCCCGTCGACGAAGCCGGATTCGCTTTTCGGTTCGCGCGGCACGGTCGCGCACAGCGCGGTCCCACTCCGCATCCGCTTCGATGAGCAGTCGGTCGATCTCGCGACCCAGGGTGCCTGGAGCCATTTCTACAGCGGCTTTGAGGATTTCGGTTTCGAGAGCGACGACCGTCTCCGGCCGGGCATGAAGCAGGTGATCGTGGATCGTCCTCACGCGCTCCAGGTCGAGCGAACCGTCGAGGAAACTGTGGCGCACGAGGGGGCTCAGTTGCCTCCACATTTGCACCTTGTTGTGGACGGCGGCGAAGGTGGACGACAAAGCGGCCGCCAGTTCGCACATTGCCGAGTTGTACAGATCTTTCTCGGTGACTCCGGTGTCCCACGGCGAGGCGCATGCCGTTCGGCCCCGGACGTAGTCGTCCATGAGTGCGAGTTCCGATGCGGCGGCCGCGTTGATCGTCCGGCGCGCGCCCAGAACGTCGGCGAGCGCAGAATGATCCCCCGTCGTGCACGCCACTTTTCGTAGCCCCATGTCACCCCCCAGCGACAAATGATCGAACATGCATTCGATCCTGTTGCCGAAAGTGTAGAACGGGGCACCGACACATTCGTCAGCCCTGGCGGCAGGGCGTCAGAACGTGCTGACAGCTCGGGTCACATCGACTTCGAGGAGGTAGTGATTGATGGCGATTGCCGCCTTCGAGCCGGCGGCGGCCGAACTGATCAACTGGGCGGGAGAATCCGAAACGTTTCCCGCTGCCCATAGACCCTCCACGCTGGTGAGGCCGGTCGGATCGGTGGCCACCCATCCGTTCTCGAGGCGGGTGCAACCGATCCGGGTGAGGAGGCTGTCGTTCGGGACGAATGTCGGGCCGACGAATACGACTGCTCGAGGCACGACCGTGCCGTCGGCGAGTTCGATGCCGGTGACAGTGCCGTCGCTGACGACGACCCGGGCAACCGGCGTGTCGACGATTCCGACCGACCTGGCGTCGAGCCTGAGGCGTTCGTCCTCGGTGAGCTCGACGCCGTTGGTGAAGAAAACGACGTCCTTCGACCACTGTCGAATCAGTGAAGCCTGATGGATCGTGAACGGTCGGTTGGATCCGCCGACAACGGCAATGGGCTGATCTCGGACCTCGTAGCCGTGACAGTACGGGCAATGCAGTACTCCCGAACCCCACTGCTCCTGGACGCCGGGAATGTCGGGCAGATCGTCGCGAAGTCCGGTGGCCACCAGGACCGATCGAGAATCCAGGACCGCGCCATCGCCGAGGCGAACGGCGAAGCCGTCATCGATTCGAGTTACATTGCCCTGCAAAACCTCTCCACCGAACCGGAGAACCTCCTGACGTCCCGCCCGAAGCAACTCGTGCGGTGTGGAACCGTCGCGCGAGAGGAAGTTGTGAACATGGTCAGCAAGAGCGTTGCGCGGTTCTTCGGCGTCGACGACGATCACGCGCCGACGTGCGCGAGCCAAAAGCGTTGCGGCACTGAGTCCGGCGGGGCCGCCGCCGATCACCACTGTGTCATAGGTCAAGAGGGCTCCTCGCGTCGATGGGGTAAGTTGTGAACCTAACAGAACTGTCAACTGGTTAACAATATTGGTGGTGACGATGACCGATGCATCGCTTCGTGAGCTGACGTGCGCACGGTGGGCCGAGTTCAATCCCGGACTGGACACCTCGCCGATGGAGGTGGTGGCCCAGATCAAACGAGTCGTCGCACTGCTCGAGCTGGCCGTCGAGCCGATCTACGCCTCCGCCGACGTCACCGTGGCCGAGGTGGAGTTGATGGTGCCGTTGCGCTACGCAGTGGAACCCGTGACGGCAGCTCGGCTGGCCGAGTTGCTCGGGATGACTCGTGCCGGCGTGAGCAAGGCGCTCGGAAAACTCGAACGGCGTAGCTTCATCGAACGCGTACCCACTGCCGAGGATCGGCGTTCTGCGTCGATCACGTTGACCGATGCGGGCAAAAGCATTGTGGACGAGGTCTTTCCCCGCGAGCTCGCAGCTCACGGACGACTGTTCGACGCGTTGGGTGCGAAGCGCGGGCGTGTTCTCGACGCCTTGGATGTTCTCGCCGAGTCGATGGAGGATGGTGTGTCATCGCAGTGACAACCCCATCTACCTGCAACGCCGCTACGCTCGGATTCACGTGCAGGGCGACTCGGGAGACAGCACAGTGAACAGATTTCAGAAATCGGCAGCAGCGGTCAAC
>NZ_CAPS01000049.1 GCF_000333955.1 Rhodococcus sp. AW25M09
CGCTCGAACTGACATGGCAGGCTTGGCGTCCATGACAAGAATTGCAGTGATCGGCGGCGGACGGATCGGCGAGGCGTTGATTGCGGGCCTGCTCGAGTCCGGCCACGCCGTGCGCGACCTCGTGGTCGCCGAGAAGTCCGAAGCCCGCGCCAACGAGATTGCGGGCGAATTCGGCGTGCTCACCACCACCGTCGCCGACGCATCCGAGGGTGCCGACGTGATCGTGCTGGCCGTCAAGCCGGGCGACGTCGAGACCGCGCTGACCGAGATCACCGAGATCGAGCTCGACGGTGAGCGCGAACAACTGATCGTCTCGCTGGCCGCAGGCGTTCCCACCGCGAAGTTCGAGCCCAAGCTCCCGGCAGGGTTCCCCGTCGTCCGGGTCATGCCCAACACCCCCATGCTCGTGGGGGAGGGCGTCAGCGTGCTGGCACCGGGCAAGTACGCCCGCGCCGAGCACCTCGAGCTCGTCCGTTCGATTCTCTCGGCCGTCGGCAAGGTGGTCGTGGTCAAAGAACATCAGCTCGACGCAGTGACGGCCGTGTCGGGTTCCGGGCCGGCCTATTTCTTCCTGGTGGCCGAGGCGATGATCGACGCGGGTGTGGGCCTGGGATTGACCCGCGAGGTGGCGTCGGCGCTCGTGGTTCAGACGATGGTGGGGTCGGGAGCGATGCTCGACCGGTCGGATCAGACCGCGAGTGAGCTCCGCTACGCGGTGACCTCGCCGGGCGGCACGACGGCCGTAGCGGTGCGCGAATTGGAGCGAAATGGCCTCCGAGCAGCGTTTTTCGATGCTCTCGCGGCCGCGAACTCCAGATCCATTGAGATGGGCATCACAGCAGATTGAAAAATCTTTTCCCCACTCCCGTCGCAGTAACCCCATCTGTCCCTATAGGCTCGGGGGCAGCACGTGCGTGTCTGTTCGGCAGGAGGGGAAGCCTGCCGCATGAGACGTGCCGGAGGTATGTGGATTGATGGCGTCTATAAACAAGCCGTCCAAGGGTTCGTCCCCGGACGGTCAACCGGCTCTGGCCGGAACGCAGTTCCTCACGGTCGCCGAAGTGGCGACGTTGATGAGGGTTTCGAAAATGACCGTGTACCGGCTGGTGCACGGCGGAGAATTGCCCGCTGTACGGGTGGGTCGATCTTTTCGTGTGCACGCCAAGGCGGTCCACGACTATCTCGAGACCTCGTACTTCGACGCAGGCTAGTAGTGCACGCGGGGCCGGTTTCGTAAGTTCCGGTTCACACCGGTAGGATTGGCGATTGTCGTGCCAGCCAGCCGGTGTGTAGCCGTGGGCGAGTACGTGGCCCCAGCGCCAGCTCGGTGACTGCAGCTCCAGGTTTCGGTCGTCAGGTAGGCGTACGCAAACGGCGTGCGCGAAAACGTTAGAGAAGAACGTGAGGACACCCGCATGGGTTCAGTGATCAAGAAGCGTCGCAAGCGCATGTCGAAGAAGAAGCACCGCAAGTTGCTTCGTCGTACCCGCGTGCAGCGTAGGAAACTCGGCAAGTAGTTCTGCCGGCATCTGTTGTGCGAGGAAGCCCGCCACCGTCCACGGTGGCGGGCTTCTTTCGTTCCCGTACGTGCCTGCGCTTCTCACCTCGCGCATGCCCACCGATCCAGTAGGCTTGCACCGGAGCCGATGTTGGGGGTGCGCAGTGAGTCCGAACGATCGTGGTGTTGCCGCGCCCCGAGTTGTCCTGGTGACCGGAGCGAGTCGATTCCTCGGCGGCTATCTGGTTACCCGACTGGCTCAGAATCCGCAGATCGAACGCGTGATCGCCGTCGATGCGAAATCGCCGAGCAAGGATCTTTTGCGGCGCATGGGCCGCGCCGAGTTCGTCCGCGCGGACATTCGGAACCCGTTGATCGGCAAAGTGATTCGTAATGCCGGTGTGGACACCGTCGTGCATGCCGCCACCGTCGCCAAGCCGCCCCGCTCCGGCGGTCGCGCCACGATGAAGGACCTCAACGTCATCGGCGCGATGCAGCTGTTCGCGGTGTGCCAGAAATCGCCGACGGTGGAGAAGGTGGTGCTGCGGTCGTCGTCCTCGGTGTACGGCTGCAGTGCCAAGGACCCGGTGAAGTTCACCGAGGAGATGAGTGCTCGACGCCCACCGAGCGGTGCGTATGCGCGGGACAGTATCGATATCGAGGGATACGTCCGCGGACTCGGCCGGCGGCGACCGGACATCGCCGTGTCGATCCTGAGAATGGCCCCGCTGATCGGGCCGCGGCTCAACGGCACGATCTCCCAGTACATGACCTCGCCGCTGATTCCGAGCATCATCGGCCGTGACGCGCGCATGCAACTGCTGCACGAGGAGGACGCCCTCGCCGCGCTCGAACGGGCCACCATAGGAGGGCCGTCGGGTACCTTCAACATCGGAGCCGACGGGACGATCATGCTCTCGCAAGCCATTCGTCGTGCCGGCCGAGTCCAGGTGCCGGTACCTTTTCCGCTGTTCAAGAGCGTCGGTCGTGCCCTCATGGGTGGCATGATGCGGGAGTTCACCACCGAGCAGCTCGACTATTTCCACTTCGGATGCGGCCTCGACACCATGCGGATGCGTTCGGTCCTCGGCTTCGATCCGCGGTGGACTACCGTTCAGGCATTCGACGATTTCGTCCGCGGCGCGGCACTGCGCCCGGTCATCAGAACCGAGTGGGTCGACGCTGTCGAGGATCGACTGGTCTCGGCCGTGGGCACCGGCGCGTCCGCGGCGCGGGCATTGGCGTCGCTCGGTGGCTCGGACGCACTCGATAGAGCGGACACGCTTCGTGGTCCGGAAACGGCACCGAGCTGGGGAGGAGACGGGTGAGTGTGGCCAAAGTGATTCCATTGCACGGCGGTCGCTCGGTCCGAGCGTCTGCGGGTTCGCGCGAACGGCACCCTTCCGCCTACGCCGATCCTCGTGAGCCGACACCGCTGCTCGATCCGGCTCCGGCCGACGCGTCGGGCGTGACGGCGGCGGTCCCGGCTCCGATCCTGTCGATGATCGACGACACCAAGACCGCCGTCGTCGACCAGATCTCCTCGGTCGCCGAGTTCGTGCGCAGGCGAATGGCCGGCGACTACAGCGTCGACGAATTCGGCTACGACCCGCATTTCGCGGACGCAGTATGGCTACCGCTCTTGCGGCCACTGTTCGACAAGTGGTTCCGCGTCGAAGTCAAAGGCATCGAGAACATTCCGTCCGATGGTGGTGCCCTCGTCGTCGCCAACCACGCCGGAGTCGTGCCCGTCGATGCGTTGATGACGTCGGTTGCCGTGCGCGACCACCATCCGGCTCACCGGCCGTTGAGAATGTTGGCCGCCGACATGGCATTCGAGATGCCCGGCGTCGGCACCATCGCCCGCAAGGCGGGGCACACGTTGGCGTGCAACCCCGACGCCGAGCGCCTGCTGCGTACCGGCGAGCTCGCCGCCGTGTTCCCCGAGGGATTCAAAGGCATCGGCAAGCCGTTCAGCGAGCGATACAAGCTGCAGCGATTCGGCCGCGGCGGGTTCGTCTCGGCGGCGTTGCGAACGGGCGCACCGATCATTCCGTGTTCCATCGTGGGCTCGGAAGAGATCTATCCGAAGATCGGCGACATCACGCCACTGGCGCGACTGATGGGCGTGCCCTACTTTCCGGTCACGCCGTTCTTTCCGCACCTCGGCCCACTGGGTCTGATCCCGTTGCCGTCCAAGTGGTACATCGAGTTCGGCAAACCGATCCACACCGACTCGTACGACGCCACCGCATTCGAGGATCCGATGGTGCTGTTCGAGCTGACCGACCATGTACGCGAAACCATTCAGCACACGCTGTACCGACTGCTTGCCAAGAGGCGCAACGTCTTCCTGGGATAGATCCTGGGGTTATCGTGTGGCAGTGCACATCCGCGACACGACGCCCGAAGACCTGCCGGAAATTCTCGACATCCACAACGATGCGGTCGCCAACACCACCGCCATCTGGGACGAGGATCAGGTCGATCTCGCCGATCGCACAGCGTGGTTCGAGGGCCGCGTCGCCGGGGGATACCCCGTTCTCACGGCCGAGGTCGACGGCCGGGTTGCCGGCTACGCGTCGTACGGCCAATGGCGGGTCAAAAGCGGCTACCGACATTCGGTGGAGCACTCGGTCTACATCCACCCGGATTTCTATCGTCGCGGCCTGGCCAGCGCATTGTTGAGCGAGCTGATCGAGCGGGCCACGGCAGGCGACGTGCACGTGCTGGTGGGGTTCATCGAATCCGAGAACACCACGTCGATCGCACTGCACGAGAAATTCGGGTTCGTCACCGTCGGACAGATGCCGCAGGTAGGCGTCAAGTTCGGTCGGTGGCTCGACCTGACGCTGATGCAGCTGACGGTCTGACCGCAGGGCTCGGTCCGAAGACAGGGGCCGGTCCGAAGACAGGTTCCGGTCCGAAGACAGGGGCCGGAGAGGTTACGCCCTGCGGCGGCCGATCACCGCGGCCAGTCCGCCGCCCACCGCACCCAATGCCAGCGCGGTCGGAACGCCGATTTTGGCGGCCTTGCGGCCGGTGCGATAGTCGCGGATCTCCCAGCCTCGATTTTTGGCCAGCTCACGTAGATCGGTATCGGGGTTGATCGCCACGGCCGTGCCGACGAGTGAGAGCATCGGAACGTCGTTGTGACTGTCCGAATATGCAGTGCAACGTTTGAGGTTCAGGCCCTCGCGAACAGCCAGTGAACGCACCGCGTGGGCCTTGCCGATGCCGTGCAGGATATCGCCGACGAGTCGGCCGGTGAATACTCCGTCCTTGCTCTCGGCGACGGTACCGAGCGCACCGGTCAGCCCCAATCGCTTGGCGATGATCTGAGCCAATTCCTGCGGAGTGGCCGTGACGAGCCACACTTGCTGGCCCGCGTCGAGGTGCATCTGAGCGAGAGCGCGAGTTCCGGCCCAGATCTTGTCGGCGATGACCTCGTCGTAGATTTCCTCGCCGAGCGTGGTCAGTTCGGAGGTGGGCCGGCCTTTGATGAACGACAGAGCCTTCTCGCGGCCACTGGCCACATCCTCGCTGCTCTCCTTGCCGCTGACCCTGAATTTCACTTGTTGCCAGGCGAATTGCGCCAGATCGCCGCTGGTGAAGTATTTGCGAGCGGCCAGCCCGCGAGCGAAGTGAATGATCGACGCACCTTGCACCATGGTGTTGTCCACGTCGAAGAACGCCGCAGCGGTCAGATCCCGAGGGATCGCACCCTCGTCCTCGACCTGCAATGCGAGGGCGGCATCGGCGCTGGCCTGGCCCGCAACGTTGGCGCGGACCTCGGCATCGGACGGACCGAACGGATTGCGAATCCTCCGAATGCGGCGCTTGAACTGCTTGTCCCCATGCGGATCGTCGGTCTCGACCAGATCGATATCGGGCGTGTCCTCGATCGGCAGGTCGCTGCCCCCGTCGCTCACTACATCCACCTCCCACTCGAGTACTGGGTGCAGCCTAGCCGTGGGCCCGACAGGTCCGGCAGGGGACAGCGCTCGCAGGCACCGTGCCCCGCCGTCACCCGGGCGCGCTCCGTGTGACGTTCGTCTCCATCGGACCCGTGCCACAGTGGTCGTATGCAGACGACTTCCCAGGGCGTGGCTCTTCTCACCCGCGCAGGTTGCCATTCGTGCGTCCACGCTCGCGAGGTGCTGACCGAGGTGTGCCGCGAATTCGACGTGGCGATGACGGTCGTCGACGTCGACGAGGCGGCAGCAGAATCGCCTGACCTGCGTGCGGAGTACGGGGACCGAGTGCCGGTGGTACTGCTCGACGGCATCGAACACAGTTACTGGGAGGTCGACGTGCCCCGATTGCGAGCAGATCTCGCCGAGGCAGGGCACCCTAAGAACGTGTGATCGGTCTCCGTGTGCAGGTGAGGGCCGGTATGCGCAACTTTGTTCATTCGTTCACAAGCAGTTACCGTGGAGTGAACAGCATTCGTGAAACAGACACGAACGCAGGATCAGCGTGAAGACCGGCATCGACGCCGTTCGGACGAGGAGCCCCAGACGTGACCGAAGAGCGCCCGTCGCCCAGCGGCGTAGAGCGGGTCATTCCTCAGGCTACGGTCACCCGTCTGGCGACGTACCTGCGGGTCCTGTCGATCCTCGCGGACGAGGGCGTTCTCATCGTCTCCAGTGAAGAACTGGCCACCGCAGCAGGCGTCGGATCGGCCAAACTGCGCAAAGATCTCTCGTTCCTCGGCCCCAACGGTGTCCGCGGTGTCGGCTACGACGTCGCCCGGCTACGCGCCAAGATCGAGAGCGCACTCGGCCTCGACCGCGGACATCGCGTCGTGCTGGCCGGGGTCGGCAACCTCGGACAGGCTCTGGCCGGGTACGGCGGCTTCGCGCGGCGCGGTTTCGCCATGGTCGGGCTTTTCGATCGCGATCCAGCGCGGGTGGGCACCGAGGTCGACGGACTGATCGTCCGGGACGTCGACGATCTCGAGAACGCCTGCCGTGAGCTCGAAGCGACCATCGGCGTCATCGCCACGCCCGACGAGGCCGTGCACGGTGTTGCCGAGAAGCTCGTCGCAGGCGGTGTCGAGTGCATCCTGAGCTTCTCCCCGATGGTGCTCGATGTGCCCGAACACATCGAGGTGCGACGAGTGGACCTGGCCGTGGAGATGCAGGTGCTCTCCTTCAACAGCTCGCGCAACGTGTCCGAATCGACTCGCGTATCCGCACCGACCATCGTCACCGCACCTCGTCCGCAACCGGTCTCACCGCCTCCTCTCACGTCCACGGCGCGCCTCGGCCGCAGTCACGGCCCACGTATCGCCGGCAATCCAAGCCCAGTCAACAGTTCGACAAGAAACGGATCGGTGATTGCACCGTGAGTGTCCTTCTCGTCGGGATATCGCACCGTAGCGCTCCCGTCGCAGTTCTCGAGCGTGTCGCCATCACCGATACCGATCGCCCGAAACTGACCGACAAACTGATGGCCAGCGGGAGCATTTCCGAGGTCATGGTGGTGTCGACGTGTAATCGCGTCGAAATCTATGCCGTCGTCGACGCGTTTCACGGTGCCTTGACCGCCGTCGGCGAAGTGCTCGGTGAACACTCCGGGCTCGAGATCGCGGACCTGACCAAGCACGCGTACGTCCGCTACAGCGAGGCCGCCGTGGAGCACCTGTTCGCGGTGGCCAGCGGCCTGGACTCGATGGTCATCGGTGAGCAGCAGATCCTCGGCCAGATCCGGTCGGCCTACGCCGCCTCGGACGGGCAGCAGGCGTCGGGCCGGGTGCTGCACGAACTGGCCCAGCAAGCCCTGCGCGTGGGCAAGCGCGTCCATAGCGAAACCGGAATCGACGCGGCCGGAGCCTCGGTTGTCTCCGTTGCCCTCGATCGCGCCGCCGATCTGTTCGACGGTTCCCTCGCAGGCCGAAAGGCCGTCGTGCTCGGAGCCGGAGCCATGGGCGGCCTCGCCGTAGCGCACCTCGGCCGCGCCGGAATCGGTGGCCTCACCGTCGTCAACCGCACCCGCGACCGAGCCGACCACCTGGCCGAGAACGCCGTCTCGAACGGCATTCCCGCCACCTCCGTCGCCCTCGAGAATCTGTCCGACGCGGTGGCCGAGGCAGACATCCTCATCACCTGTACCGGCGCCGTGGGTGCCGTGGTCACCATCGTCGATGCGCACCTCGCACTCGCTCGCCGCGATCGCGACCGGACTCTGGTGATCTGCGATCTCGGTCTGCCCCGCGACGTCGACGCCGCGGTGTCGCAGTTGCCCGGCATCACCGTCTTCGACATGGAATCCCTCCAGCGCGACCCCGCGGCCGGTGCTGCCGCGAACGACGCGTCGGCCGCCCGCGAGATCGTCTCCAGCGAACTCTCGGGTTACCTTGCCGGACAACGACTTGCCGAGGTCACCCCGACGGTGACGGCACTGCGTCAGCGCGCCGCCGAGGTGGTCGAAGGGGAATTGCTGCGTCTCGAGTCGAGGCTTCCCGGGCTCGATTCACCGCAGCGTGACGAAGTGGCCCGGACCGTGCGCCGCGTTGTGGACAAGCTGCTGCATTCGCCCACCGTGCGCGTGAAGCAGCTCGCCAGTACCCCGGGTGGGGATTCCTACGCCGCCGCGCTGCGTGAGTTGTTCGAGCTGAGCCCCGGTTCGGTCGATGCCGTGGCGACGCCGATGGAGATCGGCTCGTTGGGACTGGTCGACGACTTCACTGCCCGCCGCACCGACCTGCCTTCCGGCACCACCGGTCAGGAGCATTCGGAATGAGCGACATCGTCAAGATCGGCACACGCGGAAGCCTGCTCGCCACCACGCAGGCCGACACCGTTCGCGTTGCCCTCGCTGCAGCCGGAGTCGAGGCCGAGCTGGTGATCGTCAAAACCGCAGGCGATCTGTCGGCTGCTCCGGTGCAGACGATCGGCGTAGGCGTCTTCACCGCAGCACTGCGCGAGGCACTGGCAGACGGCACCGTCGACATCGCCGTGCACTCGTACAAGGATCTGCCCACGGCGGCCGACGAGCGGTTCACCATCGCCGCCATTCCGGCGCGTGAGGATCCCAGGGATGCCCTGGTCGCTCGCGACGGGTTGGTGCTCGGCGAACTACCGGCAGAGGCGAAGGTCGGTACGTCCGCACCGCGCCGGATCTCGCAATTGCGAGCTCTCGGACAGGGATTGGACGTCCGCCCGCTGCGCGGCAACCTCGACACCAGAATCGGGAAGGTGGCCTCGGGCGAGCTGGACGCCGTGGTCGTGGCCCGCGCCGGGCTGGCCCGCATCGGCCGACTCGACGTCGTCACCGAAGCGCTCGATCCGGTGCAGATGCTGCCGGCACCGGCCCAGGGTGCGCTGGCGGTCGAATGCCGCATTGCGGACACCGATCTCGTCAGCGCGATAGCCACTCTCGACGATGCACACTCGCGCGCAGCGGTCGCAGCCGAACGTGGCCTGCTCGCCGAGCTCGAAGCCGGCTGCACCGCGCCGGTGGGTGCGATCGCCGAGGTCGTCGAATCCATCGACGAGGACGGTCGCATCTTCGACGAACTGTCTTTGCGCGGTTGTGTTGCCGCCATCGACGGCAGCGACACCATCCGCGCGTCGATCGTCGGATCACCCGACCGCGCCGAGGAGCTGGGCCGTGAATTGGCTCGCGAACTGCTCGATCTCGGTGCGCGCGAACTTGTTTCAGTCACCGAACCAGCGCAGGCCGGTTCTCACGCACAGGGCGGATCTCATGTCTAGGGCCATAACAGCACCCGTCCGCGGACGCGCCAAACGCACGGCGACCCGTCCGGTCGTGCGAAGAGAGTCGATCGCCACCGCTCGACTGATTCCGAAACGGGGCGCGGCAACCCCGATAGAACTGCAGTACCCACACAAGACAGCACTGGAGAACAACCGATGAGCCCAGTCCGCAAGAACACCAACGGACGGATCCTGTTCGTGGGATCCGGGCCGGGTGACCCGGCGCTGCTCACCGTCCGGGCACGGGAAGTGCTCGGAGCAGCCGAACTCGCATTCACCGATCCCGACGTCGACAAGGGCGTTACCGCGCTCGTCGGTGCCGACGTCCCCCGGGACGCCGAGACCGGAGAGAACGGCGTCGAGGTGCGGCCGGCACTCGGTGAGCCCGCCGAGGTCGCCAAAACGCTTCTCGCCGAAGCCAAGAACGGTCACGACGTGGTTCGCCTGGTTTCCGGCGATCCACTGACGACCGATTCGGTGATCGCCGAGGTCAGTGCCGTCGCTCGGACTCACGTGCCGTTCGAGGTGCTCCCCGGCCTGCCTGCGGGATCTGCGGTGCCGAGCTACGCCGGTATGGCGCTGGGATCGGGTCACACCGAGGCCGACGTCCGCGGCGAAGTCGACTGGACGGCGCTGGCTGCTGCTCCGGGCCCGCTGGTGCTGCACGCGACGTCGGGTCACCTGGCCGAAACCGCCAGCGCCCTCGTCGAACACGGTCTGGCCCCGCAGACGCCTGCGGCGATCACCGTCCGAGGCACCACCCGTCAGCAGCGGACCGTCGAGGCAACCCTGGCCACCCTCAACGACGCCGGTTCCGAGCTCGTCGGTTCCCTCGTCGTCACTGTGGGCAAGGTCGTGTCGGGTCGAAACAAGATGTCCTGGTGGGAGTCTCGCGCACTGTACGGCTGGACCGTGCTGGTGCCGCGCACCAAGGACCAGGCCGGCGAGATGAGCGATCGCCTCGTCACCCACGGAGCCATTCCCATCGAGGTTCCGACCATCGCCGTCGAGCCCCCGCGGAGCCCCGCTCAGATGGAGCGCTCCGTCAAGGGCCTGGTCGACGGCCGCTACCAGTGGGTCGTGTTCACCTCCACCAACGCCGTGCGCGCAGTGTGGGAGAAGTTCGAGGAGTTCGGCCTGGACGCCCGTGCGTTCTCCGGCGTCAAGATCGCGTGTGTCGGTGAGGCAACCGCGGCGAAGGTGCGCTCGTTCGGCATCAACCCCGAACTCCTGCCGTCGGGGGAGCAGAGCTCGCTCGGACTGCTCGAAGACTTCCCGCCCTACGACGAGGTGTTCGACCCGGTCAACCGAGTTCTTCTGCCTCGCGCTGACATCGCGACCGAAACGCTCGCCGAAGGTCTACGCGAGCGCGGTTGGGAGATCGACGACGTCACCGCGTACCGCACCGTCCGGGCAGCGCCGCCCCCCGCCGAGACCCGCGAGATGATCAAGACCGGCGGATTCGACGCGGTGTGCTTCACCTCGAGCTCCACCGTCCGGAACCTGGTCGGTATCGCCGGAAAGCCGCATGCGCGCACCCTGGTTGCGTGCATCGGCCCCAAGACCGCCGAGACTGCCGTCGAATTCGGTCTGCGCGTGGACGTGCAGCCCGAATCGGCTCAGGTCGGACCGCTGGTCGAGGCGCTCGCCGAGCATGCGGCTCGTTTGCGGGCGGAGGGCGCGCTGCCCCCGCCGCGCAAGAAGTCACGTAGGCGCTGATCCGCCTCGTGCGCCTTTTGCATACCCAGGAGGACGCAAAAGGCGCACGAGCCGAACGAAGTGAGGCAGGTTCACCCGTGTTCCCCACAGACCGCCCCCGACGCCTGCGCCGCACCCCCGCGCTGCGTCGGCTCGTAGCCGAAACCTCTTTGGAGCCACGGCATCTGGTGCTGCCGATGTTCGTCGCCGACGGAATCGCCGAACCCCGGGCGATCAGCTCCATGCCCGGAGTGTTCCAGCACACGCTGGATTCGCTGAGCGCTGCCGCCGAGGAGGCCGTCACGGCAGGCGTCGGTGGGGTCATGTTGTTCGGGGTGCCCAAGCCCGAGGACAAGGACGAGAGCGGCTCGGGGGCAACCGATCCCGACGGAATCCTCAACCGCGGTCTGGCCCGGTTGAAAGCGGACCTCGGTGATTCGACGGTCATCATGGCCGACACGTGCCTGGACGAGTTCACCTCACACGGACATTGCGGTGTTCTGAGTGAGAACGGATCGATCGACAACGACGCCACCCTGCTGCGCTACGTGGACATGGCCGTCGCGCAGGCCGATGCCGGCGCGCATCTGCTCGGACCCAGCGGAATGATGGACGGACAGGTCGGTGCCATCCGCGCCGGACTCGACGCGGCCGGGCACGTCGAGGTGGGACAGCTGGCGTATTCGGCGAAGTACGCCTCGGCGTTCTACGGCCCGTTCCGCGAGGCCGTCGGGTCGTCGCTACAGGGAGACCGCCGCACGTATCAGCAGGACGGTGCCAATCGACGCGAGGCCACTCACGAGGTGGAGCTCGACCTCGCCGAGGGTGCCGACATGGTGATGGTCAAGCCGGCGATGTCCTATCTCGATATTCTTCGCGACGTCGCCGAGATGTCACCGGTTCCGGTTGCGGCGTATCAGATCTCCGGGGAATATGCCATGATCACCGCCGCGGCGCAGAACGGGTGGATCGATCGCGACGCCGCGGTGCTGGAATCACTCGTCGGCATTCGGCGTGCCGGTGCCGATGTAGTACTGACCTATTGGGCGACCGAAGTGGCAGGTTGGCTGTGAACGATTTTCCTCCGGGGAACAATCCGGACAGCAACGTACCGGGTAACCCACCGCCGCAACCGGATTGGCAGCGCTGGGAGCTCGAGCACGGTTTCCCGCAGTCGGGCCCGGAGCTCGAGCCGACGCCGCGCCCGGCACCCGTCGACATCGAGACATCCCGCCATCTGTGGTGGGCAGTGGCGTTGATCGGGGCGATCTCGGCTCTGTATTCGGTGTGGACGCTGTTCGGGGCACGTGCAGAATTCGCGCAGTCCCTGCTCGACGACCTCGCCGCTCAGGACGCGGCAGCAGACATGACCGTCGAGTCCACACAGTCGATGGTGACGGTGATGCTGGTCGTCACGGTGTTCATCGTGCTCGGCTTCGGGGCGTTGTTCCTGTTCTGGGTCAAGCGGATGCGCGCAGGCAAGATGTGGGCCCGGATGCTGCTCACCGTCATCGGATCGTTCACCGTGTTCACCACGGTCCTCGATCTGTTCGCCATTGCGTCGAGTACCGGTGCGGCGAACATCGTGATGAGCGTGCTCGGTATCGGCCAGGGTGTCCTCGCGGCCGGAGCGATCTATCTGATGCATCGACGTGAATCCAACGAATACTTCGTCGCGTCGAGAAAGCAGTAGTTTCGGGCGTGTTCTCGGTCGAGTCCCCGAGCATGTGACTAGCATCACCCGGGACAACAGATCGAGTGATCGGATTCGACATGGCAGAGAACATCCCTGCAGCAGTGAGCGTTGCGCAGCCGGACGTAGTACCGGTGGCCGATCGCGACACGTGTCCGGCCGAGAGCGGTCGGCCCGGTTGGGCGTTGCTCGGACTGCTGCTCGCTGTCTCGGCCGCCATCGCGATCATGGCGCTGGGGATTTCTGCAGGCTGAGCGCGTCGCGGCAGTACACGTCGATCGCTCTGCGGCAGTGTCGAAATTTCGCCGACGCAAACCCTGAGCCACCCTCGGTGGCAGGATGTCTGGCGTGAGCGCAGAAATGGACACACCGATCGTCCGGCCCCGTGTGGTGTCCGCGGCCTACTGGCTGTGGTTGGCTTCGGCGGTGCTGCTGATCGTCATCTGCATGATTGCACTGACGCTGCCCGCCGACCAGATTCGCGCATCGTTCAGCTCGGCAGAACAGGGCGATTCGTTCCTGACCGTGTTTCGCGGCCTCGGTGTGATCTCCGGACTGGTCGGATTGGCCGTCGGGCTGATGTCGAGTCACGTCCGCGGCGGTGACCGCAGGTTTCGGCGCGCGCTGGTGTCCCTGTCCGGGGCAGCCGCGATGATGCTGATCTTCGCCGGGCTGGTGTTCCCCTTCGTCCCGTTGGTGATCACCGTCGGGCTGATCATCGCAGCAGTTCTCGTCTACCGGCCGTCGGCGAGGGAATGGTTCCAACGTGAGCAGTGAGACCCCCACCCAAGATCCAGTACTGTTCCACGAGCCCGGTGGTCGGTGGCGGATGCTGGCCTGGGGGCCCGTGTTCTGCCTGGTGGTGTTGGCGGTCGAGATTGCGTCCGGTCCGGTGATCCACTGGTTCGCTCTCGTGCTGTTCTCGCTGATCCTCGTCGGTTTCACCTACGTTCAGTTGCGCGCTGCGCGGATGCACGTCAGTGTCGAACTCACCACGCGACAGCTACGGCAAGGCACCGAGACCGTCGACCTCGTCGACATCGACGACGTCTTTCCGCCGGCCGAGTACGCCGACGACGAATACGAGCCCAAGAGATGGGAGACCGCGCGAGTGCTCGGAGAACTCTCGGGTGTGCCCCGCAAGCGTCATGGCATCGGGCTGCGTCTGGTGGGCGGCGGATTGGTCCAGGCATGGGCGAAGGACGAGGACGGTTTGCGTTCGGCCCTCGAAACGGCCAAGCGGGAGTACCTGTGAGGAAGTTCCTCGGGTGGGCCGAGACAGCGGTGGCATTGCTCGCGGTGATCGGGGCCGTGGCCTGCTGGAATGCGGGAGTGCGAACCACCGAGTTTCCCGCAGTTCCCGATGTGTCGCCGGCGTATTCGGGGACGTTCTACTCGGGGTCCTGGGTCGCGCTGGGTGCCCTGGCCGTCATCGTTGCCGGTCTACTGCTCGTCGACGGAGTCCGTCGGGTCCTGACAGATCGAACACCCCCTACCGGGTAGGGGTATCATCGCTGGTATGAGCAGCTACAGTGCCGAGCAGGATGATCTGCTGAAGCGATTGCGCCGTATCGAAGGTCAAGTGTCCGGGATATCCCGGATGGTCGCGGACGACCGCTACTGCATCGATGTCCTCACCCAGGTCTCTGCAGCCACCAAAGCGCTGCAGTCGGTCTCGCTGAAACTGCTCGATGCTCACCTCGCCGGATGTGTCGTCGAGGCCGCGAGGCAGGGCGGTCCCGAGGCGGACGCAAAAGTGAAAGAGGCATCCGAGGCCATCGCGCGCCTCGTACGTTCCTGACGAGAAGAGAGGAAACCCGCATGCAGACGACATATTCGGTCGAGGGCATGACGTGCGCACACTGTGCAGCGTCGGTGAAAGAAGAAGTTTCGGAGATCGCAGGTGTGATCGGCGTCGATGTCGATGTGGCTGCCGGATCCGTCGTCGTGAGCAGTGATTCGGCTCTCGATACCGCAGTGGTGGACGCCGCCATCTCGGAGGCCGGGTACCGACTCGCGTCCTGATTCGGCGTGACCTTCTGACTGTGTTTAATATCGTGTGATACCGGTCATATCGGACCGATCGCGGATTGTCGTCAGGAGAGTGCATGAACAAGCTGGTGTCCAGTTCCGGAGTGCTCGCCGCCAGCGTCTTTCTGACGCTGGCATGTTCGACGGGCGCAACGGCCCAGTCCGATCCGCTTCCGAATCTGACGGTCACCACCGTGCTGGACGGCCTCGCGAAACCATGGGATGTGGTGGTCGCTCCGGACGGCACGGTCCTGACGGGGGAACGTTCCGGGCGGTTCGTGATTCGCGACGTCGACGGGGTCACCCGTGAGCTGGACGCGGATCTGGGCGATCTCTATGCGTCGGGCGAGACCGGTCTGATGGGCATCGAGCTGGCGACCGACTTCGAGACATCCAGAACGATCTACACGTGCCAAGGTGTGCAGGGTGGCGGCGCAGGCACCGGTAGTGCCGGGACCGGAAGCGCGGGCGGCGGTGGCAGTGACAACCACATCGCTGTCGTCTCGTGGACCGTGGACCCGGCATGGACCGCTCTGACACGCACCGGCACGCTGATCGACGACATTCCCGTCGCCGACGGTGGCCGACACGGTGGCTGCCGAATCCTGGCTCATCCCGACGGCACGCTGTACATCGGCACCGGGGACACCGCGAGCCCTAGCGTTCCCCAGGATCGGAACTCGCTGGGCGGCAAGGTGTTGCATGTCGACGCAGATGGCACTGCCGCCGCGGGTTCGCCGGATCGCATCTTCACGCTCGGCCACCGCAACGTGCAGGGTTTGGCGATCCGTCCCGGAACCGATCAGATCTACGAGGTGGAGCAGGGGACGAGCCGAGACGACGAACTGAATCTGCTGGTGCCCGGCGGCAACTACGGCTACCGCCCCGATCGACTCCCGGTGATCTACGACGAATCGGTGCCGATGACCGATCCGACCCGGGTGCCCGGTGCACGTGCAGCAGTCTGGAGTTCGGGCAGCCCCACGATCGCGACGCCCGGCCTGACCTTCGCCAACGGAGCGGGATGGGGTTCCTGGAACGGGGCTGCGGTGGTGTCGAGTCAGCAGGGCGAGAAGCTCCTGTTTCTCAAGCTGTCCGAGGACGGCACCGAGTACGTCGACGAAGCGGATGCGTTGGTCGGCGCGTATGGGCGTCTGCGTTCGCTCACCAGCTTCGGTGACGACGGAGCTTTTCTGCTCACCACCGACAACGGATCCGACGACAAGGTTCTGCTCGTCACTCCCGCTGCCGGCTGATGTGTGGCCTCGAGGTAATCGAGGCAGTACACCGCAGAATTGGCCGTAGGGCGCTGTTCGGATCGTAGGGCGCTGTTCGGATCGTTGGGCGCTGCCGCGCTGACGGTCGCGGCGAGCGCAACCGTGCGCGCCGAACCTGTTGTCACTCCGGATGTTCCGTCAGGCCGACCGATCGACCTGACGCACACCCTGAGTTCGATATTTCCGATGTTTCCGGTGTGGCCCGGTAACGAACCGTTCTCGATGCGTCCGGTCGCGGCCTACGAGTTCGGCGGATTCTCGGTCGACGAGCTCTCGTACTGGGAGCACACCAGCACGCACCTCGACGCCCCGGCTCACCGCTCGTCGTCGTGGACACGCTCAGCCTCGACCGGATGGGCGACCGCCGATACCCCGCCCACACTGCAGTTCTCGGTGCTGGTCGGTATGGGGTCGAAGCGCTCGCCGATCTCGATGCGGTGCCGCCGGCAGGGGCGACGGTCGTCGTCGGCGCACCGAAGCACGCGGGCGCGACCGGCGGCCCCTGCCGGGTGTTCGCGATAGCCCCCTAGTTCGATCCGGTCACGTGTCAGTTCGCGTGACTGGGGTTGCCGGCAGGTTCTTCCTCGGCGCCTGCTCCTGGATCACCCAGCATCGCCGCACCGACCAACGCGTCGGGAATTCCGAAGCCGTCGACGAGCAATTCCGCGTGCGGACGCAACGACCGGCACCGCTCGTTGATGGCGCGCGTGACTGCCTTGGACCGCTCGGTGGACAGGTAGCGATGCTCGATGAACCACGCCTTGTCCTTGTCGATCACCGACAGTGCATACAGATCGCAGACCTCTTCCAGCAGTTCCCTGGTGGTGGCGTCTTCGCACGATTCGATGCCGGCGATGAAGGCCTCGAAGACGATGCGATCGATGTGGGCACTCGCTGCATGCAGCACGTGATCCTGCACCGCGTTGAACGCCTCGAACGAGCTGGTCTCTTTGGATTTGGACTGCAAGCGGCGAGCGACGGTGGAGAGTAGGTACTCCTCACGATCCTCGAACATCTTGACCTGAGTACCGCGGTTGAACAGCGAGCCCTCTTCCTCGTTGTCCTGGCGTCGGTCGAGGATGGTCTGCATGATCGCCTGTGCCGCAGTGCGTTTGACCACTCGGTCGCCGACCATATCGGCAGCGAACTTGACCCACTCGACCGGGCTCATCGACTTCACGTCGTCGGCGTACGCGGTGAGCAGTTCCTTGGCCACCAGCTGGGTGAGCACATGATTGTCGCCCTCGAACGTGGTGAACACATCCGTATCGGCCTTGAGCGAGATCAATCGGTTCTCTGCAAGATAGCCTGCGCCGCCGCATGCTTCACGGGCCTCCTGGATCGCGGCGGTCGCATGCCAGGTGTTCGCGGCCTTGAGTCCTGCAGCCCTGGCTTCGAGCTCGCGCTGCTCTTCTGCATCGGGGCTGTCCGCGGTCTGCAGCTCGTGCATCTTCGACACGAGCTCGTTCTGCGCGAACTGCAGGGCGTAGGACTTGGCGATCAGCGGGAACAGCCGACGCTGATGCACCAGGTAGTCCATGATCAGGACTTCCTGCTCGGAATCGGGTGCGGCGAACTGCCTGCGCTGCAACGCGTATCGCGTCGCGATGTCGAGGGCCACGCGGGCCGCGGCGGCGGCACTGCCGCCGACCGTGACGCGTCCGCGGATCAACGTACCGAGCATCGTGAAGAATCGGCGGGACTTGTTCTCGATAGGGGACGAATACGTACCGTCTTCGGAGACGTCGGCGTACTTGTTGAGCAAGTTGTCTCGTGGGATACGGACGTGGTCGAACATGAGGCGGCCGTTGTCGACGCCGGGGAGCCCGCCCTTGTACTGGCAGTCCGAGGTGGTGACACCGGGCAGATCGGCACCGTCCTCGTCGCGCAGCGGAACGAAGAAGCAGTGCACGCCATGGCCTTCGGGCTCCTGGCCCGGACCTGCAGTGATGAGCTGGGCGAACACGGCTGCGACCGTCGCGGTTTCGGCGGCACCGCCGATGTAGTCCTTACGCGAAGACGGCGTGGGGGAGTTGATGACGAACTCGTCCGTCTTCGAATCGTAGGTGGCCGTGGTCTCGAGCGATTGCACGTCGCTTCCGTGGCCGGTCTCGGTCATGGCGAAGCAGCCGAGCAAATCGAGACTGATTATCTTGGGGACGTAGGCCTCGTGGTGCCGTTCGGTGCCGAGATTTTCGATAGCCCCACCGAACAGTCCCCACTGGACGCCGGCCTTGACCATCAACGACAGGTCGCTCATCGCGAGCATCTCGATCATCGTCACCGCTGCGCCGACATCGCCGGTACCGCCGTGTTCTTTCTTGAAGCCGTCCTCGGCAGCACCTGCGGCGGCGAGAAGCTCGAGTTGTTCGCGCGCTTTGGTGCGGGCGATGACGGTGTTCGGCGTGTAGTGCGGACGGAACTCGTCGCGCGTGAGTTGCTTGCGCGCTTCGTTCTTCACATCTCGCCAGCGGCCGTCCAGAGTGTTCCGAAGGTGATCCGTTGTGGTTGCCATACTCGACGGTAACCTTTTGCGGCCGCCTGTGAGAGCCGGAAAGTCAGACCGGCCAGACGAATTCTTTGAACACTGCTCGGCAGGTACGCCAGAAGCCCGATTCTGCGTCCGGCCCGTCATGAAGCAGGGACGCCCAGTTGTCCTGCAGCGCCCGGTCCATCAGTGGGCTGAAGTCGGTGAACTCGCCGATCAGGAACTCTTCGAAGCCCGTCGGCCAGGCGTACCGGGCTTGTTCGTGTTCTTCCTCCACGACTGCGAGTGTAACGTACCGGTAACACGGACGTTACAAATCTCACTCACTCGAGCAGTGCGAACGACTCCTGGGCAACGAGCGATGCGTAGCTGGTCGGAATCAGATCTATCGCGCCGTCGGCACGGAACTGCTCGGTGACGATCCAGTCCCGACCGGACGCATCGGTGGCCAGGAACACCCCGGCCAGGTCGCCGGGAGCATTGCCGCCCTTGAACCCCGAATACGGCCACAGTGCCGCGTCGAGCTGCACGCCCGGAGCGATCGCCAGGATGCGGCGGTTCTCCTTCGCTGCCGGGCCGGAAGCCAGATACCCCATCGCAGCACAGACGTCCTGTGCATTGGCGAACCATTCCACTCCATCGGCCGACGCCGGATTGTCGAGAAAATTCTCGAAGTCGATCTCGAGCGGTCGCGCGTCTGCTCGCTGGAGTAGCTCGACCCGAGTTCCCGGGTCTGCGTCGGCCCACTCGGACCGCATGTTGGGATCTCCGAACCCGATGACGAAGAACTGGCGGGTGTCCATCATCGGCGTCATGACAGCCGGATCGTGATGCCCCATGACGCTCAGTTGGCGTTCGACCCGTTCGCGGCCGAGGCGTTTCATCAGCAGATCCGTTGCGGTGTTGTCGGACAACGAGATCATCTTCTCGGCGGCCTCCCGAACCGACACCGCCGCACCGTCGGGCAGATTCTGCAGCTCACCTGACGGCGCGCTCTTGGTCGCATCACGGACGATGAGCTGCTCGTCCCATTCGACCGTTCCTGCCTGGATCTCGTCGGTGAGCGCGCCGAGGACATACAGCTTGAACACCGACCCCAACGGGAGCACGATGTCGGCGTTGGTGGAGTAGACGGCCTCGCACTCACCGCCGTTGAGGCGAGACGCGCTGTAGGAGTAATTCGGGGCCACCCTCGACAGCGCCCCGTCGAGTTCGTCGAACGACAAGATCTCGGGGGTGTCGGGTCTGGCCAGAAACCCGTTCAGCGCGCCGTCGGTTCCGATCGAGGTCGAGATCGTGGCGGGAATGCCCGCGGTGGTGAAGCTGAGTACTCCGCCTGCGGGACCGAACTCGAAGCCGGTGGCCACATTCGGTCGTCCGGCACGCAATTGTTCGAGTGGGGTGACGAGTCCGCCGAGTGGTTCGACGGCCGCCGCCAGCTCGGGGCCCGTGACAGCCCTCACCGCAGCCGGATCGGGCGCGTCGTCCCCGTTGATCCATTGCAGAATCCGGTCGTTGAGTGCCCCGACAGGAGTTGAGGTGTCGACGGTGAAGGCCGGTGCCGCGGTGGTCGTGGGCGTGGGTGCTGTGGCAGTGCCCGCACAAGCGGAGAGTGTCAGGGTTGCCGCCAGGACAACGCCGGCGAGTCTCGTCGTGGTGCACGGCGTCATCATGCTTGCGATGTTAACGGATTCGGACATTTCGCCTGCAAGGGTGAGTGGCCGGAGCCGCTGGGTCGTCGCGACGGTTCGAGTCGATCGCCTGCATCCCCGAGGGGTGGACGCGGCTTTCGGAGTGTTTACCGGTGCTTTGCTCGGGTACCTGACAACGAACGTGTGCCGTCTCGGCGCTCGAAACAGTCGGGAGTCAAATCATGAGTACCACCGTGTTGATCGTCGTCGTCGTAGTAATCCTCGTCGTTGTGGCCGTCGCCATCGCCCTTGCGGTGTCGCGAAAGAGCAAGGAGCGAAAGAGGTCGGAAGCGAACGATCTCCGCGAGAAGGCCGCCGATCAGTCGGCGATCGTGGAGGAGCGTGAACTGCTTGCCCGCGAAAGCGAGGCAAAGGCACGTCGCGCCCAGGCTGAGGCCGATGTCAAAGCGGCCGAGGCCGAAAAACTTGCTCAGCAGGCCCAGTCTCATCAGGGAGTTGCCGCAGCATCACGCGACGAAGTGGACTCGCAGTTCGAGCGCGCCAACGAGATCGATCCGGACGTCAAGCGCGATCGAAACATGACCGGTGATCGTAGTGCGACCGGTGACCGGCATATGACCGGCGACCGGGACGTCGTGGGCGACACGGATCGGACCGGCGCCAAAGATGGGATTGCCGACCGGAATGCGACCGGCGACCGGGACGTCGTGGGCGACACGCATCGGACCGGCGGCACGGATCGGACCGGCGGCACGGAACGGATCGATGACCGGAACGCGACACATGACCGGACCGTGGAAGAAGAATCGGCCGTGACCGACACCAAGGATGTGCCCCCGACGGCACATCGGCGCGAGAGCTAATCCTTCGATCTGTGCGGTAGCTCGAGTTCGACGACGTCATGCTCGCCCATATCCGGCCGCTCGTCGGTGATCTTCGCCTTGGCGTACGACAGCAAGGTGGACACCTTCGATCCCGGGGTAGACCAGTACTCCGCTCCCTCGGCGGCAACGTGGATCAACGCCACCTCACGGGAATCGGGATTCTTCTCGAACCACGCGGCGGCCCGGCTGTTCCACAGCTCTTCGGCCTTGGCGTTGTTCTCGACAACGGCGGCGTGGCCCGACAGCGACACCCACCCCTGACCGGACTGGAACGAGACGTTCACGGTGGCATTGGCGGCGATGTCTCCCACTTTGCGGGAGTCCTGAGCGGCGAAGAACCACAGGTCGCCGTCGAACTCGGCCTCTTGTAGTGCCATCGGCCGAGAGATGAGGTGACCGTCTCGGCCGACGGTGGTGAACATGCAGAGCCCGGCCTCGGACATCAATTCGGCGACTTTGGCGACGCCATCGGTACTGGTATCAGTGTTTGTCATCGAAACGAATTACCCTTGCCGGAATCGTTCAATCGTCAACGTCTCCGATTCCTTGTTTCCGACAATTATTACGCCCTGTAGTTGGTGATTTCGCAGAACCTGGGACACTGGAAGTCGTGACTGTCTCCCTCGGCGACGACGCCCCCGTATCGGCCCAACTGTTCGCCCGTGCAAGTGCTGTGATTCCCGGCGGCGTCAACTCGCCGGTACGGGCATTCGCATCGGTCGGCGGCACCCCTCGCTTCATCACGCAGGCCAGCGGATACACGATGACCGACGCCGACGGAAAGTCCTACGTCGACCTCATTTCATCCTGGGGTCCGATGATCCACGGACACGCCCACCCGGCCATCGTCGAGGCCGTCCAGAAGGCCGCCGCGACAGGGCTGTCGTTCGGCGCACCGACGGAGCGAGAAATCGAACTCGCCGAGGAAATCGTGCGCCGCGTAGGCCCTGTCGACCAGGTTCGCCTTGTGAATTCGGGCACAGAGGCCACGATGAGCGCGGTACGCCTGGCCCGTGGATTCACCGGACGCACCAAGATCTTGAAATTCTCCGGCTGCTACCACGGTCACGTCGACGCCCTGCTCGCCGACGCCGGATCGGGGCTGGCCACCTTCGGGCTCCCGACCTCACCCGGAGTCACCGGCGCACAGGCGTCGGACACCATCGTCGTTCCCTACAACGACCTCGCGGCCGTCTCCGCGGTATTCGACGCGAACCCCGGCGAGATCGCCTGCATCATCACCGAAGCGGCGGCAGGGAACATGGGCGCAATTGCGCCGGTCACCGGCTTCAACGAGGGGCTGCGCCGACTGGCGACCGAGCACGGCGCGCTGCTGATCATGGACGAAGTGATGACCGGATTCCGCGTCAGCGCCGCCGGTTGGTACGGCATCGACGGCGTCGCAGGCGACCTCTACACCTTCGGCAAGGTCATGTCCGGGGGACTACCCGCCGCGGCGTTCGGCGGTCGTGCAGACGTGATGGCCTACCTCGCGCCGGCCGGGCCGGTGTACCAGGCGGGAACCCTGAGCGGTAACCCCGTTGCCGTCGCCGCCGGTTTGACGAGCCTGCAACTGGCCGACGCGACCGTCTACGAGAGGCTGCAGACCAACTCGCAGCAGCTCGGAACACTGCTCGGCGACGCCCTCACCGCCGAAGGCGTCACCCATCAGGTGCAGTTCGCGGGCACTATGGTGAGTGTGTTCTTCGCAGATGGACCCGTCACCGATTACGCGCAGGCCAAAGCCGCGCAGACGTGGCGATACCCGGCGTTCTTCCACGCATTTCTCTCGCGTGGCGTCTACCCGCCGCCGAGCGCATTCGAGGCCTGGTTCGTCTCCGCCGCTCTCGACGACCGTGCGTTCGAGATCATCGCCGACGCTGCCCCGGCCGCTGCGAAGGCCGCGGCCGCTGCCACGGCTCCCCAGTGACGTCTACACAGCACTGATCACCTACCGACTACCGAGAAACAGGACCCCGACGTGACCGAGGCCCCCGCAACACATCCGCACTCGACGACGCGCACCATCGTGCACGTCCTCCGGCACGGCGAGGTGCACAACCCGAAGGGCATCCTCTACGGGCGGCTGCCGGGCTTCAAACTGTCGGTCACCGGCCAGGCCCAAGCCAAGTCTGTTGCGGATGCACTCGCCGGCCACGACATCACCCACGTCGTGGCCTCCCCACTGCTGCGTGCGCAGGAGACCGCCGGGCCTATTGCAGCGGCTCACGGACTGACGATCGCCGAAGACGAGAACCTCATCGAAGCCGGCAACGAGTTCGAAGGTCTGCGCGTGGCAGTGGGGGACGGAGCGCTGCGCCGACCCCGGCACTGGTGGAAGCTGCGCGATCCGTTCACGCCGTCCTGGGGAGAGCCGTACCTGCAGATCGCGCACCGTATGCTCGCGGCCGTCAACGCGGCCCGCGTCGAGGCCGTCGGGCACGAAGCCGTCTGCGTCAGCCACCAGCTCCCGGTCTGGACGCTGCGCCGCTTCCTTCAGGGCGACCGGCTCTGGCACGACCCGCGCAACCGTCAATGCGGACTCGCGTCGCTGACCTCGCTGGTCTACGAGGGCGACCAGCTCGTCGATCTCGTCTACTCCGAGCCTGCAGGAGCGTCCGATCCGAGGATCACCGGTGCGTAAATTCGTCCTGGCCGTCTGCGCCGCTGCTCTCGTGGCGGGATGCGCGACCGGTACCGACGCGGTGGCTCAGGGAGGGACATTCCAGTTCGTCTCCCCGGGCGGAAAGACAGACATCTTCTACGATCCGCCGTCCGAACGCGGTGCGCTCGGAGAACTGTCCGGCCCCGACCTGATGACCGAGAACAAGACCACCTCGCTGTCGGACTACGACGGTGACGTCGTCGTCCTCAACGTCTGGGGCCAATGGTGCGGTCCGTGCCGCGGCGAAGCCGACGATCTCGAAAAGGTCTACGAGGCCACCAAGTCCTCCGGGGTCGAATTTCTCGGCATCAACGTGCGTGACGAGTCGAAGACCGCCGCTCAGGATTTCGTCATCAGCAACAACGTGAGCTACTCGTCGATCTACGACCCGCCGATGCGCACCCTGACCGCGCTCGGCGGTGTCCCCACCTCCGTCATTCCGACGACCATCGTGCTCGACCGGCAGCACCGCGTTGCCGCGGTGTTCTTGCGTGAGTTGCTTGCCGAGGATTTGCAGCCCGTCGTCGAACGCGTGGCAGCCGAGGAGCCAGTGCAGCAGTGAACGAGATCCACCTTGCCGGGATAGGCGCGAGTTTCCAGGAAGCGGCGGCCTCCGGGCCACTGTTCCTGGCCCTCGGAGCCTGCGTCCTGGCCGGGCTCGTCTCGTTCGCGTCGCCGTGCGTCGTGCCCCTGGTACCGGGTTATCTGTCCTATCTCGCCGGAGTCGTCGGAGCCGACGCCCCGGCCGTCAGTGCTGATGAGGCCGCCGTCAAGACGAAGATACGCAGCGGCAGGTTGCGGGTGGCGGGAGCCGCGGGACTGTTCGTACTCGGATTCACCGTGGTGTTCGTTCTTGCCACGGCGTCGGTGTTCGGGGCGATCTCCGTACTGGCGATCAACCGAGAGCTGCTCATGCGCATCGGCGGGGTCGTCACCATCGCCATGGGGCTGGTGTTCGTCGGACTGATCCCCGCCCTGCAGCGCGACGTCCGGTTCGAGCCCAAGCAGATCGGCTCACTCGCTGGAGCACCACTGCTCGGCGGAGTGTTCGCACTCGGGTGGACCCCGTGCCTCGGGCCGACACTCGCCGGCGTCATCTCCCTAGCCGCAGGCACCGACGGTGCCACGGCAGCGCGCGGTGTCACCCTCATCGTGGCCTACTGCCTCGGCCTCGGCTTGCCGTTCGTGATCCTCGCGTTCGGTTCGGTCAGCGCGCTGCGAGGCGTCGGTTGGCTGCGTACCCACGCACGACAGATACAGGTGTTCGGCGGAATCATGTTGATAGCGGTAGGAATTGCACTGGTCACCGGTGCTTGGGATCAGTTCGTCGGATGGGTGCGCGACGCCTTCGTCTCCGATGTGGTGTTGCCGATATGACCGTCGACACCGAAGAGCGCACCGAAGCGTCGCCGCCGCGCAAGCAGTCGGTGCTGGGCAGGGGAGTGGCCCTGGTCCGCAATACCTGGCGCGGCCTGACCAGCATGCGGACGGCACTGGTACTGCTGTTCCTGCTGGCGTTCGCCGCGGTGCCCGGTGCACTGGTGCCGCAGCGCAGCCTCAACGCAGGCAAAGTCGACCAATACATCGCCGACCGTCCGACCCTCGGCCCGATCATGGACAAGCTCGAGCTGTTCGACGTATTCGGCAGCTTCTGGTTCACCGCGATCTACGCACTGCTGTTCATCTCGCTGATCGGCTGCATCCTGCCGCGCTGCATCGAGCACGGCAAGCAGTTGCGCACCAAACCTGTCCGCGCACCCCGCAACCTTTCACGCCTGCCGCATCACACTCGCTACGACGTCGACGGAACGCCCGAGGAGATCGCGGCGCAGGTGCGTGCCCAGCTACGCGGCTGGCGGGTTGCCCAGCGATCCGAGGACAGCGGAGCAGTCACGCTGTCGGCGGAGAAGGGTTACGTGCGTGAACTCGGCAACCTGATATTCCACCTCTCACTCGTCGGGCTGCTCGCCGCAATCGCCATGGGCAAACTGCTCGGTTACGAGGGCAACCGAATCGTCATCGCCGACGACGGACCAGGATTCTGCACTTCGACCCCCGCCAACTACGACTCGTTCCGCGCAGGCAACCTCGTCGACGGCACCGATCTCGAACCACTGTGCTTGCGAGTCAAGGACTTCCAGGCCGACTACCTCGACACCGGCCAGGCCGAGATGTTCACCTCCAACATCGCGTACCAGGCCGGTGACGACCTGAAAAACGACGTCTGGCGCGACGACCAGCTCCAGGTCAACCATCCGCTTCGCGTCGCCGGAGACCGCGTCTACCTCCAGGGCCACGGCTACGCACCGACGTTCACCGTCACGTTCCCGAACGGTGAAACCCGTACCGAAACCATCCAATGGCAGCCGACGGACGCCACGACATTCCTGTCGAGTGGAGTGCTGCGCGTCGACCCGCCCGGCGGCCTCTACCCCGACGCATCGGACCGGCGGAAGAACCAGATCGCCATCGAAGGACTGTTCGCGCCGACGGCGTCGTTCCACGGCACCTTGCTGTCCTCGAGTTTCCCGGCTATGAACGACCCCGCCGTCGCCGTCGACATCTACCAGGGCGACACCGGACTCGACACCGGACTACCGCAGAACATCTTCTCGCTCGATCAGGAAATGGTCGCCCAGGGACGCCTCGTCAAGCAGGATCGCGTCAACCTGATGCCCGGAGAATCCGCGACACTGAGCGACGGAACCGTCGTCACGTTCGACGGAGCGAAGGAATTCGTCAACCTTCAGGTCTCGCACGACCCGGCCCAGACCTGGGTGCTGGTCTTCGCACTGACGATGATGGGCGGACTGCTCGTCTCACTGGTGATCAAGCGACGCAGAATCTGGGTCCGACTCACCGCCGACACACAGGCACGACGTACTGTAGTAGACCTCGGCGGACTTGCACGCACCGATCAGGCGGGGTGGGGCGAAGAGTTCGACCGCCTGTGCACACGCCTGCTCGGCGATACCTCGAAACAGGAGAACTGACCGATGCCGATCAACGAGACTCTCTCCCAGTACAGCGACTGGTCGTTCGAATCCGCGTTCACCATCTATGTGCTCGCGTTCGTCCTGCTCATCGCCCAATACGCCTCCGCCAAGGCCACAGCCGTTCAGGCGAAGGAGCTCGTCGGTGCCGGAGCCCCCGTTGTCGAGACCCGCCCAGGGCTCGTCGCGCAGGCTCCGAAGCGCCCGCTCTCCGATCGACTCGCAGGGATGGGTTTCGCGCTGCTCGCTCCCGCGCTCGCACTGCACATCACCGCGGTCGTGCTCCGCGGGTTCGCCACCCACCGATTCCCGCTCGGCAACATGTACGAGTTCGTCACCATGGCAACCGCAGCCGCAGCGCTGACCTCCGTCGTCGCACTGCGTAAGACGTCGATGCGTCCGATGCTGGTGTTCGTCCTCGCCCCGATCATCGTGCTGATGTTCTTTGCCGCCACCAAGCTCTACGCCGACGCCGCACCTGTCGTCCCCGCGCTGCGCTCCTACTGGCTGCCCATCCACGTCACCATCGTCAGCGTCGGCAGCGGCATTCTCATGGTCTCCGGAGTGGCGAGCCTGCTGTTCCTGCTGCGGATCAAGCAGCCCATCGGCGAGGAAAGCAGTGGGTTCTGGGGCAAGTTCGCCGCCAAGCTGCCCGACGCCCAAGCCCTCGACCGACTCGCCTACAAGACGACGATCGTCGCCTTTCCGCTCTTCGGAGCCGGAGTCATCCTCGGCGCAATCTGGGCAGAAGCCGCGTGGGGACGCTTCTGGGGCTGGGACCCCAAAGAGACGATGTCGTTCATCACCTGGATCATCTACGCCGCATACCTACACGCCCGCGCCACCTCCGGATGGCGCAACACCCGCGCCGCCTGGATCAACGCTGCCGGATTCACCGCCATGCTGTTCAACCTCTTCATCATCAACATGGTCGTCTCGGGACTGCACAGCTACGCGGGCCTGAACTAGGACAGACGACAGGCCCCAGGACTTCACACTCGCATCCCAGGGTTGTTCCGCAGACTCCACGCACGTATCTCAGA
>NZ_CAPS01000048.1 GCF_000333955.1 Rhodococcus sp. AW25M09
AGGGGTCGAAGTTCCACTCACATGCGGCGAAGCCGCTACTTACGGGAGAAGCGCCCCGGACCGGCCTGATCGCGTGGCTTGATGATGATCTGGTCGAGGTTGACGTGTGACGGGCGCGAGGCGACGAATCCGATGACCTCGGCGATGTCGCTCGCCACCAGCGGGGTGATGCCCTCGTACACGGCGTCGGCCTTGGCGGCGTCACCGTCGAAGCGGACGAGGGAGAACTCGGTTTCCACGGCACCCGGCGCAACCTCGGTCAACCGCACGGGCTTGCCCAGTAGTTCGCCGCGCAGTGTCCGGTGCAGCACTGCCTGAGCATGTTTGGCCGAGGTGTAGCCCGATCCGTTGTCGTAGGCCTCGAACGCCGCAACGGACGTGATCGTGACGATCAGGCCGTCGCCGGAGTCGATCAACTTGGGTAGCAACGACTTCGTGACGCGCAGCGTGCCGAGCACGTTCGTCTCCCACATCCATCGCCAGTCGTCCAGGTCGGCGTCGATCACCGGTGCCAATCCCTTTGCACCGCCGGCATTGTTGATCAACACGTCGACGCGGGGGATCACCGCCGCGAAGGCGGCTACCGAATCCTCGTCCGTGACATCGAGTTCCAGGGCAGTGCCACCGATCTCCGACGCCAACTCCTCGAGCCGGTCGAGTCGGCGGGCACCGATCACGACGTGGAATCCGTCGGCGGCGAGCTGGCGGGCAGTGGCGGCGCCGATGCCGGAACTCGCACCGGTGACGACGGCGATTCGGGTGTCGGGGGCAATCTGTTCGGGCGAGGTCATGGCCCAATTCTATGTCGGTCGACCGGTGCGCCGATGCGGGGCCGATTGGGTAACGGCGCTACGGGTGCTAATTTGGGAAACATGTCCGCCAGCGAGACCACCGCGATGCGCGTCACCTATGTGACCGCGTCCCTCGGTGCTCGCTTGCCGCTGCCTCGGGAACTGTGCTGTCTCGGTCCAGGAACCTGTCTCTAGCCTCTTCGAGCTACAGGCAGTCGACCCGAATGCCATGGCCCTTCGTGGCTGCCGCATTCACCCTTGACCTGAATCACTTCGCCCCTGTCGTCGTTGTCGATCCGCGACGAAGGTCTCCACTGCTGAGGATCCACGAGGATGTCTGTAACCACCCTGCACCGCCACGCTCACCCCGCTGCCCTGCGCTCACCCGCACGGCTCGTTGCACCCGATCTGAGGATTGCCGACAGTCCGGTCGCGTCGGTGCTGCGGGTCGCCTGCGTCGAAGGTCCGGTCACGCGCGACAGTGCCGCTCGCACAACCGGATTGAGTATCGCCACGGTCAATCGTCAGGTGTCGGCCCTGCTCGGGGTCGGGCTACTTCGCGAACGCGCGGATCTGACGGCATCGGGCGCGATCGGACGGCCCCGCGTGCCGTTCGAGGTCAACCACGAACCGTTTTCGACGATCGGCATCCACATCGGTGCCGTCGTCACCGGCATCACCGTAAGCGATCTGCGCGGCCGCATCCTCGGTGCCGTCGAAATCCCCACCCCCGGTGGATCGTCCGACACAGCGCTGGCGTCCATCACGCGTAGTGCCGGCGCGTTCGCGGGACGCTGGCATCGCCGCACCGCACTGTGGGTCGGGGTAGCGATCGGCGGTCGCGTCGACAGCGTGAGCGGCACCGTCGACCATCCGAGACTGGGCTGGGAGAACGCACGACTGGCCGGCATCATCGGCGGCGGACTGGGCTTGCCCATCTCGGTGTCCGGGCACGTCGAGGCGATGGCAGCTGCGGAATTGCTGCTCGCTCCTCGACCGTCGAACAGTGCTGCAGCGCAGAGCGGAACGTCCCTCTACTTCTACGCCCGTGAGACCGCCGGAATGGCGCTGACGATCGACGGCCGCGTCCACACCCCCGCCAGCGGCCCAGGCTCCATCGCGCACCTGCCCACCGGCTCATCGGCGCTGTGCGGATGCGGACGTCGTGGCTGCCTCGAAGCCTCGATCAGCGATCGGGCGGTGGTATCAGCTGCGGTGGACCGCATGATCGTCGAGCCGCAGTCCCGTCCGAGCATCTCTGCGGTCCACCACGCCGCACAGGGCGGTTCGGAAGCCGCGCGGGAACTGCTCGTGGAGCGCGCTCGGATCCTGGGTCGGACGGTGGCGCTGTTGCGTGACATGTTCAATCCGGACCGCGTCGTACTCGGCGGCCAGGCGTTCACCGCGTATCCGGCCGCGATCTCGCACGTGGGAGAGGCATTCACCGAACATTCGACGTTGGCACGCAGGGATATCCGAGTGACCGGGTTCGGCGACCGGGTGCAGGAACACGCCGCGACGGTGGTCTCGCTCAGCTCCCTGTACTCCGATCCACTCGCCTCGATGCGCAGGGCCGCCGCGTAGGTTCACCTACTATGAGCAAGCCCGACATGAGCCTCCGTACAGCAGGACCAGTTCGCCAAGCCACCGGTATCGATGGAGCGAACATCGTCTACCGAATCAGCGGTGACCCCGCGGCAAGGCCGTTGATTCTGCTGCACGGATGGGCGCAGAGTTCGGCGTGCTGGGGCGAGGGACTGTTGGCCGACTTGGCCGAGCGATACCGCGTCATCGCCGTCGATCTGCGGGGTCACGGCTACTCCGACGCCCCGGCGATGGGATACGACGACCCGAAGAACTGGGCAGGGGACGTCGAGGCGGTACTCGCCGCAGAAGGCATCACAGCAGACGCAGTATTGCTAGGCTGGTCCTACGGCGGACTGGTGATCTGTGACTACCTCGCCGAATACGGATCCGGCGCGGTGGCGGGGATCGTGCTCGTCGGTGCCATCACCAGCATCGGCAGGGGAGAGGCCGGTGGACGCGTCGGGACGGCGATGCGGGCGGCCGTCCCCGGTGCGATGGCGGAAGAGCCCCGCGTGGCAATCAAGGCGCTCGGTAGCTTCGGTCATGCTCTCACCGGGCCCACAGAGGGAAAAGGAACCGAGGCGCAGGCGCTGTTCGGGCTGACGCTGTCTACCCGTCCGCGGGTGCGGGCAGCCCTGTTCGATCGCGCCGTCGGGCACGACGACCTGTTGCGCAGCCTCGACGTCCCGACGTTCGTGCTGCACGGAACCGAGGACACCGTCGTCGACGTCTCGGCCGGCCGTCATGCGGCAGAGCTGATCCCCACGGCGGCCGCGTCGTACTGGGAGGGCGTCGATCACGGCCCGTTCGTGGCCGACCCGCAGCGATTCTTCACCGAGGTGACCGAATTCGTCGACAACCTGTGAGTGTGACGACAGGTCACCCGTCGGACGGGGTAGTTATCGAGACGTAATGTGGAGGCGTGCACACTGAAGAGGTGAAGGGAAGCCAGCTGAACAGAGTCGCTGTGTTGTCCTTGCATACCTCCCCGTTGGCTCAGCCCGGAACCGGCGACGCGGGCGGTATGAACGTCTACGTGCTGCAGAGCGCAAAAGAGCTGGCCAAGCGCGGTGTCGAGGTCGAGATCTTCACCCGCGCGACCGCGTCGACCGATGCTCCCGTCGTCGAGGCCGCGCCGGGAGTGCTGGTGCGCAACATCGTTGCGGGACCGTTCGAGGGCCTCGACAAGCACGACCTGCCCACTCAGCTGTGTGCGTTCGCTGCTGGGGTGCTGCGTGAGGAAGCTCGGCACGAGCCCGGCTACTACGATCTGGTGCACTCGCACTACTGGCTGTCGGGACAGGTCGGCTGGCTCGCTCGCGACCGCTGGGGAGTGCCGCTGGTACACACAGCGCACACTCTCGCCGCAGTCAAGAACGCGTCCCTCGCGCAGGGCGATTCACCCGAGCCCGCCGCGCGCCAGATCGGCGAGCAGCAGGTCGTTGCCGAGGCGGACCGGCTGATCGCCAACACCACCGAGGAAGCGAAGTCGCTCGTCGAGATATACGGGGCAGCGCAGGCATCGATCGACGTGGTTGCGCCGGGAGCCGATCTGGCGCAATACAATCCGGGCGACAAACTCGCGGCTCGCGCCGAACTGGGCCTGAATCCAGACGAGTCGATCGTCGCATTCGTCGGACGGATACAGCCGCTCAAGGCACCCGACGTGCTCATCGCCGCAGCTGCCGAAGTGCTGCAACGAGATCCGACGACGCCACTGCGCATACTCATCGTCGGCGGGCCGTCCGGCAGCGGATTGGATCGGCCTGACAGCTTGATAGATCTGGCCGAGAGTCTCGGAATATCCGCACAGGTGACATTCATTCCGCCCCAACCGTCGTCGCGCCTTGCGCAGGTCTATCGCGCCGCGGACATCGTCGCCGTGCCGAGTTACAACGAATCCTTCGGCCTGGTGGCGATCGAAGCCCAGGCCTGCGGAACTCCGGTGCTGGCCGCCGACGTCGGCGGACTGGGTGTTGCCGTGCGATCGGGGGAGACCGGCCGTCTGGTGCAGGGCCACCGCACCGAGGACTGGGCGAATGCGCTCTCCTCGATGCTTTCGGACTCGGTTACGTTGGCCGACATGGCGATTGCAGCACCGCTACACGCAGCCAACTTCTCGTGGGAGCACACCGCGGACGGACTCATCGAGAGCTACCGGCAGGCCAAATTCCATTTCGACCGCGGTGAGGCGCCGAGCGAGTTCTCACCGCGACGGATCCGAGGATTGTCGAAACTACGCAGATCAGGAGCTGTGACTGCATGAGCGAGACCGTCGAACTGATCGACCGGGCACTGCGAGAGCGCGAGCTGGACTACACGCGGCGCGGTGATGTGTTCACCGTCGAATTGCCCGGGGAACGCAAACTGAAGACGACCACGATGTTGACCGTCGGGCATCACGGGGTGCGCATCGAGGCGTTCGTCTGCCGCAAGCCCGACGAGAATTTCGAGGGCGTCTACCGGTACCTGCTGCGACGCAACCGTCGGCTCTACGGGGTGCACTACACCATCGACAAGGTCGGCGATATCTATCTCGTGGGCCGACTGTCGTTGCACGCCATCACCGGAGACGAACTCGATCGCATTCTCGGTCAGACTCTCGAAGCCGCCGACGGCGATTTCAACATGCTGCTCGAATTGGGATTCGCGGAGTCCATCAAGCGTGAATGGGCATGGCGGGTCTCGCGCGGTGAGTCTCTGGCGAATTTGAAGGCATTCGAGCACTTGGTCGAAGCCGGTTCGGAAGAACAAGCGTAACTCGCTGGAAACTGTCGAAAGCCTCCGCCCGTAACGTCCGGTTCCTAACCTGACATTCATGACCAGGCCTGAGGACGCTCGCCCGCCGGTGTTGCAGATGTTCGGTTACGGTCTGCAGCACATTCTCTCGATGTTCGGCGGCGTGATCGCCGTTCCCATCATCGTCGGCGGAGCCGCCGGACTCTCCGGATCGGACCAGGCGCTCCTGATCTCGTGTGCATTGTTCATCAGCGGTCTGGCGACCGTGCTGCAGACGATCGGCGTACCGTTCTTCGGTTCTCAATTACCGCTGGTCCAGGGCATCTCGTTCGCGGCCGTCTCCACGATGCTGACCATCATCGCCACGGCCGAGGACGGTGAACGCGGTCTGCGAACGGTGCTCGGGGCCGTCATCGTCGCCGCGCTGATCGGTCTCGCCATTGCGCCGTTCTTCTCCAAGATCGTCCGGTTCTTCCCGCCGATCGTCACCGGCTGCATCATCACCGTCATCGGGTTGTCGCTGATGCCGGTGGCGGCACGCTGGATCACCGGGCAGGAGATGATCGCCGGCGAGGAGAACCCCAACTATCTGGACCCCGGCAACATCGGGCTCGCAATGTTCACGCTGCTCGCGGTACTGGTGATGACCAAGATTCCGCGGCTCTCGCGCCTGTCGATCCTGCTCGGTCTGGTCGTCGGCACCATCGCGGCATTGATCGTGGGCAAGACCGACTTCGACGGAGTGGGCGATGCGTCCATCGTGGCCGTCCCGACGCCGTTCGCGTTCGGCTCCCCGATCTTCGCTGTCGGCGCCATCATCTCGATGACCATCGTGATCCTGGTGATCATGGTCGAGACCACCGCAGATATCGTCGCGGTCGGTGAAGTCGTCGGAACCGATGTCGACTCCAAGCGCGTCGGCGACGGTCTGCGCGCGGACATGGTGTCCTCGGCTGTGGCCCCGATCTTCAACACCTTCCCTGCGACGGCCTTCGCGCAGAACGTCGGACTGGTCGCCATGACCGGCATCAAGAGCCGGTTCGTCGTCGCCGTCGGCGGTGGTGTGCTTGCCGTACTGGGACTTTCGCCGATCCTGGCCGCTGTCGTCGGAGTCGTTCCGCTCCCGGTACTCGGAGGCGCGGGCATCGCCCTGTTCGGCACCGTGGCCGCCAGCGGCATTCGCACGCTCGGCAAGGTGAACTACGACAACAACAGCAACATCGTGATCGTCGCGGTGACCATTGCTTTCGGCATCATTCCCGTTGTGGCTGGCGACTTCTGGGAAGAGTTCCCTTCCTGGTTCGTCACCGTCTTCGACTCCGGAATCAGTGCCGCCAGCATCGTGGCAGTGGTACTCAACGTATTCTTCAACGTGTTCGAACCCGGCACGCCGCCGAACCCCTCGGTGGTGGCCGCGGGACCGGCAGTGATGGTGCGTGAGGACGAAGCACGAATACTCCGCGAAGGCGGCAGCCTGCCCGACGATCTCCCTACCGAGAAGGGCGCACCCGACAGGGCTGCGGCCGAGAAGGCTGCGGCCGAGAAGGATGCCTGAGCGAAATCCTGCGCACCCTCGCCCGCACGAGTAGCGTCCCGAAACAAACGAAGTACATCCGAATTGGAGGACATCTTGTCATTCGTCACCCGCACGAGTACGCGGAAGGCAGCACTCGGCGGCGTCGCGTCGCTCGGTGTCATTGCTCTCATCGCAGGTTGTGGATCTGCTCCCGAGAACGAAGGATCGGGCGGCGGCGGATCCAGTGACTTCCTGCCCTGCATGGTCTCCGACAGCGGCGGATTCGACGACAAGTCGTTCAACCAGCTCGGGTACGAAGGATTGACCGAGGCTGCGTCGACGCTGGGCGTCGAGCCGCGCACCGTGGAGTCGGCATCGCCGACCGACTATGCGCCCAACATCAACAACCTCGTCGACCAGGGTTGCAACCTCGTCGTCACCGTCGGGTTCGATTTGGCCGATGCCACCAAGGTCGCCGCAGAAGCCAATTCCGACATCGACTTCGCCATCATCGACGACTCCTCGATCGACTTGCCGAACGTCAAACCGCTGACCTACGACGCATCGCAGGGTGCCTTCCTCGCCGGCTATGCGGCCGCGAGCTACAGCACCACCGGTGTGGTCGGCACGTTCGGCGGCTCGCAGTTGCCGACGGTGACCATCTTCATGGACGGCTTCGCGGACGGTGTGAAGTACTTCAACGAGCAGAAGGGCAAGGACGTGCGAGTCATCGGCTGGGACGTGGCCTCCCAGAACGGCTCGTTCACTGGAGGTTTCGCCGCGAACGAGGTCGCCAAGAACACTGCCCAGGGGCTGATCGACCAGAACGCAGACGTTATTTTCCCGGTCGGTGGACCCATCTACCAGAGCGCGGCACAGGCGATTCGGGACTCGTCACGTCCGGTGGCCCTCATCGGCGCGGACGCCGACGTCTTCGAATCCGACCCGTCGGTGGGTGACCTGTTGCTCACCTCGGTGACCAAGGGCCTCAAGACCAGTGTCGACGAGGTCGTCGCCAACTCCGGTGCCGATTCGTTCGACAACACCCCGTACGTGGGCACGCTCGAGAACGAAGGCGTCGGTATTGCACCGTTCCACGACTTCGAGTCGAAGGTAGATCCCGCACTGCAGGGCGAGCTGGATACGATCGAAGCCGGCATCGTCGACGGGTCCATCACCGTCGAGTCGCCGTCTGCGCCCAAGTAGAACCACGCAGTCACATCACTCACTAGTTGCGGGGACATGAAGCTCGAACTTCGCGGTATCACCAAACGATTCGGTTCGTTGATCGCCAACGACCACATCGATCTGAGCGTCGAATCCGGCGAGATCCACTGTCTCCTCGGCGAGAACGGTGCAGGCAAGTCCACGTTGATGAATGTGCTCAGTGGCCTGTACCGAGCCGAGGAGGGCCAGATCCTGCTCGATGGCGTCGAGCAGAAATTCGACGGACCGGGCGAGGCCATGGGTGCCGGGATCGGCATGGTGCATCAGCACTTCATGCTGATTCCGGTGTTCACCGTGGCCGAGAACATCGTGCTCGGCAACGAAACCACCTCGCTCGGTGGGCGACTCGACCTCGTGGCAGCCAGAAAGCTGGTTCGAGACATTTCCGCCAGGTTCGGCTTCGATCTCGATCCCGATGCGGTCGTCGGCGACCTCCCCGTCGGCGTGCAGCAGCGGGTCGAGATCGTCAAAGCCCTGTCCCGTGAGGCCGAGGTGCTCGTGTTCGACGAGCCCACGGCAGTCCTGACACCGCAGGAAACCGACGATCTGATGCGGATCATGCGGGAACTCGCGGCCTCGGGCACCACGATCGTCTTCATCACCCACAAGCTGCGCGAAGTACGCGAAGTGGCGGACAAGATCACCGTCATCCGGCTCGGCAAGGTCGTCGGGGAAGCGAAGCCGACCGCCGACAACACCGAACTCGCGGCGTTGATGGTGGGACGCGATGTGCAGCTCACCGTTTCGAAGGACCCGGCACCGCTCGGGGATGCGGCTCTGGTCATCGAGAACCTGTCGGTGTTCGATGCTCAGGGCAACAAGACCGTCGACGACGTCAGCTTCGAGGTCGCGGCGGGGGAGATCCTCGCCGTCGCCGGTGTGCAAGGTAATGGTCAGACCGAGCTCGTCGAAGCGATACTCGGGTTGCAGAGCAACGTATCGGGAACGATCGGCCTCGACGGACGCTCGCTCGTCGGGTCGTCCGTGCAGGATGTGCTCGACGCAGGAGTCGGCTTCGTGCCGGAGGATCGCACAGTCGACGGCTTGGTGGGGGAGTTCTCCATCGCGGAGAATCTGATGCTCGATCGCTCGAACAGTATGCCGTTCGTGCGGCGCGGAGCGGTACAGCGCGACTACCTGGACACGTTCGCGTCGGAAAAACTGAGCGAATTCGATGTTCGCGCACCGGGAATCAGCACTGCCGTCGGGCGGCTGTCCGGTGGCAACCAACAGAAGGTGGTGCTCGCGCGAGAGCTCAGCCGCGATCTGCGTCTGTTCGTGGCAGCCCAACCGACGCGCGGAATCGATGTCGGGTCCATCGAATTCGTGCACAAGCGCATCGTCGCCACCCGTGACTCGGGGATCCCGGTCATCGTGGTGTCGAGCGAGTTGGATGAGGTCGCCGCACTGGCCGACCGCATCGCCGTCATGTATCGAGGAGCAATCGTGGGAATCGTCCCCGGGGATACGTCCCGCGAAACACTCGGATTGATGATGGGCGGTGAGCGTGGTGAGTGAGGCCGAGCAGCCCACAAAACCCGAGCAGCCCACGAAACCCGAGCAGCCCTCGACATCGCACGTGGTGCTCCGGCAGATCTTCACCGGGAGCGCCATCATTTCGGTGCTCGCCATCTTCCTGGCCCTGCTCGTCGGGGCCGTCCTCATCGCCGCCACCAACTCCGATGTGCAGGACTCGGCCGGCTACTTCTTCTCGCGTCCCACCGACATGCTGAAGGCGATCTGGGATTCCGTCGCCGGCGCGTACTCCTCACTGTTCCAAGGATCGGTGTACAACTTCAGGCGGCCCGGGTTCGAGAACGGTATCCGGCCGCTGATGGAGACGCTGACCTTCGCGACCCCGCTGATCGTCGCCGGACTCGGTGTGGCCCTTGCCTTTCGGATCGGCATGTTCAACATCGGTGGACGCGGCCAGATGCTCATTGCCGCCGCCTGTGCCGGCTGGGTCGGCTTCGGCGTGAACCTGCCCGCCGGGTTGCACCTGCTGGTCGCCGTCGTGGCGGGCGTCGTCGGAGGCGCGCTGTGGGGCGGCATCGCCGGTCTGCTCAAGGCGCGCACCGGTGCGCACGAGGTGATCGTCACGATCATGCTCAACTACATCGCGTTCTATCTGATCGCCTATCTGCTGCGCACCCCCGGCGCGTTGCAGGCCCCCGGCTCGAACAACCCCAAGACCGCGGCGATGGCCGATACGGCGGTGTTCCCCACGCTGTTCGGTGATCGCTACAGCCTGCACTGGGGATTCGTTCTGGTCATCGTGGTGACCGTCGCCATCTGGTGGTTGCTCGAGCGCTCCGGCCTGGGCTTCCGGTTCCGTGCCGTCGGTGAGAATCCGAACGCCGCGCGGGTGGCGGGCATGAACGTGGACCGAATCTACCTCTACGGCATGCTCATCTCGGGTGGACTCGTCGGACTGGCCGGTGTCGCACAGGTTCTCGGTACCGTCACCACCGGTTTCAGCGCCGACATCGATGCCGGAATCGGATTCGACGCCATCACCGTCGCACTGCTCGGAAGATCGAAGCCGTGGGGCGTGTTCTTCGCGGGAATCCTGTTCGGCGCGTTCAAGGCCGGCGGATTCGCGATGCAGGCTGCCGAGGGCGTACCCATCGACATCGTGCTCGTCGTGCAGTCGGTGATCGTGCTGTTCATCGCCGCGCCGCCGCTGGTGCGAGCGGTATTCCGGTTGCCGAAACCCGGTTCCGAGAAGCCGGCCAAGGGCGCGAACTCGAAGGTGGGTGCACTGTGACCCCCACCCCCGGCACCGTGAACGCCCCCACCCAGGCGCTACGCGTTCGCAGCTGGAAAGTGCCGTCGATCCTCGGGTTCGTGACGCTGGCGGCTCTTGTGCTCTTCGTCGTCAACAAGGGCTCGGGCTCGACCACATTCGCGCTGGCGTCACGGGGCGACTACTTCGCGCTGCCCGCTGTGGACGTGCCGTCCTACGGCACCGGTCTGGTCGTGGTGATACTGCTGGCAGTCATCACCGCCTACACGTCGCTACTGGCGTGGCAGTTCAGTGCGACGCCACTGTGGCTGTTGGCACTGTTCGCAGTGCTGTTCGTATTCGGATTCCTCGCGTGGGCAGCGGACGGCGAGACCATTCCGGTTCCCGGATTGCTCATCGGCGCAGTCGCTCTGAGTACACCGCTGATCTTCGGCGCGATGGGTGGGGTGATCTCCGAGCGAGTCGGTGTCATCAACATTGCCATCGAAGGCCAGCTGCTTGCCGGTGCTTTCGTCAGCGCCGTCGTCGCATCGATCACCGGATCGACCTACGTCGCGCTGCTCGCGGCCCTGGTGGCCGGAGCGCTGACCGCGTCCTTGCTGGCGGTGTTCTCCATCCGCTACTTCGTCAACCAGGTCATCGTCGGTGTGGTGCTCAATGTGCTGGTCGTGGGATTGACGAGTTTTCTGTACTCGGTGGTGCTCACCAAGAACTCCGAAACACTCAACTCGCCACCGCGATTCGGAAGCATCGACATTCCGGTGCTCTCGCAGATTCCGATCCTCGGGCCGGTGCTGTTTCGGCAAACGCTGATCGTGTACCTGATGTATGTGGCAGTAGCCCTGGTTTTCTTCGGACTGTTCCACACCAAGTGGGGCCTACGACTGCGTGCCGTCGGTGAGCATCCGCAAGCTGCCGACACCGTGGGAATCAACGTCGCACGAACCCGCTTCTGGAACGTCTGCCTCGCCGGTGCCATCGCCGGCCTCGGCGGTGCGTACTTCACGCTCGGCTCCGTCGGTTCGTTCGGCAAGGAGATGACAGCGGGAGCCGGCTACATTGCGTTGGCTGCCGTGATCTTCGGCCGCTGGGATCCGGTCCGCGCGACGTTGGCCGCACTGCTGTTCGGATTCGCGTCGAATCTGCAGAACGTACTGGGCATCATCGGCTCACCGGTACCCAGCGAGTTCATGTTGATGCTGCCCTACGTGGTGACCATTTTCGCCGTCGCAGGCTTGGTCGGCCACGTTCGCGGGCCGGCTGCAGCGGGCAAACCCTACGCGTCCCGAAGTTAGCCCCACCCCTACCTGACTCAGCGGTAGGGTGCTTGTCCGATGTGACCGCTTTCACTGTAGGGTTCGGTCATTGTTGCCGCAGTTTTTCGAAGGAGAGCTATGAGCTTCCGCAGTCCCTTTCCCGATGTCGACATTCCCGATCTCAGCGTCTACGACTTCCTGTTCGGATCCATCGACGAGTCGGATCTCGACAAGCCTGCCCTGATCGACGGCACATCGGGTGACGTCACCACGTACGGCACCCTGATCGGTCAGATCGACGCCATCGCAGGTGCTTTGGCCGCGCGCGGACTCGGCGTCGGCGACGTCGTCGGCCTGCACTCACCGAACGTTCCCGCATTCGCATCCGTGCTGCACGGCATCCTGCGCGCGGGCGGAACCGCGACGACGATCAACGCGCTGTACACCGCCGAGGACATCGCCAAGCAGCTCACGGGTTCGGGCGCGAAGTTCCTGTTCACCGTCTCCCCGCTGTACCCGCAGGCCAAGGCTGCTGCAGAAAAGGTCGGTATCGATGCCGACCACGTGATAGTGCTCGACGGTGCGGAGGGCCACCCGAACCTGCGGGACCTGCTGACCCAGGGCGAGCCTGCTCCGGAGGTCTCCTTCGATCCCGCCACGCACGTGGCGGTATTGCCGTACTCCTCCGGCACGACGGGCGTGCCCAAGGGCGTCATTCTGACCCACCGGAACCTCGTCGCGAACGTCGCGCAGATGGAACCGCGCGTGGGTATCGACGGCAACGACGCGATCTTGGCTCTGCTGCCGTTCTTCCACATCTACGGCCTGACGGTGTTGCTCAACATCGCCCTCAAACTGCGCGCGCACCTGGTGACGATGCCGAAGTTCGACCTGGTCGAATTCCTGCGGATCATTCAGGACCAGAAGTTGACGTACCTGTTCATCGCGCCGCCGGTGGCCGTCGCGCTCGCCAAGCACCCGATGATCGACCAGTACGACCTCTCCAGCGTGCACACCATCTTCTCGGGTGCGGCACCGCTGGACGAGGAACTGGGCAAAGCCGTCGCCAAGCGTCTGAACACTCGGGTGCGTCAGGGATACGGCATGAGCGAGCTCAGCCCCGTCAGCCACGCCATCCCGTTCGATCGCGACGACATGCCACTCAGCTCGGTCGGTCAACCGTTGGCCAACACCGAGAACAAGCTTGTCGATCCAGGCACGAATGACGAAATCGAGCTTCCCGCAGAGGGATTGAGTAAGCCGGGCGAGCTGTGGGTCAAGGGCCCGAACGTCATGGCCGGGTACCTCAACAACCCCACCGCCACCGCCGAAACCCTCGACTCCGACGGCTACCTGCACACCGGTGACATCGCCGTCGTCGACCCCGAAGGTGTCGTCTACATCGTCGATCGTCTCAAGGAACTGATCAAGTACAAGGGCTACCAGGTGCCGCCCGCCGAGCTCGAGGCCCTGTTGCTCACGCACGAGGAGATCGCCGACGCCGCCGTGATCGGCGTGCTCGACGACGAGGGCGAGGAAATCCCCAAGGCATTCGTCGTCCGCCAGCAGGGTGCCACGATCGACGAGGACGGCGTCATGGCCTTCGTCGCCGAGCGCGTGTCACCGCACAAGAAGGTGCGACGCGTCGAGTTCATCGACATTGTCCCGAAGTCCGCGGCAGGCAAGATCCTGCGTAAGGATCTGCGCTCGGCCGAGGCCGCCGACAAGTAGTTCGTTCTCGACACGCACCCTCCGCCAAGCCAGATGGTGGAGGGTGCGTTCGTGTCAGAGCAGGGCGCTCATCGAGTGGCGGCGGACCGTACGGGCGTACTCGTCCAGCGTGATCAGCGGCGGGCGATCGATGTTCGATACCGGGGTGACACTCACCGACAGCTGGTCTCCAGCGGTCCCGAATGTGGTGAAACCGGCACCCGAGTCGGGTAGGCCCAGCCGCGCGAACATTGTCGCGATGATCTGACGGCTCATGACAGCGAGCTCCGAGGTCGGTCTGTTTCGGTGTCGCCGTGTTCCCAGTCCGACCTGACCGATCGCGTCCGGACCCAACCGGTGATACGTGTCGAGCAGGAGGCCGATCTCGACACCGTAACCAGGGGCGAACGGGAGTGACTCGAGCAGCTGCCGAGTGGCGGCGTATTCGCCGCCCAGCGGCTGGAAGACGCCGGCCAGTTCGGGGCGAAGCGCCGTCAACAGTGGACGCACCGTCAGCTGTGTGACACGGCCCCCGCCGTCCCCGTCCGTGGTGTCGCCGATCGTCAGCGGCCGACGGTAGAAACCCTTGACCAGTTCGACGCCGTCGACCATGAGCAGGGGGCCGACGAGTGAGGGAACGAAGTGCGAACCCGGATCGAGAAGATCGGAGTCGACGAACACCACGATGTCGCCAGAGGTTGCCGCGACTCCGCGCCACAGGACTTCGCCCTTGCCGTGGACGACGGGTATTCCCGGAAGTGCGTCCTCTCTGGACACGACCGTGGCACCTGCGGCGCGCGCCCGGGCAGCCGTGCGGTCGGTCGATCCCGAATCCAGCACCACCAATTCGTCGATCACACCGCCCACATGGGGGGCCATCGAGGCAATGACATCGGCGACGGTGTCTTCCTCGTCGAGTGCCGGAAGCACGACCGACACGGTCCGGCCACGTTTGGCCGCGATGATGTCGGCGAGCGGCCACGGCGAACGGGCCCAGGTGGCGGACAGAGCAGGAGTGCCCACGGCGTCGGTTCGGCTCATCGAGTTTCCTTCGTCATCGCTGAAAGGTCACGGCTCAGGACGGGCCGGTCGGCAGCCCCAACGACGGTGCGATCACCGACCACGAGTCGTGTAGGTCTTCCTGCCAATAGGCCCACGAATGGGTTCCGTTGGGTCGGAAGTTGTAGGTGGCGGGAATGTTCAACTCCTCCAGCCGTTCCTGCATCTGACGAGAGCAGGCAGCGGTGGTCGCCTCGATGACGGCACCGACGGCGACCTGTTGAACGAGCTTGCTGTAGTCACTTCCGATACCGGGAGCGCCGGGTACGTCGAACGCGCCCGGCGCTCCCGTTCCCGACGAGATGTAGACGGCGGTGCCGCGCAGACCCTCCGCATTGACGTACGGGTCGTTGTCCACCCAACCGGCGCTGCCGGGAGGGCCCCACATGTTCACGGTGGACCCACCCCCGCGGGCTTCGACCACCGATCTCACGTACATCTCACCGACCGGGTCGCTGGTACGCGCGCAGCCACTGAACGACGCAACCGATCGATACACGGAGGGGTGGGCGATCGCCAACTGCAGAACCGACGTTCCGGCCATCGAGATGCCGGCCACCGCATTGACCCCGTTGCTGCCGAGCTCGGTGTCGATCAACGGCGGGAGTTCGCTCCCGAGGAAGGTGGACCATTTGTTTCGGCCCAGCACCGGGTCGTCGTGCAACCAGTCGGTGTAGTAGCTCGCCGCGCCGCCCCGGGGCACCACCACGTTGACGTTCCTGTCACCGAAGAAGCCGGCTATGTCGGTTTGATCGAACCAACTGCTGCCACCGTCTCCACCGGCCGCGCCGTTGAGCAGATAGAGAGTGGGCGCACCGGGTGCCTGCGCCCGAAAGATGTCGACGGTGATGTCGCGGTCCATCGCCGCGGAATACACGTGCAGGACGTCGCGGCGTTCTCCGACACCCTCGACTCCGACGATCGACGACGCAGGCTCGGCCGTTGCCACCGCTGCTGTGCCCGACGCGAGAACAACGACGGTCGCGAGCACACTCAGGGCCGAAACGGTCGCATCGCGCAGGCGGTATCGATTGAGCATCTACCGTTCCTGACATTGTGTGGGGCCAGCGCACAGCCTGGGTTTCGGCCGGCGGGATGAGTACCCGACGCTAGAGCGAATCTGCGGAATGCACCACAATCCTGACGATTCTTCAGTTCTGACACAGGTATCCCGCGCTTCTTTGTCGTTTTTCCAAAATGCGGGTCTGTGGGGTGTTTTCCCTTCCGCTCGAATGATGCACTGGCCCCTCCGACGCACTGTGTTGCGTCGCATCTCTCTCCTTCGAAAGGTTGTGTCGTGGTTGCATTCGGACTTATCGACGAGTGGACGCCCGCTCCGGGACCCCTCACCACGTGGTCGCCCACCGACGCTTCACGCGCCGCCGCCGCAGCGGCACCGGTCCATCCGGCACGCCCCTCGCACATACAGCAGGCGTACCTCCAGGCCGCGTACCGCAACCGAGGGTCGTCCTTTCGCTTTTCCCGTCTGTGCCTCGTCACGTTCCGCATCGAAGGAAAGCTGGACAGCTCGGCGATGGGCCGAGCGTTCGATGCATTCGTCAAACGCCACGATTCGTTCTCGAGCTGGTTCGAGACGACTGCAGCAGGCTCGGTGCGCCACCTGGTCGACGTCGACGACATCGTCCTCGAAGCGACCACCTACGGCGTGCCCGCGGACTCGGCGGACATTCGCCGGCACGTGCAGGACAGCACTCCGGGCCCCGAGAGCTGGGACTGCTTCTCATTCGGCACGATCGAGCACGACGACCATTTCGTGGTGTACGCGGCGGTCGATCATCTCGACACCGACGGCATCTCGCAGGCATTGACCTATTACGAATTGCGCCAGCTCTACCGCAACGCGGTGACAGGGGAGTCGGACGGACTGTTCACCCCGGGAAGCTACGTCGACTACTGCCAGCGAGAACGCGCCGAAAGCGACACCACGAGCCTCGAGACGGCCGCCGTGCAGACGTGGATCGACCTGGTGGTCGATAACGGCGGCGATCTTCCGACGTTCCCACTTCCGCTGGGACGCAACAGTGCCGATTACACCAGGACGTCCCACAGCTCGTTCCCGCTCTTCGATGGGGCTCAGGCGCGGTTGGTCGACGAGGCATGTGCGGGCGTGGGAGCCAAGTTCATCGGCGGAATCTTCGCCGCGGCTGCCCTGGCGGAATACGAATTGGCCGGGCGGAACAGCTACTTGGCACTGACACCCAAGAGCACTCGATCGCTTCCGGGCGAATTCGCCTCGATCGGATGGTATTCGAGCCTGATTCCGCTGCGCTTCGATCTGGGTTCGCAGCCGACGTTCCTCACCCTCGCCGTCCGTGCCCAGGAAGCGTTCGATGCCGGGAAGCTGTTGGCGAACACGTCCTACCACCGAGTACTCGAACTGGTCGGTCCAGAGCACGGAATCACGACCCAGCCGGGTTGGACCGCTCCGATGATCTCGTACGTCGACGTCCGCAAGCTGCCCGGTGAAGCCGAGCTCGACGCGGCCGGGGCCGGGCTCTACGGAAACCGCGGCAGCTCCGAGGAAGTCTTCATGTGGATCAACCGATTCGAAGACCACACCGGCGTGGAATTTCTGTACCCGGGAACGGACGAGGCCGACCGTTCGATCGACCTCTACTTCGCCAAGATCTCCGAGATCTACTCCTCCGTGGTCGAATCGGGCGACTATGCCCCGCAGCTTCCCGACGCGAGCCACTTCGCGCACGAGCTTCCGGATGTCAGCAGGGTATGACGCACCGACGCAGCGGCTCGTGGGCGACGCTGTGCGCCTGTTTGCTGGCAGTGACGATGCAGATGATCGACGTCACCGCCGTCACTGTTGCACTGCCGACGATCGCTCGGGACCTCGACGGAACTGGTGCACAGCAAGTCTGGGTTCCAGCGGCGTATCTGCTCGCCTTTGCGTGCGCGCTCCTCACGATGGCGCGAATAGGTGAGGTATTCGGTCGCAGAAACACTTTTGTCGTCGGCACTGCGATGTTCGCGACGACGTCGGTGCTGTGCGCGTACGCGCCCACCATCGAGCTGTTGATCTTCGCTCGGGTTCTGCAAGGGGTTGCGGGCGCGGCCATGTCGGCCCAGACCGTGGCCATCGTGACCGCAACCTACTCCGGGTCGCGGCGTACCACAGCGTTCGCCTTGTACGGCGGTATCGCAGGGCTCGCAGGCCTCGCCGGCCCGTCCATCGGCGCGGTCCTGATGCACCTCGACATCTTCGGAACCGGTTGGCGAGCAATATTTCTGATCAACATCCCGATCGCTGCGATCGCGATTGCGATCGGCCACCGGTACGTCGACGTCGGTTCCCAGTACGTCCAGTCCGGTACCGGCGGTCGGTTCGATCCGGTCGGCGTCATGCTGTGGTCCATCGGTGCCCTGCTGATCGTCTACCCGATCATCGCGAGTTCGAGCCTTCTTGCTGCAGTGCCCGCCTGCGGCATCGGCCTGGCTCTGCTGGCCGTGTTCGCGGTGTGGGAACGGCGTAGACGCGCCGCCGGAGCGCATGTCATGGTCGATACGAGTGTGTTCGCCGAGCGGGGATTCTCGTACGGCTGCGTCGTCTCGGCTCTGGTGTACGGCACCTTCACCGGATTCGTTCTGACGATGTCGGTGACGTTGCAGACCGGTCTGGGTGACAGTGCGTCGACGGTGGGGTTGATCACCGTGCCCTTCGCGCTCGGAGCCGTAGCAGCGTCGTTGGTCGCTCCGATGTCGTTCCAGCGCTGGGACTCACGGTCGGTGGCCGCAGGTGCGGCGACCATGGGGGTGGCGCTGTTGGTACTCGGCGCAGCCACCGAGGAGATGGGACGCGCCAGTTTCGCCTGGTGGCTGGCTGTTCCGCTCGCCCTTGTCGGTGTCGGCCTGGGTTCGGTGATTGCGCCGCTGCAGAGCACCATCGTCGCGGGGGTGAGGCCGGACACAATCGGTTCCGCCACGGGGATCATGCCGACGGTCCAACAGATCGGGTCTGCGGTGGGTACTGCAATCGCCGGTGCCGTGTACTTCGCACTGCTTCCCGCGCAACCGGTCGCGTCCGACTACCTTGCGTCCCAGCAGACGGTGCTGTTCGGGCTGGCCGCCACCATGGCCGTGGCCACCGCAGTCGCCGTCGCGCTCCCGCGAGGTGACCGCGTCCCTACCGAAGTCGCGCGAGTGCCGCTGATGGCACCCCAGAGATCTCCCTGACCGATATCGCGAACGAAATGTATTTATCTGCAACACAATCCGAGGAAACCCGGCCTCTCGAATTGGCCGGGCCGAACGAAATCGAGAAGAGTCACCTCATGCGCCGCACCCTCTTGACCCTGACGGCCGCCGTCGGGCTGATGTCGATGTTGTTCGTCTCTGCACCCGTCGCATCGGCCGCACCCAACGATCCGATACCGGCCCCGGGCACCCTGTATGCCGCGCCCGCAGACCTGACCGGGAAGAGCAACGGCGACGTCGTCGGCACCAGGCGCTTCACCAGTCCGCTGTATCCCGGAGCCGACGTCTGGCAGATTCACTATCGGTCGTCCGATTCCAGAGGAGACGCGATCGCTGCGGTGACAACCGTTCTCGCGCCGGCCAACCGCGCTCCCGGTGGGCCACTGCTGTCGTATCAGCCCTTCGTCAACGCACTCGGGTTGCAGTGCGCACCATCGGAAACGCTGTTCGGTGCCGATCTGACGACCGGTGTGCAGGAACGTGAATTTCTGAACCTGGCTCTGGTGCGTGGATGGACCGTCGTGGTACCGGATCACCTCGGGCCCAAGAGTGCCTATGGCGCAGCGAAGTTGGGTGGTCAGATCACCCTCGACAGTGTCCGCGCCGCGCAGCGTGTACCCGAACTCGGGCTGGCGACCAGTCCGGTGGGTATGGCCGGGTACTCCGGCGGCGGAATGGCGACGGCCTGGGCCGCAGCGCTTGCTCCCACGTACGCGCCGGAGCTGAACATCGTCGGCGCTGCAGCAGGAGGCGTGCCCGCCGATCTCGACAACATCGCTCGTGCGCTCGGGTTCCAACCGCATCAGGCATTCGGTCTCGCGTTCGCCGCAGCTCTCGGACTCGAGCGTGAATACCCGGACCGCTTGCCGATCTCGGCTCAACTCAATCCCACTGGTCTTGCCCTGAAGGATCAGGTCTCGAACGCCTGCACGCCGGTGATTCTCGCTACCGGTGCGTTCAAGAGCGCACTGGCCGTCTCGACCAACACCTCGCTGGTGGACAGCCCCGAGGCGCAGCAGATCATCGACGAGAACAGTCTGGTGAAGTACGCCGGTGTGCCCACGGCACCGACTTTCCTCTGGGCCAGTGACAACGACCCACTGATTCCGATCGTCGCCCTGCGAGACACCGCCGCTCGATACTGTGCGAGCGGGGCGACACTGCAGTTCGACGTCGTTCATGCGCCGCAGCACATTCAGGCAGCATTCGAGGGGCTACCGGCTGCGCTCACGTTCCTGGACAACAGGTTTCGGGGTGTCGCGCCGCCGACGAACTGCCTCCGATGAAGTGGCTCGCAACCGTCGTCGGGGCAACGACACTAGCGGTGGTCGCAGCGTCGACGCCGGCTCATGCTGCGGAGCTGCCGGTGCTGGCACCCCAGTCGTTCGGTGACTTCTCGGTGCGGACTCGATACTTCGACATCGCAGTCGGCCCTGCGCGCGACCAGCACTGCACGGTGGTGGGCGACATCTACGTGCCGACGGGGCTGGGGCCCGACAGCCGAGCTCCGGCCATCCTGACGAGCAACGGGTTCGGCGGATCCAAGGACGATCAAGCGGGTGCCGCCGCGACATTCGCGACCTACGGTTACGTGGTTCTGTCGTACTCTGCGCTCGGATTCGGCGGCTCGACATGCAAGATCTACTTCGCCGATCCTGATTACGACGGGGTGGTGGGCTCGGCTCTCATCGGTTATCTGGCCGGTGCGAACGCAGGAGTCTTCACCGATCCCGCGCGGACCGTTCCGGCACCGGCGCTCGACGTGGTTCGGCTCGACGAACCGGGTGATCCCCGCGTCGGCTACCTGGGTGGGTCCTACGCCGGCGCAACGGGATTGGCGACGGCATCGATGGATCCGCGATTGGACACGGTGGCGTCGATGATCACGTGGAACGATCTGGCGCATTCGCTGGCACCGGAGGCGACCGGACGCAGGCCGGTGGGACCGGTCAAGAGCGTGTTCGGTTCGGCCTTTCTTGCGGCAGGTGCCGTGTTGACCGGACCGGTCGGCTACGCCACCGATCCGGCTCGGGCGCAGGGCTGCCCGAACTATGCGCAGTGGGTGTGCGACGCCGCCGACGCGTTCGCTGCGAACCGGGAGCTGGACCCGGCAACTTTGGCAGCCATGCGTCACGTCTCACCCGTCGACTATCTCGATCGCGTCGACGTCCCGGTTCTGCTCACACAGGGCCAGAAGGACTCACTGTTCAGCCTCGACGAGGCAGCCGCCACGTTCGAGACCCTGCGGGCGCGCGGAGTGGAAACGTCGATGGTCTGGCACTCGTGGGGACACAACGATCGAAAGGGTTATCCGGGGGAGTTCGACATCAAAGCACCCGACCCCTTCACCCAGCACGAGGCGGCCCTCGTGGGCAATTGGCTCGACCGGCATCTGAAGGATCGAGATGTCGACCCCGGGCCCGCCTTCACCTACTTCCGCGACTGGGTTCCCTACAGCGGTGTGGCATCACCGGCGTACGTGGAGTCGAGCACGTTTCCCATCGGGGACAGACGCACCTTCCAATTGGCGGACGGCACGTTGTCCGAGAGCGGTGCAGCCAGTGGCCCATGGTCGCAGACGATTCGGGATGCGGGCTCGCCCATGCACACCACTCTGGGACTTCCGAACATCGCAGCAGAAGTTCCCGTTCCACGTGTCTCTCTACCCGGTTCAGCCGCGAGCTGGTCGACCCCGCCGCTGGCCGACCCCATCGACGTCGTGGGGGCACCCGAGTTGTCCATCAGTCCGACGACGACAGGTCCCGCCACGGTGTTCGTCAGCGTGCTCGACGTGGCACCGAACGGCACTCGGAGTCCGATTCACGGACTGGTGGCACCGGCTGTCGTGACCGGAACTGCCGAGCCCGTCACGATTTCGCTTCCCAGCATCGTGCACCGATTCGACCGTGACCATCGCATCGCCGTCGAGATCACCGCATCGGATCCATCCTTCGCCGGTGGCCCCGGACCAGCAGACGTCACTATTGCCTCGTCGGATCCGATCAATCGAATTTCCCTACCCACAGTGCCGTGACGATCTATTCAGAAAACACCGAAAGGCTCGCCTTGACCAGAAAACTCGTTGCCATGGGGTCCATCCTCGTGGCACTGTGCGCGTCCCTGTTGGCCTCGGGCACAACAGCATCGGCTGCGCCGGCTCCGACGATTCCCGATCCGGACATCTTCTACGCGGCACCCGCAGACATCGCCGATTACGCCCCGGGCGACATTCTGGAGAGCCGCCGCGCGGACGCGTGGATGTATCCCAACACCGACATCTGGCAGCTCAAGTATCGGTCGAGCAACTCCGCCGGTGCGCCGGTTGCTGCGGTGACCACTGTGCTGATGCCCCGAGGTAGAGGCGAAGGAACGCCATTGGTGTCCTACCAGGCCGTGATCAACGCTCTGGGCGTCAAATGTGCACCGTCGCATGGCCTTTTCACCTACGAGATCGGTGAAGCTCCGAGCCTGTACCTCGGCATGGTCGCCCGCGGCTGGGCAGTTGCAGTTCCGGACTACCTGGGCCCGAACGGTGCCTACGGCGCCGCGGAGTACGAAGGTCGGTTGACGCTCGACGGTGTTCGGGCTGTGCAGAACTTCGAGCAGTTGCCGCTGAAGGACAGCCCCGTCGCTCTGCTGGGTTACTCCGGCGGTGCGCTGGCAACATCGTGGGCCGGTGCGATGGCACCCACCTACGCCCCCGAGCTGAACATCGTGGCCAGCGTGCACGGCGGAACTCCTGCCGACCTGGAATTGATTGCCAAAAATCTCGGCTACAGCGCGATTCCGCACCCCGCCTTCGGAATGGCACTCGCGGCATCTCTGGGACTCGAGCGCGAATACCCGACCGAGTTCCCCGTCTCGGAGAACCTCAACGCGGCGGGCCTGGCACTGCGAGATCAGGTGAGCAACCAATGCAGGCGTCCCATCATCATCGGCGGAGCATTCAAGAGCGCCCGGGATCTGTCGAATGTCGACATCGCATCGCTGCCCTCCGCGCAGGCGGTATTGAAGAAGAACAGTCTCGTCGATTACGAAGGCGTCCCGACGGCCCCGGTGTACATCTGGCATGGAATCAACGACTTCATCACCCCCTTCGCGCCGGTGAAGGAAACAGTCGACCGTTACTGCGCGGCCGGAGCCACGGTGCAGTTCAGGGCGTATCCACTGGCGGAGCACTTCAGCGGTTCACTCGTCGGACTGCCCGAGGCCTACGCCTACGTGGACGCACGATTCCGAGGAGAGCCGGCACCGTCCAACTGCGGGTGATCAACAGCCCCACGAGGTAGTACGCCGCAACCTCACACCCTTTTCCCCGACCGCGCGCCCATGCTCCGAGATGAGCGTGGGCGCGCGGCAACAAAACCTGGACAACATTCGCGAATCGGATCGCTTAGTCTGCGATCGTGAATCTCTCCGCCGCCCGTCTGGTGCCGATGCGACCGCGTGATCCGAACGAACCCCATCGGTCAGCGAGTCCACTGGAACTGTTCTTCGACCTCGTGTTCGTGGTCGCCGTCAGCATCGCGGCTGTCCAGCTGCATCACGCTCTCACCGAGAACCATGTGGCCGACGGTCTGCTCAGCTACGCGCTCGTGTTCTTCGCGATCTGGTGGGCGTGGATGAACTTCACGTGGTTCGCCACCTCGTTCGACACCGACGACTGGCTGTACCGCATCCTCACCGTCGTGCAGATGGCTGGTGTTCTGGTGCTAGCTGCCGGAATCGAATCGGCGTTCGTGGACCAAGACTTTGCCATCGTGGTGCTCGGCTACGTCGTGATGCGCGTGGCAATGGTGACGCAGTGGCTACGGGCATCACGGTCGAGTGAACACAGAAAGACCGCCCTGACCTATGCGGTGGGGATCGCGGGCGTCCAGGTTCTGTGGATTCTCTGGTGGGTGCTGCTCGACGGCACGGCTGCCATCATCGTGTTCTTCGTGCTGGTGGCGGCGGAAATGTCGGTTCCGCTGATCGCCGAACGGAACGGAGGCCCCACCCCGTGGCACCCGCATCACATCACCGAGCGATACGGGCTGTTCACGCTGATTCTGCTCGGCGAAAGTCTGCTCGCCTCGGCCAACGCCATCATCGAAGCCCTGCACGACGACACGGCCCTTGCGCCGCTGATCTCGATATCGGTGCTCACGCTCATGGTGACCGCCAGCTTCTGGTGGATCTACTTCTGGCCCCCGCATCACCGGGCAATCGGCACATTCGGCAACTCACTGGTCTACGGGTACACGCACTACTTCATCTTCGCTGCCGCAGGCGCGTTTTCGGCCGGCATCGAGGTCGAGATCGACGTGCTCACCGAGCACAGCGAGCTCGGGGCCGTCGGCGGGTCGTTCACCGTGACGATCCCGATCGCGGTGTTCGTACTCGGAGTGTGGTTGGTCGCCATCCGGGCCAACGCCGACCGCGTCGTCAATACCGCGGTTCCGCTGGGGGCGGTTCTGGTGCTCTTCGATCCCCTCATCCCCATCCCGATCACCCTCACCGCCGTCGTCATGATCGTCGTGGTCGCGGTCCTCGTCGCACGCGGGCCAACACGCGTGGAACATGAGAAACTGACCACATGAGTATCGGAACCCTGATCCTGCTTCGTCACGGCGAGAGCGAATGGAATGCGTCCAACCAGTTCACCGGTTGGGTGGACGTGCGACTGACCGAGAAAGGTGAGGCCGAGGGCAGACGCGCCGGTCAGCTACTCACCGAGGCAGGAATCCTGCCCGACCTGCTGTACACCTCGCTGTTGCGGCGTGCGATCAGTACCGCCAATCTCGCGCTGGACGCCGCTGATCGGCATTGGATTCCGGTCGTCCGCGACTGGCGTCTGAACGAGCGGCACTACGGCGCGCTGCAGGGCTTGAACAAGGCCGAGACCAAGGACAAATTCGGCAACGAGCAGTTCATGCTGTGGCGTCGAAGCTACGACACCCCGCCGCCGGCCATCGAGATCGGCAGCGAGCACAGCCAGGACGCCGATCCGCGGTACGCCGATCTGGACAACGTTCCGTTGACCGAATGCCTCGCCGACGTGGTCGAGCGGCTCATCCCGTACTTCGAGGAGACGATCGTCGCCGATCTCAAGGCCGGTAAGAACGTCCTGGTCGCCGCGCACGGCAACTCGCTGCGCGCGCTCGTGAAGTACCTCGACGGGATCTCCGACTCCGATATCGCCGAACTCAACATCCCCACCGGTATTCCGCTGCAGTACGACCTCACCGAGGTGGACGGGAAGCTCGAGCCCACCAACCCCGGCGGGACGTACCTCGATCCCGAAGCCGCAGCCGCAGGCGCAGCTGCCGTTGCGAATCAGGGCGGCAAGTAGCTTCACCACGCCTGAACCGACGTTTTGTCGGAACTGCAGGTGAACGATCGAAGAACACTGTCGACGAGGACTATGACGACCAGGGAAATGCCTGCACCCTGCGTATGTGACCCGTCCATCGAACGTACGATTCCGGTGTGAGTGTCGCATCGGCCGTATTACTGGCAATCGCCGCGGCCTTCGTGGGATACCTCGTCGGCGGTGTTCTGATCCCGTACCTCAATACTCGACACTCGGAGCGCCGCCGAGTCACCTCCGGTCTGACGATGTCGCAGGTACTGGACCTGATCGTCCTCGCCTCGGAGAGCGGCATCGCCGTCGTCGACCAATTTCACGACGTCGTGCTGTTCAACCCGCGCGCCGAGGAGTTGGGTCTGGTGCGTAACCGCTCTATCGACGACAGAGCCTGGGACGCCGTTCTCAAGGTCCTCGGTGACGGAAGCACCGTCGAAGTCGACCTCAGCTCGAAGAACCCCAGGACCGGCCGCGACAAGATCGCCGTCCGATGCGTCGCACGTCTGCTCAGCAAAGAAGACAAGCGCTTCGTCGTGCTGTTCGCCGACGACGATTCCGAGCAGGTCCGCATGGAAGCGACCCGTCGGGACTTCGTGGCCAACGTCAGCCACGAACTCAAGACGCCCGTCGGCGCGATGAGCCTGCTCGCGGAAGCACTGCTCGAATCCGCCGACGACCCGGATTCCGTCCGGCACTTCGGCGGCAAGGTCGTCGCCGAGTCCAAGCGGCTGGGCAACATGGTGACCGAACTGATCGCACTCTCTCGTTTGCAGGGAGCCGAGAAACTGCCCGACCTCGAGGTCGTGGACGTCGATACCGTCGTCAACGAAGCGATGGACAGGTCCAAGCTCGCCGCCGAGAACGCCGGCATCTCCGTGACCACCGACCATCCGAGCGGGCTCGAAGTACTCGGCGATCAAGCACTGTTGGTCACCGCGCTGGCCAACTTGATCCAGAACGCGATCGCGTACTCCTCCGATGGCTCGCCCGTCTCGGTCAGCCGAGCATTGCGGGGCTCGCACGTGGCGTTCGCCGTCACCGACCGCGGAATCGGCATCGCCAAGCAGGACCAGGAACGCGTCTTCGAGCGATTCTTCCGCGTCGACAAAGCTCGGTCGCGGGCCACCGGCGGCACAGGCCTCGGCCTGGCCATCGCCAAACACGTCGCAGCCAACCACAACGGCAGCATCTCGCTGTGGAGCAAGCTGGGCACCGGATCCACCTTCACCCTCCAGATCCCCGCGTACTTCGAAGAAGAAGACGACGCTTCGGTTACAGAAAGAGAGAATCAGTGACCAACGTTCTGATCGTGGAAGACGAAGAGTCGTTGGCCGATCCACTGGCCTTCCTGCTTCGCAAGGAAGGCTTCGAGGCCACCGTCGTCGGAGACGGACCGTCGGCACTCGCGGAATTCGATCGAGCCGGCGCCGACATCGTGCTGCTCGACCTCATGCTCCCCGGTATGAGTGGCACCGACGTGTGCAAGCAATTGCGTTCGCGCTCAGGCGTTCCCGTCATCATGGTGACCGCGCGCGACAGCGAGATCGACAAGGTGGTCGGCCTCGAACTGGGAGCTGACGACTACGTCACCAAGCCGTATTCCGCCCGCGAGCTCATTGCTCGCATCCGCGCGGTACTGCGCCGCGGCTCCGATGCCGAGATGGACAGCGGAGTCGATACCGGGGTGCTCGAAGCCGGCCCGGTGCGGATGGACGTCGAACGCCACGTCGTGATGGTCGGATCCGAACAGATCACATTGCCGCTCAAAGAATTCGATCTGCTCGAGTACCTGCTACGCAATTCCGGCCGGGTGCTCACGCGTGGTCAGTTGATCGACCGCGTGTGGGGAGCCGACTACGTGGGTGACACGAAGACTCTCGACGTCCACGTCAAGCGACTGCGCTCGAAGATCGAGTCCGACCCGGCCAAGCCGGAGCACCTGGTGACAGTGCGGGGACTGGGCTACAAGCTCGAAGGGTAGAGCCTGCGGCATGTGAGTGGAACTTCGTGACGGGCTACGAAGTTCCACGCACATGCGGCGAAGCCGCACTAACGGCGCTGGGCCTCACGAGTGGCCGGGTGCACCGCGATCAAACCGAGGCCGCGGCGACGCTTGCACAGCGATGCCAGTTCGTCGTAAGCGGCTTTGCCGAGTAGTTCGGTCAGCTCCGGCTTGTAGGACTCGAACACTTGCTTGGAGCCGACGTGCGCATCGGGTGACCCGGAGCAGTACCAGTGCAGATCCAGTCCGCCCTCGCCCCAGCCACGGCGGTCGTACTCGCCGATCGTGGTCTTGAGGATCTCGGAGCCGTCGGGCCTCGTCACCCAGTCCTGGGTGCGTCGGATCGGCAGCTGCCAACACACATCGGGTTTGACCTCGAGCGGTTCGATGCCCTTGCGCAGCGCCATCGAGTGCAGCGCGCACCCGATGCCCCCGGCGAACCCCGGACGATTCTGGAAAATGCATGCACCTTTGTAGCGGCGCGTGCGGAGGGACTGCTCGTCGTCGAGATCGTCGAACTCGACGTATCCCTTCTTGCCCAGACCCTTGTCCATCAGCTGCCAGTCCTGCGGAGTGAGCAACTTCACCGACTCGTCGAGCTTGCGTTTGTCGTCCTCGTCGGACAGAAAAGCGCCGTGGGAGCAACAGCCGTCGTCGGGTCTGCCCTCGACGGTTCCCTGGCATGCCGGAGTGCCGAACACACAGGTCCAGTTGGACAACAGCCACGTCAGATCGGCGGCGATGACGTGTTCCGAATTATCGGGGTCGGGGAATTCGACCCATTCTCTGGGGAAATCCATCTCGACCTCTGCAGCGAACGGTGGCTGCTCACGACCTGCTGTCACAAACGACGACGGTAGACCCAGTACCGTGGGCATGTGCGATTAGGGGTGCTCGACGTCGGCAGCAACGCGTTGCGTCCGCTTGTCGTGGATCTCCATCGCGGCACCGACGCGACCGAGACGAGCCCGAGCACGGCAGCTTCGGCCCGCGCCTTGGGAACGTCGACGACATGTCGTTCGTTCGATCGGATGATCGGTGCAGCGCCCTCCGTGAGCGGCTCGTGGCGAATCGGAGCCTTGGGATCGCGGATATCGGCCGGCGACCGTGCAGAATTGAGAGGCGTCAGGCCACCACGGCTGGTGGCCCAGGCATCGACAGCGGAGGCGAGCATGAGGGCATTGTCGGTGAAGTCCTGCGACATCTGCCCATGGGCGCCGAGGGAAGGTTTGATTGTGCGGAAGCTGGACACCGAAACAGACGGCGATCTGGTGGGGAGTTCGAGATGAGCGATGCCAACCCGGAAGACACCGGACAGATCTCGGTCGCCGAGCTGCTGGCTAGAAACGGCCAGAAGTCGAACTTGAATACCGGCGGCCGCCGTCGCCGCGGCGTCAAGGGTGGAATCTCTGTCTCAGAGCTGACCGGTGAAATTCCGGTAATCCGCGACGCGCCGGGCAGTCGCAGCGCCCCGGTGGTCGAGACGCCGGCCCCTCCCGCAACCGAGACCGATACGCCCGACGCTGCGCGAGTCGAGCACGACGACCGCACAGCGCAGGACGACGTGCCCGCTCCTGTTTCTTCCCGGTCGCAACCGGCGCGGCCGCAGACCGCTCGGCCGACTCCATTTCAACCGGCAGGCCGACGCGAGAAGCAGCAGCCCGAGCCGGAATTGCTGTCCGGATCCACCACGGTTGCCGGTGACCTGCTCAATCGGTCGCACGACGACACCGAACGCGGCCTACGTCCGGCCGGAGCCGGCTCCGCAGCCGCATCCACGCCCGAAAGCACAAAGGCTACGCCGGAGCGGCCGCCGTACGGATCGACCGCAGCCGAGCAATCACGGCCCCGGCGGCCTGCCGGATTCCAGGCACCGCGGCAGGTCGAGAAGGCCGAACCGAACACCGACGTCACCCCGCGCGAAGCGGTCATCGATGTCGACGACCTGGCCAAGACTGCGATGTCTCCGCGTATTCAGGGTGCCGACGACGTCACATCAGCCCCGGCGGGCAAGCGCGTATCCATCGAGAAGCCCAGCACGTCTGCTGCCCCCGAGGCGGTGGAGACCCCCGAGTCCGAGGACGCTCTCGCGCCGGATACCGAGGCCGTCGATGCGGGTGCACCGACTCGATCCGGCCGCCGCGCGCCGGCCACCAAGAGCAAGGGCGGCGCCATCAGGCAATGGCTGGTGCTCATCGGCCAGGCTGTGGTGGCGATCGTGGTCGGCGCATTGCTGTTCAAGGGCTTCGAGCAACTGTGGGACGTGTTGCCCTGGGTCGCGCTGGTGCTGTCGGTGCTGGTCATCGTCGGCCTCGTGGCGGTGGTGAGAATTCTGCGACGCACCGATGACCTGATATCGATCGTCATCGCGATCGCCGTGGGTGTGTTCGTGACGCTCGGTCCGCTCGCCTTCCAGCTCAGTACCGGCTGAGCCGGAACGATGGTCGCGAACCGAATACAGATCGGCCTGTCCACGGCCTCGGTGTACCCGCAGAACACCGAAGCAGCGTTTCGCTATGCGGCCGAACTCGGATACGACGGCGTCGAACTGATGGTGTGGGCCGAATCGATCAGCCAGGACGTCGACGCAGTCGCCGCACTCTCGCGGGAGTACTCGATGCCGGTTCAGGCGATCCACGCACCGTGTCTGCTGATCTCGCAGCGGGTCTGGGGAGCGGATCCCGTCACTAAGCTCGCCCGCTCGGTGGAGGTGGCCGAGAAGCTGGAATCGGCAACGGTCGTGGTCCATCCGCCGTTCCGCTGGCAACGCAGGTACAGCGACGGCTTCGCCGATCAGGTCGCCGAGCTCGAAGCCAACTCGCACGTGGTGGTCGCCGTCGAGAACATGTTCCCGATGCGTGCCGACCGGTTCTTCGGGCGCAAGGAGAAATCCGCTCAGCGACTCGAGCGACGAGGCGGTCCCGGGGCGGCGCTGTCGGCGTTCTCACCGTCGTACGACCCGACGGACGTCGGACACGATCACTACACCCTCGACCTCTCGCACACCGCCACCGCGGGATCGGACGCCCTCGACATGCTCGATCGGATGGGCGAGGGCATTGCGCACCTGCATCTGGCCGACGGCCGAGGCGCGTCCGTGGACGAGCATCTGATTCCCGGGCACGGTAGTCAGCCGTGTGTGGAGGTGTGCACCGAACTGGTACGCCGCGGTTTCGAGGGTCAGGCGGTCATCGAGATCAACACCCAGAACGCGCGGACGGTGCCCGAGCGTTCCTCGATGCTCGATCAGGCGCTGCAGTTCGCCCGCGCACACCTGTCCTGAGGTCGCCGGTAAGTTGATCGGAATGAGTTCTGCCAGCCCCAGCCCGTTCCGCGCCGCCACCACCCTCGTTGCGGTCGACGTCGACTCCGATACCGCGTCGTTCGTCGGCGCGATCGACTCCATCTGGACCATCGGCCCCAAGGTGCACGGCGGGGCGATGCTCGCCGTCTGTGCTGCAGCAGCTCGTCAGCAGATCGTGCGCACCGCACCCGAGCAATCCGATATGCAACCCCTGGCGGTCAGCGTCAGCTATCTGGCGGCGCCCGATCCCGGCGAGGTGGCACTGACGACGGTGGTGCGCAAGCGTGGTCGCCAGGTCTGCAGTGTCGACGTCGAGATGACTCAGGCCGGGCGCGTTGCGGTGCGAGCCGTGGTCACCCTCGGTCTGCCCGATTCCGATCAGCCACGCCACGAGACGCCGACAGCGTTGGCGTCGATGTCCGTCGAACCTCCCACCGGCACCCTCGCGGTGGCGGGCGATCACCCGATGGCGTCGATCGTGCATCTCGCCGAGGGCTGCGACATGCGTATCGATCCGACGTCGGCGAACTTCCTGACCGGCGAGCAGGGCGAGGCAGAGATTCGACTGTGGGTGCGGCCCTTCGCAGGAGACGAGGCCGATACGGACACGGCCGTGCTGTTCGCGCTCATGACCGGTGACATCTCCGCTCCGGTGACGATGAACCGCGGAATGTTCGGTTGGGCC